>JALFLH010000007.1 GCA_022774865.1 Clostridiales bacterium
CACTTTACTCGCAGATCCGGGAGGCGTATATTTCCGGAGAATCACAGAGATCAATCGCAAAACGACTGGGTGTATCCAGGCCGACGGTAAAGAAATACTGTGAGGGAGCCATCATGCCTGGAGTCCGGAAGGAATATCTGCGTACTCCGAGTGTGGTTACTCCGCAGGTCGAAAACTTCATTCGGATGTGTCTGGAAACGGACAAGGAGGAGGGGCTGCGGAAGCAGTCTCACACCGCCAAGCGGATCTATGACCGTCTGGTGTCCGAGATGGGGTTTACCGGCTCCTACTCCATTGTGCGCCGTGTGGTCCATGAAATGAGAGCCCAATACGTCCCGGCGCAGGCAGATATGCCCCTGGAATATGACCCCGGCGATGCTATTCAGATCGACTGGGGCGAGGCCACCATTTATCTGCGTGGAGAGCGGAAAACCATCCAGATCTTCTGTGGAAGGCTCTGCTGCAGCTGTGACATCTTCGTCATGGCCTGCCTGAACCAGAATGCAGAGAGCTTTCTGGAAGCCCAGCAGCGAATGTTTGACCATTTCGGCGGTGTTCCCAGACGGCTCATCTTTGACAACGGCAAAGTCGGTGTCAAAGAAGGTTTCGGCCTCCATGCTGTTGCACAGGACTATTACCGGATGTTTGCGGCCCATTATGTGTTTGCCACCGACTTCTGTAATGTAGCCAGCGGCAACGAGAAGGGTCTGGTGGAGAATTTGGTGGGCTATGCCCGGAATAATTTTCTGGTGCCAGTGCCCAGAGTGGATTCCATGGAAGCTCTGAATGAGCAGCTTCTGGAAAGCTGCCTTCAATACCGCAATGCCCACAAGGTCCAGGGCCGTTCCCAGACGGTGAAAGAGATGTATCGCGCGGAACAGACCTGCCTGCATCCGGTGGCACCGTATCGCTATGAAACCGCCAGAATTACTACCTCCACCGTGGGAGACTACTCCACAATCCGCTTCGACCGGAACGAGTATTCCGTACCTGTGCGTTTTCTGAGAAAGGCTGTCACTGTCAAGGGCTATGCCAATAAAGTGGAGATCATCTGTGACCGTGATACGGTTGTTACCTATGAGCGCATCTCCGGTCAGGGGAAGACAGCTTACAAGCTGGAACACTACATCGGCCTTCTGGAGCGGAAACCCCGCAGTGTGTTTCAGTCAAAGCCGGTCCGCCAGACCGTAAAGAAGGAGCTTTTGGATCTGGGGAAGCATCTTCCCGGTGGAAACAAGGACATGGTTCGTCTTCTGCGGCTGTGTGTGGACTATGGTGAGGACAGAGTTATTTTCGCGAAGAACCGGATTCCGGGCAGTATTACGCCCACTGTGGATCTCATTCGCAGCTATCTGGAGGAACCAGAGAAAAATACGGTTATCCGGTTCCAGAATGACATTTACATCAACCAGACCAATCTGGCATACTATGACGAGAAATGCGGGGTGGCTGCAAGATGAACGAGTTGAACCGGCAACTGATTTCCATGTACGCCAAGCAACTGCGGGTGCCGACCTTTAACCAGTACGAAGAAGTAATCCGGCAGCTGGACGGTGACAAAGGGTTTGACGACTTTCTGGTATCGCTGATGCGCGCAGAACTGGAAAACCGACAAGACGGCAACCGAAAGCGGAAGATCCGCTCTGCGCGGTTTCCCTACACAAAAACACTGGAGGAGTTTGACTTCTCCTATCTGGAACACGTGTCGGAAGCTCAGATCCGACAGTTGGCCAGTTGTGACTTTATAAGCCAGAAACAGAATGTGGTCATGATTGGCAATCCCGGCACCGGGAAAACCCATCTGTCCATTGCGTTGGGACTCAAAGCCTGTATGCAGGGCTTGAATGTTCGGTTCTACACCGCGGCGAATCTGTCCAACGAACTGATTGAGGCTCTGGACGGTCACCGTCTGCTGAAGCTGGAGAAGCAGATCGCCAGCTGTGATCTGCTGATTATTGATGAGATGAGCTACCTCACCTTTAACCGGCACCAGTCGGAGCTGCTGTTCAAGGTCATTGCCGACCGGAGTGAACGCAAGAGTATTATTGTGTCTACGAACCTGCCGTTCTCAGAGTGGCTGACCATGTTTGAGAACCAGACCATGGTTGCCGCCATGATTGACCGGCTGACCTACCGCAGCTTTGTTCTAAACATGAATTCCAGCAAGCCCTACCGGGCAGAGTTCGCTGCCCAGTCCGACAGTGTGCGGACAGACTGAAGGGGTGGTAAACAAATTCAGTGTCAAAGTTTACCGAGTGGTAAACTATTTCATTGTCAACGCTGGTAAACTTTTTCAGTGTCAGTGGTAAAGAAATTCATTGACATTTACACTCTTAGCTTCCGCATCTCATTCCGCCCTCGTTTACCTACCGTTTTCACCGCTTAAACCGCAATGATTTTCTAAGATGGTTCCGCTTTGCCTTGTCAATTCGGGTCGTTTTTCGTCGATGAAAAGCGAATGCCCGATGTCGGAATATATGGTATAATCGCAGTTTATAATTGCTTTAAGAAAAATCTTGAATCTGTAGGTGAGTATATGAAAAACCTATATATAGTTGGTGGAACAATGGGCGTTGGAAAAACCGCCGTTTGCCAGCAACTAAAAAGGATTTTACCGAATAGTGTGTTTCTTGATGGTGACTGGTGCTGGGATGCCGACCCATTCCAAGTAACCGATGAAACAAAATCTATGGTGACAGATAATATTTGCTACTTACTCAATAACTTTTTGCATTGCTCAGCGTATGAGAATGTGATTTTCTGTTGGGTAATGCATCAGCAATCTATCATTGATTCCGTCGTAGAAAAACTGGATACACAAAACTGTGATGTGAAATGTATTTCGCTTATTGCTGACGAAGCCAATTTACGCAAGAGATTAACTAAGGATGTGGAAAGCGGCATTCGTGTTGAGGATGTAATTGAAAGAAGTGTAACAAGAATACCTCTGTATGACACACTCAAAACGGTTAAAATTGACACCAACGAAAAAACCGTGGCTATGATTGCCAACGAAATCCAACAGTTGTGATGTTGGCAAATTCCAATTGGTAACAGTATATCGGCACCCACAGGGTGCCGATTTTGCGTCTTAGCAGTATTCATGATCCGAACTTTTGTCCAAACAATTCGCCGGGACTCCAGTCGAAGCTAAAGTCGCTACTACCTGCACTTTGGCAACGGCTCTCCAGAAAGTTGGGGTTGAGCCTGATGCGGTCCAGAAAGTAGCAGAGTTCCGCGTGGGTTGCGTTCACGACTTCGCCCTCGCCATAGAGAAATGCATCTGCATGGACTTGGACGGTTTTGTCAGAGTCGATGTCCTGGAGGAACCATTCGAGTTGAACGGATGCCGTTAGGTCATCGTACTCCTTGGGGATGCCGCTGATGAGGAAAGTATCCGATTGATCAGCGGACTGAACTTTTACCTGGGAAAAGAGAATTGCTATAGGAATCACCTCCGGAATATGTGCTGCCAAACTACACAACACAGGGTTTTGATATTTGTGTAATATTTTTCTTGAGAATTTTCCCAGAAACGAAAAAAGAGGGCTGGCTCCGCTGAAAAATCAGCGAAACCAGCCCTCTAATGACTGTTTCGGTGGTTCGAATCCACCTGGTATCTATATGGCATCTATGAAAATCGAATGATAAAACTACCCTAGAAAATGCGAAAACCGCTAGAGACTCTAGCGGTTTTCTTGTTGCATCTATTTTGTTAGCAACACTTGGTGGGGGAGGACGGATTCGAACCATCGAAGCGAAACGCAGCAGATTTACAGTCTGTCCCCTTTGGCCACTCGGGAACTCCCCCATATTCAATTGGCTCGATTGGAGCCGCTAGACGGACTCGGGAATCAAGGCGACAACCAGTTTTTGAACTGGTTGTGCAATCAGCCACCGGCAGATTGCATTGAAACATTCGAGTCATTGACTGGCTACCTTTGTCTGGAGCCGGTAGACGGACTCGAACCCCCGACCTACTGATTACAAATCAGTTGCTCTACCAACTGAGCTATACCGGCGTCTCGAACCGAACGTGCTTATTATATCATGGAATTTGGAAAAGTCAAGCGTAAATTCTGTTTCCGGGACGGAAAAATGCGGAGTACGCACAAAATGGGAAATCAACCTCTGGTTGAGCCGCTTTTGAAGAAAAATCCCCATCTGTTCACTTGAATCAACCGGGTAAAACTGCTATATTTTTGTCATCCAACAAATTCGAAAGGAAACAACTGACATGAAGCGTCTTTCCAAACAATGCCCGGAGCAGGAGTATTTGCACGCTTTTTACCGGGGGAATCATCTGAACTTTGGAATTGCACTGGCTCTGCAATTGGCCATTGCCCTGTTTAATCCGTTCATTTCCTGGATTCTGGGCGCGGTCACGGATTGCATGACAACCGGCAACATCAAAGAGCTGATGAATATTCTGTGGATTGTGTTGGCAATGCTGCCGCTGTTCGCCGCTGTTGCGTACTTAACGGGCAGGGTCAAGGCAAAATTCATCCGAAAAGCCTCTGTTCAGTACAAGGAGCTGGCTTTCAGCCGACTGAGCCAGAAAAGCATCAGTGCTTTTTCCAGGGAAAACACCAGCCGGTATCTTTCCGCGCTGACCAACGATGTGAACGCCGTGGAGCAGGAATATTTGGACAATCGGATTCAATTGGTGCAGCAGTGCGCGACATTCGTTCTGGCATTGGCAATGATGCTGTATTATCATGTGGGAATGACCCTGGTGGTGATCGTGGTCGCGCTGATTCCCATTTTGATTTCGGTCGTCATGGGGAAACGCTATGCCGTTCTGGAAAAGAGCGTATCCGATGAGAACGAAAAGTTCACCGCTCAAGTCAGGGATTTGCTGAGTGGCTTTGGGGTCATCAAGAGCTTTAAGGCAGAACGTCAGTCCGCCGCGCTGTTTCAGAGTGCCAACAATGGTGTGGAGTCCCGGAAGATGGAAAAACGGTTGTATGGCGCGCTGCTGAATACCGCAAGCCTCTGCGCTGGGCTGGTGCTCCAACTGGGGATATTCATATTCGGCGCGTTTCTGGCGGTGCGGGGTGAAATCACCGTGGGCACGGTGATGGTGTTTGTAAATTTAAGCGGCATCGCAATGTATCCAATTCAGGTTGTACCAACCTATTGGGCAGGCCAGAAAGCAGCCCGGGCGCTGATCCATAAGCTGGCGGAGCTGAACGCGGAAAATGCCGGACATACCGGTGATCAGATTGCGCCGGTTTTGAAGGAATCCATCGATATGGAGCACGTGTCCTTTGGTTACGAGGAAGGAAAGCCGGTGCTGAAGGACGTGAATCTGCGCATGGAAGCGGGTAAGAAATACGCGCTTGTCGGCGCCTCCGGCTCCGGAAAGAGCACGCTGCTGAACCTGCTGATGGGCGCCTACGATGGCTATCAAGGTTCAATCACCATTGATGGAAAACAGCTTCGCACGGTGGACTCGGACAGCCTGTACGACCTGATCAGCCTGATTGGCCAGAATGTATTCCTGTTTGACAACACCATTCGGGAGAATATCACCATGTTCCGTCACTTCCCGGACGAGGCGGTGAATTCTGCTGTAAACCGTTCCGGTCTGGCGGCGGTGATTGCGGCAAAGGGTGAAAACTACCGCTGCGGCGAGAACGGAAACGGCCTTTCCGGCGGAGAACGGCAGCGGGTGTCCATCGCCCGGAGCCTGCTGCGGAACACGCCGGTGCTGATGCTGGACGAGGCCACGGCGGCGCTGGACAATCAGACGGCTTTTGAGGTGACGGACGCGATTCTGAAGCTGGACGGCCTGACCCGGATTGTGGTGACCCACCGGCTGGAGGAGGCGCTGCTGCGGCAGTATGACGAGATCATCGTTCTGCGGGACGGCCGGATCATCGAGCAGGGAACCTTTGAAAACCTGATGGAAGAAACCGGGTATTTCCACTCCCTCTTCACAGTCAGTAATCCATAGGCGCCCTCGAAAAACTGGTTTTTTGCGGTTTCGGGCGGAAGATTTTCGGCCGGCAAACGTTTTCAAAAACGGCATAAGAGAACCCGGTTATCTCCTCTGGAGATAACCGGGTAACTTGTTGCTTTTACAACTCCACGTCCATCTTTGCGATGACGGCGGCACAGCGGGGGCAAAGGCCCTCGGCGTTGGCCTGCAGGGAGTGCATCCAGCAGCGGGGGCACTTGGTTCCCTTGGCCTCGGAGACACCGATGGTCAGCTCCGGATAGTTCACACCGGGGGCAACCTCGGCACCTTCTTCGGGCGCGTTCCAGTCCACGGCGGAGACAATGCAGACCTCAGCCAGATTGACACCGTCGCAGGCGGCCTTGAGCGATGCATTGTCCGTCGCCAGGGTCACATGAGCCTCCAGCGCCTTTCCAATACGCTTGTCTGCACGGGCCTTCTCCAGCACGCCGTTCACATCCTGACGCAGCTTCATGACGGTATCCCACTTGGCCATGGTATCCGCGTCCAGCGCATAGTCGGCAAAGTCAGTGGGCATCTGGTTGAGCAGGATGTTCCGGGCGTCGTCCCCCTCCCGGTGGGGCATGGCCTGCCAGATTTCGTCACAGGTGAAGGCCAGAATGGGCGCGAACAGCTTGGCCAGCGCATCCACAATCAGATACAACGCAGTCTGGGCGGAACGGCGGCGCAGGCCGTCCTTTTCCTCGCAGTACAGCCGATCCTTGATAATATCCAGATAGAAGCTGGACAGCTCCACCACGCAGAAGTCGTTGATGGCGTGGGAAACCACATGGTACTCATAGCCCTCGTAGGCTTCGCGGCACTGTTTCACCAGTGCGTCCAGTCTGGTCAGCGCCCATTTATCCAGCTCCTCCATCTCGCTGGCGGGAACCAGATGATCGGGGTCAAACTCATTCAAATTGCCCAGACAGTAGCGGGCGGTGTTGCGGAATTTCAGGTAGTTCTGGCTGAGCTGCTTGAAAATTTCCTTGGAGCAGCGCACATCCGCGTGATAGTCGGAGGAACCAGCCCACAGCCGCACAATATCGGCGCCGTAGTCGCGAATCAGATCGGCGGGGTCCACGCCGTTGCCCAGGGACTTGTGCATGGCGCGGCCCTGGCCGTCCACCGTCCAGCCGTGGGTCAACACCTGCTTGAAGGGCGCGCCGTTGCCCAGAGCGCCCACGGAGGTCAGCAGACTGGACTGGAACCAGCCCCGGTACTGGTCGGCGCCCTCCAGATACACGTCCGCAGGCCACAGCTCGGGCGTGTCGTGCATCAGAGAGGCAAAGTGGGTGGAGCCGGAGTCAAACCAGCCATCCAGCGTGTCGGTTTCCTTGTCGAAGTGAGTGCCGCCGCAGTGGGGGCAGGTCAGGCCTTCGGGAATCAGCTCCATGGCATCCTTCTCAAACCAGATGTTGGAGCCATGCTCATCAAACAGCCTGGAGATGTGGTCGATGGTTTCAGGGGTGCAGACAGGCTTGCCGCAGTCCTTGCAGTAGAACACGGGAATGGGCAAACCCCAACGGCGCTGGCGGGAGATACACCAGTCGGCCCGCTCCCGGATCATGCTGGCCATCCGCTCGCCGCCCCAGGCGGGCAGCCACTTTACATTCTCAATGGCGGAAATGGCCTCGTCCTTGAAGGACTCCACGGAGCAGAACCACTGGGGGGTTGCCCGGAAGATGATGGGGTTCTTGCAGCGCCAGCAGTGGGGATAGGAGTGGACAATCTCTTCGGAGGCGAAGAGCACACCGGCTTCCTTCATGTCGGCCAGAATGACCGGGTTGGACTCGTCGGTTTTCATACCGGCGTATTTGCCGGCGTATTCGGTGTGGCGGCCCTGATCGTTGACGGGCACCACCAGCTCCATGCCGTAGCGCATACAGGTCTGATAGTCGTCGGCGCCGAAGCCGGGCGCCGTGTGGACGCAGCCGGTACCGGAATCCATGGTGACATACTCGGCCAGCACCAGACGGGAGGTCTTGGGCAGGAAGGGATGCTGCGCCAGCATATTCTCGAAGAACGCGCCGGGATAACGGGCGAGAACCTGATAGCTGTCAAAGCCGCCGATGTGCATGACCTTATCCATCAGAGCTTCGGCCATGATATAGGTCTCGCCGTTGCCGGCCTTCACCAGCACGTAGGTCTCCCTGGGATGCAAACAGATGGCCATGTTGCCGGGCAGTGTCCAGATGGTGGTCGTCCAGATAACAAAGTAGGTCTTGCTCAGGTCAAACCCTGCCAGCTTGCCCAGATCGTCCTTCATGGGGAACTTGACGTAGACGGAGGTACAGGGATCGTCCTGATACTCGATTTCGGCCTCGGCCAGCGCGGTTTCGTCCTTGGGGCACCAGTATACGGGCTTCAGACCCTTGTAGATATAGCCCTTCTGGTACATGGCGCCAAAAATCTTCACTTCCTCGGCCTCGAAGTGCTTGTCCATGGTGCGGTAGGGGTGCTCCCAGTCGCCCACCACGCCCAAACGCTTGAAGCCGGCCATCTGCCGCTGGATATAGCTCTCGGCAAAGTCCTCACAGGCGCTGCGGAACTCGGGTACCGGCATGGCCTTGTGGTTCAGCTTGTTCTTTTTGATGATGGCGGACTCAATGGGCATCCCGTGGTTGTCCCAGCCGGGAACATAGGGGGTGTAGTAGCCCATCATGGCGTGGGAGCGGACGATAAAATCCTTGAGGGTTTTGTTCAGTGCGTGACCCATGTGAATGTCGCCGTTGGAGAAGGGAGGGCCGTCGTGCAGGACAAACCGGGGTTTATCCTTGTTCTTTTCCAGCATGGCGTGGTAAAGATCCTGCTCCTCCCAGCGCTGGAGCATGGCAGGCTCCCGGGCAGGCAGACCTGCCTTCATGGGAAAGTCGGTCTTTGGGGTGATGATGGTGTTTTTGTATTCCATTGGAATATACCTCCGTATGATAATTGGTAAAAAAGACAAGCGCCTTTGCCTCCGGATAAGAGACAAAGGCGCATAAACCTCTGCGGTACCACTCTTGTTCTGCCCTGCGGGCAGCGCTCAGAAACGCTGTATCGGGCGAACCCGGCGCGGTCTACTTGCTCAAGGCGTTCGGCGCGCAGCTCCGAGGTGATATCACCATCCGCCTGCCTGCTGCCTTGCACCATCCGGCAGTTCTCTGAAAGCGGTGTGTATGATGACCTGTCCTCATCGTCGCGTTGCGGTATTCAGAAAATCCCTCTTACTTGTGGGTGGGATCGTAATTGCGGCCAAACTGCAGATTGGCGAATTTGCTGGTGGTGGTGTCATTGGAGGGATGCCGGGGCTCTGCCTTGGGGGCGGTGTCCACGGTGGTGCCCACAAGCGCTTCCAGATTCTGGGAGATCTCGTCGGCAACGGCATCTGCGGCGGACTTTGCGGCGTCCTGCCCATTCTCTGCAGCCCGGGAAGGCTGATTGGCGTGCTTGATCCGGTCCAGCGCCTGAATGCAGGAGCGCATCTGCTCCTGAATTTCCTCAATTTTGGTGGTGGCCGCCTTCCGGGCTTCCTCCACCCGGGCCTTCTCGGCGAAAACCAGCGCGTCGGTATTCTGGGCATTCTGCATGGCGGAAGCATTGGCGTCGCTGAGCATCTTGGAGCATTTCTCCTCGGCTTCGCGCACCATCTTATCGCAGGTTTTCTGGGCATTGACAATGGCGTCCTTCATGGATGCCTCATTTTTGCGGTATTCTTCCAGCTTGCCCACCAGAACGCGCATCTTGCTCTTGAGCAGGGCATTTTCCTTGTACAGGGTGACGTAGTCCTCAATCAGTGGCTCCAGAAATTCATCGACATCGTTCATGTCGTAGCCGCCGAAGGTCTGTTTGCCGAAAGATATCTGCTCAAGCTGCTGCGGTGTAAACATAGTAATCTCTTCCTTTCGCGTTAGATGTAGCTCTCAACCTCGGCCTGCAGGCTCTCCAGATCGCCCACCACATCCATGTTGGCCGGGCAGAACAGATAGGCAGACTGGGCGATTTTTTTCACGCTTCCATCTACGGCGTAGACACAGCCGGACAGGAAATCCACCACACGGCGGGACATGGCCTTGTCCACGTTTTCCAGATTCAGAACCACGGCCTTGCGGTTGCGCAGATGATCGGCTGCCTTGGAAGTGTCGTTGAAGCTGGCAGGGCGGAACAGAACAACCTCCTGCTTGGGGCCGGCGTTGCTGCCGGTGTTCAGGATCCGGCCGTTAAATCCGGAAGAAGTTCCGGCGGGCGCGGCGCTCTGTGCGCCGGTGCTCACGCCCAGGCTGTAATCCTCTTCGTCGTCCTCATCCTGCACGGGCGCGCTGGCAGCGGAGCTGCGGCGGGCGGGTGCGCGGCGGGCAGGCTCAGCGGGTTCGTCATAATCGTCGAGATACTCGTCATCCTCGTTATAATCATCGTAGTCGTCGTCTGCGTAGGGCTGGGCAAATTTCTTGACGTTATCCCAAAAACTCATTTCTGTATATCCTCCTGTATGTTCACATCATGTTTGATGAAGCTTGACATAGTCCCGGGCGCCGAAGATGGCGGTTCCGACGCGGATCATGGTGCTTCCGCAGGCAATGGCATCTTCAAAATCATCGGACATTCCCATAGACAAGCAGTCCATAGACACATTATCGTATTTTTTTTCCGTTATGTCAACAGAAAGCTGCAACATTTCTTGAAAAAATTTGCGGTTTTCTCCGGAATGATGGCTGATCGGGGGGATCGCCATGAGTCCACGCACCCGAATGTTCCGAAATTCGTCTATATGTTCGAGAAAAGGAAGGATTTCCTCCGGTGCAAATCCGCCCTTGGAGGCTTCCCTGCCGATGTTGACCTCCAGCAGTACATTCTGAATCAGGGACTGCTTCCCGGCCTCCGCGTTGATGGCCTGCAGAAGATGGGCGCTGTCCACGCTCTGAATCAGATCCACGTGCCCCACCACCTGGCGAACCTTGTTGGTTTGCAGATGGCCGATAAAATGGACGGGAGCGCCGGCGTAGGCATTCTGGCTGCTCTTGAGCACCAGCTCCTGCACCCGGTTTTCACCACAGCAGTCCACCCCGGCGGCAATGGCCTGACGGACGGCATCGGCATCATTCATTTTGGTGGCGGCGCAGAGCTGAATTTCACCGGGATCACGGCCGGCGGCTTTGGCGGCACCGGCCATCCGCGCCCGGATGGCGGATACATTGGATGCAATGGACATGAAAACCCTTCCTCTCTGTGATCAAAACAAAAGGGCGGCGGATGGAATCTCCGTCGCCCTTTGCATTATGCGGGAGTGGCTGCTGCTTTCAGCGGCCGGATCGGAGCCAGTGTAGAGATGGCATGCTTGTAGATCATCTGCTGTTTGCCATCGCTCACCAGCACCACCACGAAGCTGTCGTAGCCCGTGACGATCCCTCGGAGCTGGAAGCCGTTCATCAGGAACAGGGTCACGGGAACCTTATCCCGGCGAACCTCCTTGAGAATGGCGTCCTGTAAATTGACTGCGTCGGACATATGTATCCCTTCTTTCTTTGAAGATACATCTATCCTAGCATATTTCATTTGTCGAATCCGCGGCAAAGCTGTCGAGCCGAATCAAATATTTCTGTCTGGCTCTGTCCGGCGCGGCGGATCAGCCAGTTGATTTCCCTGTTGCGGCGGAACCAGGTGAGCTGGCGTTTGGCATAGTGCCGGGAGGCCTGCTTCACATCCGCCGTTGCTTCTTCTATTGTACACCGGCAGTCAAGTGCGGAAACAAATTCCTTGTAGCCGATGGCCTGCATGGAGGTGGTGGTTTCGGGCACACCGGAGGCCAGCAGGTCTTTGATTTCCTCCACAAGCCCCAGCTCCAGCATCCGGTCTACCCGCTGTTCGATGCTGCGGTACAGTTCCGCCCGTTCGGCAAAGTCCACCCCCAGCCAGAGGGGGGCATACCGGGGAGGGAGGGTCTGGGTGCGGCGGTTGTGAGCGGTAATGGTCTCACCGGTTTCCAGATACACCTCCAGCGCCCGGATGATCCGCTTCCGGTCGCTGGGATGGAGCCGGGCGGCGGCTTCCGGATCAACGCTGCGCAGCCATTCCAGCATGGCGTCCATGCCAACGGTATCCGCCTGCGCCTCCAGCCGTTCCCGCTGTCCCGTGGAGGGGAAGGGAGCGAAATCGTTGCCCCGGATGAGAGAATCCATGTAAAGCCCCGTGCCGCCCACGATAATGGCGGTTTTGCCCCGGGAGACGATATCGTCCACAATGGGCGCGGCCAGACGGCAGTAGCGGCTGACGGAAAAATCCTCATCCGGCTCCGCCACATCAATCATATGGTGGGGAATGCCCTGCATTTCCTCTCTGGTTGGCTTGGCGGTGCCGATGTCCATGCGCCGATAGACCTGCATGGAGTCGCAGGAAACCACCTCGCCGTGATATTCCTTTGCCAGTTCCACGGCAAGCGCGCTTTTTCCGGACGCGGTCGGCCCGGCGATGCAGATGATGTTGTTCATGGGCGGCTCTCCTTTCCAATGTGCGGGGCTACGCGGGTGGGGCTTTGGGGCAGTCAGGTGCGCCTGAACTGCTTTTCCAACTGTTTTTTACTCAGGGTCACGCAGATGGGCCGCCCATGGGGGCAGTATTTCAGATCCTCTCTTGCCATCACCTGCTTCACGAGCGCCAACAGCTCCGCTTCATCCGTGCGCCAGCCGGCCTTGATGGCGGCCTTGCAGGCCACGGTGTGCAGCACCTCGTCCCGGACGGTATCCTTTTCCGCCCGGCGTCCGTTCAGCAGATTGGCGGCCATGGCTTCCAGAGCCTCCGCCGCGTCATCGGCGGACAGATCCATGGGAATCTGCCGCAGCAACAACGTATTCTCACCAAATTCGTCGATTTCAAACCCCAGTTCGTCCAGCATATCCCGGTTTGCCAGCAATTCTCCGGCAGCCTCCGGGGCAAGACGGACGGGAACGGGTGTGAGCAGTGCCTGGGCTGAGATGCCCTCCTGATTGGCTTTCAGCTTTTCAAAAAGAATCCGCTCGTGGGCGGCGTGCTTGTCGATCAGGAAAGCATTGTCCCCCTGCTCCACGAGGATGTAGGTGTTGTACAGCTCGCCCACCATGCGCCATGGCGTCCCGGCGGGCATATTCAGCGATTCCTGCTCCGGCTCTTCCGCTGCCGGGGGCGGGGTCGGAATTGGCGCAGGCTTCTTCCGGGGGGGTACCTCCGGCAGCGGAGGCAGCTTGATTTCCGGCTTCGGTGCGGCAGGCGCCGCGGCGGGGGTAGAAACCGTCTCCCGCAGGGGCGGGGCGGCGGTGCGTTCCACCTTCGCGGCGGCAGCGGCTGCTGCTGCGGGATTGGGGCGGGGCGCGTCCTTCAAGGCGGCGGAGAAGGTTTTGTATTCCTCCGCCGTCATGGTGCGGAAGAAATTCTCCTGCTTCGGCGGCGCGGCCTTTGACGGAGGTGCGGCAGGCGCGGCGGCAGACGTGGGAACCGGCTGGGATTTGAACTGCACCGCAGGCCGGTCAGGGGTCTGGTTCAGTGCGCCCAGCACGCCGTAGTGGACACAGTCAAAAACCGCTTTTTCGTTCAGGAATTTGACTTCGGTTTTGGCCGGGTGGACGTTGACATCCACAGCGTTGGCGGGGAGGGTCAGATGGAGCACGCAGGCGGGAAATTTGCCCACCATAATCTGGTTCCGGTAGGCTTCCTCCAGCGCCGAAACCAGCAGCCGGGATTTCACCGGCCGGCCGTTGACAAAGAAGGTCTGCATACTGCGGCTGGGACGGGCATCGGTGGGCTTGGAGACAAAGCCGGTCAGAGAATATTGTTCCCACCGGCTGTCCACCCTGGCCATCCGGGCGCAGTCCTTGCCGTAGACGCAGTAGGCCGCGTCCGCGAGCTTCCCGGTTCCGGGGGTGGACAGGACTTCCTTGCCGTCGCGCAGCATCCGAAAGGCAACGGAAGGGTGCGCCAGCGCCTGCAGCTCCACGGCTGCCGTGACCCGGGAACCCTCCACGGTGTCGGATTTCATGAATTTCATTCGGGCGGGAGTGTTGAAAAACAGATCCCGTACAATGATGGTGGTACCGTCCGGGCAGCCCGCCTCGGATTCCTCGGTGATCCTGCCCGCTTCCAGATGGAGACTGGTACCGCCGATGGAGGCGGGTGTCTTGGTCAACAGATCGACCCGGCTCACGGATGCAATGGCGGCCAGCGCCTCGCCCCGGAAACCCATTGTACCAATGGCGGCCAGATCCTCCGCAGCGCGCAGCTTGGAGGTGGCATGGCGCAGGAAAGCGGTTTTGGCGTCCGCGCTTTCCATGCCGCAGCCGTTGTCGGTGACCCGCAGGAAGGTCATGCCGCCGTCCCGGATTTCAATGGTCACCTTGGAGGCGCCGGCATCCACGGCGTTTTCCAGCAGCTCCTTGGCCACGGAGGCCGGACGTTCCACCACCTCGCCGGCGGCGATCAGATTGGCGATATGGGGGGATAACTGAATGATTTTGGGCATGACGTTACCTCATTGCGGTCAGCACGCTGACGGTGTTGACCAACGTGTGCATGATCACGGGAGCCAGCAGGGTGCCGGTCTGCCGGTAGCACCAGGCCAGACAGAAGCCTGCCGGGAGATACTGGGCAAAGCACAGCAGCAGGTGCAGCGGGCTGAAGCTGCCAATGAAGCCCACCACGTGGATGGCGGCGAATACACCCATGGACACCAGATAGGAGGCAATGGGGCTTTTCCCGTACAGGCACCGGAAAACCAAGCCCCGGTAGAGCGTCTCCTCCGCAATGGGAACCAGCACAATGGTGGCCGCGGCCATCAGGCGAAAATCCTGATTCAGAAGCTGTGCTATGCTCCGGTCGTTGACATTGACAAAGGAAGGGAAAACGCGGAAAATGAGATAGGTCAGAATCTCGCCCAGTGCCCGGCTGCCCAGATATCCCAGGGCGGCGTACCAGAGGGTTGGAAAGGGTATGCGCAGGGCGGCTCTGAGCTGACTGCTGAGGAACCGCCGGAAAATCCACACCACGGCGGCAAAATTGATGCAGTAATAGATGAAGTTCAGACGTGCGTCGGATAGCGGCGCGGCCAGCAGGCGGTTGCCCGCCTGCAAAAGCGCCGGAAGCACCACAAGAGAGACGGCCAGATACACAAGGCCCCAGCGCGTCTCCCTCTGATTGGGCGCGTCGGAATAAAAGGCTTGTTTTTTCATAATCAGTTCAGCATTTTCCTGAGCCTGTACAGCTCGTTCATGGCTTCAATGGGTGTGAGGGTTTCGGGGGACAGCTTTTGCAGCGCGTCGCAGACCTGCTGGGCGCGCAGATCCTGCATGGAAACCTGATCGTCCGGCGCCTCCTGTCTGGGCGCGGGGGCGGGGGCACCGTCCGCTTCCAGCTCTGCAAGAATCTCCCTGGCCCGGTTGATGACGGCATTGGGAATGCCTGCCAGTTTGGCAACCTCGATTCCGAAGCTGTCGTCCGTGGCGCCGGGGACGATCTTGCGCAGGAAGATCATCTGATCGCCCCGCTTTTTCACGGCGATGTTGTAGTTTTTCACATTGGGCAGCTTATCCTCCATGGAGGAAAGCTCATGATAGTGGGTGGCAAACAGGGTTTTGGCTCCCAGCCGCCGGGGATTGGCGGCGTATTCCAGCACCGCCCGGGCAATGGACATACCGTCGTAGGTGGAGGTGCCCCGGCCGATCTCGTCCAGAATCAGCAGGCTCCGGGCGGTGGCGTATTTCAGGATGGAGGCCACCTCGGCCATCTCCACCATAAAGGTGGACTGTCCCGATGCCAGATCGTCGCTGGCGCCGATACGGGTGAATACCCGGTCCACAATGCCGATGCGGGCGCTGCGGGCGGGGACAAAGGAGCCCATCTGCGCCATCAGCACAATCAGCGCCACCTGACGCATATAGGTGGATTTACCTGCCATATTGGGGCCGGTGATGATGCACACGGTGTTGTCCGCCGCGCCCAGATGGGTGTCGTTGGGCACAAACAGGGAATCCTTCAGCATCACCTCCACCACCGGGTGGCGGCCGTCGGTGATGGATATTTCGTTGCCCAGCGTGATTTCCGGCCGGCAATAGCCCCGCTGAACGGCCACGCTGGCCAGACTGCACAGGGTATCGGCGGCGGCCACAGCAGCAGCAGTTTGCTGCACCCGGGCAGCCTGCTGGGCAAGATATTCCCGCAGCTCCTGGAAGATCTGGTATTCCAGGGCGGTGAGCCGCTCCTTGGCGGTGAGCACCTGGTTTTCCAGATCTTTCAACTCCTGGGTGATGTAGCGTTCGCAGTTGGCCAGGGTCTGCTTGCGGATGTAATGGGCGGGCACCTGATCCGTGAAGGACTTGGAAACCTCGATGTAATACCCGAACACCCGGTTAAAGCCCACCTTCAGAGTGCGGATACCGGTCTTTTCCTTCTCGCTGGCCTCGATGGCCGCGATGGTGCCGGAACCGCCCTCCATGATGTCGCGCAGCCGGTCGGCGTCGGCATTGGCGCCTTTGCGGATCATGCCGCCTTCCCGGATGGTCAGAGGCGGGTCGTCCACAATGGTGGATTCAATCCGGTCGGCGCAGTCGGTCAGCGGGTCCATGGACTGTTCCAGCTTGCGCAGCAGGGGGGACTCCATTTTGGAGAGCAGAGCCTTGACCTGAGGCAGCGCCCGAAAGCCTCTCGCCAGTCCCAGAAGATCCCGGCAGTTGACCGTGCCGGTGACAATCCGGGCCTGAACACGCTCCAGATCGGTCACGTCCTTCAGTGCTTCCTCCAGCTCACCCCGGGTGATGGTATCGTTGACCAGATCCTCTACGGCGCCCTGCCGGCGGGTGATTTCCGCGGGGTCCAGCAGGGGCTTTTCCAGCCAGGAGCGGAGCATCCGACCGCCCATGGCCGTGTGGGTCTTGTCCAGCACCCACAAAAGCGTGCCCTTTTTCTCCTTGGAGCGCATGGTCTCAGTCAGCTCCAGATTCCGCCGGGCATCCAGATCCAGCTCCATGAATTTGCCTGTGGTATAGTATTGCAGTTCCCGGATGTGGGAAAGATCGTTTTTCTGCAGGGTCAGCAGGGTTTGCAGCAGGGTGCCGCTGGCGATCACGGCGGCGGGCAGTCCGGCCAGTCCCATTGCGGCCATGGACGTGCCGAAATGCTGTTCCAGCAGCGCTTCGGCTTTCTCCAGATCAAATTCCTCCGGCTTTCCCTCGTCCACGCAGCAGTTGAGGCGGCGGAACAGCGCGTCGTCGATGGCGTCACAGTGCACGTCCGCGCCGAAGCGAATCACCTCGCTGGGCGCGAAGCGGCCAAGCTCGGAGCTGACGGTCTGGGCGTCGGCGCAGACCGTGGCATAGAAAGCGCCGGTGGATACATCGCAGAAAGCCAGGCCAAAGCACCCGCCCGCGCCGTAGACGCAGCCCATATAGTTGTTTTTGCTCTCGTCGAGCATACAGCTCTCCGTCACGGTGCCGGGGGTGACAATGCGGGTGATATCCCGCTCCACAAGACCCTTTGCAGTGGCGGGATCCTCCATTTGCTCACAAATGGCCACCTTGTAGCCCTTCTGCACCAGACGGGCGATGTAGGAATCCACGCTGTGGAAGGGAACGCCGCACATGGGGGTCTGCTCCTCCTTGGGCTTACCCCGATCCCGGGTGGTGAGGGTGAGATCCAGCTCCCGGGCAGCCAGTTTGGCATCCTCGTCGAACATCTCATAGAAGTCGCCCAGACGGAAAAGCAGAATGCAGTCCCGGTTCCGTTCCTTCATTTCGTAGTATTGGCGCTTCATGGGCGTCATTTCCGTATTTGGTGTGGGCATGGATTTAACCTCTTTCCAAATTTCCCGTCAGGCTCCAGGTGGTGGCGCCGGTGATGGTAATCATCTGATAGGTGCCAATGAGCGCGGAATCCCCCGGAAAGCGCACCAGCCGTCCGCCCTCGGTGCGGGCAGTGAGCATATCCTTCTCCGTGCCGTCCACCAGACAGCGAAGGGTCTTGCCCACATAGCTTTGATGAATCTGTTCGGAGATGGCGTTCTGCACCGCGCAGAGCCGGTCAAACCGGCGGTTCTTCTCTTCCTTGGGGGTGGGGTCGTCCATGGCCGCGGCAGGGGTTCCCGCCCGGGGGGAGAAGATAAAAGTGAACAGGGCGTCATAGCGCACCTGCTCGATCAGGCTGATGGTCTGCTCGAATTCATCCTCCGTCTCGCCGGGGAAACCCACGATTACATCGGAGGTCAGCACCAGATCGGGCATGACGGATTTGGCGTAGCGCACCTTTTCCAGATAGGTCTCCCGGTCATAGTGCCGGTTCATGGCCTTCAGCACCCGGGAAGAGCCGGACTGGAAGGGCAGATGTAACTGCTTGGCGATTTTGGGGGAGGACGCCATCGTGTCAAACAGCTTTTGGGAGGCGTCCCGGGGGTGGCTCGTCATGAAGCGGATCAGAAAATCCCCGGGAATGGCGGCAATTTCTGCCAGCAGGTCTGAAAAATCAACACCTTCCGCCAGATCCTTGCCGTAGGAGTTGACGTTCTGACCCAGCAGGGTGATTTCCTTGCAGCCGCTTTCGATAAGGCAGCGGCACTCGGCCAGAATGTCCTCTTTTTTGCGGCTGCGCTCCCGGCCCCGGACATAGGGGACGATGCAGTAGGTGCAGAAATTATTGCAGCCGTACATGATGGAAACCCAGGCTTTCAGCGTGTTGTCCCGCACCTGCGGGATGCCCTCGGCGATGGAGCCTGCCTCGTCGGCGATGAAAAACTGGCGTTTGCCCGTGCTCAGAACATTCCAGAGAATTTCAGGAAATTGCCACAGATGATGGGTGGAGAAAACGCCGTCCACATGAGGATAGCTCTTTTTGATCCGGTCGGAAACCTTGGTTTCTCCCGCCATGCAGCCGCACAAGAAAATCTTCTGTTCCGGGTGGCGGCGTTTGGTGTGGGTCAGCGCGCCCAGATTGCCGAAAACCCGCTGCTCGGCGTGCTCCCGGATGGCGCAGGTGTTCATGACCACCACGTCTGCTCCCTCGGCCTGCTGGACAATGGCATAGCCGCTCTGGGTCAGATAGCCCCGGATTTTTTCGGAATCGGCCTCATTCTGCTGGCAGCCGTAGGTCTCAACATAGGCGGTGGGGGTTACTTGCTTCTCGTGCCAGTATGCGGCGATTTTGTCGCAGTAGGAAAACTGCCACTGCAATTCCTCCTGGGCAATGACGGTTGTTTTGCTGCTCATGTGGGAATTCCTCCAAAGGATACAATCTAATTCTGAAATCATATCATTTTTTACCCCTGTTTTCAAGAGTTCCCGGCTGGAAAATCGCCGCTTGTAAAATATTTGTGACATTGCTTGAAATTGTGCGCCGCACGTGGTAAACTGACCGGGAAAGCAACCCGATTCGCTCGGAGAAAGAGGATTGAAGCATGAAATGTAAATATTGTCAGGCAGAGCTGGAGGATGGCGCGGCCATCTGCCCGGTCTGCGGAAAAGAACAGGACGCGGCGGAGGAGGAATCCGTCCGCGCGGAGCAGGCTCCCGCCCCTGCGCAGACTCCGGACAATGCGGAAACGCCTGCCTCCGAAGCGGCAGCGGCCGAAGTCCAGTCCCCCGCAGCGCCGGAGATCAAGTCCGGCATCAAAGCGACGCCGGGCAAGATCGCGCTGGCAGTGACAGCGGGCATTGTGGTGCTGGCTGTGCTGGTGGCGCTGGTGGTCAGCGGCATCAGCGGCGGCTTTGCGTCCCTGAAGCATACCGGCGCTGACGCGCAGGCGACAACCGCTCCCGTGGAAACCGGCACGGCGTCTACGGATGCCGCGGAAGCCACCGAGGGCACCATCCCCGCCGACGGCAATCCCGACGACGTGACCTGCAAGGGCACCTACACCGCGACCGATGACGAGGTGATTGCCGCTGCCGATACGGTGGTCGCCACCATGGGCGGCAAAGAACTGACGGTCGGACAGCTTCAGATTTATTACTGGACGGAGGTCTATGATTTTCTGAACCAGTACGCAAGCTATGCCAGTTATTTCGGTCTGGACTATACCCAGCCGCTGGACAAGCAGAGCTGTGATCTGGGTGAAACGCCCATGACCTGGCAGCAGTATTTCCTTCAGTGCGCCATTGATGCCTGGCGAAGCTATCAGGGTCTGGCGCTGGAGGGCGAGGAAGCCGGCCTGACCATGGACGCGGAATTCCAGGGCTATCTGGATTCCCTGCCGGGCGATCTGGAGGCTATGGCCGCCGATTACGGCATGGCGGACACCGCCGAGCTGATGAAAGCAAACTTCGGCCCTGCCGCTACGATGGACAACTATATCAAGTATATGGAAGTGTACTACAGCGGCTACACGTACTTCGGAAATGTGTACGACAGCACCCTGCCCACGTCGGAGCAGATTGAGGCGTACTTCACGGAGCGTGAGAGCGAATACGCCGATGAGGGCGTGACAAAGGACGGCGGCAAATATTACAATGTCCGCCATATTCTGGTGCTGGTGCAGGGCGGTACTACCGACGACGACGGCAACACCACCTATTCCGACGAGGAATGGGAGGCCTGCCGCTCCAAAGCCCAGGAAATTCTGGACGAGTGGCTGAACGGCGAGGCCACAGAGGACAGCTTTGCCGCGCTGGCCAACGAGAAGTCCGAGGATACCGGGTCCAATACCAACGGCGGCCTGTATACCGATCTGACCGCCGACACCAACTTCGTGGAGAATTTCAAAGCGTGGTATCTGGATGAGAGCCGTCAGCCCGGCGATTATGGTCTGGTGCAGACGGAATACGGCTATCACATCATGTATTTCTCCGGCAGTGAGGATATCTGGTATGAGGCGGCACGGAGCGATATCATATCCGAAAAGGTTTCCGCGCTGGTGCCCGCCGCACTGGAAAAGTATCCCGCCGAGGTTGACTACAGCGTCATCAAGCTGGGATTTGTCGATCTGAACGCATAAGAAAAGAAATGATTCCCCCTGATGCGGTTCGCGCGTCAGGGGGAATTTTTATGGAATTTTTGAAAGGAACGAAAACTCAGCGGAAGTAGCGGACGGCGGCCTCGAACATCCGGATGTCATATTCCCCGGGGACGTTTCGGTACAGATCCCGGCCGATGCGCTCGCTGTGACCCATCTTGCCGATGACCCGGCCGTCCGGGGAGGTGATGCCCTCGATGGCGAACAGGGAGCCGTTGGGATTGAAAGCGGTGTCCATGGTGGGCTTGCCCTCCAGATCCACATACTGGGTGGCAATCTGACCGTTGGCAGCCAGCCGCATCGCCAATTCCTCGCTGGCATAGAACCGGCCCTCGCCGTGGGAGATGGGCACGTTGTACACATCTCCCACATGAGTCAGTGCCAGCCAGGGGGACTTGTTGGAGGCAATCCGGGTGTGAACAATCCGGCTCTGGTGGCGGGCAATGGTGTTGAAGGTCAGGGTGGGACAGCTTTCGTCGGTGTCGCGGATTTCGCCGTAGGGCACCAGCCCCAGCTTAATCAGCGCCTGAAAACCGTTGCAGATACCGCACATCAGGCCGTCGCGCTGGTTCAGCAGCCGCATGACCTGCTCCTTCACCGCTGGGTTGCGGAAGAAGGCGGTAATGAACTTGGCGGAGCCGTCCGGCTCGTCGCCGCCGGAGAAACCGCCGGGAATGAAGATCATCTGGCTGTTTTTGATTTTTTCCGCCACTTCTACCACGCTGCGCGCCACATCATCGGCGGTCAGGTTTCGGATTACCGCAATGTCGGCCTCAGCGCCGGCAGCCGTCACGGCCCGGGCGGAATCGTACTCGCAGTTGGTGCCGGGGAACACGGGAATCAGCACCCGGGGCTTGGCCACCTTCACGGCGGGGGCAACCCGGCTGACGCTCTCGCTGGAGAAGGTGGGCATCTCCCCGGCGGGGGCGGCGGCCACGGTGGGATACACGTTTTCCAGAACCGCCGTGTTCAGCCTGTAGAGCTCTTCAATGGAGACGGTTTCATGACCGTAGGTGATGGCTTCTTCGGCGGTGGTGTAGCCGATCAGTTCGGCGCAGTCCGCAACCGCGCATTCCTCCGTCAGCTCGGCCACGATGCAGCCGTAGCCGGGGCCGTAGTTCAGTCCCGCATCGGGGACGGAGGCGAAGCCAATGGCGTTGCCGAAGGACATTTTCATGACAGCCTCGGCAATACCGCCGCCCTCCTCCGCCCAGGCGGCCTTGACCTTGCCGGCCTGGCACAGGCCGTGGAACACCTCCCAGCAGTTCTTCCACCCGGCGTAATTGGACAGGCTGAATCCGCCGAAGCGATAGACCGGATGTCCGGGTTCCTTGAATTCGGGGGAGATCACTTCCCCTGCCTTGATGGGGGCGATGGCGAAGGAGATCACCGTGGGCGGCACGTCTTTGTCCAGGAAAGAGCCGGACATGGAATCCTTGCCGCCGATGGCGGCGGCGTTCAGACCCAACTGGGCATTCAGCGCGCCCAGCAGCGCCCGGAAGGGCTTGCCCCAGCGTCTGGGGTCGTCCCGCAGCTTTTCAAAAAATTCCTGAAGCGTCAGGTAAGCCTTTTTGTAGTCCGCGCCGGCAGCCACAATTTTGGCCACGGAGGAAATCACGCTGGCTTTGGCGCCGGTGTAGGGATCAGCACTGAGCCAGTCGGGGTCGCAGCCCCAGGCCATCACGCTGCCCTGATCGGTGGACTGGCCCGGCAGCACCGGCAGCAGCGCGGCCATGGCCTGGGCGGGGGTGGACTGGTTCTTCCCGCCAAAGGGCATCAGCAGGGAACCGGCGCCGATGGTGGAGTCGAACCGCTCTACAAGACCCCGCCGGGAGGCAAATTTCAGATCGGAGGCGATTTCCCGCAGGCTGGATTCCACGATTATACCCGGAAGATTGTTCTCGTCCACCTGAACGGCGGTGTGCTTCACGGCACCGTTGGTGTTCAGGAATTCCCGGGACAGGTCGGCGATGGTATTGCCCTTCCAGGTCATAACCATCCGGGGCTCCTCGGTGACCACGGCCACCCGGTAGGCTTCCAGATTTTCGGACTGGGCAGCAGCAATGAAAGCATCGGCATCCTCAGGGGCAACGACCACCGCCATCCGCTCCTGGGACTCGGAAATCGCCAGCTCGGTGCCGTCCAGACCCTCGTACTTTTTCCGCACGGCATCCAGATCGATCCGCAGGCCGTCGGCCAGCTCGCCGATGGCCACGGACACGCCGCCCGCGCCGAAGTCGTTGCAGCGCTTAATGAGACGGGTGACTTCGCTGCGGCGGAACAGCCGCTGGATCTTCCGTTCCTCGGGGGCGTTGCCCTTCTGGACTTCGGAGGCCATGGTGGTCAGGGATTTCAGGTTGTGGCTCTTGGAGGAGCCGGTGGCACCGCCGATGCCGTCCCGGCCGGTGCGGCCGCCCAGCAGGATTACCACATCGCCGGGGGCGGGGCATTCCCGGCGGACATTGTGAGCGGGAGCCGCAGCCACCACCGCGCCGCATTCCAGACGCTTGGCCACATACCCGTCATGGTACAGCTCCGCCACATGGCCGGTGGCCAGGCCGATCTGGTTGCCATAGGAGGAATAGCCCGCCGCGGCGGTCTGGCAGAGCTTGCGCTGGGGCAGCTTGCCGGGCAGCGTCTCGCTCAGGGGCTTTCGGGGATCGGCCGCGCCGGTGACCCGCATGGCCTGGTGGACATAAGCCCGGCCGGACAGGGGATCCCGGATGCAGCCGCCGATGCAGGTGGCCGCGCCGCCGAAGGGCTCAATCTCGGTGGGATGGTTGTGGGTCTCGTTCTTGAACATCAGAAGCCAGTCCTGATCATCTCCGTTCACCGTGGCGGTGACGTGGATGGAGCAGGCGTTGATTTCCTCGCTCTCATCCAGTTCGGGGAGCATCCCCCGCTTTTTCAGAACCTTTGCGCCGATGGTGGCAATATCCATCAGCGTCTGAGGCCGCGCCGCGGCCTTTTCTTCGCCGTAGACCTCCACCCGGGCAGCCAGATACTGCTCGTAAGCGGCCTGAACGGCGGGGTCGTCGATTTGAACGTGGTCGATGTGGGTGGAGAAGGTGGTGTGGCGGCAGTGGTCAGACCAGTAGGTGTCCACCACCCGGATTTCCGTGATGGTGGGGTCGCGATGCTCCTGCTCCCGGAAGTAATTCTGCAGAAATTTCAGATCGTCCAGATCCATGGCAAGCCCCAGCTTGTCCAGCAGGGCAGCAAGCGCAGCCTCGTCCATGGCGGTGAAACCATCCACGGTCGCCACGGTCTCAGGGGCGGCATAGGAGGCGGCCAGAGTTTCAGGCTTTTCCAGAGATGCCTCCCGGCTCTCCACGGCATTGATGACGTGGTGCTTGATGGCGGCGATGTCGGCTTCGGACAGTGTGCCGTACAGGGCGTAGACCTTAGCGGAGCGGATCAGGGGGCGCTCGCCCTGGGCGATAATCTGGATGCACTGGGCAGCGGAGTCAGCCCGCTGGTCAAACTGGCCGGGCAGCGGCTCCACGGCAAAGACATACGCGCCGGGCAGGTCAAGTTCCGCCGCGGCGGTATCCACCTGCGGCTCGGAGAACACGGTTTTCACGGCATAGCCGAACAGCTCTTCTGTGATATTCTCCGCGTCATAGCGGTTGAACAGGCGGACGTTTTCCAGCCCGGTGATACCCAGCAGGTTTCGGGCTTCATTCAGCAGATGCTGCGCTTCGTTGTCCAACCCCTTCTTTTTCTCGACAAAAATGCGGTAAACCATTACTTTTCCTTTCTCGCCTGCAAGGCGCGCGCACCGATATCGCTTCTGCGGCAGGCATTTTCAAACCGCACACCTTCGCAGAGCCGATAGGCTTCCCGGATGGCTTCTTCCAGCGTGTCCGCCACGGCGGTGGTGCCGGTGACCCGGCCGCCGGAGGTGACCAGCTTCCCGTTTTCCAGCTTGGCGCCCGCCACATAGGTGTGGGCGGCGGCTTCGGGGGTCATGGTAATCTCAAAGCCCTTCCTGTAGCTCACGGGATAGCCGGCGGAGGCAGTGATTACGCAGCAGGCGTGCCGGCCGGAGAATTTGACCTCGGTATCCGCCAACGTGCCGTTGGTGCAGGAGCGCATCACGGTCAGCAGGTCGCTTTCCAGCAGGGGCAGCACCACCTGGGTTTCAGGATCGCCGAAGCGGCAGTTGTACTCAATCACCTTGGGGCCGTCGGGGGTAATCATCAGGCCAAAGTACAGGCAGCCCTTGAAGGTGCGCCCCTCTGCGTTCATGGCCGCGATGGTGGGCAGGAAGATTTCCTCCATGCACCGCTGGGCAACGGCATCCGTGTAGTAGGGGTTGGGGGCGATGGTGCCCATGCCGCCGGTATTCAGGCCGGTGTCGCCGTCCCCCGCCCGCTTGTGGTCCATGGAGGACACCATGGGCTTGACCACCTTACCGTCGGTGAAAGCCAGCACGGAGACCTCCGGGCCGGTGAGAAATTCCTCAATGACAATGTGATCACCGGATTTGCCGAAAACGTGGCTTTCCATCATATCCCGGACGGCGGTCTTGGCTTCCTCCCGGGTCTGGGCGATGATCACGCCCTTGCCCAGCGCCAGGCCATCGGCCTTGACGACGGTGGGGATGGGGGCGGTTTCAAGGTAATCAAGGGCGGCAGCCATGTCGTCGAACACCTCGTACCGGGCGGTGGGGATGCCGTATTTTTTCATCAGGTTCTTGGAGAATACCTTGCTGCCCTCGATGATGGCAGCGTTGGCTCTGGGGCCGAAGCAGGGGATGCCTTTGGCTTCCAGCGCGTCCACGCAGCCCAGTACAAGCGGATCGTCCGGGGCCACCACGGCGTAGTCAATCCTCTGCTCCACGGCAAAGGCCACAATGCTTTCGATGTCCGTGGCGCCGATGGGGACGCAGGCAGCGTCCGCGGCGATGCCGCCGTTGCCGGGCAGGGCGTAAATTTCGGTGACGCTGGGATTCTTTTTCAGACTTTTGATGATGGCGTGCTCCCGCCCGCCGCCACCGACGACTAATAGTTTCATAGATGCCAACCCTTTCCGTTAAAAAGTGTGGAGTTTGGAGCGCGGAGTTATGGATGATTTTTCTCCACACTGCACGCTCCGCTCCCGATCAATGGTGGAACAGCCGCATTCCGGTGAAGGCCATGACCATGTTGTTTTTGTCGCATTCGGCAATGACCAGATCGTCACGGATGGAACCGCCCGGCTGGGCGATATACTTCACGCCGCTGGCTTTGGCCCGCTTGATGTTGTCGGCAAAGGGGAAGAAAGCGTCGGAACCCAGAGCCACGCCATCGATGGCGCCCAGGAACGCGCGCTTGTCCTGTTCGGTCAGCCGCTGGGGCTGCTCGGTGAAGTAGTTCTGCCAGATGCCGTCGGCACAGACATCCTCCTCATTGCCGTTGATGTAGCCGTCAATGACGTTGTCCCGGTTGGGACGGCCCAGATCAGAGCGGAAGGGCAGATTCAGCGTCTTGGGGTGCTGACGGAGAAAGAAGGTGTCCGCCTTGGAGCCGGCCAGCCGGGTGCAATGGATGCGGGACTGCTGACCCGCGCCCACGCCGATGGCCTGCCCGTCGTAGGCAAAGCACACGGAGTTGGACTGGGTGTATTTGAGGGTAATGAGCGCCACGATCAGGTCAATTTTGGCGGATTCGGGCAGCTCCTGATTGGCGGTGACGAGGTTCTCCAGCAGGTGGGCTCCGATTTTGAAATTGTTGCGGCCCTGCTGGAAGGTGATGCCGAACACCTGCTTGGTCTCCTGCTCGGCCGGGACATAGCCGGGGTCGATGGCAACCACGTTGTAGCTGCCCTTGCGCTTGGTTTTCAGAATTTCCAGCGCCTCCGGCTCGTAGCCGGGAGCGATGACGCCGTCGGAGACCTCCCGGGCGATCAGCCTGGCGGTGGTCACGTCGCAGATGTCGGACAGCGCCACCCAGTCGCCGAAGGAGCACATCCGGTCGGTGCCCCGGGCTCTGGCGTAGGCGCAGGCCAGAGGAGAATCATCCAGTTCCGGAACATCGTCCACAAAGCAGGCCTTTTTCAGGTTTTCGGGGAGTTTCTTTCCCACGGCGGCGGAGGTGGGAGAGACGTGCTTAAAGGAGGTGACGGCGCACAGGCCGGTGGCCTCCTTCAGCTCCTTAACGAGCTGCCAGGAGTTCAGCGCGTCCAGAAAATTGATGTAGCCGGGACGGCCGTTGAGAATGGTGATGGGCAGATCGGAACCGTCGGCCATGTAGATTTTCGCGGGCTTCTGGTTGGGATTGCAGCCGTATTTCAGTTCAAATTCGTTCATGTCACGTCACTCCTTTACTGGTGCTTGTTCACAATGCGCTGCTCATATTCCCGGGTTTCCAGATCGGTGTAGCGCACAAACAGAGAAATCTTATTGTCGGCGTTCAGATTCTCCCACAGCTCGGAGGTAAAGATGTCGATATCGTCGGGGATGGAAACCCGCTCCGGCTCTCCCTGGAAGGTGGGGATCACGGGGCTGCCGTCGCAGACGTAGGTATGCAGGAAGTGGCCCAGTCCGGCAGTGGCGGGGTACTCATAGAAGAATCGGGCACAGGCCTGACCTTCCGGGTCGGCGGCTTTCAGAATGGACAGCTTATAGCTGCCGTCGATCGCTTGCAGGCCGGAGATCCGGGGCGTCCAGTTGGGGCCGTCATGCTCGAATTTGCGGGTGCGCAGGGCGGCTTCCCAGCTTTCACCCCTGGCCAGATATTCCCGGATGGTGTCGGTCTGGTCGCCGTTGGTGACGATCAACCCCTGCCCCACCTCCCGGACGGGGTGGTAGATAATCAGGCTGGGGTCCACCATTTTGCTGGGGTCAAAGGCCTCGGTGCGGATGCCGTCCGGCTCCCAGACAAAGACCCGGTTGCGGCTGTTGACGCTGCGGCCCATGATGAAGTAGGCGGCAACGGCTTTTTTGCCGTCGGGGGTTACACCCAGCACAATGCCCCGGCCGGGGTAGGTGTTGCCGGAGAGCCGCTCGGCCATGGATTTGACTTCGTAGACGTTCATTTGGTTTCCTCCTTCATGGACGCGCAGACCGTTTCCGCGGCCTGGGGCAGCAGAATCCACTCCGCCTGCTCCATCACGCGCCGCTGCAGAATTTCCGGCGTATCGCCCGGTTCAATATAGACGGCCTTCTGGGCGATGATTTCCCCGCCGTCGGGGATTTCGTTGACGAAGTGCACCGTGGCGCCGGTGACCTTCACGCCGTACTCCAGCGCCGCCTGATGCACCCGCAGGCCATAGAAGCCCGCGCCGCAGAAGCTGGGAATCAGAGAGGGGTGGACATTCAGAATCCGTCTGGGATAGCAGGCGGTGAAGCTCTCTGTCAGGATGGTCATGAAGCCCGCCAGGATGATGACCTCAATGCCGTGGGCGCAGAGAATCTGCTTCAGCTTTTCTTCAAAAGCGGCCTGGGAGCCGCATACCTTTTTCAGCACCACTTCCGTGGGAATTCCGGCCTTTTTGGCCCGCTCCAGGGCGTAGGCATCCGCGTTGTTGGACACCACCAGCACAATCTCGCCGCTGACCAGCACGGTGCCCTGGGCATCGATCAGTGCCTGCAGGTTGGTGCCGCCGCCGGAAACAAAAACAGCAATTTTGGTTTTCACGTCAGAATCACCTTTTCCTCGTTTTCGACGATTTCGCCGATGACGTAGGCCGTCTCGCCGTGGGCGGTCAGGATTTCCAGTGCGGTTTCCACCTCCGCGGCGGGCACCACAATGCTCATGCCCACGCCCATGTTGTAGGTGTTGAACATATCCCGCTCGGGAATATTGCCGGTTTGGGCGATCAGGTCGAAGATGGGCAGCACCCGGATGGCGCTTTTGTCAATCCGGGCGCACAGGCCGTCGGGGATGGAGCGGGGAATGTTCTCGTAGAAGCCGCCGCCGGTGATGTGGGAAATGCCCTTGACATCCACCTTTTCCAGCAGAGCCAGCACGGACTTGACGTAGATTCTGGTGGGGGTCAGCAGCGTCTCGGCAATGGTCGCGCCGCCCAGCGCCCCGCAGGGCTGATACAGGGAGGCGGGATTGCTGTCGATGTCGAAAACCTTGCGGATCAGGGAGAAGCCGTTGGAATGGATGCCGGAGGAGGCCAGTGCGATGACCACGTCGCCGGGCACCATCTTGGTGTTGTCGATGATCTTCTTCTTGTCCACAATGCCGACGCTGAAGCCGGCCAGATCGTATTCGTCTACGGGCATCATGCCGGGATGCTCGGCGGTTTCGCCGCCGATCAGGGCGGAGCCGGCCTGAACGCAGCCCTCGGCCACACCGGAGACAATGGCGGCAATCTTTTCGGGGATGTTCTTGCCGCAGGCGATGTAGTCCAGGAAGAACAGGGGCTTGGCGCCGCAGCAGATCACATCGTTGACGCACATGGCCACGCAGTCGATGCCGATGGTGTCGTGCTTGTCCAGCAGCATGGCCATTTTCAGCTTGGTGCCCACGCCGTCAGTGCCGGAGACCAGAACGGGTTCTTCATAGCCCGCCAGATTCAGGCCGAAGCAGCCGCCGAAGCCGCCCACATCGTCCAGACAGCCTTCATTTCTGGTGCGGGCGATGTGCTTTTTCATCAGCTCCACGGATTTGTAGCCTGCCACGATGTCCACGCCCGCCGCGGCGTAGCTTGCGGATTGAGAATTCTTGTGATCCATGTGATATCTCCTTTGTCGCAATGTTGTATATATAATCAGCTTACTCTTTGCCGTTCCAGCAGTAGGTGCAGACCTTGTCCCGATCCAGACCAATGGCCTCCAGCAGGCCGTCCAGGGACTGGTAGCCCAGCGAATCGAAGCCCATCTCGTCGCAGATGGCCCTCAGCATACATTTGCCCCGCTGGGTGGAGCCGTCGGCATACTCGTCCAGATGGTTCTGTCCCTCGTCGCCCTCCAGCTTCTGGATGGTTTTCCGGGACAGCAGCTCCATCACCGAGCTGCTCCGGGAAAAGTTCAGAAATTTACAGCCGTACATGATCGGCGGGCAGGCCGAACGCATATGCACTTCCCTGGCGCCGCTTTCATAGAGAAATTCCACCGTTTCCCGCAGTTGGGTGCCCCGGACGATGGAGTCGTCCACAAACAGCAGCTTTTTGCCCTGAATCAGCTCGGGTACCGGTACCTGCTTCATTTTGGCCACCTGATTGCGCACCTCCTGATTGGCGGGCATGAAGCTCCGGGGCCAGGTGGGGGTGTACTTGACGAAGGGACGGGCAAAGGGCTTGCGGCTGCGGTTGGCGTAGCCGATGGCATGGGGCACGCCGGAATCCGGCACACCCGCCACATAATCCACGTCGGGCAAGGTTCCGTTTTCCGCCTCCGCCTGCGCCATGCTCTCACCGTTGCGGTAGCGCATAACCTCCACATTGATTCCCTCGTAATTGGAGTTGGGATAGCCGTAGTAAGTCCAGAGGAAGGCGCAGATTTTCATTTTCTCACCCGGCGGCGACAGTTGTTCCACGCCGTCCGGGGTGATTTTCACTATTTCGCCGGGGCCCAGCTCATAGGAATCCTGATAGCCCAGCTTGTGGTAGGCGAAGGATTCAAAGGAGACGCAGCAGCCGTCCTGATTTCTGCCCACCAGAACGGGCAGGCGGCCTACCCGGTCCCGGGCGGCGATGATGCCGTCCTTTGTCAGCAGCAGAATGGTGCAGGAGCCGTCAATCACCGCCTGGGCGTGGCGGATGCCGTCGATCAGGTTGTCCTTCTGGTTAATCAGGGCGGCGGTCAGCTCTGTTGTATTGACTTTTCCCGAGGACATGGCCATAAACTGATGTCCGGGGCCGGAAAAGGTGGCCTGTACAAGCTGTTCGGCATTGTTGATGATGCCCACCGTGGAGATGGCGAACATTCCCAGATGGGAACGCACCAGCAGCGGCTGGGGATCGGTGTCGGAAATGCAGCCAATGCCGGCGTTGCCGCTGAATTTTGGAAGATCCCCTTCAAACTTGGTGCGGAAGGGGGTGTTTTCAATGCTGTGAATCTGACGCTGGAAGCCCAGCTCCCGGTCGTAGAATGCCATGCCGCCCCGGCGGGTGCCCAGGTGGGAATGATAATCCACGCCGAAGAATACGTCCAGAATGCAGTTTTTGCGGGACACTGCCCCAAAGAAACCACCCATGCGGATGTCCTCCTGAAATCAATTGAGTGAAGAAAGCGATCTGCCCCCTCGAAAGAGGGGGCGGAATTTACAGTTTTTCCATAACGGCGGCATCCTTCTCCAGAACGGCTGCGGCATCGGCCGCACGCCTGGCGTCCAGCCGGGCGGCCAGCGCGGTGTCGGAGACGGCCAGAATCTGGGCGGCCAGCAGGGCGGCATTGGCGCCGCCGCCCACGGCAACGGTAGCCACGGGAATGCCGGTGGGCATCTGGACGGTGGCCAGCAGCGCGTCCAGTCCGTCCATCATGCCGCCCTTGCAGGGAATACCAATCACGGGCAGCGTGGTGTTGGCGGCGATGGCGCCGGCCAGATGGGCGGCCATGCCGGCGGCGGCAATCAGAACGCCAAAGCCGTTGGCACGGGCGTTGACTGCGAAATCCCGGGCCTCGGCGGGCGTCCGGTGGGCGGAGTAGATGTGGACTTCAAAGGGGATTTCCAACACTTTCAGCATATCCACTGCCTTTTTGACGATGGGAAGATCGGAATCGCTTCCCATGATGATTCCAACTTTTTTCATAAAAAACCTCCTGATGGGCAGTAAAAAAGAGCGCACTTAACCCTAAGGCAGGTTAAATGCGCCCAGACGGTCGGCTTTTGAAAACGCTCTGCATCCGCGGCTCCCCGGTGGTGCTCCACCAACAGATCTCCGTCAGTTACCGGGATGGTATTCAGATTGTCCTGCGAGCGCGTTGTTTGGGCGCGCCGGATGACAAGAAAATTGTAGCATGACGGTGGGGGCGTGTCAAGAAAAGTTGAAACCGGTTTTCGTTTTTTTCTCTTTTCTCCACGAATTTACCGGGAATACGCAGGGATTTTGTGAAAGATTACGGCGGCGCTACGCATAGATTCGGATGATGTTCTGCGCGATCTCCCGCCGGCTGACGCAGCGATCCATGGCCTGCTTTTCAATGTAGCGGTGCGCGTCGGACTCCGTCATTTTGAGCTGCTCGATCAGCAGCCATTTCGCCCGGTTCACCAGCCGGATCTCCTCCATCTTTTCCTCAATGGTGGCGGTTTTCTTTTCCGTCCTGCGCAGCCGTTCCCGGGCTGCGGCCATCCACCGCAGCGCCTGAGAGAGCATCATCGAGGAGGTGGGCTTGGAGAGGGTAAAAACGCCCTGAGTCTGCATCCGGGTGCCGATTTCCGCGAAAAGGTCGGCGGGCACCAGAAGCAGCGGTACCGTTCCCTTTTCGGCGCACAGATCCGCCGCCAGCCGGGCGCCGGTCTCATCCGGCAGCGGCCCGTTGATCAGGACAAGGTCGTAGCTGCGGACGGACAACTCCTGCCGGGCTGCGGCAGCGCTTCCGGCGTAACGCACCGGCTCATAGTCGGATTCCGGGAGCAGCGCGGAGATGGCTGCGGCAGATTTGCCGGGGGCAGAAACCACGAGAACGCTGTATAGTTGCTCGGGATACACCTTGCTGCTCCCTCCTTTCGGTCAGAATCGGGGCGCTTTCAGCCCTGGCAGAAGAACCGGAGCAATCCTTCGGGGAGGTGTTCGCGGATGAAGCTGCTTTCCCGGGCAATTTTTGCGGCGGCGGCCCGGGACTGGGGCAGCATTTTCAACTCCGTCAGCGCTTTCGCGTCCGCCTGGAACAGATTTCGGTTGCACGCCATGGGCAGCTCCTGCCGGTTGGCAATTCCCTCCAGTCCGGCCCAGATCAGCAGGGCGAAGGCGATGTAGGGGTTCGCGGTGGGATCGGGGGAACGCAGCTCCGCCCGGCGGTACTCTCCGGTGGCGGAGGGAATGCGGATGAGCTGGGAGCGGTTGTCGCTGGACCAGGAGATGTATTTGGGCGCCTTGTTGAAGCCCAGCCGGTGGTAGGAACGGTCGGTGGGGTTCAGAAACAGGGTCATTTCGGAAATCCGGTTGAGAATGCCGCCGATCATGCAGGGCATGGCGGTCATGTCGCCGCCCTTGACGGAGATGTTGATATGGAAGCCGCTTCCCGGCCTGTCCTGAATGGGCTTGGGGGAAAAGTCGGCGTACAGCCCGTTGCGGGCGGCAATCGTTTTGACCACGGTCTGGAAGGTGACGGCATTATCCGCGGCGGTGAGGGCGTCGGAATAGCGGAAGTCGATCTCATTTTGCCCGGGGCCTTCCTCGTGGTGGGAGGATTCCGGCTGAATGCCCATCTGTTCCAGTGTCAGGCAGATTTCCCGGCGGACGTTTTCACACTTGTCCTCCGGCGCAATGTCCATATAGCCTGCCTGATCGTAGGGAATGGCGGTGGGCTGATCGTTTTCGTCCAGTTTGAACAGGTAAAACTCCATTTCGGAGCCAAAATCAAACCGGTATCCGGCGGCTCCCGCATCGGCGACGGCCTTCTGCAGCAGGGCGCGGGTGTCACTTTCAAAGGCAGGGCCGTCCGGATAGGAGACAGCGCAGTACATCCGAACCACCCGTCCGTGTTCCGGCCGCCAGGGAAGCACCGCCAACGTGGCGGGATCGGGATGGAGCAGAAGGTCGGAATGCACCACATCGCCGAAGCCGGCAATGGCGGAGGCATCGATGGCAATCCCGTATTCAAACGCGCGCTTCAGTTCGGGGGGCATGATGGAAATGTTCTTCGGCCGGCCGTAAACGTCACAGAAAGCGAGGCGGATGAATTTCACATCCTCCTCCAGAACGTACTGGATGACCTCTTGCGGTGAATATTTCATTTCATATGACCTGCTTTCCTGAGAGAATGCCGCACAACAATCGAAAAATACTGGCGGAAAAGGGGGTATTCTGCAATATGGACTACTATAGCATACCAATGCAGTTTTTTCCAGCGGTTTCTGAAAAAACTGCGGATCTGGCGGCAACTGGCAATCTACCCAATGCCCGAAAACTTTTTTTGTGCAGGGTGTTGACAAGTGAAAAAAAGTGGTGTAGAATGCTTTCCATCAAGACAAAGGCGTCTTTGAGCGATGGCTCATTGACGCCTTTTTTGTTTTATTTTTGCAAGAGAAGGAGAATCAATATGGATACTGTTTCTGATTATTTCGGCTGCATGGTTTTTGACGACCGTGAAATGAAGGCTAATCTGTCCGCTGATATTTACCAGTCCCTGCGCAAGACCATTGACGAGGGCGCCAAGCTGGATCCCTCCGTCGCCAACGCAGTGGCGGCCGCCATGAAGGACTGGGCGGTTGCCCGGGGCGCGACCCACTATACCCACTGGTTCCAGCCGTTGACCGGCATCACCGCAGAAAAGCATGACAGCTTCATCTCCCCCGCGCCCGACGGCGGTGTCATCATGGATTTCTCCGGCAAGGAGCTGATCAAGGGCGAGCCGGACGCGTCCAGCTTCCCCTCCGGCGGTCTGCGCGCCACTTTCGAGGCCCGGGGCTACACCGCCTGGGACCCCACCTCCTATGCGTTTATCAAGGGCAAGACCCTGTGCATCCCCACCGCGTTCTGCTCCTACGGCGGCGAAGCGCTGGACAAAAAGACCCCGCTGCTGCGCTCCATGGAGGCGCTGAACCGGCAGGCCATGCGGATTCTGAAGCTGTTCGGCAATACCGATGTGAAATGCGTCCGCACCTCCGTCGGCCCGGAGCAGGAGTATTTCCTGGTGCCCAAGGAGCTGTATGAAAAGCGCAAGGATCTGATCTACACCGGCCGCACCCTCTTCGGCGCCAAGCCCCCCAAGGGTCAGGAAATGGATGACCATTACTTTGGCGTGATCAAGCCCCGCGTGGCCGCCTATATGGCCGACCTGAACGAGGAACTGTGGAAGCTGGGCATTCTGGCCAAGACCGAGCACAACGAGGTGGCTCCCGCCCAGCATGAACTGGCGCCGATTTACACCACCACCAACGTGGCCACCGACCACAACCAGTTGACCATGGAAATCATGCAGAAGGTCGCCGCCAAGCATGGTCTGGTGTGCCTGCTCCACGAGAAGCCCTTCGCCGGTGTCAACGGCTCCGGCAAGCACAACAACTGGTCCATTGCCACCGATACCGGCGTGAACCTGCTGTCCCCCGGCGAGACCCCCTATGAGAACGCCCAGTTCCTGCTGTTCCTGTGCGCGGTTATCAAGGCGGTGGACGACTATCAGGATCTGCTGCGGATTGCCGTGGCAACCGCCGGCAACGATCACCGGCTGGGCGCCAACGAAGCGCCTCCCGCCGTGGTTTCCATCTTCCTGGGCGACGAGCTGATGGGCATTCTGGATGCCATTGAGAACGATACCCCCTACGAGGGCACCAAGAAGACCACCATGAAGCTGGGCGTGGATGTCCTGCCCCGGTTTGCCCGTGATACCACCGACCGGAACCGGACGTCCCCCTTCGCTTTCACCGGCAACAAGTTTGAATTCCGGATGCTGGGCTCCTCCAACTCCATCGCCTGCGCCAATATCATGCTGAACGCCGCCGTGGCCGAATCCCTGAAGATCTACGCCGACCGTCTGGAGGGCGCGGAGGACTTTGAGACGGCGCTGCACGACATGATTAAAAAGACCATCAAGGATCACAAGCGAATCCTTTTCAACGGCAACGGCTATGACGCCGCCTGGATCAAGGAGGCTACCGAGGTTCGCGGCCTGTGCAACTATCCCACCACACCCGACTGTATGCCTCATCTGCTGGACAAGAAGAACGTGGATATGCTCACCAGACACAAGGTTTACTCCGTCTCTGAGCTGGAGTCCCGCTGTGAGATCATGCTGGAAAACTACTGCAAGACCGTGCTGATCGAGGCAAGCACCATGGTGGATATGGCGCGCAAGGAGATTCTGCCCGCCGTGGAGCGCTACGCTGCGGATCTGGCCGCCGGCGCGGCAAAGAAGCAGGCTGTGGTTCCGGAGGCCGGGTGCTGCTATGAAAAAGGCCTGATCGGCAGACTGTCTGCCATGACTGACCAGATTGCCATCAAGACCGATGAACTGGACGGCGCGATTCTGGAAGCAAAGGGCATTGAGGATTCCGCAGAGCAGTCCTGCTTCATCCGTGACGAGGTGCTTCCGAAGATGAGCAGCCTGCGGGCTGTCGCCGACGAGGCCGAATCCGTCACCGCAGAGAGCTACTGGCCTTTCCCCACCTACGGCGATCTGCTGTTCGGCGTGCGCTAAGGCCCATTTCGCTTGATACACAACAAAAAAGCTCCGGGAGAGCCGCAAAATCCAGCGGCTCTCCCTGCACTTGCTTATACAGGTTCTTGACAAATTGCTTGAAATGTTTATGATAACATTGAAAGCATGTCGGGAAATAGCCAACAAAGAGAAAGAGGAGGCGGACCTATGTGTTCGATTATCGGCTATTGCGGCCACTGCGCCGACATGGAAAAATTTCAGACAGGCTTTCAGCGTACCTTATCCCGCGGCCCCGATGACAGCCGGGTTGTAAAGGCGGGAGCGGGACTTTTGGGTTTTCACCGCCTGGCCATTATGGGACTGCATCCCGAAGGAATGCAGCCGTTTTCGCTGGACGGCAGCTACGTGGTGTGCAACGGCGAGATCTACGGCTTTGAGAAGCTCCGGGAGAAACTGCGCCCGAAATACGAATTTCACAGTGATAGCGACTGCGAGGTGCTGCTGCCGCTGTACCGGGAATACGGTACGGATATGTTTGCCATGCTGGACGCCGAGTTCGCGATGGTACTCTATGACGCACAGTCCGATTCATTTGTGGCAGCACGGGACCCCATCGGCATCCGTCCGCTGTATTACGGTTATGACCCGGCCGGAACGATCATCTTTGCCAGTGAGCCGAAAAACCTGCTGGGTCTGACGGATCGGATTCTGCCTTTCCCGCCGGGACACTATTATAAAGACGGCAAGTTCGTCTGCTACCGGGATCTGACAAAGGTAGCGCACGTGGTCACCGACGATGTGGAGACAGTCTGCGCCAACATTCACGAGAAGCTGGTTGCGGGCGTGCGCAAGCGTCTGGTGGCGGACGCCAAGGTGGGCTTTCTGCTCAGCGGCGGCCTGGATTCCTCGCTGGTCTGCGCCATTGCGGCGCGGGAGAGCACGGCTCCGATTAAAACCTTTGCCATCGGCATGAGCGGCGACGCCATCGACCTGAAGTATGCCAGGGAAGTGGCCGACTACATCGGCAGCGACCATACCGCGGTGATCATCTCCAGGGAGGATGTGCTGGCGGCGCTGGAGCCGGTGATTGCGCTGCTGGGTACCTTCGACATCACCACCATCCGGGCCAGCATCGGTATGTATCTGGTATGCAAATACATCCATGAAAACACCGATATCCGGGTGCTGCTCACCGGTGAAATCTCCGACGAGCTGTTCGGCTACAAGTACACGGATTTCGCTCCCTCCGCCGAAGCGTTCCAGACGGAAGCAGCCAAGCGCATCCGGGAACTGCATATGTACGATGTGCTGCGGGCCGACCGGTGCATCAGCGTCAATTCGCTGGAGGCGCGGGTTCCCTTCGGCGATCTGGACTTTGCTTCCTATGTCATGTCCATTGACCCGGAAATGAAGCTGAACAAGTACGGCAAGGGAAAATATCTGCTGCGTCACGCCTTCGAGGGGGATTATCTTCCCTTTGACATTCTGTACCGCGAGAAGGCGGCTTTCTCCGACGCGGTGGGTCATTCCATGGTGAATTACCTGAAAGAGTACGCGGAAAACTATTACACGGACGAAGAATTTGAAGAAAAACGCAGACGGTATGACCATGCGCAGCCGTTTACCAAGGAGTCACTGCTCTACCGGGAGATCTTCGAAAAGTATTACCCCGGTCAGGGACAGATGATTGTGGACTTCTGGATGCCCAACAAAAGCTGGGAAGGCTGCAATGTGAACGATCCGTCCGCACGGGTGCTGTCCAACTACGGCGACAGCGGAAAATAAAGGCGCCTCCTGAAGCCGGATTCTCAGGGGCGTCCTGGGTAAAGATTACAACGGAGGAATCGTAATGTCAAATTGTGCAATCGTGGGAATCAACTGGGGCGATGAGGGCAAGGGACGTATGGTGGATCTGCTGACGCAGAACTACGATATCGTGGTGCGCTATCAGGGCGGCGGCAACGCCGGCCATACGGTCATCAATCAATACGGAAAATTTGCCCTGCATCTGCTGCCCAGCGGCATTTTCCGCCCGGGTGTGGTGAACATTCTGGGCAACGGCGTGGCACTGGACCCGGAAAATCTCTGGAAGGAAATGGAAACTGTCGCCGGACAGGGCGTTTCCCTGACCCCCGAAAACCTGATGATCAGCGACCGGGCTTCTCTGCTTCTGCCCTGGCACCGGCAGCTTGACGAGCTGGAGGAGCTGCGCCTGAAGGACAAGAAATACGGTTCCACGAAGCAGGGCATTGCCCCCTTCTATTCCGATAAATATCAGAAGAAAACCATTCTGGCAGGGGAATTGATGTACCCCGAAAAGCTGAAGGAGCATCTGAAGGATCTGCTGGAGTGGAAAAACCTGACCATCACCCGGGTGTACGGCGCGGATGGCTGGACCATGGAGCAGTTGATGGACTGGGTGGACAATTACTGTGAGAAGATCAAGCCCTTTGTCCGGGACACCGGCAGCTTCCTGCGCAAGGCGCAGAAGGCAGGTAAGCAGATTCTGTTCGAGGCGCAGCTTGGTGCGCTGCGGGATCTGGATCTGGGCATCTATCCCTACACCACTTCCTCCAATACCATCGCCGCCTATGCGCCGGTGGGCGCGGGTATCCCCGGCGTGAAAATCGACGAGGTAGTGGGCGTGGTAAAGGCCTACTCCACCTGCGTGGGCGAAGGCCCCTTCACCTGTGAGTGGTTTGGCCCCGAGGCGGAGGCGCTGCGGGAGGCCGGCGGCGAGTACGGCGCCAAGACCGGACGGCCCCGCCGGGTCGGCCCCATCGATCTGGTCGCCACCCGCTACGGCGTGGAGGCACAGGGCGCGACCTGCGTGGCGCTGACCAAGCTGGACGTGCTGAGCTATATGAAGCAGATTCCCATCTGCGCCCATTATCTGTTGAACGGAGAACAGACTGACGAATTCCCCTTCCCCCTGGCGCTCAACGACGCCAGGCCTGTGGTGGAATACATGGAGGGCTGGGGCACCGATATCTCCGGCGTGCGCCGCTGGGAGGATCTGCCCCGTCAGGCACGGGACTATGTGGAATACGTGGAAAAGGCCATCGGCTGTCCCATCCGCTATGTGTCCGTCGGCCCCGAAAGAGACAGCATGATTGTTCGGTAAAAGGAGATGCCATGGAAGAGAATCGCTGCTATGAATCCCCCCTGTCCAGCCGCTATGCGTCGGAATATATGCTGACGCTGTTCTCGGCGCGGACACGCATCGAAACCTGGAGAAAGCTGTGGGTATCCCTTGCCCGGGCTGAAATGGAGCTGGGTCTGCCCATTACCCAGGCGCAGGTTGACCAGTTGGAAGCCCATGTGAAGGATATTGACTTTGAATGCGCCAAGCAGCGGGAGAAAGAGGTGCGCCATGACGTAATGGCGCACGTCTACGCCTACGGCCAGGTGGCGCCGGATGCCGCCGGCATCATTCATCTGGGCGCCACAAGCTGCTATGTGACCGATAACGGCGACCTGATCCTGTACCGGGACGGCCTGCGCTACCTGCGGGAGGAGCTGCGCAAGGTGATTGCAAATCTGGCCGTGTTTGCCGAAAAATACAAGGCCATGCCCACGCTGGGCTATACCCATTATCAGCCCGCTCAGCTCGTGACCGTGGGCAAGCGGGCCACGCTGTGGATGCAGGATCTGCTGGCGGATCTGGAGGAACTGGATTTTGTGCTGGGCAGTATCAAATTCCTCGGCTGCCGGGGCACCACGGGCACGGAAGCCAGCTTTTTGGAGCTGTTTGAGGGGGATACCGCCAAAATCGATGAAATGAACCGTCGGATTGCCGGGGATTTCGGCTTCGACGGCTGCTTTGCTGTCTGTGGCCAGACCTATCCGAGAAAATTCGACAGCCGCATTTTGAACTGCCTGTCCTCCATTGCCCAGAGCTGCTACCGGATGGCAAACGACATCCGCCTGCTGCAGCATGACCGGCAGGTGGAAGAGCCCTTTGAGAAAAATCAGATCGGCTCTTCCGCCATGGCTTACAAGCGCAACCCCATGCGCTGTGAGCGGATCTGCTCCCTGAGCCGCTATCTGATGGCCGACGCCATGAACGCCCCCATGACTGCCTCCGTGCAGTGGCTGGAGCGGACGCTGGACGATTCGGCCAACCGCCGGATTTCCATGCCCGAGGGCTTCCTCTGCGCCGACGCGGTGCTGCGGCTGGCGCAGAATGTGACCGACGGTCTGCACGTCAACGAAAAGATCGTGGAGAAAACCGTGCGGGAATATCTGCCCTTTATCGCCACGGAGAACCTGATGATGGAGGGCGTGAAGCGGGGCGGAAACCGCCAGCAGCTTCACGAGATCATCCGAAGCTGTTCCATGGACGCCACGGCGAAGATGAAGGCCGGCGAGCCCTGGGATCTGCTGGCCGATCTGGCGGAGCATCCGGAATTCTCCATGACCAAGGACGAAATGGAGCAGGTGCTGGATCCGAAGCTCTACACCGGCCGCTGCGCTGAACAGGTCGAGCGTTTTCTGGAAATGGTGAAGCCCCGGATCGCGGGTGTCCGTCAGGAAAACGCGGAGATCAATGTATAACGGGAGGATAAAGCGTGGAAGAAAAAGTTCTTGTTTTGGATTTTGGCGGCCAGTATAACCAACTCATTGCCCGGCGGGTGCGGGAATGCAATGTATACTGCGAAATCAAGCCCTATACCACATCCATGGATGAAATCCGAAAGTTCCATCCCATCGGCATCATTTTCACCGGTGGCCCCAATTCCGTGTATCTGGACAGCGCGCCCCATGTGGACCCGGCCATCTTTGAAATGGGCGTTCCCGTGCTGGGTATCTGCTATGGCTGCCAGCTCATGGCCCATACGCTGGGCGGCAGGGTCACCGCGGCCCAGGACGATTCCGCCCGGGAGTACGGCAAGACCGAGACATACTATGATACCACCTGTAAGCTTTTCAAGGGTCTGCCGGAGCAGGGCATTTCCTGGATGAGCCACGGCGACTATATGGCAAAGGTGCCGGACGGCTTTGCCCTGGTGGGACATACCAAGGCTTGCCCCAACGTGGCCATTGCCGACGAGCGCCGGGGCTTTTACGGGGTGCAGTTCCACCCGGAGGTAAACCACACCCAGCACGGCACCGATATGATCCGCAATTTCCTGTATGAGGTGTGCCACGCCAGGGGCGAATGGACCATGGACGATTTCTGCAAGCGCACCGTGGCCCGGCTGCGGGAGAAAATCGGCCCCACGGGCCGGGTGCTTCTGGCCCTGTCCGGCGGCGTGGATTCCTCCGTGCTGGCGGCGCTGCTTGCCGAGGCGGTAGGCGACCGGCTGACGGCGGTCTTTGTGGATCACGGCTGTATGCGCAAGAACGAGGGCGACGAGGTGGAAGCCGCGTTCGCCAAGTGGGATATGCACTTCGTCCGGGTCAACGCCCAGGAACGCTTCCTCAGCAAGCTGAAGGGCGTCACCGATCCCCAGCGCAAGCGCCAGATCATCGGTGCGGAATTCGGCTATGTATTTCTGGACGAGGCAATGAAATTCGGCATCACCAAGGATGACTTTTTTGCCCAGGGCACCATTTATCCCGATGTGATTGAGTCCGGCGCGGGCAATGCGGACGTAATCAAGAGCCATCACAATAAGCTGCTGCCCAAGGAAGTCATCGAGCAGTTCAAGGAGGTTCTGGAGCCGCTGGATCATCTGTTCAAGGACGAAACCCGCCAGCTTGGCCGGGAGCTGGGCCTGCCCAGCTATCTGGTGGACCGCCAGCCCTTCCCCGGCCCCGGTCTGGCCATTCGGATTCTGGGAGACGTAACCGCCGAAAAGCTGGACATTCTGCGGGAGGCGGACGCCATCTTCCGGGAGGAGATCGGCAGGAGCGACTGCCGGGAAATGTGCAGCCAGTATTTCGCCGTGCTGACCAACGCCAAGAGCGTGGGCGTCATGGGCGACGGGCGAACCTATGAAAATACGCTGGCGCTGCGCAGCGTCACCACCTCCGATTTCATGACCGCCGAGTGGACGCGGATTCCCTATGACGTACTGGACCGGGTAAGCGTTCGCATTGTCAACGAGGTGCCCCACATCAACCGGATTGTATACGATATCACGTCCAAACCGCCGGCCACGGTGGAATGGGAATAACAATCGCCATTGGGGCGGCTCCGGCCGCCCCACGCAAGATTCAGGAGGATTTTTTATGTGTGGAATTGTAGGCTATACCGGCGCGCAGCAGGCTTCGCCGCTGCTGCTGGAAGGGTTGAAAAAACTGGAATACCGGGGTTATGACTCCGCCGGTATTGCGGTCGTGAAGGATGGAAAAATCTCTCTGAGCAAGGTCACGGGCAGAATTGCCAACCTGAGCGAGAAAACAGACGGCGGCCGTCTGCTGCCCGGCTGCACCGGCATCGGCCACACCCGTTGGGCCACCCACGGCGCGCCCACGGATACCAATGCCCATCCCCATGTCAGCAACGACGGCAGATTCGCGGTGGTTCACAACGGCATTATTGAGAATTATCTGGAACTGCGGGAGGAGCTGACCGAAAAAGGCTATCGCTTTTCCAGCGAGACCGATACGGAGGTCATCGTCCATCTGGTGGAGATGTACTACGCCGGTGATTTCAGGCAGGCCGTGATGAAGGCTTCCGCCCGGCTGGAAGGCTCCTATGCGCTTGGTATCGTGTGTGCCGACGAGCCGGATCGGATTCTGGTGGTGCGGGAAGCCAGCCCGCTGATTCTGGGCGTGGGCGTGGGCGAGAATTTCTTCGCCTCCGACGTAACGGCGCTGGTGGCCTACACCAGAAACGCCATCTATCTGGAGGACGGGCAGTTCGCGGAACTGACACCCCATTCCATTCAGGTATTCGACTGCACCGGTAATCCGGTGCCCAAGAAGATCAGCCGGATCACCTGGGACATTCAGGCGGCCGAAAAGGGCGGCTATGAGCACTTCATGCTCAAGGAAATCATGGAGCAGCCCCGGGCTGTGAAAGCCACCATGGCGCCCCGGCTCAAGGACGGGGAAATTGTGCTGGACGATCTTCAGATCTCCGCCGCGGATCTGAAGAAGATCAACAAAATTGTCATCACTGCCTGTGGCTCGGCCTATTATGCCGGCTGCGCGGCCAAATATGCCATCGAAAAACTGTGCCGCATCCCGGTTCAGACGGAGCTTGCCAGTGAACTGCGCTACGCCGACCCACTGATTGACGAGCGCACGCTGCTGATTGTTCTGTCCCAGTCCGGCGAAACGGCGGATACCATCGCCGCCATGCGGGAATGCCAGCGGCGGGGCGCCAGGGCGCTTGCCATCGTGAATGTGGTGGGCAGCACCATTGCCAAGGGCGCCGACTGGTGCCTGTACACCTGGGCGGGGCCGGAAATCGCCGTGGCGACGACCAAGGGCTACACGACCCAGCTCACGGTGCTGTTTCTGTTCGCAATCTTTACCGCACGCAAGCTTGGCAATCTGGACGAGACGGAATATGCCCGTCTGCTCGGAGAGCTGAAAGGGCTGCCCAAGCTGCTCCAGCAGGCGCTGGACATGAACCCCGGTCTGCCGAATCTGGCGAAGAAATATCACAACAACCACTCCATGTTCTTCATTGGACGGAATACGGATTACGCGGTTGCGCTGGAGGGTGCGCTGAAAATGAAGGAGATTTCCTACATCCACGCCGAATCCTACGCGGCCGGAGAACTGAAGCATGGCACCATCGCCCTGATTCACGAGGGACAGCCGGTGATCGCCCTGTGCTGCAATGAGGCCATTACCGAAAAGACCATGAGCAATATTGTGGAGGTCAAGGCGCGGGGCGCGGAGGTTCTGGCAGTGGCGTTCCGGGACAATCAGAAGATCCTGTCTCTGGCGGACGACATGATTTATATTCCCCGGGTGGAGCAGATTTTCAGCCCGGTGGTGGAGATTGTCCCGCTGCAGCTTCTTGCGTATTACGTGGCCAGGGAAAACGGCTGCGATATTGACAAGCCCAAGAATCTGGCCAAATCCGTGACGGTTGAGTAACCGGTTGACCCGGGAAGGAGAGAAACAGAACATGACAAAGTATATTTTTGTAACCGGCGGCGTGGTATCCGGCCTGGGCAAGGGAATTACCGCAGCCTCTCTGGGCCGCCTGCTGAAGGCCCGGGGGCTGAAGGTGGCAGCCCAGAAGCTGGACCCCTATATCAACGTGGACCCCGGAACCATGAGCCCCTACCAGCACGGTGAGGTCTATGTGACCGAGGATGGCGCCGAAACGGATCTGGATCTGGGTCACTATGAGCGGTTCATCGATGAGGATCTGAACAAGTATTCCAATCTGACCACCGGAAAGGTTTACTGGAACGTGCTGAACAAGGAGCGCCGGGGCGAATATCTTGGTTCCACGGTGCAGGTCATTCCCCACATCACCAATGAGATCAAGGAATTTGTCTACCGGGTGGGCAAGCAGACCGATGCGGACGTGGTCATCACGGAGATCGGCGGCACCATCGGCGATATCGAATCCCAGCCCTTTATTGAGGCGGTGCGTCAGATTTCTCTGGAGGTAGGCAAGGAAAACAGCCTGTTTATCCATGTGACGCTGGTGCCCTTCCTGCGGGGCTCCGACGAGCACAAGTCCAAGCCCACCCAGCACTCCGTTAAGGAGCTGCAGGGCATGGGAGTCAAACCCGATATCATTGTCCTGCGCTGCGATGAACCGCTGGAGGATTCCATTTTTCACAAGATCGCCCTGTTCTGCAATGTGAAACCCGACTGTGTCATTGAGAATATCACCCTTCCCGTTCTGTACGAAGCGCCCCTGATGCTGGAAAAGTCCAATCTGTCCGGCATTGTCTGCCGGGAGCTGGGGCTGGATACCCCCAAGCCGGATCTGACCGAGTGGGAGAATATGGTTGCCCGCATCAAGACCAGCAGCAAGGCCGTCACCATCGGCCTGGTGGGCAAATATGTCCAGCTGCACGATGCCTATCTTTCCGTGGCGGAGGCACTGCGCCATGCCGGCTACGCGCTGGATTCACAGGTGGAAATTCAGTGGATTGATTCCGAGACGCTTACCCCGGAAACCTACGCAGAGAAGCTGGCAGGTCTGGACGGCATCATTGTGCCCGGCGGCTTTGGCAGCCGGGGCATTGAGGGTATGATTCTGGCGGCACAGTACGCCCGGGAAAAGCACGTGCCCTATTTCGGCATCTGTCTGGGTATGCAGATTGCGGTGATTGAGTTTGCCCGCCATGTGGCCGGCCTGCCCGATGCCCATTCCGGTGAATTCGACGAGCTGTGCGTCCACAAGGTCATCGATTTCATGCCCGGGCAGAACGACTTCATCGACAAGGGCGGCACACTGCGTCTGGGCAGCTATCCCTGCGTAATCACACCCGGCACCACCATGGCGCGGTGCTATGGTCAGGCGCTGATTCACGAGCGGCACCGCCACCGCTACGAATTCAACAATCAGTACCGTGACCGGATTCAGGATGCCGGACTCACCCTCAGCGGCCTGTCTCCGGACGGACGGCTGGTGGAGACGGTGGAGCTTTCCGAACGGCCCTTCCATGTGGGCGTCCAGTTCCATCCCGAATTCAAGAGCCGTCCCAATAAGCCCCATCCGCTGTTTCTGGGCTTTGTGGAGGCTGCCTGCAACCGGCACGAGGGGAAGTAATTCAAAAATTGAGCCGCCGGAGGCCATACCCCCGGCGGCTTTTACAGCATCTGTACTTTTTCGGTCAGCTTGGCGTAGATCCGCTTGATGAACCAGGGCTCGGTGGATTGATTCGGGATATCCGCCACGTCAATCCACGCCACGGCGCTGTTTTCGTCCGGTTTGCAGCGCAGGGGCGCGGCGGGATCGGCTTCAAACAGATAGGTCACATTCAGGTGCAGATGACTGGAGACGTAGTGCCCGTGCTTTTCGTGCCCGTCCACGGTCAGAATCTCCAGAGAAAAGATCTCCGGCGTGAGCAGGCGCAGCGCCCCCACGCCGCTTTCCTCTGCCACCTCTTTTCCCGCCACGGCCCGCAAATCCCAGTCCCCGTCGGCGTGGCCGCCCAACCACGCCCAGGAGTGGTAGAGATTATGGTAGGCCATCAGCACCCGGCTGCGGTCGGGGCTGACCACCCAGGCCGACGCGGTCAGGTGCGCGGCAGCGTTATTCCGGGTCACAATGTCCATCCCGCTGCGCAGCCAGCCGAGGAGCAGCTCACGATCGCGCTGTTCCTGCTCGTTGTATGGGCGAAAAGCCTGGAGCTGTGCCAGCAGACTTTCTTTTTGCTCCATCATAATACCATCACCAGCGTCCCGGCGGCAATCAGAATGGTGCCGATCAGAGATTTGACATTGAACTTCTCGTGCAGAAAGATAAAGGACAGTGCCAGCGTAATCACCACGCTGAGCTTGTCGATGGGCACCACCTTGGATACGTCGCCGAGCTGCAGCGCCCGGTAATAGCACAGCCAGGAGGCGCCGGTGGCCAGACCGGAAAGAATCAAAAAAATCCAGCTTTTCTGGCTGATGGAGCCGATGCCCTTCTGGGCGTCGGTGAGAAACACCATGCCCCAGGACATGGCCAGCACCACGCAGGTGCGCAGGGCGGTGGCCAGATTGGAATTGACACCGTCAATTCCAACTTTGGCCAGAATGGAGGTCAGCGCCGCGAATACGGCGGAGAGCAGGGCAAATACAAACCACATAAGACTTTCTCCTTTTCACATGGACGATTTACATCAAAGGCGCGATTACCTTCAGCAGTTTCCCGGAGAGCTTGGTGAAGAAGGGCAGCTTCTTCACATCCTCCATGGTGATGCACTGGGATTTTTCCAGTGTCTGCTGAAAGTCCCTGCGGATATCCGCCAGCGCGGGAACGCCGTAAAGATAGGCGGCGCATTCAAAATGAAGATAGAGGCTGCGGTAATCCAGATTGATGGTGCCCACTACAGCCTGCAGATCGTCGCTGAGAAATACCTTGGCGTGAACAAAGCCGGGGGTGTACTCGTAAATTCTGACGCCCGCGCCGATCAGCTCCGCGTAATGACTCCGCGCCAGTGCGAAAGCGTATTTCTTGTCCGGGATATGGGGCAGAATCAGCCGCACATCCACGCCCCGTCTGGCGGCGAACTGCAGAGCCGTTACCATCTCGTTGTCGAGAATCAGGTAGGGGGTCATGATATAGACGTAGTCCTTCGCCTGATTCAGAATATTCAGGTAGACCATTTCGCCCACGTGCTCGTCATCGGTGGGGGTATCGCCGTAGGGAATCACGTAACCGGGCGCGGGCACGGGCGGCTGGGGCAGTGCCAGATATGGGACATAAACAGGCTCTTTTTCGTCATAATTCCACATCTGAAGAAACAGCATCGTGAAGCCCTGCGCGGCATCGCCCTCCAGCATGACGGCGGTGTCCTTCCAGTGTCCGTAGACGGTTTCCCTGTTGATGTACCGATCCTCCAGGTTTACGCCCCCGGTAAAGGCCACCCGTCCGTCGATTACCAGAATCTTCCGGTGATCCCGGTTGTTGTAATGGGTGGAAACCATAGGACGCACCGGGGAGAACATTTTGCTTTGAATACCCAGCATTTTCAGCGCTTGGGGGTAATTGTAGGGCAGATTCGCAACTGCGCACATTCCGTCATACATAACCCGGACTTCCACGCCCTGCGCTGCCTTGCGGCTGAGAATATCCAGCAGGGTGTCCCACATATAGCCCGGCCCGATGGAGAAATACTCCATGAAAATGAATTTTTCAGCCTGCTCCAATTGGCGGCACATTTCCTCAAATTTCCGCTCGCCCAGCGGGAAGTAGGTGACGCGGGTGTTGGTATAAACGGAGAAGTTGCCGTTTTCTTTCAGGTAGTGAGCCAGATTGCCCAGATTCTTGTCCTCCGCGCTTGCTTCGGTGAGCAGCTCCGGCTGGGCGGGCAGGAACGCAGCGCTTTCCCTGACTGTTTTCTCCACCATCCGGCGGACGACCCGGTGCCCCAGATCAAACCGGACAAAGAAGTACAGCAGCGCGCCGAATACCGGCAGGATACTGATGACGATACACCAGGACAGCTTGACGGATGGATTATCCCGGGTATTCAACACATACAGCAGCATCACGCCGGTGAAGGTTACCACGCCGCCGAACAGCAGCGGCAAATACTGAAACAGGTGGTAAAGTCCCATGAACATCAGTACAAACTGCAGCGCCAGCAGGACAAGAATCACCATGGTACGGCCGAAGACGATGCGCAGAATCCCGCGCTTTCCTTTGCGAACCAGCTTATTCTGCTCGATGGATTGGATCACGTTATTTGACACGGTGCATACCTTCTTTCCTATGAAAGCTATTTTACTCCGCTTACAACCATCTGACAACTGGATTTTCCTAATTTTGATAATTTTGTACAAAAAAGGCACTGCCTCCACCGGACAGTGCCTTTTGAAATCTGACTGGATTATCGCTGAATCCGGCCGGAGCCGTCACCGCCGGCCAGTTTTTCCACTTCGGAAACGGTAACCATGTTGTAGTCGCCCTCGATGGAGTGCTTCAGAGCGGAAGCCGCAACCGCGAACTCCACCGCCGCCTGGGTGTCCTTGCCGGACAGCAGGCTGTAGATCAGGCCGCCGCCGAAGCTGTCGCCGCCGCCGACCCGGTCGATGATATGCAGGTCGTACTTCTTGGAGAAGCAGTACTCATCCTTGGCTACGTTGTACAGCATGGCGCTCCAGCCGTTGTCGAAGGCGGAGTGGCTCTCCCGCAGGGTAATGGCCACCATCTCAAAGCCGAACTTGTCCGCAAGCTGCTTGGCAACGGATTTGTAGCCGGCGTGATTCAGGCTGCCGCCGTAGATGTCAGTTGCCTCTGCTTCGATGCCGAACACGTCCTTGGCGTCCTCCTCGTTGGAGATGCACACATCCACATACTGGCACAGGTCGGTCATAGCGGCGCGAGCCTGTTCCCGGGTCCACAGCTTACCCCGGTAGTTCAGGTCGCAGGAGATCTTGCAGCCGTGATCCTTGGCGGCCTTGCAGGCCTGACGGCAGGCTTCCACCATGTTTTCGCCCAGCGCCGGGGTAATGCCGGTGAAGTGGAACCAGTCGGCGCCCTCAAAGATCTTGTCCCAGTCGAAGTCGGAGGGCTGGGCCTCAGAAATGGCGGAGTGGGCGCGGTCATAGATGCAGACGCTGCCGCGCTGGGAAGCGCCCTTTTCGTTAAAGTAGATGCCGACCCGGTCGCCGCCCCGGACAATCTTGGAGGTGTCCACGCCATAGCGGCGCAGGGAGTTGACAGCGGCCTGACCGATGGCGTGGGCGGGCAGCTTGGTGACGAAGGCAGCGTCCATACCGTAATTGGCCAGAGAGACCGCCACATTGGCTTCGCCGCCGCCGAAGGTGAATTCCACATGATCGCACTGGACAAAACGCTCGAAGTTGTAGGGTTGCAGACGGAGCATCAGCTCGCCGAAAGTAACAATCTTTGCCATTATTTTCTGGCCTCCTTCACAATTTCAACAGACTTCTTGCACAGATCGGTGATTTCATCCCACTTGCCCTCGGAAATCAGCTTGTCGGGGCACATATAGGAGCCGCCGCAGGCTGCGATAACCGGAGAGGCAGCGTACTCTGCCAGATTTTTCAGGTTCACGCCGCCGGTGGGCATGACCTTGAACATGGGGAAGGGAGCTGCCATGGCCTTAATCTTGGCCAACCCGCCGGACTGCTCGGCGGGGAAGAATTTCAGAACTTCCAGGCCCAGCTTGTATGCGGTGTGGTAGTCGGTGGGGGTGGTGCAGCCGGGGAAGCAGGTGATGCCCTTCTCCTGGCAGTAGCGGACAATTTCGGGGTCCATGCCGGGGGTGACGACAAACTGGCCGCCTGCGGCAATGGTCTTATCCACCTGCTCGGTGGTCAGCACGGTGCCGGCGCCCACCAGCATCTCGGGATGACGCTCCACCATGATGCGCATGGCTTCGTCGGCTCCGGCGGCACGGAAGGTGATTTCGGCAACGGGAACTCCGCCGGCGCACAGGGCATCGGACAGGGGCGCTGCGTCACGCTGGGGATTGGTCAGCTTGATTACGGGGACGACACCGATCTGGCTGACTCTTTTCTGCAGTTCGTTCACGGTTAATTCCTCCTGACTTATGAATGATCATCAAAATGATTTGAGCACTTCATCAAAACGGAAATAATGCAGGGTATTGTAGTAGCTGATGTTTTCCACCATCTGACCAAGCCGTTTCATATCAGCGGGATACTCGCCGTCCTCCACCATCTGGCCGAACAGGTTGCACAGAATCCGGCGGAAGTATTCATGGCGGGTGTAGCTCAGGAAAGACCGGGAGTCGGTCAGCATTCCGTTGAAGCTGCCCATGGCGCTCAGACTCATCAGGCTGATCATCTGCGCCTCCATGCCGGGCTTGTTGTCGTTAAACCACCAGGCGCTGCCCTGCTGGATTTTGCCGGGGATGGGGCTGTCGGTCTGAAAGCACCCGATCATGGTGCCGATGATTCCATTGTCGGCGGGATTCAGGGAGTAGAGAATGGTTTTGCCCAGAGCGCCGGCTTCTTCCAGTGTACTCAGCAGGCGGGACAGGCCGTCGGCATTGGCCGCGTCGTTGATGGCATCAAAGCCGGTATCAGGGCCGAGTTTGCGGAACATTTTTCTGGAGTTGTCCCGCAGGCAGCCGAAGTGAAGCTGGTTCACCCAGTCCCGCCGGGCGTACTCTTTCCCGACGGAAACCAGCATGGCGGTGTGATAGGCAAGCTGCTCGTCCCGGGTGATGGACTTTCCGGCTCTTGCGCGGGCGAAAATGTTGTTCAGGGTGTCCTCATCGGCTTCTACGCAGAAGCAGAAGTCAAGGCCATGGTCGGCGACCCGGCAGCCATGGTCGGCAAAGTAGGCAATCCGGTCTGCCAGTGCGCGGCGCATATCCCCGACCGTGTTGATGGAGAAGCCGACCACCTTTTCCAGCTGCGTCACATAAGCGGGGAAGGTTTCCTTGTCTGCCCGCATGGCCTTATCGGGCCGGAAAGCGGGCAGCACCACGGCAGGGGCGGTGGGATCGGCGGCCAGCAGCTCATGGGCTTTCAGATCGTCCACGGGATCATCGGTGGTGCAGATCAGCTTGACGTTGGATTTGCGGATAATGCCCCGCGCTGTCATATCGGGCTGCGCCAGAATGGCGTTGCATTTGTCGTAGATTTCCATGGCGTTGTCGCCGTTCAGCGGCTCTGTGATGCCGAAGTAGCGCTGCAGCTCCAGATGGGTCCAATGATACAGGGGGTTGCCGATGAGATTGGGAATGGTCTCGGCCCATTTCTGGAATTTCTCGGCGGGAGAAGCCTGACCGGTGATGTAATATTCGGGAACGCCGCAGGAACGCATGGCGCGCCACTTGTAGTGGTCACCGCCCAGCCAGACCTCGGTAATGGTATCATAATGCTTGTCCTCATAGATTTCCATGGGGTTGATGTGGCAGTGGTAATCGATGATGGGCATTTTCTCGGCGTGGGTGTGGTAGAGTATTTTTGCCGTTTCGGACTTCAGCAAAAAGTCCCTGTCCATGAAAGGTTTCATATAATTCCTCCCTGTTGAGAATCTGTATGCAGGTACTTCCGGGCGGTGCGCCGCGGGCTTTCAATGATTTCATTATAATTCAATTGCCGGAGCAGTTCCATGTTCTTTTCGACACAACATATTCAAAAAACGGATGTGCGTTTCAAAATGTCCCCCATTTTTTGTGGAATCCGCTGCCTCATGGTCGCCCGCTGCCGGCAGGCGCTTCAGCGTCGATTCCCGTACAGCCCGGGTCAGCCCGCTGGATCTGGCCGTGCCGCTTTCCGAAGCAGGACGGTGAGCATCCAAAATGCTTTTTGAACACCCGGGAGAAATAGAGTGCGTCCTCAAACCCGCACATCTGGGCAATTTCCGCCACGGTATAATCGTTGGCCCACATGGCGCTGAGCAGCATTTCCGCGTTCTTCATTCTGAGGTTCGTCATGTATTCCAGCGGCGACATTCCAACCTCTTTTTTAAACAGCTTGCGCAGGTAATCGTAGTTGAAGGGCATGGAATGGATCATCTGGTTCAGCGCATAATCCGGATGGGAAAAATTGCGGGTAATGCTGGTGCGAATCTGCTCCACTGGCGCGGAGTAGGCGGCGTTGGTTTGAAAAACAGTGAGATATCCGGCAATCAGATCGCCCAGCGATGCCAGAATCAGCTCCCGCATCTGCAGGTCTGAGACATAGTAATACCGCGCCTGACAGAACGCGGACTTCAGGCTTTGGATATCGTCATCGCCGACACGGAACGCCTGCTTCTGGGAAAACGACGGCTCGGCCATGGTAATGTAGATGTTGGTAAAGCCGCCGGCGCTGGAATTGGCATGGAGCACACCGGGCGGAATGACCACGGCTTCGCCGGTCTGGTAGGCAATAACCGCGCCACTTGTGAACTGAAAGGCGCCCTGTCCGCTGGTGCAATAGACCAGTTCCCACTGATCATGGGTGTGCCAGCGCACGTCGAAAGTCTTGGGAAGCTCTCCCACAAACAAAATTGTGTTCATTTTCTTACCTCTGATGGGAATATGTCTTAACCCGGTTTCAATATGTATATCATATATTTTTTTGGTTAATTCGTCAAGATTCTATCTGGCGGCCCGATATGCTTTGGAACTTCTGATATAATCATCCTTTACCCATATTCAGAAACATAAAATAATTCCTACAGTTGATTGTTCCGCAGCGAAATGGCCATGGAACGCTCTTGAAGCCATGCTTATGAGATACATCTCGCCCATTCGCCTCGGTCGAAAAGATGCTCGTATGCTAACGCAGAAACCTTCCGCCAGCTTCACCTGCAGAGTAGCATATTTTTACTGATATGAATCGCTTTTGAAGCGGTTTTCATGATCCGCTTTATTGTTATACCCTTTTCGCAAAAAACAGCGCACAGCTCGCTCTCGCTTCGCTGTGCGCTGTCATTTCTGGTGTCTTGCTCTGATTACAGGAGGGAAAACGCCACTTTTCCGTCACTCCTTCAGTTCCGGCAGGCCGGCCACACTGGTCAGCAGGCTGAGCACGCCCGCCAGAACGGCGGCAGAGCCAACCATAACCCAGTTCACGTCGCCCAGCACGGCGGCGGTTCCGATGGTCGCCACGGCGGTCTGTGCCACGGTCTTAATGGCACGGACACCGGCGGCCTTCAGCCACTTTGCAAAATTTTCCTTCGTCATCGTATGTTCCTCCTTAATTCGCAGATTTATGATAATCCTCCAGATCACCGATCCGGTGATTGATCACCTTGATTTGTTCCTCCATCACCGGCACCCGCCGGGCGAAATTGTTGTGCTCCCGGACTTCCCGGGTCAGCTCCTCCAGCTTGGTATCGGTGACAGCCTGTGCCTTGCTGTTGGCAATGAGCACGCCGATCAGGGTCACAGCGCCGGTGATGACGGCGGCGATCATACTCTCCATCGTAATCACCTCACACCTTTTCCAGATACCCGCCGTGGCAGTAGCCCTTATTCCCGGCGGCGCTGACCACATACAGCCAATCGCCGGTGTAGTAGCCATAGCAGCGGACGATGGTGCCGTTGGGCATCGTTTCAATCAGACGCTTGCCA
>JALFLH010000005.1 GCA_022774865.1 Clostridiales bacterium
TCTCGATTCTTCATCGCTTAAACAATCCATTTATTGTCCAAGGTGTTCTTTTCGTTCGTCTTTACGTTATTCAATTTACAAGGTACAGTGTTCGTTCTAAGCGGCTTTTCCGTCCGCCGTGAACTTGTTTATCATATCACGCCTTCATTCGTTTGTCAAGAACTTTTTTCTTCTTTTTCAAACTCTTTTCGACGCTGTTCGCTGCCCTCGCCGACAGCTTTATGAGTTTACCACAAGTGTTGAAATTTGTCAAGAGGTTTTTTCAATTTTTTCTTTGGTTCGCTCACAGGTATACCATGCAGGTGTTGATTAAAACACTATTATTCTCTTCAATTGTCAAGTTAGTTTTCAAATGCGCATAGAAGCAGGAGCCTCTATCCGAGGCCCCCGCCCATTCATTGGAATTTCTATCCTCATCTCACATCATCGATCAGGCCATATCCGCCATCATTTCTGCGGTAAACCACGGCAAAGCTTCCTCCATTGTCCTCATCCCGGAACGCAAAGAAATTGTGCTCCAGCAGATTCATCTGCAGAACCGCTTCTTCCCGAGTCATAGGTTTGAAATAAAACTGCTTGACACGGGTTATGGTCAGGTCATCCTCTTCCTGCTCTGGTGCGAAGCTGGTCTCCTCCTGAACGGTTCGGGTGAACGCATCCTGACGCAGGCGGCGGGCCAGGCGGGTTTTATTCTTGCGGATCTGGCCCTCAATGGTGCCCACAGCCGCATCGATGGACGCAAACATATCAGAGGTACTCTCACTGGCCCGGAACCAGGTGCCCGCTCCATGAACTGTCAGTTCCACCTGATTTCGGTTCTTTTCCACAGAAAAGACGACAAGCGCTTCCGCATCCTCCTCAAAATAGCGCGCCAGTTTCATGACTTTTTTCTCGGCATAGGCGTGGACATTGTCAGGAAGTCTGACTTTCTTTTCACTGTACTGAAACTTCATATGCGGCAGCTCCTTTCGTTTCACCGATCCTTCGGTGTACTGTTACTATACCACAGATTTACACATTCGACAAGGGATACCACCAAAGTTTACTTTTTGTTCAACAGAATGCACAAAGGCGGCCGTCCGATTCCCGGCGGCCGCCAATCAGCGCTTTATTCTTCCAATTCATCCTCATCGTCAAGCAGCTCGGACATCGTCAGATTGTAAACCATCTCCGCTTTCTTCTCAAATAGTTTGCCTAAACGAACGGCCTGTCGTTGATCCGGGGCTACCAATTCCAGCGTCATCAGATTACCCATTTCATCATCCAGCGCCATAATCACGGAATAGTCCCCGTTTTCCCGGGGAATCACCTGCGTCTTGACATAGCTGCTCCGGCGAATCTGCCGGTTAAATCTGGCGACGGCATTCTCCGCCCGCTGCTTTACTGTAAATGCGATGGAATCTTCTGTCAAAGCGCCGTCCGCCCTGCCCTTTTCTGTGATTTCATATTTCTGATCCTCTGTTTGTTTCAGATGCCCGGATTTCACCATCTCCGGAATGGCGGTACAAACATCAAAATAACTCAGGCACTCGTCCTGATAGCAAAGCTCATATATTTCATTGCTGGTCACCGGGTAACTGACCCGCGCCATGACAAACAGAATCAAAACCTTTACGTCCAGCATATCATGAATAAAGCCAAGTCGTTGCATCAATCTCACCCCTTACTGCTTATTATACAGAAAGCCGCCAAAAAATCAAGCACATCGCCCCCCGGATTTGCATATTCTGGTGCGAAAGGGGTGGTTTCCATGTTGATATACTGCCTGCGCCGCAATGATGCAATCCACCACGCGGCGCAGATTCTGCAATCGTTCGGTCTGCCTGTCACGGATACCCCGGATGGCTCCGTCTCGCACCTGCTGCTACCGGTTCCAAGTTCGTCTGTCTTTCCGGAGTTGCAGATGCTGCTTTCCAAGCTTTCCACAGAGGTTGTCATATCCGGCGGCAATCTGGACGCCGGGTTTTTGAAGCCGTACCGGACGGTGGATTTTCTGAAAGACCCGTTCTATCTGGCCTACAACGCCGCCATCACCGCCCGGTGTGCCCAGACGCTGGCAGAGGAAAAATCCGGTGAGCCACTCTCCGGCCGCCCCGTTCTGATTCTTGGATGGGGACGAATCGGGAAATGTCTTGCCCGGAATCTGCGTGCGGATGATGCTGACGTAACGGTGGCAGCCCGGAAAGAATCGGATCTCGCCATACTCCGCGCGTTGGGATACCGCGCAATTCCGATTTACCAGGCCGGATTGGAGCTGAACCGTTACCGATTCATTTTCAACACCGTTCCGGCCATGATTCTCCCCGACATACGCTTGGGGTCAAACTGCACCGCGATTGAACTTGCCTCCACGCCCGGCATGGCTGGGGACGGGATTATTCCCGCGCGGGGATTGCCCGGAAAAATGGCGCCCGCAGAATCCGGGAAGCTGATTGCCGAAACCTTTATCCGCCTGTCGCTGCGCAAGGAGGACTGAACCTATGGAAATCGGATTTGCCGTCTGCGGCTCCTTCTGTACTTATGCCAGGATGTTCCCGGTCATGGAGGAATTGTCCAAAGCCAATCATGTGATTCCTGTTTTCTCCTATGCCTCTGCCGGAACCGACAGCCGGTTCGGCACGGCTGCGGAACACCTGCAACGTGCCCGGGAAATCTGCGGGACGGAACCCCTGTGCACCATCGCAGCGGTGGAACCCATCGGCCCTAAAAAGCTGCTGGATGTGCTGGTGATCGCGCCCTGCACCGGAAACTCGCTGGCGAAGCTGGCGAACGGGATTGCCGATACCCCCGTTACCATGGCCGCAAAGAGCCATCTGCGGAATGGACGGCCGGTAGTCATCGCCATATCCACCAATGACGCGCTGGCCGGGGCGGCGGAAAACATCGGCCGTCTGCTGGCACGGAAGCACTTCTATTTTGTGCCATTCGGGCAGGATGATGCGCTTCGGAAGCCCGCCTCCATGGTCGCCGATTTTGAAAGAATTCCCCAGACAATCGCCCAAGCCATGGAAGGCAGGCAGATTCAGCCGATTTTGCTGGCACCCTGAGAAGCGCCCGCGCCTGCTGTGCAGGCGCGGGCTTCAAATCACAAGCTTTCTGCTTCTTCCAGCCAGAGTCTGCCGGAAGCGTCGCTGGGCATCCGCCAGTCGCCCCGGGGACTGAGACTGACAGAGCCGACCTTTACGCCGTCAGGCATACAGCTTCGCTTGAACTGCTGGGTAAAGAACCGGCGGTAAAAGGCTTTCAGCCATTTTTTGATCGTCTCCCGGTCAAAATCCCCTCTAAACGCCCGGCAGGCCAGCGTATAGATCTTCGTCGGCGAGAATCCGTAGCGAAGCATATAATAGAGGAAGAAATCATGCAGCGCATAGGGACCGACCAGATCCTCGGTCTGCTGGGAGATTTTTCCGTCCGCGTCGGGCGGGAGCAGCTCCGGGCTGATGGGCGTATCCAGCACATCCTCCAGCACCGCGCGGGAAGCAGCAAAGGCGGGCATTTCGGCAATGGCCGCAATCATCCAGCGAATCAGCGTCTTGGGAATGGAGACATTGACGCCATACATACTCATATGATCTCCATTATAGGTGCACCAGCCCAGCGCAAGCTCGCTCAGGTCGCCGGTTCCGATGACAATTCCACCCGCGACGCTGGCATAATCCATCAGAATCTGGGTGCGTTCCCGCGCCTGAGCGTTTTCGTAGGTACCGTTGTGAACGGCGGGATCATGGCCGATATCAGAAAAATGCTGAGAAACCGCATCACGGATATTGATTTCCCGGGCGCTGACGCCCAGGGTTTTCATCAGCTCCAGCGAATTCTGGTAGGTGCGGTCGGAGGTTCCGAAACAGGGCATGGTCACACCATAAACGTCCGTTGCCGGGCGGCCAAGCTGCCGCATGGCCTCCACCGAAACCAGCAGCGCCAGCGTGGAATCCAGCCCGCCCGATACGCCGATGACCGCATTGGTGCCGATGGTTTCCAACCGGTGCTTGAGGCCCGCCACCTGCATCTGGAAAATCTCCATGCAACGCTGAACCCGGTCGGTTTTGGCGGAGGGCACAAAGGGCAGCTTCTGCAGCGGATAGAGGCTCCCGTCCGTGCGCAGCGTCGTTTCCCCGCCCGATACCCGCACCGGGTGAACAGCCGGGGAATACCGTGCCGCGGCATCGGAAAAACTCTTGTTTTTCAGCCGGTCGGCGCGAACCTTGCCCAGATCGCAGTCCTGAATCAGCAGCTCGTCCGTGGAAATCGGGCTGCCGGTTTCCGTCAGAACCGTTCCGTTCTCCGCCATGATGCACTGGCCGGAGAAGATCAGATCCTGCGTGGATTCTGTGGAACCGGCGGAGCAATAGGCATATATGCAGTTCAGCGCGGCAGACTGGTGCTTCACCAGCTCCCGGCGATAGGCGCGCTTCCCGATGGTCTCATTGGACGCGGACAGGTTCAGAATCACCTCCGCCCCGCCCAGAGCCAGCATGGTGGAGGGCGGCAGGGGCGTCCATAGATCCTCACAGATCTCCACGCCCACCTTCGTCTGCTCATCCAGTTCAAACAGCAAACAGTTATCCAGCGGAATATTCTCCGTCCGGGAAAGCCCCAGCGCGGAAGCCGGGATCACACGCTGCTGCTCCGGTAAATCGGATATTGAAGAAAACCAGCGTTTTTCATAGAATTCATTGTAATTGGGAATAAAGGTCTTGGCGGCCAGTCCCGCGACTTTGCCGCCGCGGATAACCGCCGCGCAGTTGAACATCCTCATTCCCACACGCACAGGCAGCCCCACCGCGGCGGTAATGGCCGGATGCGCGGCTGAACAGGCGAGAATTTTCCCAAGTCCCGCCCGGACGCCCGCAAACAGCGCGTCCTGAAAAAAGAGATCCTGACAGGTATAGCCTGTCATGGCCATCTCCGGAAAAACCAGAATATCCACATTCCGGGCATCCGCCTTTTCAATCAGGGCACAGATGTCCTCCGTATTTTTCGCCACATCCCCCACCCGAACCGACGGTACGGCGCAGGCGATTCGAATATAATCCAGCATGGATCTCCCTCCAACCCGATTTCATATGCCTATCATACCATATTCTTCCCAATTTTCAAGCCAATCCTCCATGCACGTGGGAATCCCGGCGCTTTTTTTCTACGGCTCCCACCCAGATATGGCAAAACATCCGCGTGGGAAACCCACACGGATGTTTTTCGGTTCAGGATCAGCCCGCGGCGAATACGCCAAGTGCCCAGACTACCAGCAGAATCAACGGATAGGTCAGATAATTGACCAAGCGGTTGTCCGATCCCCTTTCTCCCCGGTAAAAATGGAGTGCAAGAAATCCCATGGGGCACGCCAGATAGAACGGGGAAATCACGGTGCAGACAGCGCCGGCCAGGCAGCCGGCCATGTTGCGGTATAGCGGCTTTTCGCGGAACGCCCATAAAACAGATGTCAGAACCACGCAGCACGTGCCATGCTCAATATGAAGCATCTCCGCCCAGACAATGGCCGCCAGTGTCACACAGATTTTGATTGCCGTGTTGATACCGGACCGGCCTGCATACCGCTTGAAGAAATACAGCACAATCAGGCAGAGTGCCATGCCAATCACCGGGTTTCTGGTATCAAAATCCAACAGCTTCCCGCTTAATGCCAGATTGAAAGGAATCTCGCAGGCCATGCCCGTTCCCAGCACGCGCAGCAGGTAATGGGTAAAATTCGCGGTGTGGATAAATCCCTCCACCAACAGCAGGCAGAAGATGGGAACCGCGCAGGTCTCAACCGCCTGAAGCACCAGTGAAAGAGCCGCGATAAACATTGCGCCGTCGCCGCTCAGCACCGCCTCCAGCATTTTCTGATCCGTAACGCCGCCCAGTCCGAGTACCCGGTTTTGCAGGATTCCGCGTCCCACGGCGCCAAGGGCAAGGAACAGCATTCCCCAGGTTCGCAGGGCTGTCGCGCTCAAGCCGGACGGTTTTTCATTCACGAGTCTTTCCATGGGATTCTCCTTCATCTGCGTTGTGTTTGCGGCTGCAATTTCAGCCGGATTGTCTTATTGCGCTGGAACAAGCACGGCCACTGCATACGCCGGCAGGTTCAGCAGCGTACCGTCCAACGCAGCCGTCCTGTCGTTCACGGACAGCTTTGCCGCCAGCGTCCAATCCGCGTAAGCAGACAGGTCAACCTCAGCCGCCTCATCCGAAATATTCATCAGAACAATACAGGTGCCAAGATCGCTGGTTTTTCGGAATGCACTGACGCAGCCCGTATTCAGCTGCGTTTCCGCTGTGGTCTGCCCGTGGGAAATCGCCGGGATGGCATTCCGGATGGCGATTGCCTGACGGTAATAATTATAGATAGAACCGTCATCCGTCACCTGCTCCTCCAGGCTGCCGAAGGGGTATTCATCCGGTATTGTGCAGTCCGGGGGTGGATTGGTGGTTCCGTTGTCCCGCGCCGCGTTCCAGTACATGGGCGCCCGTTTGGAAGGATCGTTACCGGAGCCGACCATGCCAATTTCCTCGCCATAGTAGACAAACGCGCTGCCGCTCATGAACAAGTTCATGGCGCCCGCCAGCTTTGTCTTGGCTTCATCCTTGGATACGAACCCCGCAATCCTTCCCACGTCGTGATTGGACAGGAAGGGCGCGTCGATGTAGTTTGAATTGGCTGCCCGATAAGCCTTATCCGCCTTCTCCAGCGCGGTTGCATAGGTAGAAACAACAGAAGGCTGCCCTGCGCCCCGCAGAACGGACACAATCTTGCCGGTCGAATCACCAAAGGGGTAATTAAAAATACTGGTGATCCCACTCTGATAGTATTCGGCAACGGTTTGGAAGCTGTCCCATACCTCGGCAACCAAATAGCAGTCCGGTTTGATACCGCAGGCCGTTTCCTGCAGCCAGGACAGAACCTCCACATTCATGGACGATCTGCCGGAATAGAATTCCTTGGCCGCGTCCAGTCGGAACCCGTCCACCCCTTTGTTCAGCCAAAATTCCATGACTGCTTTCACATCCGCCCGGAACCCTTCATTGCCCCAGTTCAGGTCGGGCATATCCGCGCTGAACTGCGCCTCATAGTACCAGTCCGTTCCCGGAATCTGCGCATAACCGGTTGCGCTTTCATTCGAGAAGAAATAGTAATCCACATACGGGCAATCTGATTCATTGGGTGCCGTCCCGGCGGGCAGGCTTTTCAGATACTCCACCGCCGTGCGGAACCAGACATGATCCGATCCGGTGTGATTCAGAACAAGATCGAGAATCACATGAATTCCCCGGTCATGGCAGGCCGAAATCAGCGCGTCAAAATCCTCCATGGTGCCGTAGGCCGGATCGATGGCATCATAATCAGACACATTATACTTGTGGTACGTGGTGCTGGGATGAATGGGCATGAGCCAAATACCGGTAATTCCAAGCTCCTGCAGATAGTCCAGCTTGGAGATGACGCCCTTCAGGTCGCCGATCCCATCTCCATCGGAATCGCAGAAGGAATAAACGAAGATTTCATACCATGTACGGTAAAGATCATCCGGGCTTTGACCCAGTGCCCTGATTTCAGACAATGCCTGCTCTGTCCGTTCTGCCTCCTGGGGCTGCGTTTCCTGAGAATCCACAGCCGCCCCCGATGACTCGGGGGCGGTAGCAGGATGTTCAATCTGCCCTTGCCGGGCGCAGCCAACCAGAATCAAAACGGAAAGCAGCAGGCAAAGTACGCTTGCCACTCTTCTCATAAGCTTACCCCTTGACAGATCCGCTCATAGCTTCCTGGTAGAACTTCTGGGTGATCATGAACAGGATGGCGATGGGGATGGAAACCAGCACCGCGCCGGCGCAGAACCGGACAAACCAGGTGTCCACATATTCCTTCTCCAGCATACTCCACAAGCCGATGGAAACGGTGAAGTATTTTGCTTCCGTGCGGACGATCACCTTGGCGAACACGAAGTCAACCCAGGGAGCCATAAAGGAAGTGATGACCTGATACACAATCATGGGCTTGCACAGGGGCAGCGTAATCTTGGTGAAAATCTGCCAGCGGGTGCAGCCGTCAATGGCGGCCGCCTCATCCAGTGCTTTGGGGATGGTATCCATGTAGCCCTTCATCACATAGAACTGGGTACCGGCGCCGGAGGAGAAGCAGATGATCAAAGCCAGGGGAATCTTGTTTCCCTCGGTCATGCCCAGTGCCTTCAGAATGAAATACACAGCAACCATGGTCATAAATCCCGGGAACAGGTTCAAAATCATGGCCATATTCATATAAGGCTTCCGCATTTTCCACTTCAGCCGGCTGGTGCAGTAGGAGACGCTCAGCACGAAGAACGTGGAAAGAACGCAGGTGCAGCACGCAATGCCGAAGGTGTTCAGGAACATCCGGGGGAAGTTCATGACATCAAATTCCGTGAACAGCGCCTTATAGTTGTTCAGTGTATACTTTGTGGGCAGGAATGTGCTGATAAACTGACCCTTGCCGTCACGGAAGGACTGCATGACAAGCCAGAAGAAGGGAATCAGCCAGATCGCGCAGACAATAACCAGAAACACGTAGGTCACAATGTCACCAGCGATTCTCCTGTTGCGCATACCGCCAAGTTTATTCTTAGCCATTATTTGAAGCCCTCCTCATCCTTGTAGGATCCGGTGCTGCGGTAGGTAACCAGAGAAACAACCGCCAGCACCACAAATGTGAAGATGCCAATCACCGCGCCGATGTTATACTTCTGCTGATCCACGGACAGCTTGTACAGCCAGGTTACCAGCAGATCGGTTGCGCCGGCCGTGTTGCCAACGGCCACCGGTTCACCGCGCGTAAACAGGTAAATCACATTGAAGTTATTGATATTGCCTGTAAACGAGGTAATCAGATAAGGTGTCAGCACAAACAGCATATACGGGAGCGTAATATTGAAGAAGGTTTGGAACACATTGGCTCCGTCAATACGGGCAGCCTCATACTGTTCGGCTGGAATATTCTGCAGAATGCCCGTCACCTGCATGATGGTGTAGGGAATACCAACCCACAGGTTGACGACAATAACCAGAACTCTGGCCCATGTTGCATCCGTCAGGAACGGAAGCCGCTGGCTTATCAGGCCGGCGTTCAGCAGCATCTTGTTGATGATGCCGTCGGGCTGCATCATGGAGCGGATTACCATCAGAGAGACGAACTGCGGTACAGCAATGGTCATGGACAGACAGCCGCGCCACAGACCCTTCAGCCGGATCGTTTTCCGATTGATGATCAGCGCCATGATGGTACCAAAAATGAAGTTCAGGAAGGTGGCAAAAATAGCCCAGATAATCGTCCAGCCGAGGACGCTCCAGAATTGTTTGCCCACGGTGGAGCTGGAATTGAACAGAAGCGCGAAATTCTGGAGTCCGACCCAGTCAAACAGAACCAGATGGTCGCCTTCCTTTGAGAAGTTGGTGAATGCCATGCTGATCATATACAGCAGAGGCAGAATCGTAAAAACAAGCAGGCAGGCAAAAGGCGGTGTCATGAGCAGCTTGTGCACATTCTCATCGAACAGGGATTTGATATCCTCAAGAAAGCTTGGTACGCGCTTACCGCTCTTTTTCACAGACAGCGCCATGTATCCGCTGCGCACGGATGCGCGCCACGCAATCAGCAGAGCGGCGATCACACACAGCGAAGCAATACCATAGAGCAAAATGAGCTGGGACTGGTCGCCCTGAATGTATTCATAGACGCCCTTGTCATCATTCCAGATTTCCTGCATCGGCCGGTCGCCAAGGCTGGGAAGCATGGAAATCCAGTACAGCCCGCCATATGGCATCACCAGAAAGTAAATGATACCGGCTTCGATTGCAAGGAAAAGCAAGCCCTTGATAATCTGTCCTGCGGCAAGATTGCCAAGACCCATAATCAGGCAGGACAGCCAGACAACAGGGCCGCCGTTTTTCAATGCGCCAATCAGAGTGGTGGGATTTCCCTGATTCTGACGGGCTGCCGCGGTTTTTGTCAATTGTTTTGTTGACACGCTACCGTCTCCCTTCGCATTTTTTTTAAAAGGCGGCGGCCAGATTATCCAGCCGCCGCCAGGTGCTTTCATCAAAGCGGAATCCTGTATGAATTACAGACCGGTGTTATTGATGGCCTCGTTCCACAGATCAGTCTTTTCCAGAGCGTTGGCAGCGGTGATCTCACCGTTGGCCAGGCCCTTGCCCATGGACTCAGCATTGGACCAGTAGGCGCCCATCTCGGGGATGGAGGGCTGCAGGACGGAGGTATTGGCAATGGTGTCGTTCTGAGCCAGAGCGGCAGGATTGCTGGAGAACTCGTCGGAAGCCAGCAGCTCAGTGTTGCAGGGAACCACGCCGCCGTCACGCAGCTCGTAGTGCAGAGCCTGCATCTCCGCAGAGCCCAGCCATGCAGCCAGTGCGTAAGCAGCCTTCATGTTCTTGGAGTTGGGGTTGACGCCCAGCGCCTTGGAGCCGGAGAAGGACTTCATCTGCATCTGCTCGCCGTCGATGGTGATGCAGGGCAACTGCGCAGCGCCGTAGTTCTCGCCCAGAGCATCGGCAACGCTCTTGGCGTCCCAGGTGCCGGAGAACATGGCAGCGACGGAACCGTTGCGCAGGCCGTCCAGGCCGGCGCCGCTGGCATCGTCAATCAGCTTTCCGCTGGCCAGAGCCTCGGCAACGTAAGCAGTAGCCTTGGCGCCCTGCTCGCCGCCGAAGGTGATACCGGCAGCGCCGTCGGTGCCGTCACCGAACATGGTGCCGCCCACTGCGAAGTAGAAGGAAGGCAGATACCAGGTGTTGGTCACAGGGAAGGCCACAACGCCCTTCTCCATCATGGTGTCCAGGGACTTGATGTCGTCCTCGGTGTAAACGGACTTGTTGTAGTACAGGAACCAGGTGTTGCCGGTGAAGGGAACGCCGTACACGTTGCCGTCAGCATCGGAAACAGACTTAATCATGGCCTCGGAGTTGGTGGACTTCACCTGCTCCAGGACATCGCCGCCCAGCTTGGCGATGGCGTTGGCCTGAATCAGGGTGCCCAGCTGGTCGTTGGCGAACATATAAACGTCAGCGGCAGCGGAGGGGTCCTGAGACACGTTCTTGCCGGCATCGCCCTCGGAGCTGACGCCGAAGGACCAGGTGATTTTCCATTCAGGATGCTGCTCGGCAAACTTGGCGCAGGCAACCTGCAGGAAGCTGTTCTCATCAACCTGATCTTCCTGGGGACCCCAGACAGTCAGGGTGATTTCTTCAGGCTCGGCCTCCGCCTGTGCCTCAGTGGCGGCAGGCTTGGTCGCGTCGTTGTTCTGCGCGGGCGCATTGGTGGGAGTAGTCTTGCCTTCGCCGCAGGCGGCAAACAGGCCGACGACCATCATGCAAGCCAGCAGCAGTGCAATGATCTTCTTCATTTTGTTTCCTCCTAATATTTTTGTTAATATGCATTCACAGCATTGTGCTGTAAAAGCCGGTGGGAACGTTTCTCTCTGCCGGAGTGGTGGAGCCGGTTCCAGCAATAATTTTTTGAAACGTTTACATACACAATATATCACCAAATCCCACAAATCGTCAACGGGAAATAAGTACAGAAAAACCGGGGTAAATTTTGGATACTATTCACAATCCCCGTGCTTTCAACGCATCCCAATTGGCCCGGCCATAGCGCTTCGCCATCTTCAGCATCTCCGCGCCCAGTTCATCCGTCACCTGTCCCGGCAGAAGCCGCCAGCTCCAGTTAACGCCAACCGTTCCCGGCGCGTTCATTCGGCAGGAATTGTCCAGTCCCAGCCAGTCCTGAATGGGAACGATGCAGGTTTTCGCCGTACTCATCATGGCGAGGCTGACCAGCGCCCGGCAGATGCCGCCGTCCGGTGTGTCATGGTTGTCCAGGTAGTCCCGCACCTGCTCCCTTCCGGCGGGCGTCAGCCCCCTAAACCAGCCCGTCAGCGTCTCGTTGTCGTGGGTTCCGGTGTATACCACGCAGTTTTCGCTGTAATTATGGGGCAGGTAGTCATTGGCGCCGCCCACATCCGCCGGATCAAAGGCAAACTGGAGCACCTTCATATTGGGGAACCCGCTGTCTTTGACAAGCTGGCGTACCGTGTCCGTCAGCAGTCCCAGATCCTCGGCGATGACCTTCCGCTCACCCAGTCTGTCCCGGATGGTACGGAAAAGCTCCATGCCGGGGCCTTTTTCCCAGTGTCCGTCCCTGGCCGTGGCGCTGCCCGCCGGGATGGCGAAATATTCGTCAAAGCCCCGGAAATGGTCGATTCGCACCACATCGTAGAGTTTATAGCTGTACCACATCCGGGTGACCCACCACTGATAGCCGGTCTGCCGGTGATAGTCCCAACGGTACAGCGGGTTACCCCAGAGCTGCCCGTCCGCAGCGAAGGCATCCGGTGGGCAGCCCGCAATCTGCGTGGGCCGGTTCTGGCTGTCCAGTTGGAACATCTCGGGATGCGCCCACACGTCCGCGCCGTCCGGAGAGACATAAATCGGCATATCTCCGATGATTTCAATGTGCTTGCTGTTGGCATAGGCTTTCAGCGCGCTCCACTGCTCATAGAACTTGAACTGCAGGTATTTCTGGAACTCCACGTCGAAATAGAGCTTCTCCCGGTAATAGTCCAGCGCGAAGCCCCAGTGCATCCGGATGTCCTCAGGCCACTGCTGCCAGGACTGCTCATGGAAATAGGCCTTCACCGCCATGAACAGAGCATAATCGTCCAGCCACCAGGCGTTCTCCCGGCAGAAGTTCTGATAGACGGGATTTTCGTTGATATGGCTCCGCTCATAGGCCACACGCAGCAGCTTCAGGCGGTTTTCGTGCATCCGCTCATAATCCACGTGGGACGGATCACACCCGAAGTCCATCGCGTCGCACTCCGATTCCGTCAGCACACCCTCCTGAATCAGCGCTTCCAGACTGATGAAATAGGGGTTGCCCGCAAAGGCGGAAAACGCCTGATAGGGCGAATCGAAGGCGCCGCCATGGCTGGTCGCGCCCAGCGGCAGAATCTGCCAGTATTTCTGTCCCGCCTTCTCCAGCCAATCTACAAACTGGTAAGCCTCCTTTGAGAAGCAGCCGATGCCATATCTGGAGGGCAGGCTGGTGATGGACAGCAGAACGCCGGTATTTCGTTTCATTTTTCTTTCTTCCTTTCTTCTTTTGAAATCAGCCGGATTGCCGCATTTGCTTTTTCCAGCACGATTCTGTTCACCAGCTTCTCTCCGTTTCCCCGGTCTGGTGAATTCGATCCAGCACTTCATACACCCGCAGCATCTCACCCACGCTCCAGGCCTGCGCGAAACAACCCTTGCCCGCTGTGGGCTGATCGCCGTCATAGATTTCCGGGAGCTGTCCCGCGCAGCCCTCCCGCAGCATAGGCTCCAACGCTTCAAGCTGGCCGCGCACGTAACCGGCCGCCTCCGGGCTGTAGCCGCGGGTTTTCAGGTAGGCCAGATAATACGCTCCCAGCGGGAACACCCACACGGTTCCCTGATGGTAAGCCAGATCCCGGTGGAGCTGATCGCCGCCGTAGAAGCCCTGATACTCCGGGTCAGACGGAGAGAGCGTCCGCAGGCCGCAGGGCGTGTAGAGCGTGCGGCAGACCGTTTCAACCACCCTCCGCTCCTGCTCCGGGCTGAGCATGGTAAAATGCATGGAAACCGCCCAGATCTGGTTGCACCGGATCTGTTCGTCCGCCCCTGTGCCGGAGATCACATCTCTCAGGCAGCCTTCCTTCTCCATATAGAATTCACGGACAAAGGATTGTTTGACTTTCTCGGCCAGACTGCCGTACCCGTCGCCGTCCCGGCCCAGCTTTTCGGACAGAAGCTCCATAATCCGCAGGGCGTTATACCAGTAGGCGTTGATTTCCACCGGCTTTCCGTGGCGGGGCGTGGGCAGAATGCCCTGGACGCAGACGTCCATCCATGTCACCTGATCCATGCCGCTGCCCGCGTGAATCAGGCCGTCGGTATCCATATAGACGGCGTGGTGGGTTCCGTTGCGGTAGCCAGTGATAATCCGCTCCATCACCGGAAATGCCTCCGCGGCAAAGACCAGATCACCGGTCCGGCACACATACTGCCACACGCCGTCGATCAGAAGCAGCGCGGCATCGGCCGTATTGTACATTGGTTCCTGCTCTCCCTCCGGGAACAGGTTCGGCACCAGCCCGTCCTTTTCGTAGGCAAGGAAGGTTCTCAGAATACTCCTGGCATCCTCATAGCGTCCCGTGGCCAGCGTGCACCCCGTCAGAGAGATCATGGTATCCCGTCCCCAGTCGCTGAACAACGGATAGCCGGCCAGAATGGTCTTTTCGCCGGTGGAATCCCGGCGGGCGATAAAAGCGTCGGCGCTTCTTGCGAGTTGTCTGGCAACCGGGTCGTCAATCGGGCAGGCACGCTCCAGCTCCCGCTGTCTGCGCTCATACCGGCGCAGAAGTTCCCAGCCCGATTCCCTTTCTTCCTCCATGGAAAACACAATCTCAAGCCGGCCGGACTGTCCGGGAAGCACCGTTTTTTTCAGGCAGCAGCAGGCGGCCGCAAGACCCTTTTCCGGGCGTCCGTCCTTCGCGTCCTCCGGATAGGAAAGGGTCTGCCAGCATTCCGGCAGTGCTTCTGCCGTGCCGTCGCAGCGGACGTACAGGGCGGTGTCGCCTGATACAATCCGTCCATTTTCGAAGGAAAAGGGCTTTTTCTCCTTCAGCGCCAGCTCCTTGGGCGCGAATTTCAGAAACGGCGTGACGTGCAGAGTACAGGGTTTTTCCGACCGGTTTTCAATGGAATAGACCACAGCCGCCGTATTTTTCCCATAGGCCATGCAGCAGCGGCGGATCACCTGAACGCCGGAAACCTGATACGTCCAGCTTGGCACATATTCCAGTGAAAAGACCGCCAGATGCCGGTATCCGTCCTCCTCTTTGCTTCCGTCGGCGAAGGACTGGGTTGAAAGGAATACCTCCTCCTGTCCAATCCGCAGGGTCTCCCGCAGACGGTGCACCATGGTCACGCGCGCATTGGGTGCCCTGACGGCGGCGATCAGAATGCCCTGATCACTCCGGGGCACCGAGAACGCGGCGCTGGCTGACACATATCCGCCCAGTCCGTTGGTCAGCAGGAACGAATGGCTCTGTGCCTGCTCCAACGTCTGCATATCCTGACTTCCAAATACGAATTTCACAGCGTCACCTTTCCTTTCGGCAGCCCAACCGGGCAAAGTGAGGCAATCACCCGCACCAGCTCGTCCCAGTTACAGCCTTCATATTCAAAATCCGATCCGCCCGGCGTCATGGGCCCGCCCATGACCCGCGCTGGCTCCTGCGCCTGCGGGGTCAGATTGGTATGCAGATACAGCGTGGCCATTCCGGCCGTTTTCGCCCCGGCGATGTCCGTCTGCCGGTCGTTTCCGATCATCAGGCAATTCGCCGGATTCAGGTTTTGCTCCGTCAGCAGGGCATTGAAAAACCGTCCGTCCGGTTTCCGGCAGCCATAATCGCTGGATATATACACACCGGAAAAGGCGTCAGCAAGCCCCAGATACCGCAGCTCATACGCCGTGAACACGTGCTGGGCATTGGTCAGAAGCCAGAGCCGGTATCCCATTCCCCGCAGCGCGTCCAACGCCTGCTTCACATGGGGATACAGTCTGATGTAGCGGATCGCGGCAATCCGGAAAAGCTGCGCCGCGTTCACGCCCAGCGTGTCCGCGTTCTCCGTAATTCCCTGATCCCGGAACAATTGCGCCATAACCTGTTCAACCGGGATGTCCGGAAAGCACTCGTAGCTCTGTCCCGCCTGCGCTTCCCGCCGCCGTATCGCACGTTCAAAAGCCGCCTTCAGTTCAGAGCCGGTATAGGCGGCGCCGTAAAAACCGAAATACAGCGCGGTCTTTTCCCACACGGTTTCATTTTCATCGGTGTGAATATCCACCAATGTGCCATATAAATCAAATATCAGATCCGTGATCTGCAAGTACATTCCCCTTTCTCCTGTACAGGCACATTTCATAGGCAACGCCCGCTTCCTCGCCGGACTGGAGCACCCGTTCCAGCTCCCACCGGGGATTCCCGTCCAGATTTGGGAAGAAGGTATCGGATTCCGGCGACGCGTGCACCTTCGTCACATAGGCGTGGGTGCAGTAGGGCAGCATCTGACGGTAGACGCTGCCGCCGCCGATGACCATCACCTTCGGAGCGGACTGGGCCACCTTCAGGGCTTCCTCCGGGCTGTGGCAGACAATCACATCCGTTCTGTCCGGGTTTCCCCGCGTCAGGAGCACATTCACCCGCTTGGGCAGTGGCTTCCCGCCGGGAAAATCCGCCAGCGTTTTCCGCCCCACGATGACCATGGCATCCCGGGTGGCTTCCCGGAAGAACTTCCGGTCAGCGCTGAGGGTAATGGGCTGGGTTCCGTCCTTACCGATACCCCAGTCGTCATAAACCGCTACGATTAAATCCATGCCGCCACCTCAGATCGCCATGGGAATCTCAAAGTCAAAGGGATGGTACCGGTAATTCTCCATGCGGAAGGAATCCTTGGTAAAGGCATAAAAATCGGTAATGCTTTCATCCATGATAAATGTGGGAGCGGGATAGCCCTCGTTCTCCAGCATGGCTTTGACGGCGGGAATATGCCGGTCATAGATATGGCAGTCAGCAATCACGTGCACCAGTTCTCCCACTTTCAGCCCGGATACCTGTGCCATCATGTGCATCAGTACCGCGTATTGGCATACATTCCAGTTGTTGGCGGTGAGCATATCCTGTGAACGCTGGTTCAGAATACCGTTCAGGGTGTCCCCTGTCACGTTGAAGGTCATGGAATAGGCGCAGGGGTACAGGTTCATTTCGTGCAGATCCTCGAAATTATAAATGTTCGTCAGAATACGGCGGGATGCCGGATTGTGCTTCAGGTCGTACAGAACCCGGTCTACCTGATCAAAGTCACCCTCTTTATAGTGGTGTTTGATACCAAGCTGATAGCCGTAGGCCTTGCCGATGGTGCCGTCCTCCCCTGCCCATTCGTCCCAGACGTGGCTGCCCAGATCCGCAATCCGGTTGGATTTTTTCTGCCAGATCCAGAGCAGTTCCTCCACGGCGCTCTTCCAGTAGGTGCGCCGCAGGGTCATGATGGGGAATTCCTCCGCCAGATTATAGCGGTTCACCACACCGAATTTCTTGATGGTGTGCGCCGGGGTGCCGTCCGCCCAGTGGGGCCGGACTTTCAGATTCTCATCGGAAAAGCCGTTTTCCAGAATATCCAGACAGTTCGCGCGGTAAAGTTCGTCTGCTTTGCTCATAGTGGTTGCCTCCCATGTTCAGGCGCCGGAAGCGCATGGTTTGATGGTATTGTATCATACTCTGCCTACGATTCCAAGTAGACAGCGAAAAAAACGCTTACATCCGAATCAAATTGGTTTGTGTACATTTGGTGTATATTCCGATATTGAAAAGCGGGCGCAAGCTGGTATAATGGGAACCGGAATTCAGCGGCGCTGCTGCTGATTATCACTTCAAAAAGAGGTATGCGTCAATGGATAATCAGACCTATTTGAAACAGACACAGGCCTGGGTGCGTGAAGAGCTGACCCGCTGCGTTGACTTCTGGCTGAAAAACGGAATGGATCACGAGCACGGCGGTGTCTACACCTGCCTCGACCGCACCGGACGGATTTACTCCACCGACAAAAGCGTCTGGATGCAGGGGCGCTGCGGCTGGATTTTCGCCTATCTGTGCCACGTATACGGCACCAGACCTGAATGGCTGGAAGCCTCCAAGTCCTGTCTGGATTTTCTCGAAAAATACTGCATCAATCCCAACGCCAACGGCCGGATGTACTTCACCGTCACCGCAGACGGTAAGCCTCTGCGCCAGCGCCGCTATTATTTCTCCGAGGCGTTCTACTGCATTGCCAACGCCGAATACTATGGTGTTACCGGCGAGGAAGAGCACCTGAACCGGGCAAAGCGAGCCTATGAAATCTACTGGAATCTGAGTCAGGGTGGCGAGGATCCCGTGGGCATGGGCCCCAAGACCATTCCCGAAACCCGCTCCGGCCGGAGTCTGGGCATTCCCATGATTCTGCTGAACGTCACCTCCGTGCTGCGCCGGGTCGACCCCGCCAACGCCGCGCTGTACGACCAGCGGGCCGCCTCCTGCGTCCACGACATTTTCACCTATCACCACAAGCCCGAACTGAACTGCACATTGGAAAACGTCGGCCCCAACGGTGAATTCCGGAGCGACGTGACCGAGGGCCGCATGGTCAATCCGGGCCACGATGTGGAGTGCAGTTGGTTCCTGATGGAGTATGCCAACCTCCACGGCGACGCCGAACTGCACAAGAAAGCGGAAGAAGTGTTCCGTACGGCCATTGAAAACGGCTGGGACAAGGAATACGGCGGACTGCTGTATTTCCGGGATGCGCTGGGCAACCCGCCCGAGGCCTATGAACACGACATGAAGCTGTGGTGGCCGCACAACGAGATCATGATTGCCTCCATGATGGCCTACCGGGATACGAAGGACGAATACTATCTGAACTGGTTCAAGCGCTGCATCGACTATGTGAAGAAGTATTTCTCCGACCCCGCCTACGGCGAGTGGTACGGCTACCTGCGCCGGGACGGGATGCCCACCATGCCCAGTACCAAGGGTTCCACCTTCAAAGGTCCCTTCCACCTGCCCCGCAGCCTGACCATGGTGGACACCATGATTACCCAGATTCTCTCCAAATAACCAAAAAGCTTGCCCCGTGAGGTTCGAAGGCCTCACGGGGCATTTTTTATTTGACATATTTCATGCAGATCCAGCCCTTTTCGGTGCGGCCCCAAAGTGAGTTTTTCACCTTGGTCTGCTCCAGAATTTTGACCTGATCTCCCTTGTGGTAGACGCCTACGCACCGGCTTCCCGTACCGACGCCCGCCCGGATGTTCAGGCTCGATGCGGTTACCGTTTTCTCGGCTGCCGCCTGAATGGAAGCAGCCGTGTCCAGCTTGACATAGTACAGGCTGATCCAGCCCTTGGAAATCCGGCCCCAGGTGGTGCTGCCCACCTTCTTGGTTTCCAGAATTTCCACCACGGTTCCTTTGGTCAGCGTGCCAACCTGCCGATTCTGGACGCCCGCGTCGCTGCGGATGCGCAGCTTGTCCGTTTTGACCACAACGCCGGTTGTCCGGGATGTGCCGGTCTGGGTCTGACCGCCGTCCAGCTTGACATACTGCATACAGATCCAGCCCTGCTGGATACGCCCCCAGGTCAGGCTGCCGGATTTCTTGGTTTCCAGAATCTGAACTTTGCTGCCGGTGGGCAGCGAGCCCAGCGCTTTGAAGGAGGTGCCCGCGCCGGCTCTGATCCGCAGCGCCTGGCGGCTGCTGACGGTTCCGGTGGCAATCACAGGATCTGCACCCGCGTCCGGCTTCTGCTCCTCAGCGGGTTTTGTCTCCTCCGGCTTGGTTTCGGCTGGCGCGGTGGTTTTCTGCACATACTGCAGGGCGATCCAGCCCTTCTCCATCCTGCCCCAGGTGATGCTGCCCACTTTTTTCTGCTGGGTAATGCTCACCTGATCGCCCCGGTGGAGTTTGGCCACCACCGGATTGGAGGTGCCCGGCCCGCTGCGCACATTCAGTGTGTTGGTATTCGCAACCGTACCGGTAAAGCGCTCCCCGTCCGTACCGGGGGTGGCGCTCTGCTTCACCTGATCGTAATTCGTATAGGTCAGGCAGATCCAGCCCACACTGGATTTGCCCCATTCGGAGCTTCCGCCTTTCCGAACCTCGGTAATCGCCAGCTCCTGTCCCTTGGTAAAGGTGCCCTGCTTGGTATAGTTGGTGCCCGGGCCGCTGCGGATATTGACACCGCTGTGCGTCACCCGCACCGTCACCGGCTCCATCGGTTTCTGTTCCGGCTCGGGCATTTTCGCGGCTGCCGTTTCCGCCAGCCTCACCCAGCCGCCGGAGGCAATTTTTGCCCATTTCACATTGCTGCCGTCCAGATAGTCGGCAACCACATCCACTGTATCGTTCACTTTCAGTTTTCCGGTCTGTGAAGACGATTCGGAAGGCGCGGCCCAGACTGCCGTATCCGCCAGCGCGTAGCGCCGGTAGGCCGCCTTCGTTCCGGTCACATTGCCCTGCGCATCAACCGCGCCTTTGCCCTCCTGCCAGTGGCCATAGACCGTGTTGATGATTGTATCCGGTCCAACCGCCGTAATCCACTCGCCGCCGTCCGGCTCCGTGTACCATCCAAGAAAGCGGTAGCCAGCCTTGCTGGGCAATGCGCGCAGGTCATCGGTTTCGCGATTATCATATCCCTGAATCCGTACATCATTGACACAATCATCGAGATTGTTATCGAAAACAACATACTGATAATTGGAAGGTGCCGTCTTGGCATACACGCCGTTGAGATACAGATTCGCCTCAACCAGACGGCGGTTGACCAGCGACTGCCGGATCACCCGTTGTCCGTTCTGGTTCACCGTGCACCAGCGGGTAATGGCAAAAATAAAGTCATTTCCCTCCGCGCCGCTGATTACCGCGTCCGTAAACGTATGATCCGTATCGCTCATCCAGCCGGTTCCCACATTGTATGTAAACGCGAGCAGCGCGTCAAACTGGCACTGCTTCAGCTTCAGGCTGTGCTTGTCGATGAACTGATTCAGGCTTTTCTCAAAGGAGGCAATGTATTTTAGAAGCAGTGCCTCTGCTTCCTCCTCCGTAATTCCGTCGGGATAATCGTTCTGGTCGCAGGCCGTGCCATAACCGACCGTCCAGTGGCCATAGTCATAATAGGGGCGCTCGCTGAACCCCTCAAAGCTCTTTATCAACGCAACAATGTCGCTGCTGGCCTTCATGGTTGTAGCAGCCGAGGCACTGCCGGCAGTTAGCCACACGGTGCCGAACAGAATCGCGGCAGATAAAAGGAGGCAGATCATTCTTTTTTTCATGGTTTTGCTCCTCTCTCAGTCTATTTGTTGTCATTATACCAGATAATTCCTCAGATTGCAACCTTTCGGGGAGGGATTAATTGAAACTTAATGTGGGATCAGAGCGACGGAGCGATTTTCCATTGACATCCGGTTTTCCCGTTGGTATACTCCATTCAGAAACTCGGAATCTGGAGGGATTCGGCATGGGAGAAAAAAAAGCGCTGATTGCCATGAGCGGCGGCGTGGACAGCTCTGTGGCTGCCTTTCTGATGCAGCAGCAGGGCTATGAATGCACCGGCGTGACCATGCGTCTGTTCGGCAACGACATTCTGGGTCTGGATCAGGAGTCCTCCTGCTGCAGTCTGGATGATGTGGAAGATGCCAGAAGTGTCGCCCGGCGACTGGGAATGCCCTTTTACGTGTTTAATTTCACGGACGACTTTGAGGAAAAGGTGATTTCCAAATTCATCCGCTGCTATGAATGCGGCGCCACCCCCAATCCCTGCATTGACTGCAACCGCTATCTGAAATTTGAGCATCTGATGCGCCGCGCCATGGAGCTGGGCTGCGACTGCGTGGTCACCGGACACTATGCCCAAATCCGGCAGGATCCGCAAACCGGCCGTTATCTTCTCTTCCGCGCCGCGGATCTGAGCAAGGATCAGAGCTATGTCCTGTACACATTGACCCAGGCGCAGCTCGCCCATACCCGCTTTCCGCTGGGCGGGATGCACAAGACGGAAGCCCGGGCCATTGCGGAGGCAAACGGCTTCGTCAACGCCCGCAAACACGACAGTCAGGATATCTGCTTCGTTCCCGACGGAGACTATGTGGCTTTTATGGAGCGCTACACCGGGAAGCACTACGCACCCGGCGATTTTCTGGATCTGGACGGCAGGATTGTGGGCAGACACAGGGGTGCCGTGGGCTACACGCTGGGACAGCGTAAGGGGCTGGGGCTGGCCATGGGTGCTCCGGTGTACGTTTGCGCCAAGGATATGGAGAAAAACACCGTCACCGTAGGGCCGAATGAAGCGCTGTATTCCACCGTGCTCCGGGCAAACGACTGGAACTGGTTCCCGTTCCAGACATTGTCAGAACCGCTGCAGGTACAGGCGAAGGCACGCTATAATCAGGTGCCCCAGGATGCCACGGTTTACCCGGAAGAAGGCGGTTTTGCCCGGGTGGAATTTTCCAAACCCCAGCGGGCGCTGACCCCGGGGCAGGCCGTGGTGCTCTATCAAGGTGATCTGGTTGTGGGCGGCGGTACCATAACCGAAGCCTGCAAATAGCCGCGCTGTTGTTTGAATTGATCGGACTCCGCAGCGCTCCCGGACTGCGCCCGGCTGTTTTCGCACCGTTTGCGTGCTTTTTTCAGGAAAGCCCGACTTTCAGAAATCATTTGTGCCTTCCGCGCCCCGCCTGTCCGAGGCGCGGAAGGGGATACGGAGGAATTGAGATGCTGGATCAAAAGGCGCTGGAAGAACAATTGGCACAGCTTCCACTGTACGCCTATTTTTTCATTGACCCCAAAAAGCTGGAGTTTTCCGACCGGGTTCGGTGGATCTGCCAGAATGAATGCCCCATGTACGGGAAAACCTGGGCGTGCCCGCCGGGGGTGGGGCCGGTGCCGGAATGCAGGGACAAGTGCCGGCGCTTTGAGAACTGCCTGATGATCGTGACGGTCACCGAGGTCAATGATATTTCGGATATCCGGGAAACGCTGGATACCCGTCCGCCCCATGAGAAGCTCACCAATCAGGTGCGCGACCTGATGCGCGAACAGGGTGTCCGCCCCTATATCCTCTCGACAGAGGCCTGCGATATCTGCACCCGCTGTGCCTATCCGGACGGTTTGCCCTGCCGGATGCCGGGGAAAATGCATCCCTGCCTAGAAAGCCACGGCATCAACATCATTCCCACACTGGAGGAAAACGGAATTGCGTTCCAGTACGGCTGCAATGTGGTGACCTGGGTTTCCCTGCTGTTTTACTGAGCCGCGAAAAACCGCTGATTGCGGTTATTTGGGAATGGTAATGGTCAGCACAATCTGATCCTCGGTCTCCCGGCGTTCGGACACGGCGCGGATGCCGCTGCGCTGCATCCGTGCCAGAGACTGGCTGAGATTGGTCAGAAAGAATCCCACGTTGACGCGCCGGGGAGAATCCTCCCGGTTCGCCAGCAGCTCCTGAATGTACCGCTCCGCGCGGGTCACGCTCATAGCCTGCTGGGAGATGACCGCAATGGCGCCCAGCTTTTCTTCTTCGGTCCGCAGCTTCAGCAGGGCGCGGGCATGACGTTCGGTCAGCCCCGCTTCCCGCAGCGCCCGTAGAACCTGGGGCGAATGGCGCAGAATGCGCAGCTTGTTGGCGATGGCACTCTGGCTTTTGCCCAGCAGCTTTGCCGCCTGTTCCTGACTCATGGACCAGTTCTCCATCAGCCGGGAGATACCCTGCGCCTCCTCCACATAGTCCAGATCCTGCCGCTGAAGGTTTTCCACCATGGCGGCCATGCCGGATTCCCGGTCATCCATGGTCATGACGATGCAGGGGATTTCGTTCAGCCCGGCCAACTGGGCGGCGCGAAGCCGCCGTTCTCCGGCAATCAGCTCATAACCGGTTCCCACCCGCCGGACCGACAGCGGCTGGAGAATCCCATGCTGCCGGATGGAGTCAGCCAGCTCGGCCAGTGCTTCTTCCTGAAAAAATTTTCGGGGCTGGGCCGGATTGGGACGGATGGCCCGGGCCGGGAGAAACATGACCCGCCCCGTTTCCATATAGGTTTTCAGCTTCTGGCATTGCATTGCCATTCCTCCCTTGTTAAAGCTGATATCCATTTTAGCTGCCTGGGAGGGGGAAAATACACGAATCGAACCCGGCTGCACGGAAAAACGCACGACATGATTTGCCAACCAACGCTGATGCGGCAAGCGGCCCATCAAAGGAAGGCAATAAAAAATCACAATTTCCTTCCTTTTTCTGGAAATTACTATTTACTTTTTCTTCCTGTGCGTGTATAGTAAGGAGCGAACAGAGTAGGATCCCTCGCGTGAAGTGCTGCCATAATGGGGAGTTGTCTGGCAGACGAAGGACATCCCGTCCGCGATGAGGTATCCGCACCCGCTGCGCCATATTGGACTCACCTCCTTTATGTAGCAACGATGCTCGGTCGGGCGAATGGTCGGCTGTATTTGCTGCCCTTCCCCACGGGTGATCCATAAGCTTCTCTCCCCTTACGGCTCTGCCGCAAGGGGGTTTTCGTTTATGGGCCGTTGGGGCAGCCAGCGCTGTCGCCCCCTACAAAAAGGAGGAATTATTATGTCAAAACTGCAAAAACCCGCCACTCTCTACAAGACCCCTTTCTGTAAAGCCTATTGGCGTGACGCCGCCATGGAGCTGAAGGACACCAAAATGCTGGTGGTCGCCGCGCTGATGATCGCGCTTCGCGTGGCATTAAAGGGTCTGTACATCCCGCTGGCGCCTAACCTGAACATCAACATCGCCGCGCCCTTCATTAACGCCTTGGGCGCCATGATCTTCGGGCCGGTGGTAGCTGGGCTTGCCGCCTGCGTTTCCGATACGCTGGGCTGCATTCTCTTCCCCCAGGGCGTCTACTTCTTCCCCTGTATGTTCGTGGAAGTGGCCGGCTCCATGCTGTTTGCCATGTTCTTCTACCGGGCGAAGATTACGGTCACTCGGGTGATTCTGGCCCGGTTCTCCATGGATCTGTTCGTGAATATCATTCTGAACAGTCTCGTGATGTGCTGGTATTATCAGGTCATCATGGGCAAATCCTATGTGGCCATGATTCTTCCTGCCGCCATCAAGAACCTGTGTATGTTCCCCATTGAGGCCTTCCTGCTGACGCTGTTCCTGGCGATCATGATTCCCGTTACGTTCAAGCTGAAGCTGACCTATGACAGCTCCGCTGATAAATCCAGCCTGAAATTCAACGCCAAGCAGTTCTGCCTTCTGCTTGCCATGTTCGCCGTGGGCGTGGCCTGCGTGGTGGGATACCTCTTCTATCACTACGATCACAACTCCGTCTCCGGCAGCTACACCGCCGAGGAGCGCTACGATATTAACACTGAAATGACCGACGTGGTCAAGGCTCAAACCGACGATTGGGACGAGGACACGATGGTCACCACGGTGGAAAGCGCATACAAGAAGTTCATGAAGGGCTATACCACCTACAATGTGGCGGTTTATGTGGTGGACGATGCCGCGCTGGAGGGCTATGACAAGGATCTGGAAACCATCCGGGGAATGTCCAAATCCAAGGCCAAGAAGGTGGCCGATGACGGTGTGATGACCCGGGTGTCCGGAGCGGTGATCGTTCTGGACGACAAAACCGGCGAGGTGCTGAGCTTCACACTGGGAAATTAAGAATAAACTGCGCACGCTGCTTTCTGGCAGCGTGCGTTTTCCTTTCATTTTTCCATACAAATCCTTTGACTGCCCGGGCTGTGTCTGCTATAATGAGAAACTGAAAAAATGGGGATACGTTCCCTGTTCGGAGGAAACAAAGCATGAGAATGAGAAAAATGCGCAATCTGGAGCCCCGGATGGAAAAGTGCGCGGCCTACCGGATCGCGGAACCCGCGTCACGGAAAGGGAACTGGCGCGATCTGATGCCCGGTGCGAAGGTGCTGTGGGTGGAAGTGGGCTGCGGCAAGGGAAAATTTACCGCCGAGACCGCCGCCGCCAATCCGGAGGTGCTGCTGATTGCCGTGGAGCGCTGCCGGGAGGCCATGGTGGTGGCCATGGAAAAGGCAAAGGCCATGGAATTGAAAAACGTATTTTATATTGATATGGATGTGGCGAATATTGAGGATATTTTCGGCCCGGGCGAGATCGACCGGCTGTTTATCAACTTCCCTGACCCCTGGCCCCGGAAGAAAAACGCCAAGCGCCGCCTGACTCACCGTACCTTTCTGGACAAATACTGTCGAGTGGTTCGCGAGGGGGGCGAGATCCACTTCAAGACGGACAACGCGCCCCTGTTCGAGTATTCCCTGGAGGAATTTGCCGCCTGCGGTCTGGAAGTAAAGAATCTGACCCGGAACCTGCATGAACACGGTGTCGTGGGCATTATGACCGGCTATGAGGAAAAATTCTATCAACTGGGCACGCCCATCAACCGGTGCGAGGTAGTGTGCAAGCCCTTCGTATTGCCGCCGGAGGAGAAAAAGAAATCCGGGGAGGCAGTCCAATGACCACTTATCACGCGGGAGACTGTGATGTGGCAGTGATCGGCGCGGGCCACGCGGGGATTGAGGCTGCGCTGGCCGCTGCCCGGCTGGGTCTGCGGACGATTCTGTTTACCATCAATCTGGACGCGGTGGGCAATATGCCCTGTAACCCAGCCATCGGTGGAACCGGCAAGGGACATCTGGTGCGGGAGCTGGACGCGCTGGGCGGGGAAATGGGCGTGGCCGCCGACAAAGCCTGCATCCAGTACCGGATGCTGAACCGGGGCAAAGGCCCCGCCGTCCATTCCCTGCGGGCACAGGCAGACCGCCGGAAATACCAGCAGGTGATGAAACACACCCTGGAGCTTCAGGAAAATCTGCAACTCAAGCAGGCGCAGATTACGGAAGTCCTGACAGAGAACGGCCATGTGTCCGGGGTGCGTACCCAACTGGGGGCGGAATATACCGCCAAGGCGGTAGTCATCGCCACCGGAACATACCTGGACAGCACGGTGATCACAGGCGAGAGCGTGGTGGAGTCCGGTCCCGACGGGATGCACCCAAGCAAGGGCCTTGCCGACAATCTGCGGAGTCTGGGGCTGAGCCTGCGCCGCTTCAAAACCGGCACACCCCCCCGGATCAACCGCCGCAGCGTGGACTTTTCCAAAATGGAAATCCAGCCCGGTGATGAGACGCCCGAGCCCTTTTCCTTCCGGACGGCGCGGAAGGTGGAAAACTCCGCCGTGTGCTATCTGACCTACACCAACGGGGAAACCCACCGGATCATCCGGGAGAATCTGTACCGCAGTCCCATGTATGACGGAACCATCTCCGGTGTCGGCCCCCGGTATTGTCCCAGCATCGAGACGAAAATCGTCCGTTTTGCCGATAAGCCCCGGCATCAGCTCTTCATTGAGCCCTGCGGTCTGGACACGGAGGAGCTGTACATTCAGGGCTTCTCTTCCAGTCTGCCGGAAGATGTGCAGATTGCCATGATGCACACGATCCCGGGGCTGGAGCGCGCCGAGATGATGCGCCCGGCCTACGCCATTGAGTATGAGTGCGTGGACCCCACCGAGCTGCTGCCCACGCTGGAGAGCAAGAAGGTGGCGGGCCTGTATGGCGCGGGTCAGTTCAACGGTACCTCCGGTTACGAGGAGGCTGCCGCCCAGGGATTGATTGCGGGCATCAACGCGGCGCTGAAGCTTCAGGGGCGGGAGCCGCTGATTCTCACCCGGGACACCAGCTACATCGGCACCCTCATCGACGATCTGGTGACCAAGGGAACGGAAGAACCCTACCGGATTATGACCAGCCGTTCCGAGTACCGGCTGCTCCACCGGCAGGACAACGCCGACCAACGGCTGACCGCCATCGGCGCGCAGGTGGGTCTGGTGCCCCCGGAGCGGCTGGCGGCGGTGCAGGCAAAGTATGCGTCCGTGGAACGGGAAATCGGCCGGTTGGAGTCCTGCGGTATTGCGTCGTCGGACGCGCTGAATCAGATGCTCACCGCCCGGGAGACCGCGCCGGTTACCGGCTCGGCCAGACTTGCCGACCTGCTGCGCCGGCCCCAGGTCAGCTATGCCGACCTGGCTCCCTTTGACCCGGAACGGCCGGCGCTTTCCGCCGCCGTCACGGAGGAAGTGGAAATTCAGATCAAGTACGCGGGCTATTTGACCCGGCAGGAAAAGCAGGTTGCGGAGTTCAAGAAGGAAGAGTCCCGGCTGCTGCCCGCGGATATCGACTACAACGCCATTGCGGGACTGCGGCTGGAAGCCCAGCAGAAGCTCAGCCGGATTCGCCCCATGTCTATCGGGCAGGCGGGGAGAATCTCCGGCGTCAGCCCCGCCGATATCGCCGTGCTGCTGATTTATCTGGAACAAAGTTCGGCAGGACGGACAGCCGAAGCGTAACAGACGCTGCCGAGCCGTGAACTGCACAAAATCGCCTCCGACGCATAAAATAGTCGGAGGCGATTTTTATGGCGATTGTGAAAACAAATGTCCCCATGACTTACGGTCTGTGTGAACGGACGATTCTGGAACTGGTGAACACCTATCCCTTTCTGCGCACCGAGGTACTGACCCAGACCGCCTACGGGCGGAATCTGCGGACGCTGGTCATCGGCAACGGCGCCCGGAAGGTGATTTATTCAGCCGCGCACCATGCCAACGAGTGGATTACCACGCCGGTGATTCTGAAATTCGTGGAGGAATATGCCGAAGCACTGAAAGCGGACGAAGAAATATTCGGCGTGAAGGCGTCGGAGCTGGCAGCCAAAACCACCATATATACCGTGCCCATGGTCGACCCGGACGGGGTGGATCTGGTTACCGGCGCCATCGGCGCGGGAGACGCGGGCTTTGAGAACGCGCTGCAAATGGCACAGTTTTATCCGGATATTCCATTCCCGGACGGTTGGAAAGCAAACCTGCTGGGGGTGGATCTGAACCTGCAGTATCCCGCCGGGTGGCTGCGAGCCAGAGAGATCAAGTTCGCACAGGGCTTTACCCGTCCCGGCCCCCGGGATTATGTGGGGCGCGCGCCCCTGAGCCAGCGGGAGACCAGAGCATTGGCCGGGTATACCGAATACATCGATCCGGCGCTGGTTCTGGCCTACCACAGTCAGGGAAAGGAAATCTACTGGCAGTTTCTGGATTACGAGGTGCCCGGCGCCCGGGAACTGGGAGAAGAATTTGCCCGGATCAGCGGATATACGCTGGCCGACGTGCCCTATGCTTCCGGGTTTGCCGGATATAAGGACTGGTTCATTCAGGCATTCCGACGCCCGGGCTATACCATCGAAGTGGGGAAGGGGGAAAACCCGCTGCCCCTGCGCCAGTTTGATGAGATTTACCGGGATAATCTGGGCATTCTGGTAACGGGCGCGCTGGGGCAGCAGGTCTGACCCGCTTCCGTTAACGCACCGGCTTGGAGGGCTTGCGGATGCGGTTCAGCTTGGCGTTCATTTTCAGCAGTTCCTCTTTGGTGAAGGTTACGTTGCGAATGCCCAGCATACCGGTGAAGCGCAGAACGGTAAAGCTGCTGATCATGTTCATCAGATTGCCGTCCATGCCGGGTTTCTTTTTCTTCTTTTCACCGGTCTTTGGCTGGTTCTGTCCCATCTTCTTTGCCAGCGTCAGGAACAATCCGGCAAACCACAGTTTTCCCCGGAGGGTTTTCAGAATGTCGCCCAGCTTGTCGTTCAGGCTGAAGCGGCCTTCGATTTCCGTGATGTCAAACCAGTTCAGCACCGCGCCCTGCTCCCGCAGAATATATTCGGGATTCATCTTGTCAACCTTTCGGATAACGCTCTCGTCCCGACACTCCCCGGCGACAGCTTCCAGCCCGGTCTCGCCGGAATTGGGAACATCAAAATAGAAAAAGTGATCCGGGGCGGTCTTTTTGCCCAGACTGACACCGCCCGCAAACAGCTCTACTTCGGGAAGATTGGAATAAACGGTAACCCTGGTGACGTCCTCCACCCGGTCGATATACCGCTTTCCGCACAGGTGAACAAACGGATCGTCGCTGAGCCACGCCTTGTAGGCATAGAAGGCGTCTTTCTTGTACTTGCGGTCCATGGTGATCAGTCCCTTGTGGTTCTGCCCATTTTCGCCGCCCTCTGCCCGGGCGTCGGCGCCGAAGTCAAACATATTCCATACGTGGGTCGCCCAGAGGTATTTCCGGGAGAAGAGCTGACGGATCAGGGATTCATGGTAGACCGCCTGATATTCCTCGGAATAGTCTCCGCTTTCGGGGTGGGAATTGTGCCAGTTCAGGGCTTCACAGCCGTATTCGCTGACGCCGATGGGGGTATTGGGATATTTTTGATGGAAATGATCAAACCAGGGGCCGTACTCCTCCATGCTCCCGCCGTACCAGCCGAAGTAATGGTTATAGGATACGACATCGGAAATGTGGACGATTTCCTCATCCATGCCGCACATGGTGATACAGGCGAGGGTGGTGGGACGGGTTTTGTCCATTTCGTGCACCAGGTCGTTCAGAACCCGGTGCTGACGGATCATGTCCGGGTCTCCGGCGCCGTCCATGGTGATTTCGTTGGACAGTCCCCAGACGCAGATGCTTGGATGGTTATAGCACTGGGTAACCAGCTCCTTCATCTGCTGCACCGTGTTTTCGTTTCCGCCCGGCATATGGCGGGAAATGTAGGGAATCTCTGCCCAGACCACCATGCCGCGCTCATCACACAGGTCGTAGAAATACTGGTCGTGCTGATAGTGCGCCAGCCGGATGGTGTTGAAGCCAGCTTCACAGATGAGATCCATGTCCTCCCGGTGATGTTCCGGCAGAAGGGCATTGCCGATGCCCAAACGATCCTGATGGCGGGAAACACCGCGCAGGGGATATTCCCGCCCGTTCAGGATGAAGCCCTTTTCCGGGTCGATGCGGAAGCTCCGGCAGCCGAAACGGGCGCTGACCTTGTCCAGTTCCCTGCCGCCGCGTAGAATGGCGGCTTCCGCGGTATACAGATAGGGGTTCTTTACCCCATCCCAGAGATGGACATCCGGCAGGACAAACTGTCCGTCGTCCACTTGCTCTGCCACCCTATTCCCCTGCGCGTCCAGAATACGGTAACGGATCTGATCGCCGGACTGAAGTCCAGTGGGGAACGGCTTGATTTCCACCTTGGCGCTCTGCCCTTCTACAACGGGGGTTACGTGGATGCCGGGACAGCCGTAGGTTTCCAGATCAAAATGGGTATCGGGCACTGAAATCAGATTAACGCTGCGGTAAAGCCCGCCGTAAAAGGTGAAATCCGCCGTCTGGGGATACACGGTCTCATTGGCGGCGTTGTCCACCAGAATGGCCAGACAGTTTTCCTCCCGCAGCGTATTGGTAATCTCCACGCGCCAGGTGGAGTAGCCGCCGTCGTGGTGAGCCAGATGCTTGCCGTTCATGTAGACATCGGCAGAGGAATTGGCGCCATTGATTTCCAGATAGGTGCGGCCGGTCTGGGGCAAATCGGATTTCCGGATTTCCCGCGCGTAGCAGCAGGTTCCACGGAAATAGTCGTTTCCTCCGTCCTGACCGTCCTTCGCGTTCCACGTGTGGGGCAGATCGACGGTCTCAGCGTGTGCCGGAAGGGAGGCGGGAACCTCCGCCGTCCCCTTGAGAAAGGCCCAGCCATTGTTGATATTCGTAACTGTTCGCATATTGTTGCCTCCTTTGGAAAGGGGACACCCGGTTTAGAGTGCCCCATGCTGCGTTATTCGCCCCGTCTTGCCTTCAGCGCGGCTTCGTTTTCGGCCACTTTCTTTCTGCTCAGCGGGTAGATGAATGCCAGACAGAGACCGACAATCAGATAGAGAATTGTGGGCACCAGAGTGGCAATGTTATAAATGCCGTTCCGGACGGCTTCGGCCTGGCCTGTGAGAGAACCCTCCACATAGCCGATCAGCCCCAGCGACCAGCCGCCGAGGGCGCTGGCAATGGCCTGGCCGACCTTCCGGGAGAAGGAGCAGACCGCGTAAATGGTGCCATCCTCCCGACTGCCGGTGCGAACCTCCTGATCATCGATCACATCGCTGACGAAGGCCCAGATGATCAGATTGAACAGGCCAAAGCCCAACAGACCGACGATGTTGATGATGGTGTACAGCCACATATTGGTGGTTTTCATGATAAACAACGCGCCGAATGCGACGGTGCCAAGGACGGAGGCGAAAATGCCCAGTTCCTTTTTGCCAAACTTCCGGGCAAGGGGCACGGCCAGCGGCGCCAGAATCAGGGCGGGCAGGAAGCCGGCGGCGTTCATGACGGAAAGTCCCATGGTATTGCCGAAGTAGTCCTTGAATACGTAGCTGTTGATAACCTGATTGAGCATCTGGGCGCCCAGATAGCAGATGAATACAAGGGCGATGCCCACCAGCGCCCGGTTATGGACCAGAGCCTTGATGGTATCGCGGAAGGAGACGCTCTTGCTCTGCTCCGGCATTTTCACACGCTCGGTGCACAGGAAGTAGCAGGCGATATAGCAGCCGGCGGCCAGAACGGACATCACCAGCGCGGCAATGGGAAAGGCGGGCGCGTTGGCAACCTTGGTGCCGTCGGCCATGGTGGTGTACAGGAACATGGGCATGACCACGCCCACCAGAACCTGGGGAATCATGGAGCCGACGCCCCGGAAGGTGGACAGGGCTGCCCGGTGGTCAGCCTCGTTGCTTATAACGGAGGCCATGGAACCATAGGGGATGTTGATGGCGGTGTAGCACACGCTGCCCCACAGCAGATAGGTAACAAACATATAGATGACGCGAAGGGTCATGGGCGCGGAGGTGACAAAGGTCTGGTACATCAGGAAGGAAGCCAGCGCCACAGGGCCGCAGGCGCGCAGAAGCCATGGCTTGAACTTGCCGTTCTTCGTCGCCTTTGTTTTGTCACAGATCCGGCCCATGGCGGTATCCGTGAAAGCGTCCACAATACGGGCAAGCAGGAACATGGTGCCGACCAGACCGGCGTTGATTCCCAGCACGTCCGTGTAGAATACCTGCAGGAACAGGCTGGCAAAGATAAAGGTAAGATCATTGCCTACGTTGCCGATCAGGTAGCCGACTTTGTCTCTCCAGCCGAAGGGACGGAGAGTTGTTGCTTGTTTGCTCATAACATCGCTCCTTATTTTGGAAATATTTGTGCAAATTGCTAATTGTATTTTAACGTAAGTTGTGCAAGACAGATATAACTGGATTTGCGGTTAATAGCACAATTTTTGTTGAATTATAGATTAATCAGCTATTTTATGATATTATTGGAAAAAGAGGAAAAGAAAGGCGGCAGACAAATGGACTATCGGATACAGCTTGCGTTCGTGCGTGACCTGCTGGACGCATTTCACATTGCAAGCCAGATCGTGCAGCAGCCGGAACAATGCATTCCTGCCACACTGGACCGGGGGCTGCGCGCCGCCCTGTTCGGCGTTGAGCAGTACAATTCCATCCTGTTCAACTCCATGGGCGAGGCAAGGGACAATACGCTCTACCGGTTTTTTGATGAGTATTACTGCCGGTATCTCTTTCTCAGGCTCCCGGATGGTGGAGGATACTTTTTTGTCGGGCCATACCTGACTGAGCCGGTTTCCGAAGCGCAGAAGTCCCGCATTGGACAATCGCTCCTGCTTTCGGATGAGACGCGTCGGTTTCTGACCCTTTACTACGAGGATCTGCCCCTGATTGGGGACGAGAACTGGCTCATTACCATTGTTCGTACGCTCTCGGACGTGCTGTGGGGCGGACCGGAGCACTACCGCATGGAGTATATTGACGACATGATTCCCGACCGGAGCACGCCCATCCGGGTCAACACATCCACCGAGCAGCTTCAGGAATCCGGCCGGACACTGGAAATTCTGGAGGAGAACTACCGCCATGAAAACCAGTTGATGGAGGCGGTCAGCAAGGGAAAGATGCACCTTGTCGCGGATATGGCCGCTTCCGTCTACAACAACGGGACAGAGCCGCGTCTGACCGACTCCCTGCGAAACCGGAAGAACTATCTGATCATCCTCAACACCCTGCTGCGCAAGTCGGCGGAGATGGGCGGCGTCCATCCGCTGCACATTGACAAGATGTCCTCCGACTTTGCCCGCCGGATTGAAAAGCTGCCGTCCATCCGGCAGAGCCTGCTTCTGCAGGAGACAATGATCCGGGACTACTGTATGCTGGTCAGGAAATACTCCCTGAAAAAATATTCCTATTATGTGGGGCGGGCCATTACGCTGGTGCACTATGATCTGACGGCGGATCTGAGCCTGAAAAGCATCTGCGCCCAGTTGAATGTGAACCCCAGCTATTTTTCAACCCTGTTCCGAAAGGAATACGGCTGCACGTTGACGGAGTACGTGAACCGGCAGCGAATTGACCGGGCGCTGCTCTATCTGAAGAATTCGAACCGGATGGTGCAGGATATCGCGGCGGAATGCGGCTTCTCCGACCCCAACTACTTCATCCGGCTGTTCAAACGGCAGACCGGCATGACCCCCAACCAGTACCGCCAGCACAGAAGATAAGGCCGGGACGGGAACCGTTTCGGCTGCAACATTTTGCTGGAAATCCATTGCCAATCGGAAAACAATGTGCTATAATCCGACGGAACGAATAAAAAAGAGAGGAAAAAAGTATGATATTCGGCAAACATATCAACCGTTATTACCGGAAGTATGCCGGATGGCTGATTGCGGGACTGGCGGCGCTGATTCTGGTGGACTACTTCCAGTTGGCGGTTCCCAGACTGTACCGCATGGTGATCAACGGAATGAACAGCGGTTCGGTTATGGTGGACGGTGTTCAGACGCCCTTCGACATGGATTTTCTTCTGGACAAAATCTGTATGCCGCTGGTGGGAATCATTCTGGGCATGGTGGTAGGACGCTTTCTGTGGCGGGTGTGCATTTTTGGCGCGGCCATCAAGGTGGAGACCGATCTGCGCAACGAGATGTTCAACCACGCCAAGGATCTGAGCCGGGAGTATTATCAGGTCAACAAGGTGGGCAATCTGATGAGCCTGTTCACCAACGATCTGGACACGGTGCAGGACTGCTATGGTTCCGGCTTCCTGATGTTCTTTGACGCCGTGATTCTGGGCACGCTGGCGATCCGCAATATGTGGCAGATGGACCCGCTGCTCACCCTGCTGTCCCTGATTCCCATGGCGCTGCTGCTGGCCTGCGCCACGGTGGTGGGCAAATATATGATGAAAAAGTGGGATATCCGGCAGGAGGCATTCTCCAAACTGTCTGATTTCTCCCAGGAGAGCTTCTCCGGTATCGCGGTCATCAAGGCGTTTGTGAAAGAAGCAAAGGAGCTGCTGGCGTTCCAGAAGCTGAACAGAGAAAACGAGGACGCCAACATCGACTTTACCAAGGCTTCGGTGCTGCTGCGGATTCTGGTAACGCTGTTCGTGGAGAGCGTCGTGTGCGTGATTCTGGGCTACGGCGGCTATCTGGTCTATCAGGGCCGGTTCGACGCGGGCCAGCTTGTGGAATTCATCGGCTATTTCAACGCCATTGTCTGGCCGATTACGGCGGTGTCGGAGCTGATCGACATGACCAGCCGGGGTACCGCTTCCCTGAAGCGGATCGGCGAGCTGCTGGACGCAAAGCAGGACGTGGTAGACCGACCCGGCGTGGCAGAATTAAAAATCATCCGGGGCGATATCGAATTCCGTCATCTGACTTTCCGCTATCCGGACGGGGAATTCAATGCGCTGGAGGACGTGTCCTTTACCATTAACGCCGGTGAAAATGTGGGACTGGTGGGGAAAACCGGCTCGGGCAAGACCACGCTGGTGGATCTGCTGCTGCGCACCTATAACGTTCCGGACGGCACCGTGTTCATCGACGGCCATGACGTGAACGATGTTTCCATCCATGACGTGCGCGCCGGCTGCGCCTATGTGCCGCAGGATAATTTCCTGTTCTCCGATACCATTTCCAACAACATCTCCTTCGGCACCGACCGGGAGAGCGAAAACGCGGTGATCCGGGCAGCGGCTCTGGCGGATGTGGATGAGAACATCAGACAGTTCCAGAAGGGCTATGACACCGTACTGGGTGAGCGGGGCGTGACCGTCTCCGGCGGTCAGAAACAGCGCATCTCCATTGCCCGGGCGCTGATGAAGGACGCGCCCATCCTGATTCTGGACGATTCCGTTTCCGCCGTGGATACCAAGACGGAGCGGACAATTCTGGAGAATCTCCGGGAAACCAGAGCCGGAAAGACCACCATTTTGATTGCCCACCGGATTTCCACCATTGAACAGATGGACAAGGTTCTGTTTATCGAGGATGGCAGGCTGACCGCCGCCGGAACCCATCAGGCGCTCTATGAGAACTGCCCGTCCTACCGCAAGATGGTCGATCTGCAGAAACTGGAGGAGGAAGGAGGCGCGGAAAATGCGTGAGTATCTGCCCCTATTGATCGTGGGCGCCATCATCGGCGCGTTCACGCTGGCTTTCCTCGCGGCCTATGCCCGCATTCGGAAGCAGAAGGAAGCCATCGGCTTTGACCGGAATATGCCCGACGGCGAGATCATCCGGCGGCTGTTGGTTTACGCCAAACCCTATTGGAAGGAATTTGGGCTGATTCTTTTGATGATGCTGGTGACCATCGCCTACGATGTGGTTTCCCCGCTGATCATCGGCTATATCGAGGAGCTGGTAAAGGCGGATTTTCCCATGAAATCCCTGTATATCGCCGTTGCGGTGTATGCCGGGATTCTGATCGTGTCCATGGTCTGCACCTATTTTCAGTCCATGATTCTGCAGAAAACCGGGCAGAAAATTCTCTCCGCCCTGCGGCAGGATATCTTTGTCCACATTGAGAGCCTTTCTCATGAGCAGCTCAACAACATTCCCGTGGGCAAACTGGTAACCCGGGTCTGCAACGATACCAACGCCATCTCCCAGATGTTCACAAACATTCTGGTGACGATGGCCAAGAATGTGTTTGTGGTGGTGGGTGTGCTGGCGGCGATGCTGGCGCTGAATTTCGAGCTGACGCTGATGGTGCTGTGCTTTGTCCCGTTTGTGGTGTTGTTTACCGTGATATTCCGGAAATTCTCCCGGAAGGTGCACCGGAGGGTGAAAGACGGCACCACCGATATCAACACCTACCTGTCCGAAAACCTCTCCGGCATCAAGATCACCCAGATCTTCAACCGGGAGGATCAGAAGATGCGGGAATTTCTGAAAAAGAGCGACAATCTGAAAAAGGCCAAACAGAGCCAGATTTTTGTGTTCAGCATCTTCCGGCCCATGGTGTATATGCTCTATATCTCCTCTGTGATGTTCCTGCTGTACCTGGGCGGCAAGGGCTACATTGAGAACACGGTGTTTCTGGGGCAGACCCTGACCAGTGGAACCATCGTCACGTTCTATATGTATATCTCCAAGTTCTTCAACCCCATTCAGACGCTGGCGGAGCAGTTTAATATGCTGCAGAGCGCCTTTGCCTCCGCCGAAAAAATTTTCACCATTCTGGACATGGAGCCGGAGGTGGTGGACGCGCCGGACGCCATTGAGCTGGATGAGATCAAGGGCGAGATCGAATTCAGGGATGTGTGGTTCTGCTATCAGCCCGGCGAGTGGGTGCTCAAGGGCGTTTCCTTCCATGTGGCGCCCAGGCAGACCGTCGCCTTTGTGGGTTCCACCGGCTCCGGCAAGACCACCATTCTCAGCCTGATCTGCCGCAATTACGATATCCAGAAGGGTCAGATCCTGATCGACGGCATCGATATCCGAAGAATCAAAATCTCCTCCCTGCGCCGCCATTTTGGCCAGATGCTGCAGGATGTGTTCCTGTTCTCCGGCGATATCCGCAGCAACATCGTGCTGCGGGAGGACAGCTTTACCGATGCGGAAATCTGGCAGGCTGTCCGGTACGTGAATGCCGACTCCTTTATTAACCGGCTGGAGAAGGGACTGGATGAGCCGGTGCGGGAGCGGGGCAATAATTTCTCCGCCGGCCAGCGGCAGCTTCTCTCCTTTGCGCGCACCATTATTCACAAACCGGAGGTCATGATTCTGGACGAAGCCACCGCCAACATCGACACCGAAACGGAAATTCTGATTCAGGATTCGCTGGAGAAGATGAAGAACATCGGCACCATGCTGATCGTGGCTCACCGCCTGTCCACCATCCAGCACGCGGACAACATCATTCTGCTGTCCCACGGGCAGATAGTGGAGCAGGGCAATCATCAGCAGCTGCTGCACCAAAAGGGCAGATACTATCAGCTCTATACCCTCCAATATCACAAACAGCAGCTTATGAACGGATAACGATTTCCGAGCCGCCGGCTTTCGCCGGCGGCTATTTTCGGCGGTATTGTGGAAAGCGACGGATAGGGGGTTGCATCTTCCTGTTTTCTTTGGTACAATAATAAAACTGACAGAGAGGAGACAACGTATGGCCAAGCTGTATTTCAAATACGGCGCCATGGGTTCCAGCAAAACCGCCCAGGCGCTGATTACCAAATATAATTATGAGGAAAACGATCTGAACGTCTGGCTGGTCAAGCCCAGCGCGGATACCCGGGACGGGGAGCAGCTCCTGCGCAGCCGCATCGGTCTGGAGGCGGTGTGTGAGGTGATCGGCCCGGAGACCGATGTGTACACCCGTTTCTGGCAGACCCAACTGGGCAAGTGCGACGTGATCATCGTGGACGAGTGCCAGTTTATGACCGGGGCGCAGATCGACCAGCTCCGTGCCATTGTCAATGATTTCAACATCCCTGTCATGTGCTTCGGTCTGCGCACCGATTTCCAGACCCGGCTCTTCCCCGGCAGCCTGCGGCTGATGGAGATTGCGGACACCATTCAGGAAATCAAAACCATCTGCGACTGCGGCGCGAAAGCCACCGTCAACGCCCGGATCGACGGGGATGGGCACATCATTACGGAGGGCGCGCAGGTGGTGCTGGGCGGAAACGACAGCTACATCGCCATGTGCCACCGGTGTTATGTAAATGGAATCCGGGAACACAAGGTCATTAAACTGCACAATCACTGAAAGGAGACTGTAATATGGAACTCAAAGACATTCTCGCCAAGTGCGATCATACCCTGCTGGCGCAGACAGCCACGTGGGAGGAAATCAAGGCCGTCTGCGACGACGGAATCAGGTTTGGCTGTGCTTCTGTCTGCATTCCTGCGTCCTACGTGAAGCAGGCCAAGGAATATGTGGGGGAGAAGCTCCCCATCTGCACAGTCATCGGCTTCCCCAACGGCTATGACACCACTGCCGCCAAGTGTTTCATGGCCTCTGATGCTGTCGACAACGGCGCGGACGAGGTGGACATGGTCATCAACATCGGCTGGGCCAAGGACGGCAAATGGGGCGCGATCACCGACGAAATTGCCGCTGTGAAGGCCGCCTGCAAGGGAAATCTGCTGAAGGTCATCATCGAGACCTGCCTGCTGACCGACGAGGAGAAAATCCATCTGTGCAAGTGCGTTTCCGATTCCGGTGCGGACTATATCAAAACCTCCACGGGCTTTTCCAAGGCAGGCGCTACCTTCCACGATGTGGAGCTGTTCGCGGCGCATGTGGCGCCCCACGTGAAGATCAAGGCCGCTGGCGGTATTTCCAGTCTGGCCGACGCGGAGAAATTCATTGCTCTGGGCGCTTCCCGTCTGGGCACCTCCCGGATCGTCAAGCTGGCCAAGGCCATGGAAAAAGGCGAGACGGCAAAAAACGACGGAAGCTATTAAAATACAGGAGATTAGAGGGTGAGGATCGGAGATATCTTCACGCTTGACTTTCCACGCTTCACTTTAAGGAGGAATTATATTATGTTAACTACACCTACCCCTCATATTTCCGCAAAGCCCGGCGATTTCGGCAAGACTGTGCTGATGCCCGGTGATCCCCTGCGCTCCAAGTTCATCGCGGAGAATTTCCTGGAAAATCCGGTGCTGGTGAATCATGTTCGGGGCGTCAACGGCTATACGGGTTTCTACAAGGGCACCCGCGTTTCCGTGATGGCTTCCGGTATGGGTATGCCTGCCATCGGAATCTATTCCCACGAGCTGTTCACCGGCTATGGCGTGGAGAACATCATCCGGATTGGCTCCGCCGGTTCCATTCAGGAGCATATCCACCTGTATGATCTGGTGATTGCCCAGGGCGCCTGCACCGACTCCAATTTCGCCGCCCAGTTCCATCTGCCCGGCACCTTCGCCCCCATTGCAAGCTGGGAGCTGCTGACCGAGGCGGTCAAGGCTGCCGAAGCAAACGGCGCGGCTTACCATGTGGGCAACGTCAATTCTTCCGACGTGTTCTACGGCGACCACGAAGGCGTCCCCGAAGGACTGGACAGCCTGTACGGCCTGAAGAAGATGGGCGTCATGGCGCTGGAAATGGAGGCCGCCGCCCTGTATATGAACGCGGCTCGCTATGGCAAGCGCGCCCTGTGCATCTGCACCATCTCCGACCATATGCTGACCGGCGAGGAGACTACCTCCGAAGAACGTCAGACGGCTTTTACCACCATGATGAAGGTGGCGTTGGACGTGGCCGTGGCCATGGAGGGAAAATAATTCCCAATTCCGAATTCACGAGGTAAATCGCAATGAAACGTATCTTTTTGTTCGTTCTGGACTCCTGCGGCTGCGGCGAGATGCCGGACTCCCCGTCGTTTGGCGATGTGGGAGTCAACACCCTGCGCGCCTGTGCCGCGTCGCCGAAGCTGAACATTCCCAATCTGAGAATGTACGGTCTTGCCAATATTGACGGGCTGGATTTTCTGAAGCCTGTGGAAAAACCGCTGGGCGCTTATGGAAAGCTGGCGGAGGCATCCATGGGCAAGGACACCACCATCGGCCACTGGGAAATTGCGGGTGTGGTCTCTCCCAGACCGCTGCCCACCTATCCCAACGGCTTTCCGGAGGAGGTGCTGGAGCCGTTCAGGGCCGCCACCGGCCGTGGGGTTCTGGCCAACGCGCCCTGGTCCGGCACCGAGGTGATCAATGTCTACGGCGACGAGCACATGAGAACCGGCGACCTGATCGTGTATACCTCTGCCGACTCCGTATTCCAGATTGCAGCCCATGAGGCTGTGGTACCGCTGGAGACATTGTATGATTATTGCCGCATTGCCCGCCGCATTCTGCAGGGCAGGCACGGTGTGGGCCGGGTGATTGCCCGCCCCTTTGTGGGTACCAGCGGCCACTATACCCGCACCGCCAACCGGCACGATTTCTCTCTGGAGCCGCCGAAGGAAACTATGCTGGATGCCATCAAGTCTGCCGGACTCAGTTCCATCGCCGTGGGCAAGATCAACGACATTTTTGCGGGCCGGGGTACCACCGAGCACGTGTATAACCAGTCCAACGCCGACGGCATGGCGCACGCCATGGACTACGCGGACAAGGATTTCACGGGGCTGTGCTTTGTGAACCTGGTGGATTTTGATATGCTCTACGGCCATCGCCGGGACATCGACGGCTACGCCAACGCCCTGACGGAATTCGATACCTGGCTGCCCGGTTTCCTGGAAAAGCTGGGGCCGGAGGATCTGGTGATGATTACCGCCGACCATGGCTGCGACCCTTCCTACACGGCGACCACCGACCACACCCGGGAGTATGTGCCCCTGCTGGTCATCGGCCGGGCGGTCAGACCCGGAAACCTGGGCACCCGCACAGGATTTCAGAATATCGCGGCCACGGTGACCGATCTGCTGGGCGTGAATTTCGACACCCCCGGCAAGAGCTTCGCAGCGGAGATTCTTTGAACGGAGGCAAGCTATGACACCTGAAAAACTGATGGAACTGGCAAAGGAAGCCATGACCCACGCCTATGCCCCTTATTCCGGGTTTAAGGTCGGCGCGGCGCTGCTGTGCGCCGACGGAACGGTTTATCAGGGCTGCAACATCGAAAACGCGTCCTATACGCCCACCATTTGCGCCGAGCGGACGGCCTTTTTCAAGGCGGTCTATGACGGACACCGGGATTTCTCCGCCATTGCGGTCTGTGGCGGAAAGAACGGTGTGATCACGGACATTTTCCCGCCCTGCGGCGTGTGCCGCCAGGTGATGCGGGAATTCTGCGAGGATGACTTTCTCATCTACCTGATCGGCGCGGATGGGACATGGCAGGAACGGACGCTGGCACAGATTTTACCGGACAGCTTCAGCGCAAAGGAGCACATGAAGTAGCGTCAATACCCGAAATATGCACGCGATGTAAATAATCCTTGTAGAAATTAACAAATCTTTATAAAATGAGTTGATTTTTTATCCCGGATGTGCGACAATATCCACGGTATGAAGATACCAGATTATACATTTTTTGGAGGAATGAAATCATGAAGAAGATTCTGGCTATGCTGCTGGCGGTCATGATGGTTCTGGGCCTGTTCGCCGGCTGCGCTTCCAGCCAGCCCAAGGCAACTCAGCCCGCCACCAATGCGCCCACGGATGCTGCTGAGACTCCCACTGAAACCGCTCCCGCTGAGACGGAAGCTCCCGCCGCTGCCGGCGTGATCACCAAGGTCGCTCTGGTTACCGACGTGGGAACCATCGACGACGAGTCCTTCAACCAGGCCTGCTGGCAGGGTGTTGAGGCTTGGTGCAAAGCCAACGGCATCGAGTACAACTACTATCAGCCCACTGAGGACTCCACCGACGCCCGTGTGCTGTCCGTCGCTCAGGCGATCAACGACGGTGCCAACACCATCGTTATGCCCGGCTTCCTGTTTGGCACCACCGTGCTGACCGTGCAGGATGAGTATCCCGACGTCTACTTCATCGCCGTTGACGTTGCCGGCGGTGACCTGACCTTCGACTATGAGACCTACTACGATCCCTCTGCCAACGTTGCCTGCCTGACCTTCTCTGAGGAGCAGGCCGGTTATCTGGCTGGCTACGCTGCCGTGAAGGAAGGCTACACCAAGCTGGGCTTCCTGGGCGGCATGGCTGTTCCCGCTGTTATCCGTTACGGCTACGGCTTTGTGCAGGGCGCTGACGCTGCTGCAAACGAGATGGGCGTTGATATCGCCATCAACTACACCTACGGCGGCCAGTTCGCCGGTTCTCCTGAAATCACCGCGAAGATGGAAGGCTGGTATCAGTCCGGCACAGAGGTTGTCTTTGCCTGCGGCGGCGGCATCTGGACCTCTGCTGATGAGGCTGCTCAGAAGAATGGCGGCAAGGTCATCGGCGTTGACGTTGACCAGTCCAGCCTGTCTCCCCGCTTCATCACTTCCGCGATGAAGGGTCTGCAGAACGTCACCGAGACGGTTCTGGCTGAGCTGAACGCCGGCAACTGGGCTACCTACGGCGGCAAGGTTTCCAACTTCGGCCTGCTGGAAGGCGAGTACGTCGGCCTGCCTGTTGACACCTGGAGCCTGGCCAACTTCTCCGTCGAGGATTATCAGGCTGTGAAGAGCCAGATTCAGGACGGCACCATTGTTGTTGACAACAGCACCGAGGCTCTGCCCACTGTTTCTGCACATACCACCGTCAACGAGATCGGCTGATTTACGGCTGTTTTATCCGACATAACAGCGAAGCCCCCGGACAATCGTCCGGGGGCTTTTTCCCGTTCAATTGGACTATGCGGGGGAAAAATCGCGCGGTAACGTGATTTTTCATATTTTCTATTGTAATTCGCGGAGCTTTCCGTTATAATGAAATTTACCCAGAAAAACGATTCGTAAGGGAGTGACCACATGGCAGACTATGTAATCGAAATGCTGAACATCACCAAGGAGTTCCCGGGAATCAAGGCAAATGACAATGTCACGCTTCAGCTCAAGCGCGGCGAGATTCATGCCTTGCTTGGTGAAAATGGCGCAGGTAAGTCGACCCTGATGAGCGTCCTCTTCGGCCTGTATCAGCCGGAGTCCGGCGTGATCAAAAAAGACGGCGAGGTCGTTAAGATCAATAATCCCAATGACGCAACTGCGCTGCACATCGGCATGGTGCATCAGCATTTCAAGCTGGTGGAGTGCTTTACCGTGCTGGACAACATCATTCTGGGCGCGGAACCCATGAAGGGACCTGTTGTTGACCGTGCCGCCGCCCGAAAGAAGGTTGTGGAGTTGTCCGACCGTTATGGCCTGAAGATAGACCCTGATGCGCTGGTGGAGGACATCTCCGTGGGTATGCAGCAGCGTGTAGAAATCCTGAAGATGCTGTACCGGGATAATGATATTCTGATTTTCGACGAGCCGACTGCCGTACTGACGCCGCAGGAGATTGACGAACTGATGGATATTATGCGCGGTTTCAAAGCCGAGGGTAAATCCATCCTGTTTATTACCCATAAGCTGGCGGAAATTAAGGCGGTTGCCGACCGCTGCTCCGTCCTGCGCAAAGGTAAGTACATGGGTACTGTGGATGTGGCCACAACCTCCGTGGAGGAGATGTCCCGTCTGATGGTGGGACGTGATGTGCAGTTGGTGTCCACCAAGGCGGAAAAAACGCCCGGTGAAACCATTCTTAAGGTGGAAAATCTGTGCGTTCCCTCCAAGATTCACAAAAATGACGCGGTCAAGCACGCTTCGCTGGAGGTACACGCCGGAGAAATTGTATGCCTGGCAGGTATTGAGGGCAACGGGCAGAGCGAGTTTATCTATGCGCTGACCGGGCTGGAAAAGCCCAGCGCGGGCACCATCACCCTCTGCGGCAAGGATATCACGAAGGCTTCCATTCGTTCCCGCAGCAAAATGGGCATGTCCCATATTCCCGAGGATCGGCACAAGTACGGTTTGGTGCTGGACTATTCTCTGGAAAACAATATGGTACTGCAGCGTTATTGGGAAAAGGAATTCCAGACCGCCGGTTTCATCAAAAGCGGCGCGGTGCGGAGCTATTCCGACCGGCTGATTGAGCAGTATGACGTCCGCAGCGGCCAGGGCAGTGCCACCATCGCCCGGAGTATGTCCGGCGGCAACCAGCAGAAGGCCATCATCGCCCGGGAGATCGACAAGAATCCCCAACTGCTGATCGCGGTGCAGCCCACCCGTGGCCTGGACGTGGGCGCCATTGAATACATCCATTCTCAGATCATCGCCCAGCGGGATGCCGGAAAGGCCGTGCTGCTGGTGAGCCTGGAGCTGGATGAGGTTATGAATCTTTCCGACCGGATTCTCGTGATGTACGAGGGCGAGATCGTCGGCGAATTTGATCCCAAAACCACCGACGTGCAGACGCTGGGTCTGTATATGGCCGGTGCGAAACGGATGGATAAGGAGGGCAAGGAATGAGCAAGAAAAATAATGCCCCCCGGCTTGCCAATGCGGCCAGCGGTGTGAGCAGCCTGCTTGCGTCTCTGGTGTGTATTCTGGTGGGTCTGGTTGTGGGCTTCATTGTTCTACTGGTGTTGGGCGGCATTACGCTGGCACAGTCGGGCAGCGCATTCTCCTTCATGGAATTGCTGAAAACCACATGGAGTCAGGGCTTTAAACCCATCCTGCAGGGTGGTTTCTATGCCAGCGCCAATACCATGGGCATGGGCGTGCGTATGGAGATCCTTCAGGCCGCGCCGCTTGTGATGACCGGCCTTTCCGTGGCGTTTGCCTTTAAGACAGGCCTGTTCAATATCGGCGTGGCTGGTCAGTATACCGTGGGCGCGTTCTTCGCCCTGTTCAGCGCCATCGTGCTGAAAATGCCCTGGTGGGTCTGCCTGATTGCCTCCGCCGTTGGCGGCGCCATCTGGGGTGCCATTCCCGGCATTTTCAAGGCGTTCCTGAATGTGAACGAGGTGATTACCTCCATCATGTTCAACTGGATCGGTCTGTATGCGGTCAATACCCTGATTTATCAGGGAGGCACCGGCCCCATGTTTAACCTGAAAACCACCAAGACCTTTACGCTGAAGGAATCCGCGCCCAATGCGCTTCTGCCAACCTTCAACGTGAAGGTTGGCGGTGAAGATTACTTCGGTAAAATGTTCAAGCCTTCCATTGGCATCTTCATTGCCATTGCCGTTGCAATTATAATCTGGATCGTGATTAACAAGACGACTTTCGGTTATGAGCTGAAAGCCTGCGGCCACAACAAGGACGCCGCCAAGTATGCGGGCATCAACGAGAAGAAGAACATCGTCCTTTCCATGACCATCGCCGGCGCGCTGGCGGGTCTGGGTGCCGGACTGTTCTATCTCTCCGGCAGTAAGGAATGGGAGCCGCTGGTATCCACGGCGCTGCCCGCTGTGGGCTTCAACGGCATCAGCGTGGCGCTGCTGGCATCCTCCAACCCCATCGGCTGCGTATTTTCCGCGATGTTTATCTCCCACATCACCACCGGCGGCGGCTTTATGCTTGCCAAGCTATTCCCCAGTGAAGTGGCTGACATTATCTCCGGTGTGGTTATTTACCTGTGCGCGTTCAGCCTGCTGTTTAAGGGTAGCATCATGAAGCTGATGAACCGCAAAAAGAAAGCACACGCCGCGCAGACCGGGCCGGACTCCGGCTCCGGGAACGACAATAAGAAGGAGGGCAATGCATAATGTGGCTGCTTCTGAAATATACGCTGCTGTATGCGGCTGTTCTGACTCTGGTCGCTCTGGGTGGTATGTTCTCCGAACGCTCCGGCGTGATTAACATCGCCCTGGAGGGCATCATGGTCATCGGCGGACTGATGGGCGTGGTGATGATCAACATCATGAACGCCGCCGGTGTCCCCGTTTGGCTGGGCATCGTTATCACCGTGTTGTGCTCTGCGCTGGCCGGGCTGGTTTATTCTTCGCTGCTTGCGTTTTCCGCCATCAATCTGAAAGCGGATCAGACCATCGGCGGAACGGCGCTGAATCTGCTGGCAACGGCCGTGGCCATGGTCATTGCCAAGCGGATCAACGGCTCCGATTCTCCCAAAATAACCTATTCCGCCAATACCAACGCGGTATTCAACAGTACCCATTTCTCCTTTCACGTAGGCCCCCTGACGCTGAACTGGTTTCTGCTGGTGACGCTGGTGATTCTGGCTGCCGCTTGGTTTATTCTGTACCGCAGCCGGTTCGGGATGCGGCTGATGGCCTGCGGTGAGCATCCGCAGGCGGCGGACTCCGTGGGCATCAACGTCTACAAGATGCGCTGGGCGGGTGTGCTGATGTCGGGCGCACTGGGCGGCATCGGCGGCATGGCCTATATTGTGCCCGCCGTGGGTGACTGGAACTTTGAAATGGGCGTTGCCGGTATGGGCTTCCTTGCCCTGGCCGTTATGATCTTCGGGCAGTGGAAACCGTTGCGAATTGCGGGCGCGGCATTGTTCTTTGCCGTATTCCGCGCCATGGCGAACATTTTCGATTCCATTCCCTTCCTGGCCGCGCTGGGCTGGCCCAAGGAAATCTACAATATGATGCCCTTCATTGCCTCCATGGTTGTTCTGGCGTTTACCTCCAGAAAATCCCGGGCACCCAAGGCGGAAGGTATTCCCTATGACAAGGGCAGCCGCTGATTCGGACGAAATAATAGAAAAGGGCCTGTTGCAAAATGAAGAATTTGCAACAGGCCCCATTTTGTATTTTGGGGGGCGAATTTAGGATGTCGAAAACCCATCGGATTTTCCATGAAGTGCTGTATCCTTAGTGACAGTATGCTGGGTCAGCCCATACACATTGGTCGTTACCGTTTCACTCGTTCGCAGTCCACCGGCATTGTGGCTGGTGACAGTGCCAACTTCCGCGACATGGGCGAGTAAGAACAGGGTCTGAAACATATCAGGCGCAGGAGCAGCGTTTCAAGTGCTGTCTCCTGCGCCTTTTTTTACTTTTCGTTTCGAGCATTCTTACAGAATGCGCAGTCATCCCGCAACGCAGGGATGATCTTTGGGGATTGGGGGGGTAACCCCAACAAGCAAAATCCGGCTGGGTAGCACCCAAACAATTCTACATGGTTTTTGTTAAAAAAGTGGCATGAGTTCTCCGATCGCTACCAATATCAGCGTGCCAATGGCAATATCGGCTGTTCAACGGATGGAGGTTGTTTAACGCTAAGGAGCCCCAGAGAATGGGGATTGGGCATTCAGCAGAGTATCAGGGGCCGCATTATCCAAGGAGAAAGTGGGTATTATGTGGCTAATTGTTCGGAAAACACCGATTTTTTGCGCAATAATGGCATAAAAAAGCAGATACCGCAACTGACACGATTGTATCAATTACGGTATCTGTTATGGTGCCGCTAACCGGGCTCGAACCGGTACTCTGGAAACCAGAACGGGATTTTAAGTCTCGGGTGTCTACCAATTCCACCATAGCGGCGGTTTTTAATAGCATAGCACATTTTGAATTCACCGTCAAGCCTATAGCTGATCCAGATTGAAGGTGAAAGGAGTCAGGCAGTTGTCCAGAAACCAGTTCAGTTCCGGCAGTGCCATGGCTTTCATGGCCTCCCAGGTCTGTCTGGCCGCAGAGTCGAACTCCGTATTGCCCGCTTTCTGCTCCTCCAGACATTTGATGTGGGCGGATAATTTGTCCGCCGCCTTGACAATTGGGTTGACCGTCTCATCATCCTCCAGCACCAGATGGGTATAGCTGTCCCGAAGCTGCGGCGGAAGCATATCCAGAAGCCGCTCCCCTGCGATCCGCTCCACCTGTTTGTAAGCGTCCTTGATGTCCGGGTTGTAGTACTTGATGGGCGTGGGGAGATCACCAGTGAGGATCTCGGACGCGTCATGGTACAACGCCGCCACGGCGCAACGGTCGGGGTCCGGGCCGGGAAGTCCGAGAATCTCCCGCCGGATCAGTGCCAGCGCATGTGCCAGCACCGCCACCTGATGGCTGTGTTCGGAAATATTCTCCGAAAAGGTGTTGCGCATCAGCCCCCACCGGGTGATATAGCGCATTCTGCCCATCAGCGCAAAAAATTCATTTGCCAATTATCTCACCTGCCATTTTCGAGATGATGCCGGGCAACTCCTCGCACGCTGCGCAAAAGTGATCTGCTCCGGCATTCAGCAGCGTCCGCCTGTCCCGGAAACCCCAGAGCACACTCAGGCAGGGCACCCCGGCATTGCGCGCCGTTGCCACATCCACCTCGCTGTCGCCCACGTAGATGCAAGTCTCCACGCCAACCGCGTCCATAGCCTTATATACCATGTCCGGTGCCGGCTTGCGGGGGCAGTCGGCGCTCTCGCCCCGGGCATAAAGGCCGGAGAAATACTGGGCGCACAGCCGCTTTACCGCAGTATCCGGCTTATTGGACACCACCGCCATGGGAAATCGGCGTTCCAGCTCCGCCAGCGCGTCCAGAATCCCGTCATAGGGTTTGGTCTTTACCCGGCAGTGGGCATTGTAATATGCATAAAACGCTTCCAGAACTTCCGCAACATCGGCACCCGCCGGAACAGCCTGTTCGATCAGCCGCTGGGCGCCGTTACCCACAAACCGGCGCACCTCTTCCACTGTCCGTTCCGGATAGCCGAACTGCCGCAGGGCGTGGTTGGTGCCATCGGCCAGATCCTGCAGGGTGTCCAGCAGCGTACCATCCAGATCCCACAAAATACCGATTCTCATTTACAGCCCCCAATTCTTCTTCACCCGGATGTCCTCTCCCAAAAAGGCCACACGGGTAAAGCTGCCCCGAAGCCGGGATGCAATCTGCGGAGAATAACGGCGGCTCAGCTCGTCCACATTCAGGTTTGTGGAGATAATCATGGCTTTGCCGGAAAGCAGCCGGTCGTTGATCAAACTGTACAGCGCGGCAGTGGTAAACTGCCCCGGCATTTCCGTTCCCAGATCGTCCACGATCAGCAGATCGCAGGCCGTGTATTTCTTTGTTTCCTCCCGGGCTGTCTCGTCCCCGGAGAATTTCGCCCGCTCCAGCTTGGAAAAGAGGTGTCCCGCGCTTTCATAGACCACGGAGTAGCCCCGGTCGGCGACTGTCCGGGCAATGCAGGCGGACAGAAAGGTTTTTCCCAACCCCGTATCGCCGGAAAACAGCAGATTCCCGGACTTTTCACTGAAACCGAACGCATATTTTCGGCAGGTCTGATAGGTCTTTTCCATCACGGCCTGAATATTCACGCCCAGCTTGGGGTCAATCCGGTCAGGGTAATAGTCCAACCGGAACTGGTCAAAGGTTTCCCGTCCCACATTCAGGAAGGTCAGTTCCTTCTTCTGCTCCTGACGGCACAGCTCCCGCAGGCACTCGCACATATTCGAGCCGATATAGCCGCTCCCGCCGCATTTCTCGCAGATGGGGCTGTCATCCAGATACCCATCCTCAAAATTCTCGCGAACCAGTTCCTCCCGCTCCCGCTGGAGCGCCAGATTTTTCTGTCTTGCCGCATCCATGGCGGACTGAACGTCGCCGCCCTGACTGAATACCGCCTGCGCCGCCAGCGCCATGGTCACCCGAAGCTGTTGGTCGATTTCCCGCAGCCGGGGAACCTGCCGGTAAGCCTGCGCCAGATGCTGCTGATTTTCGGATTCCCGATCCGCTTTCGCCTCGGCAAGTCTGGCTCTTGCCCGCTGCATCACTTCCGCACTGTATCCCATGGATCAGTCCCCCTGCATCATTTTGTGAATGGCCGCGATTTCGTCCGCGTCCAACTGACGCTTTCCTGCCTGCGCACCGGTTCCGGGTTTCCGGTCGCCGCTGCGCACGGCATCCGCCGTATGCAGCCCAGCCTCGTGCCAGCGCTGCAGGATTTTATTCATGTACGCCCAGTTCAGCCCACCGGTATTCAGGCAGGTTCGCTCATAAGCCATCCCAATTGTTTCATCGTCAAAGCCCATTTCCAGCCAGTTCCGGGCATAGCGCTCCTCCGCCGCAGTCAGGTTTCTGCCGCGGATCTGCAGAATCTCCATCAGCCGGTGCATCCGGGAGTTACGGACGTTCTGCGCCTGGATATAGGCCGCCGCCTCCTCCATGGTGTCGATTCCCTGCTCGGCCCAGGCATAGGCTTCCTTTTCGATGGTACGCAGGCTGGGATTGCGCAGACTTCCCCGCTGCCGCGCCCGCTCCTTGCAATAGCACACCAGCACGGAAATCACATCCGCCGGAAGTCCCAAGTACCGGATGAAGCCCAGCAGGATCTTCATCTCCTCCGTATTCAACGGCCGTCCCAAAAGCCGGGCAACCTCGCCGCAAAGGGCTTCAAATTCATTGTCCCCTCTGGAGGCCTCCAGCACATCCTGCTCCGTGTAGCTTGGCCGCTCGCCCACCATGGCATGGCAGGGCTTATCCTTTTCCCACAGGCCAAGCTGGCGCAGCGCCGCCCCGGCGCAGGAAACCCGGCCGGCACTCATATGCAGGTCATCCTCCGCGTTCCGAAGGCTGTTGCCCGCTTTCAGATATATGTACAGCAGCGCCGCGTCGGCGCTGGCTGTGCCCAGGAGTTTTCGCACCTCCAGGGTTTCCAGTTTTACGGCTTCCGTATCCATACTGTCCCTCTTCCGAATTCGTCAATTACAGTCATTATACCACAGCTTCCCCCCGGGGACAACGGTACTTTCAGGAAGAAATACAGAAAAAATCCCCGTCGAAATTTGGCGGGGTACAGGATGTTGTGGTTGGCATGCATTCAAGACACGAAAAACCAGGGAAATGACTCCCCGGTTTTTCGTTTATTCGTTTCGGATTTCTGCCACAATAAGTACGGACGGGCCGTTCCCTTCCCGCCCTTTTCGCATCACACCGCTGCGCTGTCGGCGATACACTTGACGGCCATGTACAATTCCTGTTTGCAAGTCCATCGTCATGGTCTTGGTAAGGACTGTCCACCGGCTGTCCAATCCTATCATGCCCGGCTGCGGCGGATTTATCCGGAGGTAATTCATGGAAAATTTTTTGTCGATTTTCGCCCCGGCTCTGCTGCTGTGCCTTTTGCTCCGGCTGATCGTCCTGCCCATCAAATGGTTCTGGAAGCTGCTGCTCAATTCACTCTGCGGCTTTCTGTGCCTGTGGCTTCTGAATACCATTGGGGGCTTCACAGGCCTCTATTTCCCGGTGAATGCCGTCACGGTAATCATTGCGGGATTTCTGGGGCTTCCGGGCATTGGAATTCTGGCGCTGGCGCAGGTTCTGCTTTAGCCTCTTTCCGGGGCTTTGGCAGGATCAGATTCAGCACCACGGCAATGATGGTGGCCAGCACCACGGGGGATTTGCCAAAAATGGTGGCAACCCATTCCGGAAAGGAGGCCAGCGCCGCCTGTGCCTGGGACACGCCGATGCCCAGTGCGGCGGCCAGACCTACGATGGAGGAATTGCGGTAATTCATCTCGGAAGTGGACACCAGCTTCATGCCGGTCATGGCGATGGAGGCGAACACGGACACCGTGGCGCCGCCCAGCACGCACTGGGGGATGGTGGTGAGCAGGGCAGAAAACTTCGGAATGATACCCGCCACGCCCAGAATGGCCGCTGCCAGACCCAAAACCCAGCGGTTGATGACCTTTGTGGTGGTCACGATGCCCACGTTCTGGCTGTAGGTGGCCGTTGGCAGGCCGCCGAAAAGGGCGCCCAGCGCGTTGGTCACGCCATAGCCCACAATGCCGTTCTGCAGCTCCCGGTTATTCGGCTCCCGCTCCATAGCGCCCATGGTAGTGGCCGAATAGTCGCCGATGGCCTGAATGGAATTGATGGCAAACAGGATTCCAATGGCGATGCAGGCAGACGGTTCAAACTCCACCCCAAAGTGGAGCACCGTAGGAACCTGAAACATCCCAGCCTGTCCCACACTGCTCAAGTCCACCATGCCGAAGGGAATGGCCAGCAGATAGCCCGCGGCCATGCCGATGAGGATGGAGGCCAGCTTCCAGATGCCCTTTCCGAAGTGGTTCAGCACCGTCACCACGCCCAGTGTAAAAAACGCCACCAGCCAGTTCTGCCATGCGCCGTAGGTGGCGCTGGCCGTGCCGCCCGCCATGTAGTTGATGGCCGTTGGATACAAGGACAGGCCGATGGTAAACACCACGGTTCCGGTAATCAGCGGCGGAAATAACAACCGGATCTTCTTTACCAGAATGCCCATGATAACCGCCACCAGACCGCCCACGATCTGCGCGCCGAATATGGCCGCCACGCCGTAGCTCTCGGCAATGCCCTGCATACTGGGCACATAGGCAAAGCTGACGCCCATGATGACCGGCAAGCCGGAACCGAGGGCAAATTTCGTCTTGCTGCCAATGGGAAACAACTGCAGCAGTGTAGACAGCGCCGCCACCACCAGCGCCGCCTGAATGAGAATCACCTTGTCCCGGCTGTCCATGCCTCCGGGTACGGCGCCTGCCACAATAATGGCCGGGGTCACACACCCCACAATCATGGCCACGACGTGCTGAAGCGCCAGCGGGAGCGCCTCTCCCAGTCTTGGACACCCGTCCGGCTCAAAGATACTGCCCTGTTTCATTTGCTCCACTTCCATTCTCCGGAAATTCTGTAACAAATCTTCCGCGATTTTTCGCTTCGTTTGGCCGCTTTCCGGTTTTCTCTGCTGAAATCATAACAAATCATTTTGGAAATGGCAAGTCAGATATCTAAAAATCTGTTTTTTGTCCAAAAATATTGTTAGGCTTCTGGACAACTTGACCAACCACCGCTTCCAGAGTCCGCAGCCGCGAAACGGGGCGCGCCGGTTTGCCCGGCGCGCCCTGTCAGTTTATGCTTCTTCGGAATGATCTTCTGCTTTTTCTTCGGGATTCTCCGGCTGCGCTCCATCAGGAAGTTGGCGCTTATCGGCGTTGACATAGGCCATCAGCTCGTCGCCGGTGATGGTCTCCTTGGCCAGCAGATAGAGGGAGATTTCGTCCAGCAGGGAGCGGTTTTGTTCCAGCGTCCGCTTGGCTTCCTCATAGCAGCGGTTCAGCAGCTTCTGCACCGCCGCATCCACTTTGGCGGAGGTCTCTTGTGAGCAATCCAGATAGGACTGGCCGTCCAGATACTGGTTCGTCACGGAGGCAGGAGCCATCAACCCCAATTCCTCGCTCATACCGTAGAGCGCCACCATGTTCCGCGCCAGAGAGGTAGCGCGCTGGATATCGTTGGAAGCGCCGGTGGTCTTGACGCCGAACACCAGTTGCTCCGCAGCCCGGCCGCCCAGCAGCGTCCGAAGCTCGGTCATCAGCTCTTCGGCGGTACTCAGGAATTTCTCCTCCTCGGGCATCTGCATGGTGTAGCCCAGCGCGCCGGAGGTATGGGGAACAATCGTGATTTTGGAGACAGGCTGGGAATGCTTCTCCAGCGCCGCTACCAGCGCGTGGCCAACCTCATGGTAAGCAACCAACCGTTTTTCCATATCGGTCAGCACGGTGTTCTTCTTTTCGGTTCCTGCAATCACCGTCTCAAAGGAAACCAGCAGATCCTCCTGGTTGACGGCTTTCCGGCCCTGCCGCACCGCACGCAGGGCGGCCTCGTTGACCAGATTGGCCAGATCCGCGCCCACAGCGCCGGCGGTGGCCTGAGCGATCTTGCGAAGATCCACATCCTCACTGAGCTTGATCTTACGGGTGTGTACTTTCAGCGTGTCCAGACGTCCCTGCAGATTGGGCTTATCTACGATGATCCGCCGGTCAAAGCGGCCGGGGCGCAGCAGCGCCTTGTCCAGAATCTCAGGCCGGTTGGTTGCCGCCAGACACACGATGCCCTTGGTGGGCTCGAAGCCGTCGATTTCATTCAGCAGCTGGTTCAGGGTCTGCTCCTGCTCCGAGTTGCTGCCCATCCGGTTGTCCCGGGTGCGGCCCACGGCATCAATTTCATCGATGAAAATGATACACGGAGCCACCTTTGCCGCCTGCTGGAACAGATCCCGCACCCGGCTGGCGCCCATTCCCACAAACATCTCCACAAAGTCGGAGCCGGACATGGAAAAGAAGGGGACATTGGCCTCGCCGGCCACAGCCTTGGCCAGCAGCGTCTTGCCCGTACCGGGAGAACCGACCAGCAGCGCGCCCTTGGGCAGCTTGGCGCCGATTTCGGTGTATTTCTGGGGGTTGTGCAGAAAATCGATAATCTCCTGCAGGGATTCCTTGGCCTCGTCCTGGCCCGCCACATCCTTGAAGGTCACGCCGGTGGATTTCTCCATATAGACCTTGGCCTTGGATTTCCCGAAGCCACCCATCATGCTGTCGCCGCTCATTCGCCGGGTAACCATGCTCATCAGGCCGAAAATCAGCAGTCCCATGAACAGATAGTACAGGATCATCATCAGTGTGGAATTGTCCTCCACGATGAGCCGGTCCACTTTGATCCCTCTGTCCACCATCTCGTTGGCCATGGCCATGGTGTCCGCACCGCTGGGCAAGCCTGTGAAGCAAGCCTTTTGCTGGGCGGCGGGCTTTGCCGCCTCGTCCTTCGTCAGGTAGATGATCCGGTCAGACTGAATCTCCGCCTCGGAGATATTGCCGCTTTCGTAGGCCTCGCGGAAATCCGACCAGGTGGTCTGGGTATACTGGCTCGCGCTGACCGCGTTGTAAATGCCGCTGATGGCCAGCAGCGCAATCACCGCAATAATCAGCGCCAGCCAGATATTGCTTCTGGGCTTCTGGCCGTCGCCGGGTTTTCTGGGATTATTGGGAGAATCATTGCGATTCGGATCCATAGAATCGCCTCCTTATGGGTTATTCTTTAGTTTGTCCATCATATCACACTTTTCAGTCAAGGGCAACGGAGGATTCGCAACTTTGCGGTAAATTTTCTGTGAACCGCGGGCAATGCCCACAAATCAGGCGCAGCAAACCGAATCCGTCCTCGCCGTGCCAATGATCCTCTCTTTCGCGTACACGACCGCAGGTGCGAAGCATAATCCTTCCCACGGCGGCATACTCTTTCACCAGCAAGGAGGGATGGGCATGGCGGATCAGCAGCATTTGCCCCACAGGCTGACGCTGGACGAACGCTCCAGCCTTTCCATAACCGGCGTTACGGAGGTAGTCAGCTTTGATGAAAATGCCGTGGTGCTCCACACCTGTCTGGGCACACTGGTGGTACAGGGTCAGGATCTGAAGCTGAAAACCCTCACGCTGGATGGGGGCAATGTGGCAGTGACCGGAAAAATCGGGAGCCTGGTCTATGAGGAGCCGCGGGGGAAAGGCGGATGGATGAGCCGCCTGTTCGGATGACGGCTCCTGCCGTTGCCGCCTGCCGGTTTGGCTGGGCGTGTCTGATCGGCGCGGGGCTGGGCGGCGTATACGGGTTTTTTCGTCCGCTGCGCCTCCGGCGGACAGCCGCTGCGGATACACTGTTCCTGCTGGTCACGGTCTGGGCCTGGACATACCTGAGCTTTGGAATCTGCGGCGGTGATTTACGGCTTGCCTATCATGCAGGGATGCTTCTGGGCGGGATTCTCTTTGACCGGACGCTGGGCAGACTGCTTCAGCCCATCTTTGGGTGGTTCTGGCGCTGTGTGGGCAGTCTCTGCGCCGCAATCATGCTCCCGGCAAAAATTTTTTTAAATTTCTTAAAAATTATATTTGCATCTGGGGAAAAATGGGTTACAATAAAGTTGACAAATCGTCGGCATTTATTCGGAGGCAAATCCCATGAAAAAACTCGCAACGATTCTCAGCCGGATTCAATTCGGGCGGCGGCGGAGCAGCAACGCGACCAAGCTTGTCGTAGCGGTGTCCATCGTATTGTGTATGGTGGCGCTGATTACCCTGCGCCTGTCCATGAACGACCTGCAAAACCGCACCGAAAAGCTGTATAACCGGGCAGCCGTCCTGGAGCAGGAAAACAGCAGCCTGGAAAATAAGATCGCCAATCTCGGAACCGTTCAAAGTGTGATGGAGATCGCGAAAGAGGAACTGGGACTGGTGCAGCCGGATACCGTCATTTTTGTGCCCGCATCGTAAATGTAAAGTTTATTTTGGAGGAAATGAAACAAACATGGAGTTAACCGTTGGAACGATTCTGGAAGGAAAGGTCAAATCGATCACCAATTTCGGCGCATTCATCTCACTGCCGGAGAATAAAACAGGCATGGTACATATTTCCGAGGTTGCCAATGCCTATGTCAGCGACATTCGGCAGTATCTGACCGAAGGGCAGGATGTGAAGGTCGTCGTCATCGGCAACGAGAACGGCAAGATCAATCTGTCCATCAAGCGGCTGGAGCCAAGGCAGCCCCGGGATAATGGCTCACGCGCTAACCGCGGCGGCGCGCCCCGGCGGGATGGGGGTTCGAACCGGCCGCAGGGTCAGTCCCAGCACACCGCACCGTTGGCTCCCCCCGCGCCCAAGACTGCGGATCAGCTCTTCGAGGAGAAGCTGAAAGCCTTTATGTCCGAATCCGACAGCAAAATTTCCTCCATTAAGCAGTATTCTGATCACCGCACCAAGAGCAGAAGAAGATAACTGAAAGGGCTGCTGCGCAGCCCTTTTTCTCTGAAATGCGGAATTGTGGGGAGTAATAAAGTTATGTCAACCACTGTGATTACCGGTGGGAGCCGGGGCATCGGCGCGGCGGCAGTCCGCCTGTTTGCCGCCCGGGGAGACCGGGTTTTTTTCCTGTATGAGAAGAACCACGCCGCCGCGCATTTGGTAGCCAGCCAGACCGGTGCGGAGCCAATCCGCTGCGACGTGGCGGACGGTCAGGCCGTCAAAGCGGCGTTTGACCGCATCGGCGATGTGGACACGCTGATCTGCTGCGCGGGCATCTGCCACTATGGCCTGATGAGCCAGCTCCCGGAAGAAAACTGGGACAGGCTCTTTGACGTGAATGTGAAGGGCATCTATCACTGTGTCAACGCGGCACTGCCGTCCTTTCTGAAAAAGCACAGCGGCAGCATTGTCACCGTTTCCTCCATGTGGGGGCAGGTGGGCGCCTCCTGCGAGGCGGCCTACTCGGCAACCAAGGGAGCGGTCATCGCCCTGACCCGGGCGCTGGCCAAGGAGCTTGGCCCCAGCGGCATCCGGGTCAACTGTGTGGCACCCGGCGTAATTCTGACGGATATGTGCGCAAGTGTGGAGCCCGCGATACTGGCAGAAATGGCCGGGGAAACCCCGGTCGGACGCAACGGCACCCCGGAAGATATCGCGCAGGCCATTGCATATCTGTGCGGGGCTGAATTTATCACCGGGCAGGTGCTCGGTGTCAACGGCGGATATATCATTTAGGAGGATTTCATATGAAAATTGCAATCGGCTGTGACCACGGCGCTTTGGCGCTGAAGAATCGGCTCATCTCCCACCTGGAGAACGCCGGATATACAGTCTGGGATTTTGGAACCTTTACCCCGGAATCCTGCGACTATTCCGATTACGCGGGGGCTGCCGCACGGGCTGTGGCCTCCGGGGAATGCGACCGGGGCATTGTCCTGTGTACAACGGGCATTGGCGTATCCATCGCCGCCAACAAGGTGAAAGGGATTCGCTGCGCCCTGCTGAGCGACCCCTGGTCGGCCAAAATGACCCGGCTGCACAATGACACCAATATGATGGCTCTGGGTGCCGGGGTGATCGGCGAGAATCTGGCCATGGAAATCGTGGACACCTGGCTGACCACCGCATTTTCCGGTGAGGAACGCCACTGCCGGCGGATCGCCAAGGTCATGGACATGGAAAAATAGAAAATCAGCGGACGCCTGCGCGACGTCCGCTTTTTTCTGTTAAAACCGGTAGCCCGCCTCCAGAAGCCGGGTCAGGGCATTGTTTGCCTCTTCGTCTGAGAACAGCTCCGTGAACCGTCTGTTCACGGACAGCGCCTCCAGGCTCAGATCCAACCGTTCTTTCTGTGCCAGCAGGGCAAAGCCGTCGGAATCCCGGTGGCCGGAAAGAACCCGTTTCGCCCCCCGCAGATCCAGCGGCCGCATCCGCACGCCCAATTTCTCCGCTTCCGCCCGGTTCCGCTCCCATGCGGCGATAAATTCCTGTTCCATAAAAACTCCAAAAACGGTCATCGCGAACCGATTTTCCGCCGGTTCGCAATGTTTTTCTTATTGTTCCAGAATCACCGGGCCGTTATTCGCGGCCAGCGCAGCCTGAATGTAGGCGGCGGCTTCGGCGGCAGGTAGCTTCACCTGCTCGCCTGTGGCCATATTTTTCACAGAGCAGACACCCGCGGCGATTTCGTCCTCACCCAGCAGTACCGCAAAGGGTACACCCAGCTTGTCGGCATAGGCCATCTTCTGCTTGAACTTCTTCTGCTCGCCGTAGAGCTGCACCCGCAGTCCCCCGGCACGCAGGGTCTGTGCCAGCGCAATGGCCGGGGCGGGATCGGCAGTCATGGGCAGCACCAGCGCGTCCGCCGGCGCGGTGGGCAGCGCGGGATTCAGCAGGTTCTGCTCGTCCAGCACATAGAAAAGTCTCGTCAGGCCGATGGAAATACCCACACCGGGCAGGGGCTTGTCGATATAGTAGCCCGCCAGATTGTCATACCGGCCGCCGGAGCAGACGGAGCCGATCTCCGGGTGATCCAGCAGGGTGGTTTCATAGACAGTGCCCGTGTAGTAGTCCAGCCCCCGGGCAATGGTCAGATCGACGGCAAAATTCTGTTCCGGCACGCCAAAGGCGGACAGATTGGCTGTCACGGCTTTTAGTTCCGCAAGGCCCTGATCGTACACCTCGTTCCGGCCGGCATAGCCCTCCAGATCGGCAAGCACCTGTTCATTGGAGCCGAAAATGGCAATGAACTTCAGAATTTCCTCTGCCTGATCGCCGGAAAGGCCGCAGTCCTCGGTCAGAATGGCCTTCACCTTCTCCGCGCCGATCTTGTCCAGTTTGTCCACGGTGCGCATGATATCGCCGCTTTTATCGCTCAGGCCAAGCATGGCATAGAAACCGTTGAGAATCTTCCGGTTGTTGACCCGAATTTGGAACCGGGTCAGGCCGAAGCCCCGGAACACATTATAAATAATCGCCGGAATTTCCGCCTCGTTCAGAATATCCAGCTTACCGTCGCCGATGATGTCGATATCGGCCTGATAAAACTCCCGGAAACGGCCGCGCTGCGCCCGCTCGCCCCGGTAGACCTTGCTGATCTGGAACCGGCGGAAAGGGAAAGCCAGCTCGTTATAGTGCAGCGCCACATATTTCGCCAGCGGGACGGTCAGATCGAACCGCAGCGCCAGATCGCTGTCGCCCTTCTGAAAGCGGTAAATCTGCTTTTCTGTCTCTCCGCCGCCCTTGGCCAGCAGAATCTGGGCATCCTCAATGACCGGGGTATCCAGCGGAGCAAAGCCGTAGGACGCGTAGGTCTTGCGCAGAATCTCCGTCATCCGCTCGAACTGAATCTGCTTGCTGGGCAGCAGCTCCATAAATCCGGACAGCGTCCGGGGTTTGATAATTTCCATAGAATCGGAACCTCCAAAGGTAAATAGAGTCAGGCGTGGAAAGTGGAGCATAAAGAGCGAAGAGTGAAGATACTGCTCTCTCCACTCTCAAATCTTCACTCTTCAATCTGATTAGTATTTTGGTTTGGAATGAAGCATCTCACGCCAATCCAGATCGCCGCGCTGCAGGCCCATGATGAACATTTCCGCCGAAGCCAGATTGGTGGCAATGGGAACATTGTGCTTATCGCAGTGGCGGATGGTTTCAATCATCTGGGCATCATCCCAGGGATCGGTGGTATTGGGATCGGTAAAGAGCAGCACCAGATCGATTTCGTTGTAGGCAATGCGGGCGTTGATCTGCTGGTGGCCGCCCTGCTTATGGCTCAGGAGCAGGGTGATCGGCAGGCCGGTGTTGTCGGCAATCAGGCGGCCGGTGGTGGCCGTGGCGAACAGGTTATGCTTCATCAGAACGCTTTTATAGGCAGTGCAGAACTGAACCATCAGTTCTTTCTTTTTGTCGTGCGCCAAAAATGCGATATTCACAACATTTCACTCCTTATTAACTCAGTAATCACCGGATTTTAATGGGTTCCGGCAGTCCCTGAATGCGGTAGGCAATCCGGCGGCAGGCCTGAGCGGCACCGCAGCGGGGGCGGTATTTCAGCAGCGGCTGGCCAAACGCGGCGGCAAGCGTTACATTGGGATCCTCCGGAATGATGCCCAGCAGCGGCAGACCGGCAGTGTCCATCACATCGTCGATGGTCAGCTCCATGGCATTCACCATTTTCCGGTTCACCCGGTTGACAATCAGGCGGACATTGGTCTTGCCCATCAGCTCCAGCAGCTCGCCTGCCCGGGATGCGTCCCGGATGGCGCCGGGGCCGGGCAGCGTGACCAGAATGCAGCGGTCGGCGAACCGGGAAACCAGGTGGAACCCGGTGTCCACACCGGCAGGCGCGTCCAGAAATACATAATCAAACTGGGCTCTGGCCTCGGAGAGCATGGCGCCGAAAGCCTCGGTGTCAATCGCTTCCGGGGCGCAGTTCATGGGCGCTGTGAGAAAGGATAGCTTGGGGAACTGGGGATGCACCTCAGCACGGGAGAGCGGGTAGCTTCCCTGACACACGTCCAGAAAGGAAAGGGTGCCGCAGTCGGACAGACCCAGGGAGATATCCAGATTCCGCAGCCCCACGTCGCAGTCGATGCACAGCACCCGCGCATCGGACGCGGCCAGCGCTGCGGCAACCCCGGCGCAGACCGAGGTTTTTCCCGTTCCGCCCTTGCCGGACAGAACCGCGATCAATTCGCCCACGCACAGACTCCTCCCACAAAGATGCTTTAGGCATATTATAATGGAATATCGCACAAAATGCAAGAGCAAATCCAGCATTTTCCAAAGTTTTTTCATCAGAATCACCAAACAACCGATGCCCGATTCAACCATAACCGCACGTTTTCCGCAGATTTTCCGCCTGTAAGGAATCAAATCCCCCTTCCCCGCCGCCCCAATATGCTGTCATGTTCACGGCGGCTTAACAAATTATTTACGGAAAAGTCGAATTTGCCTCTTGCTTTTTTCTTCCAAGTGCGGTATGATATGTTAGCACTCAGGAAAGCAGAGTGCTAAATCATGTAGATAAATGCGGAGCTGGCTTGCCTGAATCCGCAGTCTAAATACATTTTGTATGGAGGAATCACACATGAAACTCAAACCCATGGCAGACAACATTCTGCTCAAGCAGCATGAATCCGAAGAAACCACCGTTTCCGGAATCATTCTGGCCACGACCAACAAGGAAAAGCCCGCGATCTATGAGGTTGTTTCCGTCGGCCCCGGCACCAAGGATGTTCAGATGCTGGTGAAGCCCGGCGATATGGTCGTCGTCGGCAAGTACAACGGCACCGACATTACGCTGGACAAGGTAGATTACAAGTTTGTCAAGCAGGACGACGTTCTGGCTGTCGTCACTGACTAAGGAGGAAGATTATCATGTCAAAGATGATTGTTTACGGCGAAGAAGCACGCAAGAAGCTGCAGTCCGGCATCGACCAGTTGGCCGACACCGTGAAGGTTACCCTTGGCCCCAAGGGCAGAAACGTTGTTCTGGGCAAGAAGTACGGCGCTCCCCTGATCACCAACGACGGCGTGACCATCGCCAAGGAAGTGGATCTCGAGGATCCCTTTGAGAACATGGGCGCTCAGCTGATCCGCGAAGTCGCCACCAAGACCAACGATGTGGCCGGCGACGGTACCACCACCGCCACCGTTCTGGCGCAGGCTATCACCCGCGAGGGTCTGAAGAACCTGTCCGCAGGTGCCAACCCCATGGTCATGCGCAAGGGCATTGACAAAGCCGTTGCCGCTGCCGTGGATGCCATCAAGGTCAATTCCGTGCCCGTCTCCGGCTCTGATGACATTGCCCGTGTCGGCACCGTTTCCTCCGGTGATGAGTCCATCGGCAAGCTGATCGCCGAGGCGATGGAGAAGGTCGGCACCGAGGGTGTCATTACCATCGAAGAGTCCAAGACCGCCGAGACCGGTCTGGAAGTGGTGGAAGGTATGCAGTTTGACCGGGGCTATATCTCCCCCTACATGGTCACCGATACCGACAAGATGGAAGCCGTCATCGACGACGCTTATCTGCTGATCACCGATAAGAAGATCTCCTCCATTCAGGAGCTGCTGCCCATCCTGGAGCCTATTGTCAAGGCCGGCAAGAAGCTGATTATCATTGCCGAGGATGTGGAAGGCGATGCGCTGGCTACCCTGCTGATGAACCGTCTGCGCGGCAACTTCAACTGCGTCTGCGTGAAGGCTCCCGGCTTCGGCGACCGCCGCAAGGAGATGCTGCAGGATATCGCCATTCTGACCGGCGGCACCGTGATCTCCAGTGAGCTGAACATGGAGCTGGCCGATGCCACCCTGAATGATCTGGGTCGTGCCCATCAGGTTGTCGTGACCAAGGACACCACCACCATCGTGGACGGTGCCGGCGATGCCGAGCAGATCAAGGCTCGTGCCCATCAGATCCGTGCCGCCATTGCCACCACGACCTCCGACTATGACCGCGAGAAGCTGCAGGAGCGGCTGGCCAAGCTGGCCGGCGGCGTAGCCGTCATCAAGGTCGGCGCCCAGACCGAGGTTGCCATGAAGGAAAAGAAGCTGCGCGTGGAGGACGCCATGAACGCCACCCGCGCCGCAGTGGAAGAGGGTATTGTGGCCGGCGGCGGCACCGCCCAGGTCAATGCCATCCCCGCTGTGGAAGCCCTGATTGCCACCCTGCACGGCGACGAAAAGACCGGTGCCAAGATCGTGGCTTCCGCCCTGCAGGCGCCCATCCGTCAAATTGCCGAGAACGCCGGTGTGGACGGCTCTGTGGTTTACGAGAAGATCCGCTCCTCCGGCAAGGTTGGCTTCGGCTACAACGCCTATACCGAGGAGTACGTGGACATGATCCCCGCCGGTATCGTGGACCCCACCAAGGTGACCCGTTCCTCTCTGGAGAACGCCGCCTCCATCGCCGGCTGTGTGCTGACCACCGAGTCCCTGGTGGTCGACAAGCCCGATCCCGCTGCCGATGCAGCCGCTGCGGCTGCCGCTTCTCAGGGCGGCGGAATGTACTAAGATTCAGCCCCTTATCCCTCCGGCTCCCCCGCTGGAGGGATTTTTTCTTTGACACACCTTTTATTTCGGAGTATAGTAGTAGCAGGGAGTGATGTTCATGAAAAAGGAACAAATCAAGCATATGATCAATCTGTGTTTCTTTCCGGTGCTGCTGATTGTGCTCGGGCTGGTTCTTGCCCTTCGCCCGGACTCCGCCGTCGCCCTGCTCACCCGGGTGCTGGGTTGGATTCTGATTCTGGGCGGCATTGGCAAGGTGCTGGCCATTCTCGCCTTCCGGGACTATTACGGTCTGGTCGGCTGGCTCTGGGCGGCGGTTTTTCTGGCCACCGGCATTTTCTTTCTGACTGACCCGCTGATCCTGGCCAAATCCATCGGTCTGGTCGTGGGAATTCTGCTGATCGTCGAGGGTGTGGACGGCTTGCGCACCGCGCTGCGGCTTAAAGCTGTCGGCCTGCCCTATCTGACAGGTTTGATTTTAGGCATCGTTACGCTGGCCGCCGGTATGGTGCTGATTCTTGTTCCCATGACCGCCTCCCGGGTGGCGATTACCATCTGCGGCGTGGTTATCACCATTGTGGGCATCGTGAATCTGGTCGGCCGGATACGGGATATCCGCCGCCTGGATGCACCGGACGATCCGGACATCATTGACGCCGATGAATAAGCTGTGCCTTGCCTCCGCCCCGCTGAACGGACGCAGCGGCCATGAAGCGGGGCGCCTACTCCTGCAGCAGCTATACCGGGAGGAAACCGGGCTGGATTGTCCCGACATTCAGGTCTCGCCCCGGGGAAAGCCCTTCTTTGCGGAAAGCAATCTATATTTTTCCATTTCTCACACCCCTGCCCATGTGTTCTGCGTATTGTCCCACGTTCCTGTGGGCATTGACGCTGAGGAAATCGGGCGTCCGGTTAATCTGACGCTGGCAGACAAAATACTCTCCTCTTCTGAAAAAGCCCGTTTTGCCGCTTCCTCCGACAAGCGGGTGGCGCTGCTTCGGATGTGGGTTCTGAAGGAAGCCGCCGTCAAATGCACCGGGGAAGGACTGCGGGGATATCCCAACCACACGAACTTTTCCCCGGATGACCCCCGGGTCTTTGAACGGGACGGCTGTTATGTTGCAATCATCACGGATGGAGGCGAGAATCATGCTGTTTGACACCCACGCCCATCTGGACGATCGGGCCTTTGACGCTGACCGGGCGGAACTGCTGGCTTCCCTCCCGGAGCAAAATCTGGCGCTGGTCATGAATCCGGGCTGCAGTCTGGCTTCCTCCCGGAACGCCGCGGCGCTTGCGGCGCAATACAGCTATCTCTATGCCGCCGTCGGCTCCCACCCGGACGCGGCGGACGAGGTAACGGATGCGGTTCTGGACGAATACAGAAAATTATGTAAACGCAACCTCAAAATCAAAGCCATCGGAGAAATTGGGCTGGACTACCATTATGAGGACATTCCCCGGGATATCCAGCAGCGTGCGTTCCGGGCGCAGATGGCGCTGGCGCAGGAGTTGAAGCTGCCCGTGATCGTCCATGAGCGGGAAGCGCACGCGGACGGCATGGCCGTCATCCAGGATTTCCCGGAAGTTACCGGCGTGTTTCACTGCTACTCCGGCTCCGCCGAGATGGCACGGCAACTGGTAGACCGGGGGTGGTATATCGGCTTTACCGGGGTGCTGACCTTCAAAAACGCCCGGAAGGCCGTGGAGGTAGCCGCCACCCTTCCGCTGGAGCGGATTGTGTTGGAAACCGACTGTCCCTATATGGCGCCCGAGCCCTTCCGGGGCAAGCGCAACGACCCCGGAAAGCTCATCCGCATGGCCGAAAAGCTGGCCGAAATCCGCGGCCTCCCGGTGGAAGAGATTCAGCTCATCACGCTGGAAAACGGGAAAAGGCTCTACCGGATTTAACCATTTTGCTTCGCTGCAGGTTTGCTCCTGCAGCGCTTTTTTATGCCCGTTTTTCCCTTCCGCCCGGCGTATAGTTTACCATAATCACCGGTTGCGCAAAAAGTAACAATGGTTACATAATACCACTCATTATGTAAACATTGGTTACAAAATACCACAAGATATCGGCTTCACGCTCCCCTTTCGACTGCATATTTAGTATGTGAGTTAACATAATTATGTCACTAATATTTGCAGAAATGTTGTCGAAAACTGTATTTAATCAAGAAATGCTTGACTTTTTCGAAGTTTTTGTTATAATATATCCATCAAATCCCGAATATAAACAATTTGTAATTTATTGATACTTTTCAGCACATGGCAAAAACAAATTCTCAACGAAGGGAGGTATTATTCATGCACAAATTCAAACAATTCGCCTTAGAGAGAAAAGCACTGTTCATCCGCGCGGCAGCGATCCTTTTACCCGCGGCAATTGCGTTGCTGCTGCTGTCCCAGACGGTTTTTGCGCAGACGACCTATGTCATTACCGACGGAAGCCGGGTTCTGGTTCACACTTCGTCCGCGACAGATCCCGAAGCTGTTCTGGGAGAGGCCGGCTTGGAGCTGGGCGCGGATGATACCTATACAACCCATGCCATTGCCGGAATATCTGAAATCAACGTCCAGCGTGGACAAACCATTTTCATCGACTACTATGGCGAGCCGATGGAAGCAGCCTCCATTGGGGAAACCGTCCGGGAGCTTCTGACCCGGCTGAACCTCTCCTGGAGCTCGGAGGACACCATTTCCGTTCCGCTGGATCAAAAAACCTTTGACGGAATGGAACTGACCGTCGCACACGTGGTACGTCAGGAGCAGACCTACACGGAAATGCTTGCCCATAACACGGTCTACTGTCATGACCCCGCCCTTCCCGCCGGTACCGAACGGGTGCTCACCGAGGGGATAGACGGGTGGATGGTTTGCACCGCCACCGTGACTTATGTCAATGGCAGGGAAACCGAGCGAACCGTACTCAGCCAGCGGGTCACCAGCCAGCCGGTTGACGAGGTAATCGCCGTCGGTACCGGGACGGACACGGACGACGTATCCGCAGATCTCCCTGTCATCGGGGACGGGATGATCACCCTGCCCACCGGGGAGGTTCTGACTTACACCAAAGTCATTCACAGTCTGGCAACCGCCTATTACAACCAGTACCACCGCACAACCGCCACGGGCACAGAACCCCGGGTCGGCGCGATTGCGGTTGACCCCAGAGTAATTCCCTACGGCACCCGGATGTTCATCGTCAGCGAGGACGGAGAATACATCTACGGTATCGCCACCGCCGAGGACTGCGGCAGCAAGGAGCATATTGCCGGTACCCGGATCGATCTGTTCTATGACACACGGGAAGAATGCATTCAGTTCGGTGCCCGCAAGTGTTTGGTGTACATTTTGGGATAATCTTATTGCCAAACCGCCTTTCTGTTGGTATAATAGCCAGCAGAAAGGCGGATTTTTTATGGTTGACGTTTGCAATATTCAGGTTATGAAGCCCCTGCTGGAGCAGTACGGCTTCCGTTTCTCAAAGGCAAAGGGGCAGAATTTTCTGATTGCGCCCTGGGTTCCGGAATCCATCGCCCGGGAAGCGGGCGTGGATGATACCGCTGGCGTACTGGAGATCGGGCCCGGGATTGGCTCTCTGACCCAGCAGCTCTGTCTGCGCGCGGAAAAGGTATGCGCTGTGGAGCTGGACAGCAGGCTGAAACCCATTTTGGGTCAAACCGTAGGAGAATTTCATAATCTGGAGCTTCTTTGGGGGGATGTTCTGAAGCTGGACATCCCCGCGCTGGTGCGGGAACGGTTCAGAGGCCTGCGACCCATGGCCTGTGCCAATCTCCCCTATTATATCACCTCCCCCATTCTGACCGCCCTGCTGGAAGCGGACTGCTTTGAGTCCGTCACTGTTATGGTTCAAAAAGAGGTGGCTCAGCGGATTGCGGCAGCGCCCGGAACCGCTGACTACAGCGCCTTTACCATATTCTGCCAGTATTATGCCCAGCCAAGGCTGCTGTTCGATGTTTCTGCCCACTGTTTTCTTCCCCAGCCAAAGGTAACCTCCTCCGTGATTCAGCTTCAGGTGCGCACCAGCCGGAACTGGAATGTGCCGGATGAGGCGCTGTTCTTCCGTGTTGTGCGCGCTGGCTTTGCCATGCGGCGTAAGAAGCTCAGCAACGGTCTGGCCTCCGGCTTCCCGGAACTGGGCAAGCAGGGCGCGGCGGATGTAATTGCCGCCTGCGATCTGGGCGAAAATGTCCGGGGTGAAACGCTGAGCATCCCCCAGTTTGCCTCCATTGCCAGAGAAATCGCGGCACGGAAGCCACGGTAAGATTCAATTCTTGGGAGCACATATGATCGAATTTCTGTTTTTGGATTTAGACGACACCATTCTGGATTTTCACAAAGCCGAGCGGATTGCTCTGGAAAAAACCTTTCGCGCTCACGGTCTGAATCCCGCTCCGGAAATCATGGCGCGCTACAGCGCCATCAACAAGCGATGTTGGGAAAAGCTGGAGCGTGGGGAGCTGACCCGGGCGCAGGTACTGCTCAAGCGGTTTGAGACGCTTTTTCTTGAACTGGGTATGGATGTGGATTCCCACGCGATTCAGGCTTCCTATGAGCATAACCTGTCCATCGGCCACTATTTTCTCCCCGGCGCGGAGGCTGCGGTAAAAGCCCTGTCAAAGAAATATCGGCTGTTTCTGGCAAGCAACGGCACCGCCAAGGTGCAAGAGGGCCGGATGACCAGTGCAAAGCTGTACCCCTATTTCGAACAGGTTTTTATCTCCGAAGAAATCGGGTTCAACAAACCTGCAAAAGCCTACTTTGACGCCTGCTTTGCCCGGATTCCGGACTTTGAGAAGGGAAAAGCCATGATGGTGGGCGACAGTCTGACCTCCGACATCCGGGGCGGCAACAATGCCGGACTTCTGACCTGCTGGATCAATCCCGGCCACGCGCCACGCAATCCTGAGATCCACGTGGATTACGAAATTGAAGCGCTTTCCCAATTGGAAGCGCTTCTGAGCACCCTCTCCGTTAAATAACCGGCAGGGCAATCAAATAAAAAGCCATCCGAAAAGGCGGGTGCTCGTAAAACAGTTTTCGCCACAGCAACTCGTCTTGCTGTGGCGTTTCTTATGATCGAATAGTATTGCAATAATTGTTTTCGCATGGTATATTAACAAAAACAGTAGATAAGGTGATTAGATGTCTTTTTTCTCTTCAGTATTTGGTAAAAAATCTTCAAGCAACAATCAATCTCAAATCAAAAATGTAGAGATCAATAAAGGAAGTGCAAATACTCCTTTGCTTCACTTAAAAGGCAAACCGGATGCATGCGGGCTGTATCCGGGTGAGCTTGTTATGCTTTCGCTTGCAGAAAAATACAAAACGACTGAAACCTGCTTTCCAAGTTATTTGACCCACACATACGAGATTTCTAATCCTTTAAAAATGTTAAAGGATTTGCATAATAGAATGTTCATTGACATAGGAAACGCAAAGGACTGCTTGTCGGGATTTAAGCTAACAGAACTTAAAGAGATAGCGGCAGCTTTAAACATATCTGTCAAGGGCAAAAAGGCGGAGATCGTTGATCAGTTGTCAGCTGTTTCGGAGGATGCATTGGGTGCTTTGGTTAAAGAACGCACATGGAAACTTACTGAAAAAGGAATTGAGGAACTCAAAGCAAATCCATATATCCAGTATTTTTTGGAAAAACACAATTATAATGTTACTGAAGTAGGAGTAAATATTTGGACAGTAAACGAGGAATTTGTTAAGGGGCCAAAAAGACCGTACAAAGATATTATTTATGGTCAGCTTAATAAGGCTATGAACGAGGCTTTCCTCCAATTTCAAAAGGATCCTGCTTTAGGATTAGCTGCAACAAGTCGTTATTGTGAATGCTATCGTTTGATGGGTTTGTTCATTGAAGAAGAAGGCAAATCTTATGTAAATGCATCCGATATGTACTTCCAATACTTATTTAAAAGGATTAACATTCACGCAGGATTGCAGCTTTTGGTGAATTATAAGGCGTTTAGTTATGATAAGAAATTTAGAGAAACATTTATAAATCGGTACTATGAAGAGATTCAACTTTATCCTTATCAGAAAACGGAATTGCTTCGACTGTTGGACGAACTTAACATAAGTGGCGATGATGTTCGGAAAAGCTTGAGTGCGTCCTTCGAAAGAGCACAAGACACCGGTATCATGAGCGTCAAAGAGGCTGCTGACTTTATTATACTGGAATTGTCCGGTGATGTAGACCAATCCAGAGAGTTGGCATATAAATTAGCAAAAAAAGCAGTCAAAAATATTTAAAACAACGAGAGAGATATAGCATAGTGCAATCCCGTTTCGCTATCAATAACGAGATAATCGATTCGGATGACGGGTTTGTTCGATTCCATTTTTCTGCGCATACCAAGGGCGCACTTCTATACATGGCGTCTTGCTATGTAGTGCGAACAACGATAAAAGCCAAGCTGCATTTTGCAGCTTGGCTTTAACTGTCTTACGAACACCACGCTAATCGGATGGCTTTTTGCTATATTGGATCAGGCCAGGTAGATTGCCTTGCAGGCCAGCATGGTTTCGTAGCAGTCCAGCTTGGAAACCAGCTCCAGCGGTGCGTGCATACACAGCACAGGCACGCCCGCATCCACAGTGACAATGTTCCGGTCTGCCATGTAAGCGGCCACGGTACCACCACCGCCCTGATCGACCTTGCCCAGCGTGGCGGTCTGCCAGATGACGCCTGCGTTTTCCAGCGTGGTACGTACATGACCCATGGCTTCAGCAGACGCGTCGGACGCACCGCTCTTCCCCCGGGAACCGGTGTACTTGCAGATGGCCACGCCATAATTCAGCAGGGCGTTGTTCCGGCGGTCGCAGGTCTCGGCAAAGTTGGGGTCATAGGCATTGGTAACGTCGGCGGACAGGCAGAAGGAATTGGCAAAGCACTCGTACAGGTTCACGCCCTGGGCGCGGCACAGAATGTCCATGAAGTATTCAAAGGCCTGGCTCTTCATGCCGCTGATGCCCACGGAGCCGATCTCTTCCTTGTCGGCCAGAATGCAGACGGCAGTTTTGTCGGGTGTCCCGATGTTGAAAATAGCATCCAGCTCAGCATAGGCGCAGACCCGGTCATCGTGGCCATAGGCGCCGATCAGGGAACGGTCCAGACCCACTTCCCGGCTGCGGCCGGCGGGGACAACGGTCAGCTCGGCGGACAAAAAGTCGCTTTCAATCAAGCCGTACTTTTCATTCAGCAGGCGCATGATGTTCAGCTTCACCATGTCGCTGCCCTCGCCCTCCAGCGGCTCGGTGCCCAGAATCACATTAAGCTGTTCGCCCTCAATGCCCTTGGCCAGCGGCTTTTGCATCTGGTCGGCGGACAGGTGCACCAGCAGATCGGAGATTACCAGAATGGGGTCGGCATCATCCTCGCCGATGGTGATGGTAACCACGCTGCCATCCTTGCGGTACACGACACCGTGAATGGCGAGAGGAACAGTGACCCACTGGTATTTTTTAATGCCGCCATAGTAATGAGTTTTGAAATAAGCGATTTCGGAATCCTCATACAGCGGATTGGGCTTCAGATCCATGCGGGGGGAATCCACGTGGGCGGCGCAGATATTGGCGCCCTCATTCAGGGGTTTCTTGCCCACAACCGCCAGCATGATGCTTTTGCCCCGGTTATTCAGGTAGATTTTATCACCGGGATTGGCGGCCATGCCGGGCACCATGGGCTTGAAGCCCAGCTCCTCGGCCTTTGCGGATGTCCAGGCCGTGGCTTCCCGCTCGGTTTTGCAGGCATCCATAAACGCCATATAGTCAGCACAGTAGCGCTCCATTTCGGCGCGCTGCTCCGGGGCAATCCGGGCATAGCCGTTCTTCGGCGCCATCAGCAGGGATTCACGAAGTTCTTCATTGGTCATATTGGTTAAACTCCTTTCGTATTTTCTTTCATTATACCGATTTCGTGTAAAAAAGCAAGACACCTGCTCTGAAATTCAGCCAGATTTCCGTCATTTTCCAGCACGTAATCGCATCGCTGCCGAAACCAGTCCCCGTCATGCTGCGCCGCAATCCGGCTGCGGGCATAATCCGCGCTGATACCGTCCCGCGCTGTCAGACGGCGGATTCTGTCGGCGGTCGGAGCCGTCACGGCCACCGTCACATCGCACAGTTCCGCCAGTCCGCCCTCGAATAAGGCGATGGCGTCAATGGCCGCTGTCTCCGGTTTTTGCTCCAGCAGCCGCAGCACCTCCGCTTTCACGGCGGCGTGGGTAATCCGGTTCAGATCCAGCAAAGCCGTCTCATCCGAAAAGACGATCGTCCCCAGTTTCCTGCGGTTCAGTATGCCGTCCTCCACCACGCCGGGAAAGCGGTTATCAACGGCAGCCAGTATGGCTGCATCCGAAATCAGCAGGTGGTGGTAGATTTCGTCGCAGTCAAAAACCATACCGCCCGCTGCCCGAACGGCGTTTAATAGGGTCGTCTTGCCGCAGCCGGTGCCGCCGGTGATACCGAGAATCATATTTCCTCCTCCGCATCCACAATGTGGAACGCAGCCGCTTTTTTCAGACGGTTCTGAACCGCGTAGGCCACGCCGCCGCCCACAGGGCACCGGGCATAGACCTGATGGATTTTCGGATCGTCCAACTCCCGCAGCGCAGCGAACAACCCGGCGGAGAGGGTATTCACATCCGCCTCTCTGCCATAGGAGAGGGGATTGCAGCCATCGTACAGGGGCAGCTCTTCTTCAAAGCACAGCACCCGGTCTCCCGGCTCAAAGTGGGCGCGGATATAGGCCGCCGCGTTTTCCCGGGAACCGGAAACAATGACCACCGGCTCCGTGGGGGCGTAGTGGCGGTATTTCATGCCGGGAGCCTTGACTACCGCATCCTTGTCCACCTGCGCGGTGACAGCCTTGTCCACCACCAGGTCGCCCAGCACAGAAATCAATTGCTCGGGGCCAATTCCGCCGGGGCGCAGCAGCCGGGGCCGGCGCTCGGTTAAGTCGACGATGGTGGATTCCACCCCCACCCGGCATGGCCCGCCGTCCACGATGGCGTCGATCCGGCCATCATGGTCGTGGAGCACGTGTTCCGCCGTGGTGGTGGAGGGTTTGCCTGAGATGTTGGCAGAGGGTGCCGCGATGGGAACACCAGCCAGACGGATAATCTCCCGGGTGACCGGGCTGTCCGGGCAGCGGATGCCCACCGTATCCAGCCCTGCGGTGGTGCGCCGGGGTACAACATCCTTGGCCGGCAACACCATGGTCAACGGGCCGGGCCAGAATGCTTCCGCCAGATCGTAGGCCGCCTGCGGAATGTGATGGCAAAACTGTTCGATCTGTTCCGGACCGGAGATGTGGAGGATCAGGGGGTTGTCCTGGGGCCGTCCCTTGGCCTCGAAAATCTTCAGAACCGCCTGTTCATCCAGTCCGTTGGCTCCCAGACCATAGACCGTCTCCGTGGGGATGGCTACCAGACCTCCGGATTTGATAATGTCGGCCGCGATGGCCGGGGCATCCGGGTCTGCGGCGGATAAAAGTCGTGTTTTCATATCACACCTCTGATGGAAAAGGCAGGATGTTCAATTCCCTGCAATATGCAATGGGGCAGCCGCTTCCGCAGCTGCCCCATTTGTTACGCTTTGAAATTACACGGTGGGCTGGTTCGCTGCCTCAATGATCTTGACAAACTTCTCGGGCACCAGAGAGGCGCCGCCGATCAGACCGCCGTCGATGTCGGGCTGAGCCAGCAGCTCGAAGGCGTTCTTGTCGTTCATGGAGCCGCCGTACAGGATGGAGATGGCCCGGGCATTCTTGGAAGAATACAACTTGCGAACCACGGTACGAATGCTCTCGCAGACTTCCTCGGCCTGCTCGGGAGTGGCGGTACGGCCGGTGCCGATGGCCCAGATGGGCTCGTAGGCAATGATGACCTTGCGGATCTTCTCCTCGGGCACGCCAGCCAGACCCAGCTTGATCTGCATGGTGATCCACTCAGTGGTGATGCCGGCTTCCCGCTGCTCCAGGGTCTCGCCGCAGCACATAATGGGAATCAGGCCAGCGTCCAGCGCGGCCAGAACCTTGGCGTTGACATCGGCGTCGGTCTCGCCCATGGCGCGGCGCTCGGAATGGCCAATGATCACATACTTGCAGCCGGCGTCGACCAGCATATTGGTGGCAATCTCACCGGTGTATGCGCCGGAGGGATTGGGGTTGCAGTTCTCGGCGCCGATGCCGACGCGGGTCTCCCGCATGGCACGAACGGCAGCGGGGATGCAAACGGCAGGCACGCACAGGGCGACATCGCACCAGCGACCCTTGGGCATAATGGCCTTCAGCTGGGTCATAAACTCCTTGGTCTCGGAGGGGGTCTTGTTCATCTTCCAGTTGCCGGCAATCACGGTCTTGCGATACTTTCTGTTCATATCCAGTTTCTCCTTAATATGTGTACACCGAAAAAATCGATGCGAATTGACGATTTCAAATGGACTCGGCCGGGTTTTTCCCACAGCCGCAGTTCCGGTCTGATGGCAGGAGCCGATGCAGCCACCGGCTCCTGCCCGGTTTCCGGAAGTGGGAATTATTTATCCTGCAGGCAGGCAATGCCGGGCAGCTCCAGACCTTCCAGGAACTCCAGGGAGGCGCCGCCGCCGGTGGAAATGTGGGTAATCTTGTCGGCAAAGCCGAGCTGCTCGCAGGCCGCAGCGGAATCGCCGCCGCCGACGATGGTCACAGCATCGGAATCCGCCAGCGCCTGCGCCACAGCAATGGTGCCCTTGGCAAGGGTGGGATTCTCAAAAACACCCATGGGGCCGTTCCAGACCACGGTCTTGGCAGACTTGGCGGCATCAGCAAACAGAGCGCGGGTCTTTTCGCCAATATCCAGACCCATCTTGTCGGCGGGGATGGCATCGGAGGGAACGGTTTCCACCTCCACGGGGCCGTCGATGGGGCTGGGGAACGCACTGGCAACCACGGTATCGATGGGCAGCAGCAGCTTGACGCCCTTGGCCTCGGCCTTGGCCATCATGTCCTTGCAGTAGTCAATCTTCTCAGCATCCAGCAGGGAGGTGCCGACGGAATAGCCCTTGGCAGCCAGGAAGGTATAAGCCATACCGCCGCCGATGATCAGGGTATCCACTTTCTCCAGCAGATTGTTGATCACATTCAGCTTGTCGGAGACCTTGGCACCGCCCAGAATGGCGACGAAGGGCCGGTCGGGGTTGGCCAGTGCCTTGCCCATGATGGACACTTCCTTCTGAACCAGGTAGCCGCAGACAGCAGGCAGATAGTCAGCCACGCCCGCAGTGGAGGAGTGGGCGCGGTGTGCGGTTCCGAACGCGTCGTTGACAAAGATGTCGGCCAGATCAGCCAGCGCCTTGCTCAGCTCGGGATCATTCTTGGTCTCACCCTTCATGAAACGGGTGTTCTCCAGCAGCATCACGTCACCGTCCTTCAGCGCGGCGGCCTTGGCCTTGGCATCCTCGCCAACCACGTCGGCAGCCATGACGACCGGCTTGCCCAGCAGCTCGCTGATGCGCTGAGCCACCACCTTCAGGCTCAGCTCGGGCTTCCACTCACCCTTGGGCTTGCCCATGTGGGAGCACAGAATGACCTTGGCATTGTGATCCACCAGATACTGAATGGTGGGCATCGCGGCAACGATCCGCTTGTCGGACGTGATTTTGCCGTCCTTGGTGGGAACGTTGAAGTCGCAGCGGCACAGCACCCGCTTGCCGGCAACATCAATATCCTCGATGGACTTCTTGTTGTAATTCATAACAATTCCTCCAAATCACCGGGGCCTGCACAGCCCCGCATTTTTCCAAATGCGCACAAACCGGGAAAAGACAGCTGACGCAGCGCCTCGAATACGGTCACCGCCACCGCGTTGCTCAGGTTCAGGCTCCGGGCCTCGCTTCGCATGGGAATCCGAACGCAGCAATCCCGGTGCTCCTCCAGAAACGGTTCCGGGAGTCCTCTGGTCTCCTTGCCAAAGAACAGGTAGCAGCCGTCAGTGTATTCCGCCTCCACATAGCTCCGGGGAGCCTTTGTGGACAGGCACCACATCTGGCGCACATCGTTTTTGGCGAAGAAGTCCTCCAGATTCTCATAGTCCCGAACCTCCACCAGATGCCAGTAGTCCAGTCCGGCACGCTTGACAGCCTTGTCGGAAATGTCAAAGCCCAGCGGCCGAATCAGATGAAGGCGGCTTCCGGTTGCGGCGCAGGTTCTGGCAATATTGCCGCAGTTCTGGGGAATTTCAGGCTCCACCAGCACAATATTCAGCATTTGCCTCACCTCGGAATTGGATTCTGCCGGAGATACTGTCTTAGTCCGTTTGCTATTTTATTGTAAGTCAAACCCACCGTAAAATCAATCCAAAAAATTCAAAATTAACAACTTTTTATCGCTATTCACATAAAAAAACAGGATGGGGGCAGAAATTTGTGAAAAATGTTGGTAGCCCCGGAAAGCCTGTGGATTATCCGCCCCCGCCCCCGCCGTCCGGGCAAAACGGCTGCCCGCCGCATTGCGGCGGGCAGGATAAGATCGTATCAGAAACCAAAGCGGTTTATCTGGGCGGCGGTTCCGTCAAGGGTCTGCTGCTCCAGCGCACCGTTGGTATAAACCCAAATGGCGGCAGTCTTTTCCGCGCTGACGCCGTTTTCCAGGGCGGCGTAGACCCGCAGTTCCAGCCGGTCGCCCTCCTGCAGCGTCGGAATCTCAAAAACGGAATCCGCAGAATAAAATGAGAAACCATTTGCGCCGATGATCTCCGGATCGTGATCATTCCGTTCGTCTCGCTTCCATTCCTCCCCATTGAGATACAGTGCAAACCCAAAGGATTCCCAGTCCGCATCCGCGTTCAGGGCAGGTGCGCAGCAGTCTACGGCGAAGTCAGTGAATTCCAATTCGTCGTGATCCTCACAGCGGGTATACCTGACGTTCCCGACCTCCTCCACATCAAGCTGAATCGTGAGGGATTGTGCCAGTTCCATCACGTTTGGATCCTCCAGCATCTGACACTCCTGGGTGCCGTCGGCATGGCAGACGGTAAAGACCACTCCGTAGCCATCGGAAATCAGTAGGTTCAGTTTCCCAGTGTAGGTTGTTCCGTTCCACTGGCAGTCCGCTTTCTGAAACTCGGCGCCACCCACAGTGACCGTCAGAAATGCCGTATCCGCATCGCTGTGCTGCCTGGGAACGGCGGTAAAGGAAATCACCGCCGTGGGAACATCCATGGAGGAAACCACCATACCCGCCGCCTCATTCTCCGCCGAACCGGTCACAAATATCGTATTTCCGGCTTGATCCACGCCGTCAAAGTGGAACTGGTAGTTCAGCAGCAGGCGCTCCAGGCTGGCGTCCTCCAGCGCGTCCAGCCGGGCGCTGATATCCGACAACTGCCCTTGAATGCCGCTATAACTGGCCTGCAAGCTGGAAAGCTGCTCCGAATTGGCCGCCGGATCATCATGTTTTCTGGCAAAGCTGAAAATCAGTGCGGCAGCAGCCAGCGCCACCGCAAGCAACGGGATACCGAACTCCCAGTGGAATTTCTTTTTCCCCGCTTCCCGGGCAGGCTGATAGCGTTTGACGATTTCCTCCACCATTTTCAACTGGGTATCAGTCAGTTCCTCCTCCTGCCGGGGCGAATTCTCCTCCACGCCCAGCAGCCAGCCCACGCTGACACCAAACAGCCTGCTCAGAGCGATGAGCTTATCGATTTCCGGGACGGCGGCATCCGCTTCCCATTTGGAAATGGCCTGCCGGGAGACACCCATTTGGTCTCCCAGAGCCTCCTGAGAAAGGTTCTGATCCCGGCGGCATCGGGCAATCCGCTGACCCATGGTTTTGTCATTCATACGCATTCCTCCTTGGCTTTGATGGCTTCATCATACCAAAATCTACCCTGTACAGCAACCATCCGACGCCTTGCATCTGTCAACCGGCAGTTGCGGTGGCCGCCGGATGGCAGAAAAAGGCGGCGCGGAAACCTCCGCGCCGCCGGAAATACGATTATTCTTCAGCCTTCGCGTCGGCAATGATCTTGGCCTGGTTGGCCTTGGGAACTTCCTCATAGCGGACGAACTCCAGCGCGAAGGAACCGCGGGCCTGTGTCATGGCGCGCAGGTCGATGGCGTAACTGCTCATCTCCGCCATGGGCACCTCGGCCTCGATGACAGTGTTGCCCTCGTGATCGGGGGTCATGCCCATGGGGCGGCCGCGGCGCTTGCTCAGATCGCCCATCACATCGCCCACATAGCTGTCGGGAACCGTAACGGTCAGCGCGCCGATGGGCTCCAGCAGGGTGGGATTGGCGTTGGGCATGGCTTCCTTGAAGGCCAGAATGGCCGCCATCTTGAAGGCCATTTCGTTGGAGTCCACGGGGTGATAGGAACCGTCGTACAGGGTGGCCTTCAGGCCGACCATGGGATACCCGGCCAGCGGGCCCTTCTGAATCGCTTCCTGCACGCCCTTTTCAACAGCGGGATAGAAGTTCTTGGGTACGCTGCCGCCAAACACTTCCTCCGCGAAGATCAGGCCGTCCTGCTCATCCTGGGGCTCGAACCGAATCCACACATCGCCAAACTGGCCGGAACCGCCGGTCTGCTTCTTGTGGCGGCCATGAGCTTCCACCTTTTTCTTGATCTTCTCCCGATAGGCGACCTTTGCCGGCTCCAGAACGGCATCCACCCCGAAGCGGCTCTTCAGCTTGGAAACCAGCACGTCAAGCTGCTGATCGCCGGTACCGGAGATGACCATCTGTTTCGTCTCCGCATTGTTGGTCAGCTTGAAGGAAGGGTCTTCCTCGTTCAGCCGGTTCAGTCCGGCAGCCACCTTGTCGTCCTGCCCCTTGGTCTTGGGGAAGATGGCCATGGAATAGCAGGCAGCCGGATAGGGCAACCCCTTCAGAGAGACAACCTTCCGGGGATCGCACAGGGTATCACCGGTCTTGACTCTGTCCATTTTGCCGATGGCGCCAATGTCGCCGCAGGCAAGCGCCTTGACCTCGGTGTACTTCTTACCGCAGGCGGAGTACAGACGTCCCAGCTTTTCGGTCTCGCCGGTACGGGCGTTGACCAGTGTGGTATCAGACGTAATTTCGCCGGAAAGCACCTTGATATAGGAATATTTGCCGTACTGATCGGAAACGGTTTTCCACACAAACGCGGAGGGAACGCCGCCGGGCGACACCACGAACTCCTCGGTCTTGCCGTCGGCGGTGGTGGCCTTATGATAGTTGCCCTCCACGGGGTTGGGCAGCAGATCGGCAATGTGATCCATCAGCATCAGGCTGCCCAGGCAGGTGACGCCGGAGCCGCAGAGCACGGGATACAGGGTATGGTCAACCACGCCCTTGTGCAGGCCCTTGATCATTTCGGCATAGGTAAAGTCCTCGCCGCCGAAGAACTTGTCCATGAATTCCTCGCTGGTTTCGGCAACGGATTCCTTCAGCGCGTCATTGAATTCCTCAATGACGGATTCCTTGCCCGCGGGAACATCAATTTCCACCCGCTTCAGGTTCTGCATCTCGAAAGCGCGCTTGTTCAGCACATCAATGATGCCGGTAACCCGCTTCTGCGCGTCCCAGATGGGAACGACCACAGGGGCAATCTTGTTGCCGTACTTCTCGCGCAGGGCGTTGAAGGTGGCGTTGTAATCGGAATTGTCCTCGTCCACCTTGGAGATGTAGATAAAGCGGGGCATATTCCGCTCCTCGCAGTATTTCCAGGCCTTCTCAAAGCCGACGGTGATGCCGTCCTTGGCGGAGCAGACCAGAATAGCCGCGTCCGCAGCCCGGAGGGCTTCCACAACAGCGCCGGAGAAATCAAATCCACCGGGCGTATCCAGCAGGTTGATCTTAATGTTCTTGTACACCAGAGGCACGACGGAAGTGGAAATGGAGATGTGGCGGCGGATCTCCTCGGGGTCATAATCGCAGACGGTATTTCCGTCGGCGTTTTTACCGATCCGGTCAATGGCGCCGGTCATATAAAGCAGGCTCTCGGCCAGGGCAGTCTTACCGCTGCCGCTGTGGCCCAGCAGGCAGATATTGCGAATCGCATTGGCTGTGTACATATGTTGTGTTGCTCCTTTCGGGAGGACGGAGCCTCCATAGCTTCGGTGCCGGGCACCGTAATAGGGACATTATACACGAAAGAGAACATAATTTCAATGCCTAATTTCGTTAATCTGATAATAATTTCTCCGGAGTTTAAAATTGTGCATAGTTTTAAGGAAAATAACCTTTCCGATTTGTGAAAGTGGTAGAAACGGGTGTCTTTCAAGCGTGATCAGATGTTCTCCAACGGCATTCATTTTTCATGATTGGGGCAAAAAACGACCCGGAGGAAACACCTCCGGGTCATGGATATCAGGTTTGATCAGCCGTTTCGAACCGTCATGAACAGGCTCTCCATATAGCGGGAGGTGTCCCCCGGCAGATAGGAGAAACTGCCGGCTTTTGCCAGCGTCTCATCATCGGGATAGGCAATGGGGTTGGATGCAATCTCGGGATCCATATACGCCTTTGCCGCGCTCTCCGGGGTACTGTAGCCCAGATAGTCCATGTTGGCGCCGGAAATCTCCGGGTCGCAGAGGAAGTTGATGAACAGCTCCGCCGCTTCCTTTTCCTGACAGCAGGTGGGGATGCACATGGCGTCAATGAAAATATTGAAGCCCTGCTCCTTCGGGAAATAGAACGCCAGATCCGGGTTTTCCTCCGCCATGGTCAGATAGTCACCGGCATAGTAGGGAGCGATCCAGGCCTCCTCATTTTCCATGGCCGAGAAAATCTGATCCATCACGTACTGCTGCACCACAGGCTTCTGTTCCGCCAGCTTGTCGGCGCACGCCTGAAGCTGGGTCTCGTCGGTGGTATTCACGTCATAGCCCAGCAGGTACTGTGCCACGCCAAAGGCGTCCCGGGAGTTGTCGAACATCAGGATCTTTCCGGCGTACTTTTCATTCCACAGCAGCTCCCAGCCGGTGACGTCGGCCTCATCCACATATTTGGTGTTGTAGATAATGCCCACGGTGCCCCAGGTATAAGGGACGGAATATTTGTTTTCCGGATCGTAGTCCGTGTTCCTGAATGTCTCGTCGATATACTGGTAGTTGGGAATGTTGTCGAAATTCAGTTCCTCCAGCATTCCCTCCTGAATCATCCGGCCGATCATATAGTCAGAGGGGATGATCACATCCACGGTGATGCCGCCGCCGGCCAGCTTGGAATACATGATCTCATTGGAATCATAGGTGGAATACTGCACGTGAATATTGGGATACCGATCCTCAAAGGCAGCAATCACATCCAAAGAGCCTTCGTCGCCCTCTGCAATATACTGCCCCCAGTTGTAGACATAGAGGGTCACATCATCCTCCCCGCCGCCGCAGCCGGCAAGCAGAGAGCCAAAAGCAAGGCAGACTGCCAGAACAAAAGAAACAATTTTTTTCATTACAAATCTCCTTCTCATTTTCCATTTCCATGAGCTTCCGACTTCTTGCGGTCGGAGCGCATCTGCACCAGATTCATGCCCACCATCAGCACAAAAATCAGGACAAACAGCAGGGTAAACAGGGCATAGACCTTGGGCTGAATCGGTTTTTTCGTATAGGAATAAATTTCCACCGGAAGCGTCACAAAATCCATGCCGCTGACAAAATAGCTGATGACGAAGTCGTCCAGACTCATGGTAAACGCCATGATGGCGCCTGAAACGATGCCCGGCATAATTTCATGCAGCGTCACCTTGAAAAATGCCTGCAATGGGGTACAGCCCAAATCCATGGCCGCGTTTTCCAGCGCCGGGTCCATTTGATTCAGCTTGGGCATTACGTTCAATATGACATAGGGCAGATTAAACGTAATATGGGCAATCAGCAGCGTGCCGAAGGTCAGGCTGTTGCGCTGACCCAGCAGCTTGCTGCCCACAAAGACAAACAGCAGGCTCAGGGAAATACCCGTGACGATGTCGGGATTGGTCATGGGAATGTTGGTCAGGGTCATGACCGCGCCCCGCAATCTGGGATTCAGGTTATGAATGCCCACAGCCGCTACGGTGCCGAACACGGTAGCAATCAGGCTGGCCAGAATGGACACGACCAGAGAGTTGCCCAAAAGCTGCAGCAGATGACCGTCCTGAAACAGCCGGATATACTGGTTCAGGGTGAAGCCCTCAAACCGGGTCACGTCCTTTCCCGTATTGAACGAGGCCACAATCAGCACCGCCATGGGGATATAGAGGAAAATAAAAATCAGGATGGTAAGCGCTTTGTTGACCCGTTTCATACGATTACCGCCTCCTCCCCGTCGTCCCCGGCGAACCGGTTCAGGATGCCGGTACACACGAACACCAGCACCATCAGCAGCAGGCTCAGCGCCGCGCCCAGATTGGGATTGTTGCCCTGCTTGAACTGGCGCTCAATGACGTCGCCGATCAGCACCGTCTCGGTTCCGCCCAGCTTTTGAGAGATATAGAAAGTGGACACCGCCGGAACGAACACCATGGTCATGCCGGATACGATGCCGGGCACGGACAGAGGCAGAATCACCCTGCCAAACACCTGAACGCCATTACAGCCCAGATCCTCCGCCGCCTCAATGAGCCGGTGGTCAATTTTGACGATGACGGAATACAGCGGCAGAATCATATAGGGCAGATAGTTGTACACCATACCCAGCACCACCGCGGCGGGGGTGCGGATCAGCTTCAGCCGGGGCAGGCCGATGGCTGCCAGTAGATTGTTGATGATGCCCGTGTCCTGCAGAAGCCCGACCCAGGCCAGCGTCCGCAGTAAAAAGCTCATGCACATGGGCAGCATCACCAGCATATACAGGATTTTCTGCATCACGGGAGTCCGGTGGGCGATATAGTAGGCAACGGGATAGCCCAGCAGCAGGCAGATAAAGGCGGAAACCAGGCTGTAGAGAATGGACTGGCCGAACACCGGCAGATACATCCCCAGTTGCCGCAGGTTATTCCATGTGAAGCTGCCGTTGGCCGGGTCTGTCAGGGCGTAATAGCACACCACGCCCAGGGGAATCAGGGTGAATGCCACCATCCAGAGGATGTAGGGCGTGGAGAGTAGAACCGATTTATTCCTCTTCATCTCCGGCATCCTCCGTCAGCTCATCGTACTCGGCGGAGTAGGAGCTGTAGTCGCCAAACATACCGGAGTATTCGCTCTTATGCATGATGTGAATATCCTCCGGGTTCAAACGAATGCCGATGGTGCTGCCCACCCCATGGAAATCGGTGGTCTGAATCAGCCACTTGAAGCCCTTGAATTCCACGATAATATCGTAGTTCAGGCCCTTAAAGGTCACAGAGGTAACGGTGCCAACCAGATGACCCTGATCAGGCGGCACGATGTCGATATCCTCGGGGCGGATAACCACGTCCACCGGCTCGTTGGGCGCGAAGCCCTTGTCCACGCAGTCAAAGACCCGGCCGAAGAACCGAACCTTGTAATCGGACAGCATCACGCCGTCCAGAATGTTGCTTTCGCCGATAAAATCCGCCACGAAGGCGTTCTTCGGCTCATTATAGATATCCTCAGGTCTGCCGATCTGCTGAATCCGTCCCCTGTCCATAACCACGATGGTGTCGGACATGGAAAGCGCCTCTTCCTGGTCGTGGGTTACATAGATAAAGGTAATGCCCATGGCCTGCTGGATTCGTTTCAGCTCGTTCTGCATATCCTTGCGCAGGCGCAGATCCAGCGCGCCCAGGGGTTCGTCCAGCAGCAGTACCTTGGGCTGGTTCACCAGCGCCCGGGCGATGGCCACCCGCTGCTGCTGTCCGCCGGAAAGGCTGTCGATCTTCCGTCGTTCATAGCCCTTCAGACTGACGATCTCCAGCATATCCCGTACCCGCCGGTCGATCTCGTCCTTCGGCAGCTTGGATACCCGCAGGCCGAAGGCTACGTTGTCGTAGACATCCAGATGCGGGAACAGAGCATAGCGCTGAAACACGGTGTTGATCTGGCGTTTGTAGGGCGGTACGTTATTGAGTACCGCTCCGTCAAAGGTCACCGTGCCAGAGGTGGGGGTCAAAAACCCGCCGATGATCCGCAGCGTGGTGGTTTTGCCGCAGCCGGAAGGGCCGAGCAGTGTGAGGAATTCATGATCATTGATATAAAGATTGATGTTGTCGAGAATACGCTCCCCGTCGAACTCCATGGTAAGATCCCGGAGTCTGATGAGTTCCTTGGACATTATCCTCCCCCGTTTCTTTCGGTTAGTATGCCCTAATGTACACATTAAGACAAGCATAACTATATCTCCAAAAAGATAGTATGTCAATCGGAATTACGACAAAATCCAGCAATATTTTTGTGGTGCCACCCCCCCCGCGGGCAATGGGCGGCAGAGGCCGGGCCGCCGTAAATTGCAGTCTATCGCACAGTCTTTCCGATCTGTCCTCCTGCGCAGGCGGAGCGGTGCGCAGATTATCCATCGGATTCGCGTGAAAAAATATCCATATTCTGGTTTATCTTCCGAAAAAATGGCAATACTCAGCTTCGGAGGTGCTTAACAATGAGCGACAACAAAAGATCCGGTCGCGGCATGTTCGGTAAGGGCTACTACATAGCCCTGATCCTGTGCGCAGCCGCCATCGGGATCTCCGGCTATCTGTACTACCGAAACGCAAACCAAAACAAAGAATCTCTGCGGGAGGCGGAAGCACAGCAAACCGTCCCCGTGAACGCAAGCGAAGCGGACATTCCCGCCGTAGCGACCCAGCCCGCCGGTACAAAGCCAAACGTATCCACAGCGGAGGAGACAACTCCCCCCGTAAAGCGTACCCTGAAAACTACAGCCCCTGTTTCCGGCGAGACGGTGGCGGGCTACGCTATGGATTGTCTGAGCTACAATGAAACCACCCGGGACTGGCGAACCCACAACGGCGTGGATATCGCCGCCGAGGCGGGAACCCAGGTGGTGGCCGCAGCCGACGGCGTGGTCTACACCACCTACGCGGACGATGTCTATGGCACCACGGTGGTCATCCGTCATGACGGCGGCTATACCACCAAGTATTCCAGTCTGGCGGAGGATCTGTCCGTCAAGCCCGGGGATACGGTAACCATGGGGCAGGCCATCGGCTGCGTCGGCTCCACTGCCCTTCTGGAAAACGCGCTGGGCGATCATGTGCATTTCTGCGTACTGTATCAGGACACGGAAATGGATCCGGCGGAGTTTCTCAGTATGGGAAGCTGACCCTTTATCCAATTGTTTCTTCGCGTTCTTTCCGCACAGGCGGGCGCGCTTCACGGCGTGTCCGCCTGTGTTTTCTTTTTGCAATCTTCCGGATTTTGATCTGGATTTCCCTAATCCGACAATTGACAATTTCCCCGGCTGCTTGTATAATATATCCGGAAATTTGTGTTTCCGGTTCGTAAATCCAAAGCCATATCTGGCTTTTGAAAGAAAGGAATTTTGCCATGATTTACAGTGCAGAAGTACAGAACATGTGCTCCGTGGCCAAGGGCGCCTATCACGGCCCCGCTCCCATTCCCGAAGAGGGCAAGTGGGTACAGGCCAAGGAAATCAAGGACATCAGCGGTTTTACCCACGGTATCGGCTGGTGTGCGCCCCAGCAGGGTGCCTGCAAGCTGACCCTGAACGTCAAGGACGGCGTCATTGAGGAGGCTCTGGTGGAGACCATCGGCTGCTCCGGCATGACCCACTCCGCCGCCATGGCTGCCGAAATTCTGATCGGCAAGACCATTCTGGAGGCGCTGAACACCGATCTGGTGTGCGACGCCATCAACACCGCCATGCGGGAGCTGTTCCTGCAGATCGTCTACGGCCGCAGCCAGTCTGCTTTCTCCGAGGGCGGCCTTGCCGTCGGCGCCTCTCTGGAGGATCTGGGTAAGGGACTGCGCAGCCAGGTCGGCACCATGTTTGCCACCAAGTCCAAGGGTCCCCGCTATCTGGAAATGGCCGAAGGCTATGTCACCCGCTGTGCGCTGGACGAGGATAACCTGATCATTGGTTACGAGTTTATCAATCTGGGTAAGATGATGGACTTCATCAAGAAGGGCGACGATGCCAACACCGCTCTGGAGAAGGCCAAGGGTCACTACGGCCGGTTCGAGAATGCGGCCAAGTACATCGACCCCCGCAAGGAATAAGAGGAGGACGCTGCAATGGCTCTGTTTGAAGGTTACGAAAGAAAGATTGACAAGATCAATGGTGTCCTCGCTCAGTACGGTCTGAACTCCGTGGAGGAGTGCCGTGAGCTGTGCCAGGCCAAGGGCTTCGATCCCTACACCATCACCAAGAATATCCAGCCCATCTGCTTTGAGGACGCCGCCTGGGCCTACACCGTGGGCGCCGCCATCGCGCTGAAGAAGGGCGTGAAGAACGCCGCCGAAGCCGCCGAGGCCATCGGCATCGGCCTGCAGGCTTTCTGCATCCCCGGCTCCGTCGCCGAGGATCGTAAGGTTGGTCTGGGTCACGGCAATCTGGGCGCCATGCTGCTGCGGGACGAGACCAAGTGCTTCGCTTTCCTGGCCGGCCATGAGTCCTTCGCCGCCGCTGAGGGCGCCATCGGCATCGCCCGCTCCGCCAACAAGGCCCGTAAGGAGCCTCTGCGGGTCATTCTGAACGGTCTGGGCAAGGACGCCGCGCAGATCATCTCCCGGATCAACGGCTTCACCTATGTGCAGACCCAGTTCGACTACTACACCGGCGAGCTGAAGATCGTCAAGGAGTACAAGTACTCCGAGGGCGAGCGCGCTGCCGTCCGCTGCTACGGTGCCGACGATGTCCGTGAGGGCGTTGCCATCATGCATCATGAGGGCGTGGACGTTTCCATCACCGGCAACTCCACCAACCCCACCCGTTTCCAGCATCCCGTGGCAGGCACTTACAAGAAGGAGTGCGTGCATCAGGGCAAGAAGTACTTCTCCGTCGCTTCCGGCGGCGGTACGGGCCGCACCCTGCATCCTGACAACATGGCCGCCGGTCCCGCTTCCTACGGCATGACCGACACCATGGGTCGTATGCATTCCGACGCCCAGTTCGCCGGCTCCTCCTCCGTCCCCGCTCACGTGGAAATGATGGGCTTCCTGGGCATGGGCAACAACCCCATGGTCGGTGCTACCGTCTCCGTGGCCGTGGCCGTGGAAGAGGCTCTGAAGGGCTGATTTTTCCAAACATCTACGCCGGGAATCCCCCAGGATTCCCGGCGTATTCACGCGCAGCACCCTCCGGATATCACCGGAGGGTGCGTGCTTTTTATGCCTGCGCGTCCACAGTGGAGATGGTCAGTGTCGTCTCTTCCAGCACGTCCAGCAGTACCCGCACCGTATCCAGCGCGGTGAACATGGTCACGTTGTTCTCCGTGGCAAGCCGGCGAATCCGCACACCGTCCTTCTGGTTGGAGCCGGGATCACGGGTGTTGATCACATAGGCGATGTGTCCCTGACGCAGTGCTTCCGGAATTTCCTCACTGCCCTCGCTGATCTTTGCCAGCGTGTGGGTACGGATACCATTTTCCTTCAGAAAGCGGGCAGTGCCTCTGGTCGCCTCGATGTTAAAGCCCAGCCGGTAGAACCGGCGGATGAGAGGCAGCGCTTCTTCCTTATCCTTGTCCGCCACGGTGACAAACACGGTACCGTAATTCTGCAGGTGCATTCCGGAGGCCTGCAGCGCCTTGTACAGGGCGCGGGTCATGGTACGGTCATAGCCGATGGCCTCGCCGGTAGATTTCATCTCCGGGGACAGGTAGGCATCCAGACCGCGAATCTTGTTGAAGGAGAACACGGGAGCTTTCACATACCAGCGTTTTCTCTCCGGCGGATAGATATCGAAGAAGCCCTGCTCCTTCAGGCTCCTGCCCAGAATCACCTCGGTGGCGATATCCGCCAGTGAATAACCTGCGGCCTTGCTCAGGAAAGGCACGGTGCGGGAAGAACGGGGATTAACCTCGATGATGTACACCTGGTCGTTTTGATCCACAATGAACTGGATGTTATACAATCCCACGATGCCGATGCCCAGACCCAGTTTCCTGGTGTACTGCAAAATAATACCCTTGACCTTGTCGGAAACAGAGAAGGTCGGGTAGACGGAGATGGAATCGCCGGAGTGAACGCCGGTGCGCTCCACCAGCTCCATGATTCCCGGTACAAACACATCCCGGCCGTCGCAGATGGCATCCACCTCCACCTCACGGCCCTCAATGTATTGATCCACCAGCACCGGCTTATCCCCGTCGATTTCCACGGCGGTTTTCAGATATTGCCGGAGCTGCGCCTCATCCGCCACAATCTGCATGGCGCGGCCGCCCAGCACAAAACTGGGGCGCACCAGCACCGGGTAACCGATCTCCGCGGCGGCGGCAATGCCGTCCTCAATTCTGGTTACGGCGCGTCCCTTGGGCTGGGGGATATCCAGCTCGGAGAGCAGCTTTTCGAAGGCGTCCCGGTTCTCCGCCCGTTCAATGGCAGCGCAGCCGGTGCCAATGATTTTTACGCCCCGTGCCTCCAGCGGCTGCGCCAGATTGATCGCGGTCTGCCCGCCCAGAGAAGCAATCACACCCTCTGGCTTTTCAAATGTGATGATGTTCATCACATCCTCGGCCGTCAGCGGCTCGAAATAGAGCTTATCCGCCGTGGTATAGTCGGTAGAGACGGTTTCGGGGTTGTTGTTGATAATGATGGCCTCGTAGCCCGCTTTCTTGATCGTGGATACGGCATGAACAGTGGAATAGTCGAATTCCACACCCTGGCCAATGCGGATGGGGCCTGCGCCCAGCACGACGATCTTCTTCTTGTCCGTCAGAACAGAGCCGTTGCTGCCCTGATAGGAGGAATAGAAATACGGAATATACGCGCCGGTATGGCAGGTATCCACCATTCGGTAGACCGGGCGCACGCCATGCGCCTGCCGAAAGTTCCAGACATCCAGCTCCGTGCAGTTCCACATCCGGGCGACGTAGCAGTCGCTGAAGCCCATGGCCTTTGCCGCCCGCAGCGTACCGCAGTCCCGGACGTGAGCCTTGAGCTCCGATTCCATCTCCACAATACGCCGGATGGATTCCAGAAAGAAGGGTGTAATCTGGGTAATTCCGGCAATCCGTTCCACGGTGATCCCCCGGGCCAGCAGCTCGGCAATGGCGAACAGGTTGTCAGAATGGAACTGGCGGATATATTCCAGCAGCGCTTCATCCGCCTGATCGTCAAATTGGGCCATGTAGATATGATTGACACCGATTTCCAGAGAACGGACACCCTTCAGCAGTGCCTCCTCCAGATTGGAACCGATGCCCATAACCTCGCCGGTAGCCTTCATCTGGGTGCCCAACTGATTGGAAGCGGAAGCAAATTTGTCAAAGGGAAACCGGGGCAGCTTGGCAACCACATAGTCCAGACGCGGCGTAAAGGCAGCGTTGGTGTTGGCGATTTGGATTTCCTCCAGCGACATTCCCACGGCGATTTTGGCCGTGACCCGGGCAATGGGATAACCGGAAGCCTTGGAAGCCAGCGCCGACGACCGGGAAACCCGGGGATTGACCTCGATGAGATAGTACTCGGAGGAATTGGGATTCAGGGCGAACTGGACGTTGCAGCCGCCTTCAATTCTCAGTTCCCGGATGATCTTGATGGCAGCGTCATTCAGCATCTTCAGGTCGTGGTCGTTCAGGGTCATGATGGGCGCAACCACAATGGAGTCGCCGGTGTGAACGCCCACCGGATCCACGTTTTCCATACCGCAGATGGTGATGGCGTGGTCATTGGCGTCCCGCATGACCTCAAATTCAATTTCCTTGTAGCCCTTGACGGATTTTTCGACCAGAACCTGATGGACGGGAGAGAGCTTGAACGCATTCAACGCGATTTCCTCCAGCTCCGCTTCATCGTTGGCAAAGCCGCCGCCCGTACCGCCCAGCGTAAAGGCCGGGCGCAGCACCACGGGATAGCCGATACGAGCGGCAGCCGCTCCGGCCTCCTGCATGGAATAGGTTATCTCGGAGGGAATGACCGGCTCTCCGATGGACTGGCACAGCTCCTTGAACAGCTCCCGGTCCTCTGCCTGCTCGATGGAGCGGCTGGAGGTGCCCAGAAGCTCGACACCGCACTCCTTCAAAATCCCCTTTCTTTCCAGCTGCATGGCCAGATTCAGTCCCGTCTGGCCGCCGATACCGGGGACGATGGCGTCGGGGCGCTCATAGCGGATGATTTTGGCCACATATTCCAGCGTCAGCGGCTCCATGTACACCTTGTCCGCAATCGACGTGTCGGTCATGATGGTAGCCGGATTGGAATTCACCAGCACGACCTCATACCCCTCCTCCTTCAACGCCAGACAGGCCTGCGTGCCGGCGTAGTCAAATTCGGCAGCCTGTCCGATGACAATGGGGCCGGAGCCAATAATCATGATTTTTTTCAGGTCGGTACGCTTTGCCATATTGTTTCCTCCATATTTTCCAGCATTTGCAGCAAAAAAATATCCGGTTCTGAAAGTGGAAACACCACGTCAGAAACCGGGACAAGAGAAGCGAACTGAAAAATGGGAAAATCCGGATTTCAGCTTTGCAGGATTCCGCATCTTGACCATTCCCCTTTCGCTCTGTTTTGTCAGATTATATCATGGCGGCTCGGGAAAAGTCAATCCGCTTGTGTTGAAATTTACCGGATAAAAGCCGGAGCATCTTTGGTTATTCTGCATCGAAATACAAACTTTTTGTTTGTAAAATAAAAATAAATCTGCTCTTCTTCATCTTTTCCGCCATTTGAATAATTCTTCCCCATTTGGCAAACAATACCTCCGTGAAATCAATCACAGGAGGTAATCTTATGAACCGCAAAACTATGCTCTGCCTGCTGGCAGCGCTGCTGTGTCTGGCCGCAATTCCCCTCCCCGCCGCCGCGGCGGAGGTGGACTGCGACAGCACCTACTGCTTTTCCGCCGGAGATTTCTCCGGAGAGGCCGGGCTGGCCGGCATCTGCATTACGTCTCTGCCCGATTCCGAAACCGGCACCGTGCTGCTGGGCAGCCGCGTGCTGCGCCCGGGGGATATTCTGACTGCCGGGCAGTTGGAGCAGATGACCTTCCGCCCTGTACAGACAGAATATGCCCGTGAGGCGGTAATGACCTATCTTCCCATCTATTCGGATCGGGTAGAGGCTGCCGCCACCATGTCCATTGCCGTCATTGGAAAGCAGAATCAGGCGCCCGTGGCCGAGGACTCCACCCTGGAAACCTACAAAAATCTCCCCAACGAAGCCATGCTGAAGGTGAAAGACCCCGAGGGCGAGGCGCTGACATTCACAGTCGTCCGGCAGCCCCGGCGGGGCGAGGTGACCATCCGGGAGGACGGCAGCTATGTCTACGTGCCGAAAAAGAACAAGGTCGGCGTGGATTCCTTCACCTACACCGCCGCAGACCCGGCGGGGAACGTATCCCGTGAAGCAACCGTGACCGTCACGATTCTCAAGCCCTCCGATGCCAGACAATATCGCGACACAGAGGGAAAAAGCTGCCGCTTCGCCGCCGAATGGATGAAGAATACCGGTATTTTTGTGGGCGAATCCATCGGAGGCAACGGCTGTTTCCAGCCCGGCAAAGAGGTCAGCCGTGGAGAATTTCTGACTATGCTGGTTGGAGCGCTGGGCATAGATCCGGACGATTCCGCCCAATATACGGGCTACAGCGACGAATGCCCCGGCTGGCTGAAGCCTTATCTGGCCGCGGCCATGCGCAGCGGGCTGACCACCGGCTGGCCTGACGGCAGCGTTTTCTCCCCTGACACGCCCATTACCGGTGCGGAAGCCGCCGTGATGCTGCAAAACGCGCTGGATTTGAGCTTCACCGCTCCAGCCGGGGAAACGGCTGCCGGAATGGAAGATCAGACGGATGTTCCCGTCTGGGCAAAGGATGCTCTGACCGCCCTTGCCGAAAACGGCATCGAGCTTTCCGCCGACGCCAACCTGACCCGCGGAGAGACTGCCGAAATGATGTACCGGGTGTGGCAGATGAAAGATGAGGCGCCGGGCGTTCGCACCCTCCGGGCTGCACAATAGCAATCAGAATTCAGGCTGAACGGAGCGTTTTTCCTTCCCATCCGCATTGCGCACGCTTCCGAACCGGTGCGCTCCGATATCAAAACTCCCGCCCTGTCGCCAGGGCGGGAGTTTCCGAATCAGCTTACCTTGGTCACAATTTTGGGCACCTTGCCCAGCAGCAGCGCCACAATGGCGGTGAGGATAATCTCAGGCACCATGTACATCGCGTTATACACCAAACTGTACACAAAGCCCAGCATGGTGGGGCTGAGGCTTGCCACCAGAGACGCACCCCATGCGGGGAAACCCTCCTGGGTGAAGAACCACTCGGCCCAGCCGGAGAACAGGATGAAGCCGGACAGTACATGGGCCGCGAATCGCGCGCTGAGCGCCACGATGCTGCCGCACATCAGCGACACGCCGGGATTCTTGATCCGGTTGCGGAAGCAGCCGCCGATACCCAACACCGTGAAGGCCACCAGATAGTCCAGCAGGCACATAATCAGGGCGTTGCCAATCATGGCGGCATCGCCAAAGTAGCCGGGCTGGAAAGCCGCCGCCACCGTCTTCGCACCGATGACCATTTCAATCAGCGCATACGCGAAACCGGATACCAGGCCCCACTTGACGCCGTGGCGGTAAGAGATCAGCACCACGGGGAGCATACTGACCAGGGTGATCTGGCCGCCGAAGGGCATTTCGGGAATAAACATCTTGGATACCAGCTCCAGCACGATTGCCATCGCCAGAAGCATGGCGCTCTCGGTCAGGCGCTTTGTTTTGTTTGCCATTTTTGCAAACCTCCCAATAAATAAATATCGCATTGCAAACCCGTCCAGGTGCAATGCGACATAGCGTCCCATCTGTGCATCTTTCCCTCCGACGGTACTGGCCGTATCAGGTTCACGGGTCAGGATGCGGCTTCATCCAATCTCAGCCGGAATCGTCCGGCTCCCCGAAGACTAATTTGTATGCGATCTGGGACTATTATAGCGAATTCCTTCAAAATGTCAAGAGGCGCCCCTTCGGACGCCTCTGTTCGTGTTATGCCATTTCCAGCGCCAGCGGTTTGCCGCCCAGGATATGGAAGTGCAGATGAGGCACCGTCTGCCCCGCGTCGGCTCCGCAGTTGGAAACCACCCGGTAGCCGCCGGTCAGCCCCTCGGCTGCGGCAATTTGGGGGATCACCTCAAAAATATGAGCCACCACCGCGCTGTTTTCCGCCGTCACGCCGTCGCAGCCGGGGATGTGAACCTTGGGTACTACCAGCACATGGGTGGGAGCCTGGGGGTTGATGTCCCGGAAAGCAAACACCGTCTCATCTTCGTAAACCTTGGTAGAGGGGATTTCTCCCGCAATAATTTTACAGAACAGGCAATCAGCCATATCAATTCCTCCTTGTCAGTTGCAGACACGCCCCGGCTTACAGCCCAAACACGTGCAGCGCGGTGTGGCTTCCCACACCCATGATGATACCCGCCATCACAACGCCCAGCGAAACTGCCCCGGCGGTGGACTTGATGCCCATGTTCAGGAAGCTGGCCGCCAGCGTTCCCGTCCATGCGCCAGTGCCGGGAATCGGGATGCCCACGAACAGGAGCAGCGCCACGAACAGTCCGCCGCGACCCGCCTTGGCCATCAGCTTTTGTCCGGCCTTCTCGCCCTTGTCCAGAAAGAAGCGGAAAAACTTGCCGACTCGTTTTTTTCCTGCGCCCCAAACCAGCACTTTTCTGGCAAACAGATAGATGACCGGCACCGGCAGCATATTGCCGATGACGCAGACCACCAGAGAGATCCAGTAGTCCAGTCCCATGCCAACCGCCATGGGAACCGCCAGCCGCAGCTCCATCAGCGGGACCATCGATACAAGGAAAACAATCAGATACTTGGTAAACATTTCATCACCCGGGGAAGTTTTTACCCTATTGTAGCATAAAAAAACACCCTTGGCAACGTGAAAACGCTCGAATTTCTTTAATGTTTCCCTAAGAATCGCCCCGGATGGCCCCTTTTTCGGGTACGCTTTACGCGGAAGCCTTTTCCTTTACGATCACGTAACCGTCCACCAGATTGGCCTTTTCCAGCTCGCCCTCAATGGCCATCTGACGTTCCATCAGATCCGTCAGGATGACATAGCCGTCCCGGCATTCGATGGTCATGACATTCTTCATGGCAACGGATTCCGGCTCCATCTTGTTTTTGTACACAGTTGAAAGACACATACGATCACCTTTTTTGCCGCAGACGGCATTATTTCACATCCAGGCTGGACAGCACCGCCGTCAGCCGCAGATTTCCCTTTTCAAAATCGGATACCGCCGCCATCACCTGCTCGTAGGCGGTGTGGCTGCCGGCTTGCTCCAATTGCACAGCCAGATCGGCCAGCTCTCTGGCGTGGGCGGCGTTATGCCCCACCATATACTTCATCAGCGCCAGCAACTCCTCCATGGGGGTATGCTCGCAGGGGGTCTGGCAGCCGGCGCAGTCCTGCGCGCATTCATGGCTGTGGGTGTGCTCCGTGCCCTCGGCGTGAAGCTGGGCATGGTCATGGGGATGGGTATGGTCGTGCTCATGCGCATGGGTATGCTCGTGGGTATGGGTCACCCCGTCATGGGTGTGCTCATGGGTGTGGGTATGGGTATGCTCATGGTCATGGGGCAGACCGGAAACATGATCGTGATCCAGATGCATAAACAGTCCTCCTTGCAGGATTTTCTTTTTATTATAGCCCACGAATACCCCGATGTCAAAACATTTATTTTCGAGAAAATATCCCCCTCCCCGGCTTGCAACGCTTCCGGAAATAAGGTATAATTAAAAAATAAAGGGGGGTATGGGATATGGATGAGCATCACGAACACCTATGCGAGGCAGGCTGTGAACACGACCACGCCTATCTGCACGCCCATGGAATCGCCCACTCTCACGGTCACGTCCATGAAAATCAAAAAGCCGTCATCAACCGTCTGGCCCGCGCCATCGGTCATCTGGAAAAGGTCAAGCGGATGGTGGAGGACGGATGCGACTGCTCGGAGGTTCTGGTTCAACTGGCCGCGGTGCGTTCCGCCATTGACAACACCGGGAAGGTGATTTTGCAGGATCATATGCGCCACTGTATGGTGGACGCGGTGGCTGCCGGGGATACGGAAGCCATCGAGGATTTGTGCAACGCAATTGAGAAATACATGAAATAGCAAAGCGACGTACCCGGTTGGGTACGCCGCTTCCATTTATTTGGACGTCTTCAAAAGTCTGCGCTCTTCCTTGGTCCTGCAAAGCTTCTCCAGCTGTGGTACCAGAATGATGCAGATCAGTGCAGCGGTGAAGCCGCCGTTGTACAGGCAGTAGCCGCCGTGGAGGCTGGGCACGGAGGTGACCAGCACATAGTGCATCATCGCCGCCAGAAAGCCGTACTGCCAGCCGTACTTGTCCGCAATGGGGCTGAGGCCGTTGGCATAGCACAGGCCGACCATGATCGCCTGGGCATTGACCGCACCGGCAAAGGTTCCGCCCGCCAGCGCGGACAGCCAACCAAATACGGCGGATGCCACCACATAGCCCAGCATGATGGGCCAGACGTTGCCGGGATGGGAGCCGGAATTGCAGGTGGCCAGCATACAGAAGATGATGCCGAAGGTGACGCCGTTAAAGGTACCGCCGATGAGATTGTAGTACCCCAAAATAAACAGGCCGTACACGCCCACGTTCATCAAAAATACCGCGTTGCCATAGGCGGAAGAGAAATTGGTCACCAGCGCAGGATCGGTCAGCAGCCGCCAATAGTCCTTCGGCCTGCAGCCCAGCACAAGCGCGAACACCACACACAGCCCAAAGAACACGCAGCAGAATACGTTCACCGTCAGACGGGAGGCCACCTGCAGCGTGGCGGCATCCGGGGCGGCAGGCAGGGCGACGCCCATGGTCTTATACAGCACCGCCTGCAGGAAAAACGCCGTCATGCCAATGGGCAGCGCGGCGGAGTACAGGTCGAAGCCCTTGTGGATTTTGGGCGACATCGCCAGACCGGCTGGCAGGAAGAAGCCAATCACAAAGCCAACCGCCAGCGCCAGCAGCACCCCCGGCACGTTGAAGCCGACCGCTTCCGCATTGGGATAGCGAACCATCAGCTCCGTAATCAGGGGCGCAATGCCGGTGGAGAACAGCATGGCGTTGGCATTGGCGCTGAGCTTTTCCTTTTTGACCAGGCAGTAAATAACCACGCCCAGAATGGTGGGCCAGATATTCAGAACGTTGATTCCCCAGGAGCAGAAGCCCAGTGTCAGCAGAAATGCCAGATTGGACACATTGGTAACCGGCGCTTTCAGCACCGCAAACAGCAGCAGGCAGATCAGCGCCACCAGCCCCATATTCAGGAAGGTCGCCGCATAGCCACCCACCGCGAAATAGTTGGTGGAGATCTTGCTGGGCTGGCTGATGATCTGCCACAGGCCGGAGAACATCTGCCCCCGGTCGGGCATACACACTGCCGCGATCAGAAAGCAGGCGGTGACAAACCCAAAGAACAGCTTCAGAAAATCGCTCTCGGAGCAGCTCTTGATTTTTTTCATTGCATACACCTCACGCTTAAAAAACGGATGTCATTGCAGACCGGCTTTTCGTCCGGCCCGCAATGACAACGTTTTCTGTTACCTCTTCTCGGCAGCCTCTACCACGTGCTTCATCAGCACACTGGTGGTGACGCTGCCCACGCCGCCGGGAACGGGGGTGATGGCATCCACAATCGGCTCCACCTCATCGAACACGGCGTCGCCAGACATACCGCCCACGCCCTTGGAGGTCACCTTGTTGGGATCCCAGTTCATGGACACATCGATGACCACCTGACCGGGACGGACAAAGTCCTTGGTCAGACTGCCCAGCACACCGGCGGCGGAGACAATGATGTCGGCGTTGCGGCAGATTTCAGCGGTGTTGACGGTCTTGGTGTGGCAGACGGTCACGGTGGCGTTCTTGCCCATCAGCATCATGGCCGCGGGCTTGCCGACCACCAGGGAGCGGCCGATAACCACCGCATTCTTACCCTTGCAGTCAATGCCGTAATAATCCAGAATCTCCATGCAGGCGGCGGGGGTGCAGGGGGCGTAGCCCAGATTGTTCAGGCCCTCGAACACACCGGCGTTGCTCAGATGGGTCATGCAGTCCATGTCCTTTCTGGGGTCGAGCCGGTTGCAGATTTCGTTCTGATCGGCTTTCAGGTGCTTGGGCAGGGGACGGAACATCAGCACACCGTGGATGGAATCATCGGCGTTGACCTGATCGATCACCGCCAGCACATCGGCCTTGGAAGCGTCGGCGGGCAGCTCAAACTTTTTAACCTCCACGCCCACCAGCTCGGCGCGCTTGGTTGCGCCCTTTTCATAGGACAGGTCGGAAGGGTCGGCGCCCACGCGGACGATGGCCAGCGTAGGCACAATGCCCTTCTCCCGCAGGGCGGCGGTACGGGTCTGCAAATTCGCGTTCAGGGCATCGGTAACTTCCTTGCCCAACAGTAATTTCGCCATTGGTTCTATTCCTCCAAATCAAGTTATTCCGTAATCAAAGACGGGGCGGATTGTCCGCGGCTTGCCGCTTACTGGCCGAAGCCGGCTTTGACGGTGTTGAAGATCTCGTCGGCCATGGTGCAGTACTTGTCCAGCATGGCGTTGGCCTTGGCGTTCATTTCCTCCGCCACCGCCCGGTTTTTCAGGCTCTTGGTGTTGATGAACACATTCAGGGACGCGGCCTGCAGGGCGGCCTTGCAGCACACGGCGGCGCATCCGGCATCGGACACCGCCAGGCGGCTGCCCTTGGCGGCAAACACGGAGACGTACTCCATGGCCTGGCAGCACAGCTCCATGATCTTCATGGGGGTGGAGCAGGCGATGAGGGTGGCCTCTTCCATTACCTTGTCCCGGTTGGGATCGTCCTTGGGAATGCCGTAGGCCTTGGCCAGGGGCAGGAAGTTCACCTCATCGGCCTCCACCTGGTTCAGCAGCTCCGTCTGAAGCGCGTCGCACTTGGCCTTCAGGGCGATGATCTCGTCCTGCACATCGGCGTATTTTTTCTTGCCCACGGTGAGAGAACCCACCATGTTGCCCAGGGCGGTGCCGATGGCGCCCACCAGAGCGGCCGCGCCGCCGCCGCCGGGCGCGGGTGCGTCGGAAGCCAGAACCTCCACAAACCTGCGGCAGGATTCGGTTGTCATATCCATAAAGTCGTTGTTCCTTTCAGTCAAAATCAGTAGCTCAGATTACGAAAAGCACAGGCAGTTGCCTGCCTGTGCTTTCAGGATGTAACAATTAGAACAGGCCGGAGATCTTGCCGTTCTCATCCACGTCGATGCGTTCGGCAGCGGGAACCTTGGGCAGGCCGGGCATGGTCATGATCTCACCGGTCAGGGCAACCAGGAAGCCGGCGCCGGCGGAAACCTTGACGTTGCGCACGGTAATGGTGAAGCCGCGGGGCGCGCCCAGCTTGGTCTGATCGTCGGAGAAGGAATACTGGGTCTTGGCCATGCAGATGGGCATCTTGTCGTAGCCCAGCTCGGTCAGGGTCTTGATCTGCTTCTCGGCATTGGCGGTAAAGGTCACGCCGTCCGCATGGTAGATCCGCTTGGCAATGGCTTCGATCTTCTCCTTGATGGAGCAATCCAGCTCGTAAGCGAAGCTGAAGTCGTTGGGCTCGTCGCACAGACGGACGACTTCCTTGGCCAGCTCGATGCCGCCTTCGCCGCCCTTGCCCCAAACCTCGGACAGAGCCACGTTGACGCCCAGCTCCTTGCACTTGGTCTCGATGAGCTTCAGCTCGGCCTCGGTGTCGGTGGGGAATCGGTTGATGGCCACCACGCAGGGCAGCTTGTAAACCTTGGTGATGTTCTCCACGTGCTGCAGCAGGTTGGGCAGGCCCTTCTCCAGCGCCTCCAGAGTCTCCTTGCCGGTCTCGGCCTTGGGCACGCCGCCGTTGTACTTCAGCGCGCGGGCGGTAGCGACCAGAACCACGCAGGAGGGCTTCAGGCCGGCCATGCGGCACTTGATGTCCAGGAATTTCTCAGCGCCAAGGTCAGCGCCGAAGCCGGCCTCGGTGATGGCGTAGTCGCCCAGCTTCAGGGCGATCTTGGTGGCGGTGACGGAGTTGCAGCCATGGGCGATGTTGGCGAAGGGGCCGCCATGGACGAACGCGGGGGTATGCTCCAGGGTCTGAACCAGGTTGGGTTTCAGGGCGTCCTTCAGCAGGGCAGCCATGGCGCCCTGGGCATTCAGGTCACCGGCGGTGACGGGCTTGCCGGCGTATGTATAGCCAACCACCAGACGAGCCAGACGAGCCTTCAGATCGGAGATGTCGGAAGCCAGACACAGAACGGCCATGATTTCGGAGGCGACGGTGATATCGTAGCCGTCCTCACGGGGGGTGCCGTTGACCTTTCCGCCCAGGCCGTCCACGACGAAGCGGAGCTGACGGTCGTTCATATCGACGCAACGGCGCCAGGTGATCTGGCGGGGGTCAATGCCAAGCGCATTGCCCTGATAGATATGGTTGTCGAGCATCGCAGCCAGCAGGTTGTTGGCAGCACCGATGGCGTGGAAGTCACCGGTGAAGTGCAGGTTGATGTCCTCCATGGGGACGACCTGTGCGTAGCCGCCGCCGGCAGCGCCGCCCTTGACGCCGAACACGGGGCCCAGAGAGGGCTCACGCAGAGCGACCATGACGTTCTTGCCGATCCGGCGCATGGCATCGGCCAGACCAACGGTGGTAGTGGTCTTGCCCTCACCGGCGGGGGTGGGGTTGATGGCGGTAACCAGAACCAGCTTGCCGTTGGGCTTGTCAGCCATGTCCTTCAGGATGTTGTAGTCAACCTTTGCCTTGTAGTTGCCATACTGCTCCAGATACTTCGGGGCCACACCGGCGGTCTTTGCGATCTCGGTGATGTGAAGCATCTCGGTTTCCTGTGCGATCTCGATGTCAGATTTGTAACCCATTGTTTATACACTCCTTGTAATTTGTTGGTGCCTACCGTTTTCTGTGGATCGGCCCATACAGGATTTATGCAGCTGCCGTTGAAATGGCTCACTGCACATCGTTTATTCGGTATCGAAGTACCGATAAAATCATATCATTACAGCCCCGCCTTGTCAACGATATTTCCCATAAAATGGTAAAATATTTTTGTATTATTTGTCTGAAGCCCCTTGCTTCCCATGGGCGGGCGCTACAGCACCTTCCCGCCGTTGACGGTCAGCCGGAATCTGGCGCCCAGCATCTCGGCTGCGCCGCGGCACATCATCATCCGTCCCAGAAAGATGTCAAAATACTCATACATGGTGCAAATACTTTCGTCAATCTGTAAATTCAGCGCGATCTTCCGTTCCTCCGGGTCAACCTTCAGGCTGTGGCCGGTCACAGCATAATTCACCCGGTCGTGGATGTCGAATTTCTCCCGTTCCTTGGTGCGCACCCGGTTGCGGCGCACGTCGGACTTGTCCGCCAGAATCAGCGCGGCAGACACGGCATCCTCCGCCCCGCCGGTGGACTCGTCATGGTTGGCAATGGCGGATACCACCGTAATCCGGTCGGTCGTGGAAAGATCGGTTTTTTTCAGAATCTCGTTGGCCAGCAGCGCGCCGTACTCGGCGTGATGGGTACGGTTGACGGCGTTGCCGATATCGTGCATACAGCCCGCGATTTTTGCCAGCTCCTGCTCCTGCTCGGAATAGCCCAGCTTTTTCAGAATATAGGCCGCCCGCTCGGCGACCAGCGCGCAGTGCGCCATGGAGTGATCCGTAAAGCCCAGCACGCCCAGATTCCGGTTGCCCTTTTCCAGCAGCGCGTTGACTTCTTCGTTGTTTTTCATTTCCTCGTAGGTCATTTGAAATGCCTCCTGTCATGCATACTTCTCATACCCATATATTATATCCGGCGATCGGGCGCAGGGCAAGGAATGGTTTGTGAAAATACGGTCAATTTTCTGTAAAAGAGCGCCCGTGCGGGCGCTCCATGTTATTTTCTGGACGGCTTCACGTTCACATCGGGGCGGATATCGCCCTCAATTCGGCCATGCTCCGTTTCAAATGCCCTGATATTTTCCCGGATCAGAACCAGAATATGGCTGTTGACGCTGCGGCCTTCATAGTCCGCCACAAAACCGATCTTCTCCAGCATTTCTTCTTCGATTCGGATTGAAACACTTTTAACAGCCATATCACATCACTCGAAAATAGATATATCGTGTGTTCATTTTATAGCTGTTCCCACACGTTGTGTCAAAATAGATATACAATATATCTATAATAATCAGGAGGTAGCACAATGGACTGGCTGAAAAATCTGATGGAACGGGCGGCGGCCGACCCCTGGTATCAGGAATGTCTTTCCGACCTGCACGCCAAAGAACCGGCCTTTCTCGCCATTCGGAACGCCCTGCCCGAGGCTCAGCGTGAAGTGCTGGACGCCTACATCGCAGCCTGCGAGGAGCTGGACTTCAGCGTTCTGCAAATCGCCTGCTCGTCCGGCGGAGAAAGCGCCGCCCGGCCATAAGGCCGGGCGGCGGTTTCACTGTTCAATATGGACGTTCAGATGGGGATAGGTCATCTCAATGCCGGTTTCGTCAAAAATGTACTTGATTTTCTGGTTGACCGCGAATTTCACATCCCAGTAATCTTCGGTCTTTGTCCAGATGCGCAGTTCGTAGCCGATGGCGCTGTCGCCGTAATTGGTCACCACCGCCATGGGCGCGGGGTCCAGCAGCACATTGTCCATGGTGCCCGCCTGAACCAGCGTGTCAAGCACCTTCTGCACGGGAGCATCATAGGAAGCGGAGACCTGAATATCCACCCGCCGGGTGCCCGCCACAGAGTAATTGACGATATCGCCGGCCACCACCGCGCTGTTCGGGATCGAGATTACCTTGTTGTCCGGTGTCGTCAGCTTGGTGTAGGTCATGCTGATTTCCTCCACCGTGCCGGAGCGGCCGGCGATGTCCACATAGTCGCCGGATTTGAAGGGATGGGTGTACAGCAGGGTAAAGCCGCCGATCACATTGGTCAGCGCGTTCTGGACGGACAGGGACACAGCCAGGGTCAGGACGCTGGCCAGCGCGATGATCCCGGTCACGTCAATTCCCAGCCCGGAGGCCACAATCAGGCCCAGCAGCAGGTACAGCACCACGGTGGTCAGGGAGCAGATCAGACTGTGGGCCGCTTTTTCCAGTTTTGACTTCTCCAGAAACTGGCGCAGAAGATTCAGGATCACACGGATCGCCAGAATGCCGATGACCAGCGTAACGACCGCCGGAAGCACCTGATGCAGCGCGAACGCTCCGGCCGACGCCGCCATGGATTCAATTTTTTCCAGTATCATTTGAATACAGCTCCTTTTGTTTTTTTCTCATATTATAATGGCCTGTCTCCCATTATTCAAGTATCCCGCTGGATTTCCTCGATTTTTCTTCTGTTATGCCCCTCTTTTTTACTTATTAAGCCCATCTTAAGAAATCTCCCTCTTTTATCTTAAAAACAGCGGTGATATAATGAGCACATACAGAGAAAATGGAGGGTATACCACCATGTATAACATTCTGATCTGCGATGACCAGCCGGATATTGTCAACGCGCTCAAAATCTATCTGGCGCCCGAAGGATACAACCTGTTCGAAGCCTACACCGGCCGGCAGGCGCTGGAAATGCTGAAAAAGCAGGACTTTCACCTGATTCTGCTGGACATCATGATGCCGGAAATGGACGGCATTACCGCCACCGCGAAAATCCGTGAATTCTCCAACGTCCCCATCATTCTGCTCACCGCCAAATCCGAAACGGAGGACAAGGTGCTGGGGCTCAACATGGGCGCGGATGACTACATCACCAAGCCCTTTGTGCCCGTGGAGGTGTTGGCGCGGGTGCGCAGCCAGCTTCGCCGCTATGCCCATCTGGGCAGCCATCCCGAGCAGCAGCCGGGCACACTGACCATCGGCGCCATCACCCTGGATGACCGTACCAAAACCGTCACCGTGGACGGCGAGCCGGTGTCCCTCACGCCCACGGAATACGCCATTTTGCATCTTCTGATGGCCAATCCCGGAAAGGTATATTCCACCAAGGCACTCTATGAGGCTGTGTGGCAGGAGGCCGCGCTGGGCAGCGAGGGCGCTGTGGCCGTACACATCCGCCATCTGCGGGAGAAAATTGAAATCAATCCCTCCGATCCCCGCTATCTGAAGGTTGTCTGGGGGCAGGGCTACAAAATCGAAGGAGGAAACTGATCCATGAAGTACAGTATCCCTGTGAAATTCATGGCTGTGTTTCTGTGCGCGCTGAGTCTGGTCGCCATCATCGGCGGAGCCTTCGGCATCTTAAGCGCCGAGGAATTCGGTCTTTATACCAGCGATCCGGACGCGTGGCGGGAAAGCGAGGTCTTCGGAATCGCCCACGACCTTGCCTACAGCAGCGCCCAGCTCTATGCCGCCGAACATCTGGGGCACTGCCCTGACGCGGTGCTGGAGGTGCTGGAGGAAAACAGCATCACCGACGCCAGCGGAAACAGCGTTCCCGACAGCATCTGGTCGGCCACCATTTCTCAGGACGGCAAGGTGCTCCGGCAGGGAGACGCCTCGCTGCCGGATGCCGACGTTCTCTACTTTCAGGTGGAACCGTACTATCCCATGGTCTCCTCCGAAGCCGTCGAATCCGATGAAGCCATCGAAGAGGACGGATACCGCGAATCCGCGGCCTCCAGTGAGAATTCCTTATCGGACAAACAAACCCTGACCGCCTCCCGTTCCGAATGGAGCGAGTATGTGGTTGTGCAGGATTCCCCCAGTAAAATGCGCACCGTGCGGCTGGATTACTATGCCGGGCCTACCTATGATGTCACGCTGTACCTTCAGTCCAGAAATGTTTCCACCCGTTTCGATTCTCTGACCGCTTTTCTGTTTGACTGGCGATTCAGCTTCATCATATTTGTGCTCACCGGTCTGCTGCTCTTCGCGGCCTCCCTTGTGTATCTGTGCTGGGCGGCGGGCAAAAAGGCCGGCACCTCCGAAATCATTCCTGCCGCTCTGAATCGGATTCCGCTGGATCTGTACGCGGTGTGCGCCGTGGGCGGCTGCGTGCTGTTCTGTCTGCCGCTGCAGGAGATTTCCAGCTATCTTTCCTATTCCGCCACGGCGAGCAGCCTGTGGCTGAGCATGGTAGGCAGCGGCCTTTGCGTGTTTGCCGCCGCACTGCTGGCCGTCGGGTTCTTCTTCGCTTTCTCCGCGCAGATTAAAATGAAGGATGGCTTCTGGTGGCGGCACAGCATCTGCGGCTGGTGTTTGCAGATGCTGGCACGGTTCTTCCGCCGGATTGGCCGCGGATTATGCTATGTGGCGCGGGGCTTCCGGGCGGTATTCCGGCTGCTGCCGATCATCTGGCAGTGGCTGCTTGTGGCGCTGCTGATGGCTGTCTCCACCCTGATTTCCCTGCTGCTGTGGGCCTCCGGCGCCCCCTTCTTCTTCATCACCACCCTGATCTGCGCCTGCGCCTGTATTGCCATCGTCTGCTATGGCGGCTATTGCTTCGGCACTCTGATGAAAGGCGCGAAAGCCATGGCGCAGGGCAATCTGAACCGGAAAATCCCCACGGGGTATCTGCTTGGCTCCTTCCGTGATTTTGCCATCCAGCTCAACAGTCTGGCTGATGCCGCGCAAAAAGCAGCGGAGCGGCAGATGAAGTCCGAGCGGATGAAAACCGAGCTGATCACAAACGTCTCTCACGACATCAAGACGCCTCTGACTTCCATCATCAACTATGTGGATCTGCTGAAAAAGCCCCACACCGATTCCGACGGCGCCCTCTATCTGGAGGTACTGGATCGCCAGAGCCAGCGTCTGAAGAAACTGATTGACGATCTGATGGAGATGAGCAAGGCCAGCACCGGCAGCCTGCCCGTGGAAATCACCCGGGTGGACGCGGCGGAAGCCATCAATCAGGCGCTGGGAGAATTCTCCGACAAGCTGGCTTCGGTTAATCTGACCCCCGTGTTCCGCTGCCCGGATGCCCCTGTGGTCATGCTGGCCGACGGGCGGCTGCTCTGGCGGGTGCTGAGCAACCTGCTGAGCAACGCGGTCAAATACGCCATGCCGGATACCCGGCTGTATCTTGATCTGATTCTGCTTCAGGGCAATGCCGTCATCACCATCAAGAACATTTCCCGGGATCAACTGAACGTACCCGCCGACGAACTGATGGAGCGCTTTGTCCGGGGTGATACCTCCCGGAATACGGAGGGCAGCGGACTGGGACTGAATATCGCCAAGAGTCTGGTGGAACTGCAGCACGGGCAGATGCATCTGATGGTAGACGGCGACCTGTTCAAGGTGACGTTGATTTTCCCCTGCGCCTAAACCGGCAGATAATCCGGATTTGTTTACAATTTCGTCGAATTTTGTTTTCAAATCAGAAACCGGGCATTCAAATTTACCGAATAAAGTATAACCATGAAGAGCGGCGGAAGCCGTGAGCCGCTTCTCTTCACTCCGTAGATCCTCTTTTCTACCTCTCTTCTTTCCAATCCCTTATGTGAAAACCCCGCCGTCTCTGACGGCGGGGTTTTCCATCTGTAGAGGAAAACTTTTGTGCCACGTGGCGGAACAGCTTGACAATTTTCCCGTCAGTAGTATAATAAAATTACAGATTTTTTGGAAAAGGAGCGTTCTTTCCATGTATTATCATATGAAAGTTGCAGGCTTGGAGCGGGATCTTCCCATCTGCCCTGTCAACGATAAACTCTCCATTGCGGGCTTTGTAATCTTCGGCGATCAGGAACTGACCGTCGCCTGCGCCCGGGAGCTGCTGGCGCGCGCCCCCAAATACGACTACATCATCACCGCCGAAGCCAAGGGCATTCCGCTGGCTCATGAAATGGCCCGTCAGGCCGGCGACGCCAAGTACATCCTCGCCCGGAAGGGTCCGAAGCTGTATATGCGGGATGTATTCAGCGTCAGCGTTCACTCCATCACCACGGCCAAGGAGCAGAAGCTGTACCTGGATGGCGCGGATGCCGCGCTGATGAAGGGCAAGCGGATTCTGATTGTGGATGACGTGATTTCTACCGGTGAAAGCCTGTCCGCTCTGGAGGCGCTGGTTGAAAAAGCCGGCGGTGAAATCTGCGGCCGTATGGCCATTCTGGCGGAGGGTGACGCGCAGGAGCGGAAAGACCTGATCTATCTGGAGAAGCTGCCCCTGTTCCACCCCGACGGAACCATCATGGAATAACGCCGCCTGCCATGAATTTGGGCCTATGGCCTAAAATTCATGCCGGGTTTTCTTGGCAGATCCGATCCCGTGAATTGCATCATGATACCATCCCCCCGTTTCCGAAAAGTACGGAAACGGGGGGCTTCCATATTGTGCGGGAGTTGAAGCCTCGGCAGGCAAAATTTGATTTGAATTTTACATATGCGGTCTTTCTGATTTTACACAGGAGAACTAAGATGACGCTGTAAGGACAAGCGTTCCTGAATATGAAAATCAAGGAGATAATTCAAAATGAAGAAAATGATCTGTTTTGCATTAGCCGCGGTTCTGGCGCTGGGCGTGCTGGCCGGATGCTCCAACACCGCAAAGCCCGAACAGACGAAGGGCACTGATCCTGTTTCCACCAATGCCCCTGCCAAGGAACTGGCCGGCAATGTGGCCACCGACGGCTCCACCTCCATGCAGAAGGTCATCAACGCGCTGGGCGAATCCTTCGTGGGCATGAATCCCAACGTCAACTTTACTTACAACCCCACCGGTTCCAGCGGCGGCATCAAGGCGGTTTCCTCCGGCACCTGCGACATCGGCCTGTCCAGCCGGGCGCTGAAGGACGAGGAAGTGAACGAGGGTCTGGTTGGCACTGTTCTGGCCTATGACGGCATTGCCATGATTGTCAACCCGGAAAACCCTGTGGAGGATCTGGATCTGGAGACCATTGCCAAGATCTACACCGGTGAAATCACCAACTGGTCTGAGATCGGCGGCAATGACGCAGAGATCGTTCTGATCGGCCGGGAAGCCGGTTCCGGCACACGCAGCGGCTTTGAAGAGATCGTAGGCGTGGTTGACGCCTGCCAGTACCGTCAGGAACTGACCTCCACCGGCGATGTGATCACCGCGGTTGCCTCCAATCCCAACGCCATCGGCTACGCTTCTCTGGCTTCCGTCAAGGACACGGTCAAGGCGCTCAAGGTTGCCGGTGTGGCCCCCACCGAGGAAACCGTTAAGGACGGCACCTACGTAATCCAGCGTCCCTTCGTTCTGGTGACCAAGGAAGGCGTAGAGCTGAGCGAGACGGCTCAGGCATTCTTTGACTACGCACTCTCCCCCGATGCCAACGAGGTTCTGACCGCCGCTGGCGTTGTCCCTGCAAACTGATCTGCCAACCGGAACGGCGGCTGTCAAACACAGCCGCCTTTCCGCCATATCTGGATGAATTAACATGAAAAAACGAAAAAAACTGTTGGAAACAATTGTACATGGCATTTTCCTGATCATGGGGCTGATTACGGTTGGCTGCGTGCTGCTGATTACGGTGTATCTGGTCATTTCCGGCATTCCCGCCATCCGCAAAATTGGCCTGTTCGATTTTCTCTTCGGCAAAGTCTGGGCTTCCACCGCAAAGGAACCGAAGTATGGCATTCTCCCTTTTATTCTGACCAGTATCTACGGCACCGCCGGGGCAATTCTTCTGGGTGTCCCCATTGGCTTCCTGACCGCGGTGTATCTGGCTAAAATTGCCCCGAAACGTGTCAGATCCACCATGGCGCAGGCCGTGAGTATGCTGGCCGGCATTCCCTCCGTGGTTTACGGTCTGGTGGGTATGATGGTACTGGTGCCCGGTATCCGCATCATTTTCCACATTCCGGACGGGGCAAGCCTGCTGGCCGCCATCATTGTGCTGGCGATCATGATCCTGCCCTCCATCATCAAAATGTCCATTACAGCGCTGGAGGCGGTGCCGAAGGAATATGAGGAGGCATCGCTGGCGCTGGGCGCCACGCCGGAGGAAACCTATTTCCGGGTGTCCGTTCCGGCCGCCAGAAGCGGTATTGCCGCTGCGGTGGTCATGGGCGTGGGGCGTGCCATCGGCGAAGCCATGGCCGTAATGATGGTCGCGGGCGGTGCGGCCAATCTGCCCAATTCCCTGTTCCAGAGCGTCTGCTTCCTGACCACCGCCGTGGCCAAAGAAATGGGTTATTCCAGCGGCCTGCAGCAGCAGGCGCTGTACTCCATTGCGCTGGTGCTGTTTTTGTTCATCATGCTGATTAACGCCGCTCTGAATTTCTTCCTGAAGGGCGAAAAGGGGAAAGACTGATGATTACTGAGAAAATTTCCGGCAGGCGGAAGGGCTATATCGGCCTGATGCGCCTGCTGATGTGGGTGGCCACGGCGCTCACCGCCGGACTGACCCTGTTTCTGATGGCCTATGTGCTGATCAAGGGGCTGCCCAATATTACATGGGAGCTGCTTTCCACCAAGCCCAGCGTCCTGGAGGATCGGATCGGCATTCTGCCCGATATTCTGAACACGGTCTACAGCGTCATAGCCACATTGGCAATCGTGCTCCCGCTGGGCGTTGGCGCGGCGGTTTATCTCACCGAGTACGCCTCCAATAAAAAGCTGGTGGGCGTGATCGAGTATGCCGCCGAAACGCTGTCCGGCATTCCCTCCATTATCTACGGACTGGTGGGTATGCTGTTCTTCTGCGAGTTTCTGAAAATGCAGAGATCCCTGCTGGCAGGCGCCATGACGCTGGTCATCATGAACCTGCCCACCATCATGCGAAATACACAGGAAAGCCTGAAAACCGTCCCTCAGTCCTACCGGGAAGGTGCGTTCGGTCTGGGCGCGGGAAAATGGCGGGTGATCCGCACCGTGGTATTGCCCAACTGCGTGGATGGTATCATCACCGGCTGCATTTTGACAGTTGGCCGGATTCTGGGTGAATCCGCCGCGCTGCTGTTCACTGCCGGATGCGCCCACGCGCTGAACGGCTTCTTCAGCGGTCTGAGAAGCGCCGGCTCCACCCTGACGGTCGCCCTGTATTTCTACGCCAAGGAGGACGGCGAATTTCAGGTGGCCTTTGCCATCGCAGCCATTTTGATGGTTCTGGCATTTCTGATCAACCTGGCCGCAGTCCAGGTGGGAAACTACTTTGAAAGGAGAAGAAACACGTGAACGACATCATAACCGCGAAAGACCTGTGCCTGTGGTACGGCGCCCAACAGGCACTCAAAAATATCAGCATCGGGATTCCCGAAAAGAGCATTACCGCTCTGATCGGCCCCTCGGGCTGCGGCAAGTCCACCTTTTTGAAAACCCTGAACCGAATGAACGACCTGATCCCCGGTGTGAAGATTACAGGCACCGTGGCCTATGGCGGGCAGGATATTTACGCGCCCAATGTGGACGTAAACCAGCTCCGCAGAGAGGTGGGCATGGTGTTTCAGAAGCCAAACCCCTTCCCTATGAGCATCTATGACAACATTGCCTACGGTCCCCGAACCCACGGCGTGCGCAATAAGGCCGTGCTGGACGAGATCGTGGAAAAATCTCTCCGGGGCGCGGCCATCTGGGACGAGGTAAAGGATCGGCTGAAAAAGAACGCGCTGGGGCTCTCCGGCGGCCAGCAGCAGCGGCTCTGCATCGCCCGGGCACTGGCTGTGGAACCGGCGGTGCTGCTGATGGACGAACCCACCTCCGCGCTGGACCCCATTTCCACCTCCAAAATTGAGGATCTGGTGACGGAGCTGAAAAAGGATTACACCATTGTCATCGTCACCCATAATATGCAGCAGGCCGTCCGTATTTCCGACCGAACCGCCTTTTTCCTGCTGGGCGACCTGATTGAGTACGACGATACGGAAAAAATGTTCTCCCAACCCGCGGACAAGCGGACGGAGGACTATATTACGGGAAGGTTTGGGTGATTGTATGAGAGAACGTTTTGAGCAGCAGCTTCAGCTGCTGAACCAGGCATTGACCAAAATGGGTAGTCTGTGTGAGCAGATCATCACGCTGGCCGCGCAGGCACTGACCGACTGGGATGAAAATCTGGCAAAAAAGGTCGCCGAAGTGGATTCGGAAATAGACAAAATGGAGCGTTCCATCGAGGGAACCTGCCTGCGGCTTCTACTGCAGCAGCAGCCCGTAGCCACGGATCTGCGGGTCATCTCCGCCGCGCTGAAAATGATCACCGATATGGAGCGGATCGGCGATCAGGCGGAGGATATCGCCGAGATCATCACATTCCTGAAGGGACGCGCTGCGGCTGAGAGCGTCCAGATCCGGGAAATGGCACGGGAAACCATCACCATGGTCACCGGTTCCGTGGACGCCTACGTCCGGCAGGATCTGGAGCTGGCGCAGGCGGTATTGAACCACGACGACATTGTGGACGCCTATTTTGACCGGGTGAAGAAAAACCTGATTGACATGATCGCGAAAAACCCGGAGGACGGGGAATTCGCCCTGGATCTTCTGATGATCGCCAAGTATTTTGAGCGCATCGGCGACCACGCCACCAACATTGCCGAATGGGTGGTGTTCTCCGTCACCGGCGTGCACAAGGATCTGGAGGATTCGGAATAAATCCGGAAAGCCGCTGCCGGCTGGCAGCGGCTTTCTCCGGCGTATCGGCAGGGCGTCATTGACTTGCGGCGGAAAAAGTGGTAACATTCAGGCAGCAATGAACGAGGTGAGCCGAATGCTGACAAATTATCATACCCATACCCGCCGCTGTGGTCACGCCGTGGGCGAGGACAGGGAATACGCCGAAGCTGCGGTACAGGCGGGGCTGAAGATTCTGGGCTTTTCCGACCATGCCCCGCAGATTTTCCCCGATGGCTACTATTCCAGTTTCCGGATGCGGCCGGAAGAATTGAAGGACTATGTGGAGTCCGTGCTGTCGCTGCGGAAGGAATTCGCCGGTACGCTGGAAATTCCGTTGGGGCTGGAGCTGGAATACTATCCCAGACATTTTCCGGACTTACTGACCGTTCTGCGGGCATTTCCCATCGACTATCTGCTGCTGGGGCAGCATTTCATCGGAAACGAATATGACGCGCCCTACAGCGGCTGCCCGACGGAAGATAAGGCCATTCTGAGCAGATATGTGGATCAGACCATCGAGGCCATGAACACCGGGCTTTTTACCTATTTTGCCCACCCCGACCTGATTCACTTCGTGGGCGATCCGGCGGAATACCGCAGCCAGATGCGGCGGCTGTGCCGGGAGGCCAAGGGCTGTGGTATCCCGCTGGAGATGAATCTGCTGGGACTGCAGGAAGGACGGCACTACCCCAATCCCCGGTTCTGGGAGATCGCGGCCGAGGAGGGCAACCTCACCGTCTTGGGTCGGGACGCCCACAATCCCCGTGTCTTTGCGGATCAGGCCACAGAACGGCGGGCGCTGGCATGGCTGGAACGGCTGGGACTGAAGCCGCTGGATGCTGTACCCCTGCGCAAAATCTGACATATGTGTAAAAAGGAGCCGGTCGGCTCCTTTTACGATTCGGATTTCAGAAACCGGGAGTAACCCTTCCCATACTGCACGCACCGGGAAACCCGGCTCAGAGTGGCAGAGGAAATATCGGCCTGCGCCATTACCTGATGATAGGTGTTGCCATCCAGCAGGAGCCGCGCGGCATAGCACCGCTCGGCCATGTTCTCCAGCTCCTTGACGGTGCACAGATCCTCGAACAGCGCCCGGCAGTCCTCCGGGCTGTCCAGCGAGGCAATCAGGGTGAAAAGGGCGTTCAGCTTTTCCTTCCGCATATCCTGTTCCATGGACTGTCCTCCTAGAATCTTTCCTGTGAGCCCCGGAGAAACGCTCTGGTTTTCTCACGCCTGGGGTGGTCGAATACTTCTTCGGGCGTGCCCATTTCCTCAATCACGCCGTCCGCCATGAAGATTACCTCATCCGCCACGGATTTGGCAAACTCCATCTCGTGGGTCACCACGATCATGGTGGTGTTCCGTGCCTTCAGACCGCGGATAACCCGCAGAACCTCGCCCGTCAGCTCGGGATCCAGTGCGGAGGTCGGCTCATCGAAACAGAGCACCTCCGGATTCAGCGCCAGCGCCCGGGCTATGGCCACCCGCTGCTGCTGGCCGCCGGAGAGCTGCCAGGGATAGCAGTCCACCTTCTCGGACAGTCCCACCTGATCGAGAAGCCGGAGTGCCTGCTCCTTTAGCTGCCTGAGCGGGGCTTTTTTCAGTAACGACGGGGCAAGCGTCACATTGTCCAGCACGGTGTATTGGGGAAAAAGGTTGAAATTCTGGAACACCAGGCCGAAATGCAGCCGGTTCTGACGGACTTCTTCCTCGGAATGGCACAGGAGCTCCTTCCCATTGACCAGAATCTCTCCGGCATCGGGTGTTTCCAGAAAGTTCAGGCACCGCAGCAGCGTGGTCTTGCCGCTGCCGGAGGACCCGATGATCGCCAGCACCTGTCCCTGTTCCAGGCTGAAGCTCACACCCTTGAGCACGTTGGTCTTTCCAAATCCCTTTTTTAAGTTGTTTACCTGCAAGATCGGCATTCTGTCACCCCCTGAAATAGGACAGCTTCTTTTCCAGCCTGTCGAACAAAATGGTCAGACCGCCATTGAACACCAGATAGAAAACGCCCGTGTAGAGCAGCGGCCAGAGCAAGCCCTTCCGGATAAACTGTTCGCCGGCCCAGATGACCTCGTAAATGCCGATGATCCGCGCCAGAGACGTATCCTTAACCAGGGTGATGATTTCGTTGCTCATGGGGACAAGAATCCGCTTGATGACCTGCAGCAGCACGATTTTTCGGAAAATCTGTCCCTTGGTCATGCCCAGCACCTGGCCGGCCTCGTACTGGCCTCTGGGAATGGACTCAATGCCGCCCCGGTAGATCTCGGAGAAATAACAGGCGTAATTGATGGAAAAGGCCACCAGTGTGGCTGTGAAGCGGGACATGGCGGGCAGGCCGAATACCAGACCGGGGCCAAAGAAAATGATGATCAACTGAAGCATCAGCGGCGTGCCACGGATCACCCACACAAAGCCCCGCGTCAGCCGCCGCAGGGGTGTCCAGCGGCTCATGGAGCCGAAGCAGACCACCAGACCCAGAGGGATGGAAAAAATCAGGGTCAAGAAAAATATTTTCAGGGTTTCCAGGAAGCCGGACAACAGCTCCAATGTCACCGGAAGAAACATCGTCGATTACCTCATAACAGGATGGCTGCGCGGCGGGCAATGCCCGCCGCGTTGTTTTATTTCACCAGCGTCAGGTTGTATTTTTCGGCAAGCGCGTCCAGCGTGCCATCGGCCATGAGCTTCTTCATCACTTCGTTAAACCTGGCGGTCAGATCGGAGTCCTTGCGGAAGCCCACACCGTACTCCTCCTCGGTCAGGCTGATACCGGCGGACAGGTCGGCATAGCTGGTGCCGGGGCCGGTCATGGCATTGGCCATGGTGATGTCGATGACGCAGGCGTCGGAGGTTCCGGCGGCCACTTCCAGAACGGCAGCGCCCTGATCCTGAACAGCGACATAATCGGTGATGCCGATATCCTTCAGCGCCGCTTCTCCGGCGGAGCCGCTCTCCACCGCGAAAGTCAGTTCCTTCAGGCTGTCCACGCTGTCGTAGTTGCCCACCACGTCCGATTTCATCACCACCACCTGCGCGTTGATGACATAGGGATCGGAGCAGTTGGTATTCAGGGTGACTTCCTCGGTGATGGTCATGCCGTTCCAGATGCAGTCGATATTCCTGGCTTCCAGTTCATAGAACTTCTTGCCCCAGTCGGACAGCACGAAGAACTCCACGTCCACGCCCAGTTCCCTGGCAAAGAGCGTGGCAAACTCGGCATCAAAGCCGGTCCAGTTTCCGTTTTCGTCCTTGAAGTCCATGGGGGCGTAGTCGGTGATGCCCACCACCAGCTTGCCCTTATCCTGAACATATTTCAGGTCGGAACCGGATTTGGCGCCGCAGCCGGCAAACACGGAGGCAATCAGCAGCGCGGCAAGAACAAGAGAAATCAGCTTTTTCATAACAATCTTTCCTTTTCTACCCCTTCGGGATGTTTGATGGGCGTATTATACTTTACTTCGCTAAAGATGTAAAGCGTTCCATGACATTTTCACAAACTTTGGCTGGATTCACCAGGAATTGGCAGAAAACGGGTGCCTGCTTGTGCGCTGCGACGAAAAGCCGGGAGGTTCCCCTCCCGGCAATCCGTCATGGCTTCTCGGAGGACATCTCCTGAAAGCATTTTTCCAGATAGATTTTGTGCGCCACGGCAATGATGGCGCTGCGCAGCATGAGCTTTTCGTCCGTGGAATCCTCGCCCACGGAAGCGGGGCTTTGCTTCAGCCCGAATACAAAGGCAAGCACATTCTCCAACTCGCTGCAAAAGTAATCATAAGCCCGCTGGGGGGAATAGGTCTGCTTCTGAAGCCGGATAAACGCATCCAGATTGTCCAGACTGAGTACATTCTTACAGACGGCAATAAAGAACAGATAGGCAATCTGATCCCGGCTGTACTGTTTTCTGACCGGATTCTCAATCAGGCGCCGCTTCACATAATTGGAAACCATGGAGTTCGTAATGCAGTTTTCCTGAATGGGCGCCAGATATTCCGAAATATATTTGGCTGTCTGCTCCAGATAAAGCCCTACCGTGGGAATTTCGCTGTAGCGCGGGAGACGGAAGTCCCGAACCGGGGACACAATCCGCTGCTTACATTCGTTTGTCATTTTTAATCACCGCCGGTATTATACCGCAAATAGTGAAACCTGTCAATCCGGATTGTAAAATCGGATCATTATGATTTTATTGACATAATAAAGGATATCTGATATAATATCACAGGTTTTCAGAAAACCGATAAAGAAAAAAAAACGAGGTCTGTCCCATGAAATATCAAATCGCAATGGATTCGTCTGCCAATCTGCTGAGCATGGAGGGGGTTCCCTTTGCCAGCGTACCGCTGAAAATCGTGACCGACCAGCGGGAATTCGTGGACGAACCCGGGTTGAATCTGGATGCCATGCTGGAATATCTTGCCGCGTATAAAGGCCGCTCCGGCACCTCCTGCCCCAACGTGGGGGACTGGCTGGCGGCGTTCGGCGGGGCGGACCGGGTCTTTGCGGTGACGATCACCAGCGCGCTGTCCGGCTGCTGCAATGCGGCGCTGCAGGCCAGGGATGTCTACGAGGAGGAGCATCCCGGCCGCCGGGTCTGTGTGCTGGACTCCCTCTCCACCGGCCCGGAGATGGCGCTGATCGCCGAAAAACTGCGGGAATTGATCGGGTCCGGAAAGGATTTCGATACCATCGAGACGGAAATCCGGGCATATATGACCCATACCCACCTGATGTTCACGCTGGAAAGCCTGAACAACATGGCACGCAACGGGCGGGTGTCTCCGTTAATCGCCAAAGCCTGCGGGCTGCTTGGCATTCGGATTCTGGGGCAGGCCAGCACAGAAGGTACCCTCCAGCCCCTGCACAAATGCCGGGGTGAGGCCAAGGCGCTGAAAAAGCTGGTGGAGGAAATGAAAAAAGCCGGATACCGCGGCGGCAGAGTACGGGTGGTGCACTGCAAGAATCCCCAGGCGGCTGAGGAACTCGCGGCTCAGCTCCGGGAAGAATTTCCGGACTGTGATCTCACGGTCGGCAGCACCACCGCGCTGTGCAGCTTCTATGCGGAGCGGGGCGGCATTCTGGTCGGATTTGAGGATTGCTGAATTTCGGCGGCTTCCAATGGAAGCCGCCCTTTTGCGCGCAAATTTTCAGTGGAAAAGTCGAATCCTGTGTGATAGAATGGTAGAAAAGGCAAGTCGCCGCAAATATCAATTCACCTGTCATTCAAAGGAGGCAAGCCATGCTGCCGGAAGCGTTTTTGGAACGGATGAAGACCCAGTTGGGCGCGGAATACGGGGATTATCTGAAAAGTCTGGAGCAGCCGCGGGCGGTGGCGCTGCGGTTCAATCCGCTCAAGGGGGAAATGCCCCGGCTTCCCTTCGTTGGCGCGCCGGTTCCATGGGAACCGGAGGGCTATTACTATGATCCTGCCAGCCGCCCCGGACTGCACGTTTACCACGAAGCGGGCGTATACTACTTACAGGAAGCCAGTGCGATGGCACCGGTGGCGCTGCTGGACCCCCGGCCCGAGGAGCGGGTCTGCGATCTCTGTGCCGCCCCCGGCGGAAAATCAACCCAGTGTGCCGGCCGGATGCTGGGCGATGGCTTTCTGCTTTGCAACGAAATCAATCCCAAACGCGCGAAAATTCTGTCCCGGAACATGGAACGCCTGGGCGTTGCCAACGCACTGGTGACCAACGAATCGCCTGCCGCGCTGGCGTCACGCTTTCCCGGCGCTTTTGACAAGGTGCTCATTGATGCGCCCTGCTCCGGCGAGGGTATGTTCCGCAAGGAGGAAGCAGCCGTCACCGACTGGAGTCCGGAAACCGTCCGGATGTGCGCCCGGCGGCAGGCGGAAATTCTGGATGCCGGCGCGAAGCTGGTGCGTCCCGGCGGGCGGCTGGTTTACTCCACCTGCACCTTTGCCCCGGAGGAGGATGAGGAAGCGGTGACTGCCTTTCTGGCGCGCCACCCCGATTTCCGGCCTGAGCCTGTAGAGGCGCCTTGGTTCGCTGCCGGAGAAAACGCGAGCTACCGGATGTGGCCCCACAAACTACGGGGCGAAGGGCATTTCGCCGCCGTACTGCGCCGGGACGGCAGCGCGGAAGCGGCGCTGAACGCCAGCCCGGGGGAGAAGCTGCCAAAGCCATGGCTTTCCTTCGCCCAGGAGCTGGGCATCTGCCTGCCGCCGGGGAAAGCGATCTCCTTTGGTCAGAGCCTGTACTGGGCGCCGGAGGAGATGCCGGATATCGCCCGGCTGAAGGTGCTTCGGCCCGGGCTGGAGCTGGGTGCTCCGAAGAAAGACCGCTTTGAGCCGGCTCACGCGCTGGCTCTATGGCTGAAAGGCTGCGCCGCGGTGCAGGACTTCGATCCCGACTCACCGCAGATTGCAGCTTTCCTCCATGGCGACGTGGTTCCCTCCCCCCAAAAAGGCTGGTGTCTGGTGACGGCGGGCGGCTATTCCATCGGCTGGGGCAAGGGCGACGGAACTGTACTGAAAAATCACTATCCCAAGGGATTACGCCGCTGAAGTTCCAATTCAGACTTTACATAGTTCGATTTCTATGTTATAATATCCAAACTTGTGTGAAACGAAACCATCGCAGGGAGAGGATCATCCTTGGCCAAATATGAAATTCATGGAGGCACACCCCTCAGCGGCACCGTGACCATCAGCGGTGCGAAAAACGCAGCCGTGGCGATTCTGCCTGCGGCGCTGCTGGTAAAAGGAACCTGCCGGATAGAAAATGTGCCGGATATCTCCGATGTCCGCATTCTGCTGGACATTCTGGAGGGCGTGGGCGCAAAGGTCAGCAGGCCGGAACCGGGCGTTGTGGAAATCGACAGCTCCGGTCCAATCAATACCAGTCCCGATGAACATCTGGTGAAACAGATGCGTGCCAGCTATTATCTCATGGGTGCGCTTCTGGGCCGGTTTGGCAAGGCGCACGTGGCGCTGCCCGGCGGCTGTAATTTTGCTTCCCGCCCCATCGACCAGCACATCAAGGGCTTTGAGATGCTGGGAGCGGACGTGATTTACACGGACGCCTATGTAGACCTGAAGCCCAGCGAATTTGGATTGCAGGGCAACCGGATCAATCTGGACGTCGTCAGCGTGGGCGCGACCATCAACATCATGATCGCCGCGTCCCTGATCCCGGGTCAGACTATCATCGGCAACGCGGCGAAGGAACCGCATATTGTCGATCTGGCCAACTTTCTGAATACCATGGGCGCCAGAATCTACGGAGCAGGCACCGACACGGTCAAGATCCGGGGCGTCAACGCCCTGAAGGGTGGAACCTACGCGATTATTCCCGATCAGATTGAGGCGGGCACCTATCTGGCGGCGGTGGCGGCCACCGGTGGAAATGTGCTGGTGCAGAACGTGATTCCCAAGCACATGGAGTGCATTACCACCAAGCTGCAGGAAATGGGCGCCCGGATTATCAATTACGACGATTCCATCCGCATCCAGAGCAACGGCCATTTGCGCTACACCACGGTGAAAACCCGTCCATACCCCGGATTCCCCACGGATATGCAGGCGCAGATCTGCGTGTGTATGTCCCGGGCGGCAGGCTTCAGCCGTCTGACGGAGAGCGTCTATGAAACCCGGTTCTTTGGCTACTGCACGGAACTGCAGAGCATGGGTGCCAATATCCAGATCAACGGGAAAACGGCCACCGTCATCGGCGTTGAGAAGCTGTACGGCGCTACCGTCGAAGCGCACGATCTGCGGGCGGGGGCGGCGCTGGTGATTGCGGGTCTGGTGGCCGAAGGCACCACCATTGTGGAAAACGTGCACTTCATTGAGCGGGGTTATGAGAATCTGGTGGATAAATTCACGGGTCTCGGTGCCTCCATCCGCAGACTGGAGGACTGACAAAAAACGGCTTTGGAAATAATCCAAAGCCGTTTTTGCTGTCTGATCCAGGATCAGGTTTCGCTCTGCCCGTCCCAGAAAGGCTCCTTTTCCACCTGCGTACAGCCGCAGGTACGTGCCTTGAACTGCAGCTCCTGGTTTTTAATGCTGACCGTGGTGCAGGGCGGGATGGATTTGGTGATAAATGCGTTGGAACCGATGGTGGAATCCCGGCCGATCACCGTCTCGCCGCCCAGAACAGAGGCGCCGGCATAGATGGTCACATTATCCTCAATCGTGGGATGGCGCTTTTTGCCCCGCAGGCTCTGCCCGCCCCGGGTGGTCAGGCCGCCCAACGTGACGCCCTGATAGATTTTTACGTTTTCGCCGATAACGGTGGTCTCACCGATGACAATTCCTGTGCCGTGGTCGATGAAAAAATTCTTCCCGATGCGGGCGCCCGGATGAATATCGATACCGGTAACCGAATGGGCGTGCTCGGTCATGATCCGGGGCAGCATGGGCACTTTCAATTCATAGAGCACGTGCGCCAGCCGGTATACCGTGATGGCAAAGACGCCCGGGTAACAGAAAATGACTTCATCCTTGCTGGTGGCGGCGGGATCGCCGTCGTAGGCCGCCTGCACATCGGTCTGCACCAGCGCCCGGACAGCAGGAATCGCTTTAAAAAAATCCAGGCTCACCGCCTGCGCCTTTTCCTCCGCCTCCGGCTGCGCCATGCCGCTGGCCTGATACACCAGAACCAACTGGCGGTTCAGGTTGAACATCACATCCTCAATGAGCATGGAGAGATTGTGCTTCACATTATAGATGCGGTAGGATTTATCCCGGTAGTAGCCGGGGTAGACAATCCGCAGCAGCTTTTGAATCATGTCGGTGATGACTTCCTTGTCCGGATGGCGGAACAGGTCGATTTTGTCAATATCCCGTCCGCCCTGATAGTCGGAGAGAATGCCGTCCACCACACCCTCAATCTGCGCTTCAATGGTATTCATGATGATACCCCCTTATGCTGTTTATACCATACTATGGGGTCAAAGTCAATTGGAGCAGTCAATCAGATCTTTGATCACCGCACCGGCCAGTATCAGTCCCGCCGCGCCGGGCACAAAAGAGACGGAACCGGGGATCTGCCGCTTGCCCAGCCGGGCAGCCTCCGCCTCACCGCCAACGGGACTCAGGGGCTCCTCCCGGGAATAGACCACCTTCAAATGCACAATTCCCCGCTTTTTCAGTTCCTTGCGCATGACGCGTGCCAGCGGGCACATGGAGGTCTGAGAGATGTCCGCCACCTGAAAGGCCGTGGGGTCCAGTTTGTTGCCGGTCCCCATGGCGCTGATGATAGGGGTATTCGCCTCTGCGGCACGCTCTGCCAGAAGCAGCTTGCCGGTGACGGTGTCGATGGCATCCACGATATAGTCGTACTGGGTGAAATCGAACTGATCCGCCGTGTCCGGCAAATAGAAGCAGGGATACGTCCGCACAACGCAGGCGGGGTTGATGTCCAGCACCCGCTCCCTTGCCACATCCACCTTCAGCCTGCCCACGGTGGAGTGGGTGGCAAGAATCTGGCGGTTCAGATTGGAAATGCTGACGGTGTCGTTATCGATCAGATCCAGCATCCCCACGCCGCACCGGGCCAGTGCCTCCACGGTGTAGCCACCCACGCCGCCCACGCCGAATACGGCGACCCGGGCACCGGCCAGCTTCGTCATGGCATCCCCGCCCAACAGGAGCTGCGATCTGGAAAATTGCTCATCCATGCCCGTTCCCTCCGAAATCTGAATGATTTTCTTATACCATACCCAGCGGAAAAAGTCAAATGATACACAGGTTTCCCCTTTCCGCCTGTTTACATTCCGGTCAAAATTCGTCTATTTACTTTTTCCCGCATTGATGGTAAAATAGAGCGCAGGAAAGGAGGCGGCGCTTTGCAGCAATTTTTCTTTGAATTCAAAAGCTTCTTCAAAAAAGGTGATATGGTACTGCTTCTGCTGTGCCTGATTACATCCGCGTTTGGCTGCGTGGTGCTGGCCAGCGCAACCAGCGCCCCCAAGTTCAACGGCAACGCCCGTTATCTGATTATCCAGTTGGCCGCCGTGGCAATGGGTGTGCTCATGTATGCCATCATGTCCTCCATCGACGTGGAAACCATGTCGGAATACCGCAACCTGCTGGTGGCGTTCAATTTCGTGGTGTTGCTGATGCTGATTCCATTCGGTACGGATAACAACACCGGCAACCGAAGCTGGCTGGATATCCCCGGCCTGCCCTTTATGATTCAGCCCGCTGAGATCTGCAAGATTACGTTTATTGTCATTCTGGCATCGGTCATGAATTCCCATCAGAACCGGATTTCCAGCGTTCCCTCAGTTTTTCATATGTTGTTCCATCTGGCGCTGCTGTTCGGACTGAATATGGCCTTGTCCAAAGATCTGGGGGTTTCCCTGATTTTCGTGTTCATCTTTATCGGCATGGCCTTTGGCGGCGGTGTGAATCTGCTGTGGTTTGCGCTTGCCATCGGCCTGATCGCCGTAGGCTCCCCTGTGATCTGGCCCCATCTGGCGCAGCACCAGCGAAACCGGATCATGGTTCTGTTTGACCCTACCGTTGATCCGCAGGGCATTAACGAACGGTTCCACTACAAAATCAATCTCCAGTCCCTCACCGGCGGCGGTCTGACGGGACAGGGGCTGTTTAACGGCAACCGGACACAGGGCGGCAACCTGTTCGCCCAGCATACGGACTACATCTTCTCCTCCATCGGCGAAGAGCTGGGCTTTGCGGGCTGCCTGTTGGTCATGCTGCTGGAATTTGCCATCATTGCCCGGTGCATCTATGTGGGAATCAAGTGTCAGGACTACCAGCGGCGACTGATCTGCTACGGCGCGGCGTCGGCCCTGATCTTCCAGGTTATGATCAATGTGGGTATGTGCATTGGCGCCATGCCCGTGATCGGCCTGACACTGCCGCTGATCAGCTACGGCGGATCGTCGGTGGTTACGATTTACGCCATGCTGGGACTTGTCTCGGGTGTGCATGCCCGGCCGGAAAGCCAAAGTCATGAACGATATGTCCAGCCCTACAGGCAATACCGGTAGCGACCCAAAGCAGGCCGCACCTCAAGGCACGCGCAATGCCTTTCTTTTGTGCGAAATGCTCCGCCGTATTTGGGATCGCCTGTCGCATCATTTCAGGCAGCTTCGCTACGCTGCAGGCCGTTTCCCATATTATGGCGCAGAAGTACAAAGCCTGCTGCCCTGGAATGCCCTATTGGAATACAGAATCAAGTGAAAAGAATCGATCCGGCTCCGAGATGAAACTCAGAGCCGGGGATTTTTATACGCTTGGAAGATGCTTACAAAGCTGATGGCTGTTCATTGGGCAATATGCGTTTCATTTCCTGGCAAAAACGCTCTATTGCAGCCATAGAACCATTCGTTGGTCAAGGGATTTGATGCGGAGCACACCATGGCGCTATACGCTTCTCGCGTTCTGTTTCTGCGTCTTTTCTCCGCTGCCGTAGTGGGTTCCATAATGACTGTAGCCATTTTTATGGTAATAGCTATGATAACCATAACCATAATCCCCGGATTTTGGATTTACACAATTAAGCACGCAACCCAACATGGGGACATGACTCTCCGAAAGCTGCTCCACCGCCTCTACAATATGGCTGGTCTTTGCATAGTCCTGTTTGATCACAAACAGCACCCCATCTGTCAGTTCTGCAAGCACAGCCGTGTCCGTCAGCATTCCAACCGGCGCTGTGTCCAAAATTACGTAATCCATTGACGCTCTGGCAGATATCAGCAATTCCCGCATCCTTTGACAGTCCAGAATTTCCGAGGCATCTGAATAAGGCTTACCGCCCGGCAACACATAGATTTGATGAGCCTTATCATATTGAAGCACTTCATCCAGCTTAGCCTTACCGCTAATAAACTCATAAACGCCTTTGCCCTTTTTGATGCCCAAAATCCTACCCAGAGAAGGATTCCGAATATCGCAATCCATAAGCAGCACCTTTTTCCCATTCATGGCCAGCGACATGGCTATGTTGGCGGCAATGGTGCTTTTTCCCTCACCCGGGGCAGTGCTGGAGACCAATAACACCTTGCTTTCATGCTTCCTCGCCTCTCTCTCCAGATGGGTACGCAGCACACGAATGGACTCCACAAACCCTTGCGGAATATGTGGATTGTCTATCAATGCTGTCCAAGTCTGTGCATGACTCCGTTTTTTCTCGGCCGCCAAGGGGATCACAGAAAGGCACTCTGCATGAATATATTTCTGAATATCTTCCTCTCTCTGGATGGTCTGACGATTTATCGCATAGCCCATCAAAAACAGCAATCCCAAAATCAGTCCCAGAATCCCACCTTTTACGGTTGACCGGGCAAAATTTGGTAAGGATACCGGTTCTGTTGGAACGCCGGTGTAGTCCAGCATTTCCAGTTTCGTACTTCCTATCACCTGTTCCGCCACCTGAGGATAATTCTGAATGACCGAGTCCAGAATATCCCTTGCCGTCTGCGGATTCTCAGAGCGAACCTCAATGGTAAACAGATTGGTATCCGGCATTACCGAAGCAGAGATCGACCCATTCAAGGTCTGCACACCCAAATCAGCAGCTATAATTTTGGAGAGGCTTCCACTGGTCAGCAGATAAGGGAATGTACTCTCAAGCTGGCTGGCCGTGGTATTGTTATTGTAGCTGCCCGTACCATAGAGGCTCTGGTTGTCCACCGTAACGGTAAAGGTTGCGGATGCCAAGTACTGAGGCCGGTAGCTCATCCGGGCTCTTCTGTACATAAACCCGGCGCACAACATAATCAAAAGAATAATCAGCGGGAAATAGCGTCGAAAGCCCTTCCACATTCGATCCAGAATGCGGATCAGGTCTATGCGCTCCGGCATCTCATCAACTGTTGCTCCGAAATAATCGTTCATCGTTTTCTCCTGATTGTTTTCTTCCTTTGGAAAAGGTTAACGGCTTAGTCATTTTGTCTGTGAGCCGACTTGCCATCTGCATAGGAATGCTCTGTACCGCTTTGGTACCGCCCGTATTTATTGTATTTTCCATATCCATAACCGTATCCATATCCATAATTCCAGTTCTTTGTCCCGGAGAAAATACGGGTTTTTACATTGTTGAAGATGCAGCCCAGCAGTTCTGAGTGCCCTTTTTCCAGCGCGTCGATTGCGTCATTGATCTGCCCCGCCTGAGACATATTCTGCCTCACAATCAGGAGGGATACGTCAGCGTATTCTGACAGTATTTCCGCGTCTGCCATTAGCGCCATTGGCGGGCTGTCGATTACAACATAATCGCTGACCTTCCGCACCGCATCAATCAATCCCCGCATTTGCTTTCCCGCAACCAGCTCCGTAGAATTCGGGCAGCTTCTTGTGCCCAGGATCATATGCAGTCCGGAGCTTTGATCGCACTGCATCAGCTTGTCTGCCGATCTATTTCCCTCCAGAAAAGAAGCAAGTTCTCCCGAAAGCGGTACTTTCTTGGACAGCAGCTTGTATAGCGAGGGCCGGCGCAGATCGCCGTCTATCAGCACCACACGCTCCCGCTTCTGAGCCAGAGCCAGTGCAATATTCACCGCCACCGTACTCTTTCCTTCATTTTCCGCCACACTGGTAACCAGCAGAACCTTGCTCTTCTTTTCCCCCATCAGATACATCAGCTTGGTACGAATCTTTTTGAATGTCTCCACAAATAAGAAACTGGATGTTGCCGAGGTAATCAAAATAGAGGACTTTGCCCGTTTCAGCCAGCTATCCAGTGTTTTGTACTTTTGCTCGTGGTAGACAGTGGCAAAGAGTTTGGTATCCAGTTTTTGGGGGATCTCCTTTTCATTTTTGATATCATCCCGCTGATAAGACAAAATGCCAAGCAAAATTCCCATTCCAGCAGCGCCGAAGATAAACGCATTTACCAGTGTCCTGCGCTCGTTCAGGCGGTTGGATGGTGACGTAGGTACAGTAGGTGGCTCCAATTCGTTGAGCACCGCGTTTTTCATAATATAATCAGTTACCTGATTATAATTATCTATTACGCCCCGCAGCACTCTGAAGGCTTCATCCGGCTGGCCGGCGGTTACACTCAGATTAAGCAGATTGGTATTCGGTACGACCGAAACCCGAATCTCCCCGGGCAGCGTTTTCATACCCAATTCCTGCTGCACCTTTTTCTTCAGAATTTTGCTGTCCAGCACCCTTGAGAAAGTATTCGCCATATTGGTGGTGGTAGATATGTCCGTTGCAGCTCCGCTTGTTCCGCTCTTGGCCGATACAATTAGCGTAGCCGTACTGGTATATTCCGGGACATAAGCCAGATGGATAAACAGATAAGCCACCATAACTGCCATTATTCCCGCAGTCAGGATCATCCACCAGTCATGCAGCAAATCCCGCAGGATGCAAAACAGGTCAATTTCGGGCATTTCTGTCTGCCTGTGCTCTTTTTCTGCCATTGTCTGTTTTCTCCTCATTCTACCACTACCATCAACTGTGCCATACCCTGATAGGCATCATCTTGATAAATCAAATAAACCGGATAGACGCCCGGCGTACTCGGATCCACATTGGATCGGATTTGAAGCGAAGATCTGCTCAGCGTGGAACCATCGGTTCCGGTGGCTATGTTTTTTCCATTCTGGAAGTTGTAGTGAATTCCGCCCACGATAACGCTGTCCAGATAGGAATAATAGTCCGGCTTACCATCTTCATAGTAAATCAGATAAGTGGTCAGATTCACGACTGCTTCATTCATGGCAGCATCGTATACCTCCAGCTCCGTGTCCAGAATCCGGGTATCACAAGCGCTGTTTGTAACCGAAAACTGAATCCGGTAGACACCGGAAGTACGGGTGCTTAATCCACTCTCAAGCTTAACCTTGACCTTATCCGACAGATCACCATCCAAGCTATCCGATGCTCCCACCAGTTCGGACAGATTAATGGTTTCTCCCGTTCGGTAACGAAGCGAATGATTCAGTTGAAACCGTATGGGGGTATAGTCCGTATAGACAATCTCTCTGGTGGCCTTGGTTACATTCCCATCGGAATCGAAAGCGGCATAAGTAACTTCACGTCGGTTTTCTCCGTCAAAGCCGGAGAGCTTCTCCACCAGAATCGAGCCGGTAACATCCCCGTCCTTGTCATCCTTCGCCGTGACGCCCTGAAGCAGCGCTTCTTCCCCATCCTGAACGCTGATCTCCAGCACTCCTTCCGGATAGAAAATGACAGGCCCGCCGTCCTTCCCGTATACATTTTGAAAAATCACGCAGGCCGAAAAGGTGATCCCGACCGCTGCGAACAAGCAAAGCCAAATTACTCGAAATTTTCTCATGTCATCTCCTGCCAGTTTTCTCTGCTCCGGCTCTCCGGATGTGTCCCGTCAAATCTATCCGCCGCTGTCATTTCAATCACAGCATATCGGATCTTCAACATCTCATTTTCGTTGTTTGCCACGTGATTGAGCCGCGCGGACGACTTTCCAATTCCCATTCAACCCGTTCATAAAACGGAAGCCACCCTGGCGGGCGGCCTCCTGAGCGATACTGTCTCGCGCAGCGAATTAGTTGACCGTAACAGCAACCTGCTCGCTGGCACTACCGGCATAAATGGTGTATGTATACTTTCCGGCTGTGGTGGCAGGAATATAGACCAACCAGATTTTCACGTTTTTTCCCGTATTCAGGGTCTGAACCTTGCCGGTACACAGGGTCATGGTCACGTCGCCTACGCTCAACTCCTCGACATTGGGCGTTGTCGTGATCTTCAGCGCAATCTGCTTCCCAACTGGGGTGCTGGCAGCCAATTTCACTACCTCAAGAATCTTGGTACTGTCACTGGCAACAACCAGCTTGCTTCTGGCCTGCTCCAACGCTGCCACGACCGCATCCACATTCTCCTGCGTGGTCGTGTCGCTTACGGAGAAATTCTTCGCAGCATTCAAAGCATTCTGGTAGTCAGCCCAGGAACCATCCGTATAGCTGCCCTTCGCAGACTCACTCTCCGCCACCAAACTGTTCAGCCGATCCAGACTGGGGGTATTCTTGTACCAAACCGTGACAGATGTACCGCTTCCAACCTCGCCTCGGAGAAAGCCGGAACCATCCCCGGAAGCCAGCGGCACAAAGGTTGCGCCCTCTGCTCTTTCGTATTGATAGCCGGTGAGCGGAGCCAGATAAATACTGAACGTGCTTGCTCCATCCTCCACAGCCAGGGACTTTGTCGCAATTGTCCTTTCCTCACCGTTGACGGTGGTCTTTAATACCACGCTCATGGGGGGAACCACCCGCATCAGATTGGCCTCTGCGTTTTTCAGATTATCCAGTGCCTCAGTCAGTTCCGCTTCGGTTGCGCCATCGTTGCTGTTGACGGTCTGCGCGTTGTTGTACGCGCTCTCATAAGCGGCATAGCTATCCGCAGTATAGCCATCTCTGGAGATTTTATTTGCCAGAGCCGCCGTCAGTGCGGAATGGTCGGCACGGGTTGCTTTTGTGGGATTAGTAGCGTTTGGCAGACTGGCAGCCGTGCTGGGCGCCTTGTATCCGGGGAAATAGCCCAGGGAATCGCGCACCGTTTTGAAGTTGTTAAAGATGACTGTTCTATTCACATCAGAATTCCACATTTTGATGATGTTCGACCACATGCGGTCGAGTAGATAATATGTACCTGAGCTATTACCTGCAGCAGGCGCGCCCTCCCACATCTGTTTCTCTGTGCTGACAGTAGCATAGTCATTCCAGATCAGGAAGTAGCCGCCGCCCAGGTTGGCATCCGGAACATCCGCTGCATTCTCAGATTTTAAGCCGTGTTCACTGATATCCGCGGGATACCACTCATTGTAAATGTTTTCTTCCGTGCTGTGATAGAACGTCCAGTTTGTATTGGACGGATCCCGGGCATCCTTCTTGTAATTGCCGTCAGAACTGCCGAGCTTATCCGCAACGCGGAGCACATAATAACAGTTGGTCTGGATGCAGTTGTAGAGGGTTCTGCTGCCGTTTCCATATGTATCATTATTCAAAAAGAAATCGACATCCCATATGCTTTCATCTTGACGCCCCGTATTGGGGTTGAAATCGGAGTTCCAGTACATAATTCCGATATTCGTATCGAATGCATATTGGGCCCGATTCCCATTTTTGTTATAAGTTGTGGAGCCAATGAAGTCATTGAACATGCGGCAGGTGTAGCCCTTTGCATTCAGCATCCCGTTCAAGTCATTCACATACCCGGGGAAATCGCTGTAGCTCCAATTGGGGGAGTAAGAGCTGCTCAGATTGACCTCGTCCGCGCCGATGGAAAAATCGGTGCTGCCGGCATATTCCTTAAAGAAGTCGGCAATGTCAGAATAGAGCTGGAATACGAACGCCTTTGCAACACTCTGCGTGATGGCAATGGTGGTGTAGTCGGGCCATATAGGAGAGTCCTTGCCAGTCGTGCCCGTATAGTTGATACATCCATTCACAGAACTTGCGGTATACGTCTTACCATCGTATGAAGATTTAAAGCTGTAGTTCCGATTGCTCTTATAATTCTGCTCAAACTTCCAGGTCAGATAGTCCATGTGGGCAGGGCTGTCAAAGGAGGGGATCACCGCAATATGATACTCCTTGGCGGTATTCAGGATTTCCACCAATTCGGCGGTGGTCAGATACTTGCCCGCGTCCGGGTCGTTGGCGTATCCACTTCCCACCCAGGACTGGACATGGCTGCCGCAAATCCAGGAAAAATCATTTTGAGGATTAAAGCTCCCTTTGTAATATGCCTGATCCCAAAAATCTGCCCGGAAACCGCCGTCCTCAGAGAAATGCAGCTCCAGGGTGTTGTACCCCATCCAGGACATTTCCTTGATAAAGTTGCAGATCCAATCCTTGGTCAAATACTTCCGGGCGCAGTCCAGCATGACGGTACGCTCCTTTGTATCGGGCGTGTCCGCAGCGGTAAAGCAGTTCAGCGTGTTGCTGTTGGTGTTGCTGTTGGCATTGCGGAAATATTTATGCAGCATATTCAGGCCATACAGCAAGCCATCCGTATCACTGGCAGTCACTTTGGCAGTGGCGGATACGTCCAGTTGGTATCCATCCGCGCCAATACCGGAGCCGGTGTTCAGATACACAACAATGTCGCCAGTCTTTGCCCAGTCCGCAGGCCCCCACACAATGGGAAGAACCTTTTCGCTGGGCCTTTTGTCAGCCGCGAACTGCCGCTGAACCAACTGAACCGTCTGCAAAAGGCTTCCGCTCGGCTCAGTCTCACTGACAATATAGAACCGGCTGCTGTCATCAAGCGTAAACGACGTGCCGTTCTGTGGTTGATATAAATCTAACAGTTTGCCTAAGTTGCCGGTATCAGCAGCAGAGACATTGGCCGCAATCGTTACCACAATCGCGAAAGCCAGCACAGCGGCGAAAAATCTCCGAAATCTCTTTTTCATAAATTATTTCCCCTAACGAAAATTGTCCGTTTTTTTGTTGGACAGTGCGGGTATTCTTAAAGAACTGCCTCCGACCGAACCGGAGCCGATTCACCGGCTCCGGTTCGACCGGTCTTTTGAGATATTAACCCCAAATTTTACGGAAGAACTTCAGCAGAAGCTTGATAATCGCCGCGCGGGTATCGGTATTGTTACCGTTGGAAGAGCCGGGGTTCTCGGTAGGCTCCTCCGTGGGTTCCTCGGTAGGTTCTACCGTAGGCTCCTCGGTGGGTTCTTCCGTAGGCTCCTCGGTAGGCTCCTCCGTGGGTTCTTCGGTGTCGGGAGAACCTGTGTCGATGTCATCGGCAGACAGAACAACCGCCGTGGCACGCATCTGACTGCTTACGCTTGGGAAGTTGGCATAGGAGGCCGCATCCACCGCGTTGCCGGTTTCTTTTTCCGTCAAGATGCCGTTATTGTAGTACAGTGTAGCAGCCTTGCCGCCAATGGACTCAATCGACAGGCCGTTATACTTCAGGCTGGTGAAGGAAACCATGCCGGAGGCAACTCTGACCGCAACCTGAATTCTGCCCTGATCGTCCACGGGGCAATCGGTCAAGTCAATGGTGTAATACTGCTCCGTGCCGCTGGTGACGGTGGCAAGAGGCGTCCAGGCATATGTGCCGTCCTTCGCAATGCCAACCTGGAGTTCAGCGTTCATACCCGTGGAATTGGTACCGGTAAACAGGCCGGCATCCACCGCATGAACCGCGATTTGCAGGTTGTGAACCTCAGCTCCGGCCGTCTTCTTGACGTAGAACACCAGCGCGGAATTGGTGGTGGAACCGTTCATATAGACCTCATTGTTGGGGCCTTCGGTGAGATAGTCGTTTACACTGCTAACCACATTGCCTGTATACTCGCTGCCATCGTTGTGCGTACCGTTCCGGTTTTCCGTCCAGGTCACGGTGCCGGTGGAAACATTCACCGTTTCACCATTGGATGTCGCGGCGGCCGCGGTGCCATTCACGATCAGATCCCGAATCTCAGCAAAGGTCGCGCCATTTTCTTCCTTGCTGTAATGTTCGTTTGTCGCGCCCATGGGCTGGAAGATCCGCAGACCGTCCAGATACAGATAGGTCGTTATGATGGGCGGATTCCCGTTTTCATCCGGATGGTCATAATCGCGGGCAGGAACGCCGGAGATTTTTACGGTATACTGATCGCATGCAAGGCCATCCACCCGAATGATGGGAACCTGATAGATTTCTTCCGCACCGCCGTTTGCACCATTATCAAACTCGGTAATGACAGGGATATTCTTAACGAGTTTGTTATTCTTATCATAAACCTTAACAGAAATGGTGGCGGAGTCTTTTGCGTTGGTGCGGGCAATCAGCTCAAAGCCCGTGCCCTTGAATGTGAAGGAAGCAACCACGCCGGAGTTGTTAATGGCAATGGTATGCAGAGAGCCTCCGCTCTTGTCCGTATTGGAGCCGTCCGCATAGGTATCATCGTGGCCGTACTGCTCACTCTGATCCACGCTCTGGGTCTTATCGCTGCTGCCGGAGCCAAGCGGTGTAATCGTATTCCCCTCCACGGTTTCGTACTTAATCGCGGGGAAATCGTCCTCATAGTAAACCACGGTGGCGGGCAGGACGGTCACGCTCTTATACATCTGGACTTCCTTATTGATATTGACCTCTCCGATCTTGGAGGCAGCCGCATCCTTCTCACGGACGTCCACAGCCAGCCACATGGTGTCCAGACTCTCCATAAACTCGGTGGGCTTATACTTCAGGGAAGTACCGTCCAGCGTGTAAGTGCCGTAAAGGCCGGCCAGCGTATTGCCGGATGCAGCGCTAAAGGAGATGTTGTTGGGGTTATAGCTGGGCTGGGTGTTGCCCACTCCCAGCATGGAATGGGTGTTGTCCCGTCCGGGGACATTCAGACTGTCGTCCTTGAACAGCGCGTTGTCCTGAGTCAGCTCAGCCGTCAGACCATAGTCCAGAACGAAGACGCTGTCCTTCACATCAGCCACGTTCACCAGAACCGGAACTACCACACTCTGGTTGGTGTCATAGCTGATCTTCACCCGGAACAGATAGGAGCCGGGGTTGGGATAGTTCACCGTCAGATGCTTGTCGGCAATGGTAACATTCTGATAATCCGTTGTGTTGCCGTTGGAGAGAACCTCCTCAATCTTGGTCACATTGTCGGCCGTCAGATTCGGAACCTTGCCCGCCAGCGCGTTGCCCGCCTGATCTGCGGCGGCCAGAACATCCGCAACGAGTTTCTCCTTTGTAATGCTCAGCTCATGACCCGCCCACTGGTAGTACATGGGGTCGGAGGGGACGAATACCCGCATCTGATCCTGGCCGGTCAGGGGGGCGCCATTTATACCGGGCGTTGCAGTGGTGTCGACCACGTTGTCAAACACACCCGCTTGAATCTGCGCTTCCGTCAGCTGATAGGCAAAGCCACGGATGGTTACGGTGCTCCTGGGCCACAGGCCGCCGCCCGACTCCACCACCCTGTCAGAGTTCAAGCTCGTCAGGAAATTCTTCAACGCATCGTTACTCGAGAACGTAACGGTGATGGTGTCCAGCTTCGCTCCAGTCTTCTGATCGTAACCGTCTACATAGGCGACCAGATCGCCAACCTCCAGCGTACCACCATTGACGTCGCAAACCTGGCTGCCGGTAGTAGTCAGGCCATTGGTGGGATCCAGCTTGATGCCGATGGTATTGTCGGTGAAGGTCAGGTTATAGAGGTTGGCATTGCCGTTGTTGGTCATGGCGAAGCCGTACTCGACCGGCAGGGTCTTATCCACAACGCCGCCATACTCCACCTGGCTGCCGCTTTGATAGGCGGTCTTTTCGGTGGTCATCTCGGGGTCGGTGACGCGGATATTGGTGTTGATGCGCATGTTGGCGCCGAAGCCATGGCGCTCCAGATAGAAGAATTTAAAGGAGTAGACCTTGCCGTCCTTCAGGTCCAGATCGTTCTTATACTCGTTCAGTTCAACGGTTTCCTTGGAGATGCTGTGGGCGCCGCCGATATCCATCACCAGCTTGTTATTGATGAACAGATAGACGTCGTCGTCGCCTTCGAAGTCGAAGAACAGATTGTCCTCCTCGTGGTAAACAAACTCGCCTTCGCTGACCAGAGCAAAGTTGAAGTTTCGGTTGGTGTATTGGCCGGTAAGATTCTCGCTTGCCTGAACGCCGGGATCCTTAAAATAGGGCGTTGTGGTCACACCATTGGTGTTGCTGCCGCTGCCGTTCACAATGGGCAGGAAGGGATAGAAGGTAGTCCAAAGGTCACCTTGATAGCAGAATTCGGTCTTGCCCGCAGCGCTGGTATTGCGGATAGTGCCGTTGGCAGTATCATACTGTACAGAACTCTTTGCGCTGTTTGCATCCGTATTGTCCGAAAAACCGGCGTCAAAGATATAGGTCTCCCGTCCGTCCGTGGCAGTACCCTTGGACAGCACCAGATAGTTATAGTCGTTCATGGGCGTATTGTAGGAACCCGACACGAAGATGCTGTTGAGCAGGAAGTACGCGGCGTCATAGTAGGTCGTGATGTTGTTCTTGCATTCGTCCCAGGTGCCGACCAGCGTCTTGTTCTTCGAATCGTTGTAACTGCCCATGCCGCTAATGTGCTTCCGGAGCCAGGTGGCCAGGTCAAGACCGTCATAGCGGTCAGAGGCAGTACCACCCACATAGGAATAGTTCCGGTAGTTATCCGCGCTGTTGATCAGCGGAATCGTCAGAGACTTCTGCAGCAGTTCTGCCACATATTTAACAGCGCCTTCCTTGTAGACCGGCAGACCGTTTTTCAGGTTCTGTTCCAGCAGGCCCAGGGTTGCGATGCCCTCGTCTCCAAACACACCATGCAGAGTGTAGCCCAAACTAGTGCCATAGCCATCCAGATCTTTCGCGCCAACGCTGGCTCCATGGGTATTGATCTGGGTAATTCCGGGATATGCGTTATTGGCAAAGCCGTTAGATGCATCAATGGTATCCGAATAATGCGTATTTCTCGAGCTGCGCAGCAGGCCAAAGCCGCGGTTATCGTCCTTCGAGTTCATCTGATACGTTGTGCCGACGTAATTTGTCACCTGCTTGGCAAAAATCTCCGCGTCAAGCTGGTTGCTGAAATACGCGGCATAGATGACGTCGACGCCTTTATTATTATAGTCAGTGCCACGATCGTTCGGCCAGTAGGCGTAGACGCCGGCAACGTTGTTGATTTGGTCCCAGTGGCTGCTCAGGTTACCGGTCTTCAGATCAAACACGCCGGCTTTCCACTCGTCATGGGACATATTAATGGAGAAATCCTTTGTCGCATAGGAACCGTATTCTCCGCCGCCAGTGCTCTTATCGGCGTTAAAGTAGAATCGGATGGTCTGATCATTCTTGGCAAAATTGTATCCGCGATAGACCAGGACAAGATAGCGCACACTGTCTTTTGGCTTCATGGTGTCCTCGCCAAAGTCAGTGATAACCTTGGGGATTCTGTCAGAGGAGCC
>JALFLH010000003.1 GCA_022774865.1 Clostridiales bacterium
GCCCGCCGGGAGTTTGACGGCTATGAAGTGGTCGAGTTCATCGATGACGGCTACTCCGGCACCAACGGCAACCGTCCGTCCTTTGAGCGGATGATTGAAAGCCTGAAAAACGGCGAGGCAAACGTGGTCATCTGTAAGGATTTCAGCCGCTTTTTCCGCGACTATGTGGAGATCGGCGACTATCTGGAGCGTATTTTTCCGTTCCTGGGCGTTCGCTTCATTGCCGTCAACGACGGGTATGACAGCGATGATTACAAGGGCTCTACGGCCGGCATGGAAGTGGTCATGAAGTACATCGTCTACTCCTATTACAGCCGCGACCTGTCCCAGAAGATCAAAACCGTCATGAGTACCAGAAAGAGCAAGGGCGAGTTCGTGGCTTCACAGGCTCCCTATGGATACATGAAAGACCCAAATGTAAAGCGAAAGATCATTCCCAATCCGGATACCGCGCCTGTGGTGCGGAAAATCTTCGACCTTGCGCTGGAAGGAAAAACGCCGGCAGAAATTGCTGTTATCCTGAACGATTATAAGCTGGAAACGCCGTCGGCTTACTTTAGGCGGATGAATCCTGACAGCAAAAAGTTCCGCACTTCTTCCACGGAAGCCTGCTGGACGGTCAGCAATGTGCGGGAGATTCTGAAGCGCCGGGAGTATACCGGCGTGATGGTCATGAACCAGCGCCGCTGGAAGGGGCTGGACAATCCCCGGACGGTTTGGACGGATGAATCCGAATGGCAGATCATTCCGGACTGCCATGAAGCCATTGTCAGCGAAAGCGAGTATGAAGAAGCGCAGAAGGTGTTCCGTAAAATCCGCAAGGGGTATGATCGGAGTCCTGATCAATATCTGCTGCGCAGTCTGGTTCACTGCGGGGCTTGCGGACGCACCATGCAGCGGCAGAAACACTCCCCGGTGATTTACTACACCTGCCTCAAGTCTGTATCCAACAGAGAAACCGCCTGCCCGGTGGGCGAACGGTTCGTTGAGGCTGACCTGGAGCGCATCGTGAAGAACGATCTGATTGAGAAGCTCCGTCTGCTGGTGGATGCAGATGATCGCCTGTATGCGGCGGCAGCGGTCAGCGAAGGCACAGAGGAAAACCTCAGATTTCGGCTGGAACAGATTGAAAAGCGCATGAAGCAGATTTCCGTCAGCCGGGTCAGTGCTTACGAGCGGTATGCCGAAGGACGACTTCAGAGGGATATATGTGGGCTTGAACAGCCCATATTTTTTTAGTCTTTGCTTAACATCAGCAAATCCTCCCTTTGGCACCAAGAAGGGCGGAGAGCGTGCCACCCGGGATGACTTCACTTTCTCCACCAGCAACAAGCAGCTGAACTTCCTACAGCATATTTACCGCAGCCTGAAAGCCAATGGCAAAGCCCGTGCCGCTGTGGTTCTGCCGGATAATGTCCTCTTTGCGGACGGTGATGGTGAGCGTATCCCCCAGTTTGAAGCAGGTACAAAAGGCCCATAGAAATGGGACAGAGGCAGTTGAAAGTGAGCGCCATTTCACAGTAACTGCTGCAGCTATCAAAATGGAGGACTTCGGAACGGCACGGGACATGGTAATGGCCCTGAAAAACAAATACTGGAAGGACGCATTATTTACATACAAAGGTGTCGAAAAAAGAGTTTGTTTTCATTCCAGAGAAATCCGGGGCAGAAAAGAGGCCTTCAATCCGGAACTGATTGATTATCCGGCATTCATCACGGATTTGAGTCAGTTGATGAAGGATGTGCCGATCACACTCTATGCCGCACATATCGACAAGGTGCGTCATGTAAATAAGTATATATATCCGCAGCCCTCCTACGGATTGTGTATGACTTTTGTCCTGGAACGGATTCTACGGAATATGCGCGATGACCAAACCTGCATCCTCGTTTTGGAGGCCCGTGGCACACAAGAAGACAAAGAGTTGCTTGACTTTATCAAAGGGTTGATAGATTTTGGCACCGACTACTATGGTCCAAAACATTTTCAGCGCATTAAGGGTGTTTACTTCAATCCGAAGTGGTGCGCCATAGCCGATGATAAAAAGTCCTATTGGGAACTGGAGTTGGCAGACCTGTGTGCATATCCGATCCAGAAATATTTCGTTTATGGTACGAAGGACAAAGCCTTTGATGTGCTATTGCCCAAATTCTGTGGATATCCATCCTCAAATGGAAAGGGCATGAAAAGCTTCCCATAAAAGAAAAAGAGCCGCATTCCTGCGGCTCCCCGTTTGCTCAATGCAAACCCCAGAAAGATTTTTCTTTCGTATATATTGTAGCAGAATGAGAACAAAAGTCAATCGGGTCGAGTAAATTTTGCCTTTTCCGCAACGAACCAACGATATTGATTCGACTTATTTTTTCTGAACCTACCGTTATAAACGGGTATTTTGTATCGAGCCGAGGGTACAAACACAGAAAAAAGCACGCTTCGGCGTGCTTTTTTCAACGAAATAAATCCCTGCGGGATTTGTGAAATACCGCTTTGCGGTGTGAAATATGGCTTTGCCATGTGAAATGCCTGCGGGCGTGGGGGATTTATTTCATTTCACTTGATGCGCTGCATCAAATTTCACAATGATCGCAGATCATTATTTCACATTAGTCGTCAGGCAAATTTTTCACCAATCATAATGTGAGAGTTCAGAATCATCTGCAAAAGTTTCCAAATATCTTTTTCGTACCTATTATACATAATATCGGCTGCCCCTTGCGGGATGGCCGATATTTTTATGCTGGAGAGTCCCTCCGGTTTCCGACGCATCCCATTGGGATGTGGATGAAACCGGAAATGGTTTGATACCGGAAAGCGTTGTAAGGCGTAGTTTGGGTTGAGACGGAACAGGGAAAACCCCGGATGCAGTCGCATCCGGGGTAATAACGTATCCAATTACAGATACTTGGCAGTAGAGACCTTGACGCCGGGGCCCATGGTGGAAGCCACGGTGCAGGACTTGATATACTGACCCTTGGCAGCGGCGGGCTTGGCCTTGACGACAGCCTTGACCAGCGTGTCCATGTTCTCGGTCAGCTTCTCAGCGCCGAAGGACACCTTGCCAATGGGGCAGTGGATGATGTTGGTCTTGTCCAGACGGTACTCAACCTTACCGGCTTTGATCTCCTTGATGGCGGCAGCCACGTTGGGGGTCACGGTGCCGGCCTTGGGGGAGGGCATCAGACCCTTGGGACCCAGAACCTTACCCAGACGGCCAACGATACCCATCATGTCGGGAGAAGCGACAACCACGTCGAAGTCGAACCAGTTCTCCTTGGTGATCTTTTCAACCATGTCCATGCCGCCCACGTAGTCAGCACCGGCAGCCTTGGCCTCGTCAGCCTTGGCGTCCTTGGCGAAAACCAGAACCCGGCGGGTCTTGCCGGTTCCGTTGGGCAGAACCACGGCACCGCGAACCTGCTGGTCAGCGTGACGGGAGTCAACGCCCAACTTGATGTGCAGCTCAACGGTCTCGTCGAACTTGGCGGAAGCGCCCTTCACAACCAGATCCAGGGCTTCGCTGGGATCATATTGAACAGCGCGGTCGATCAGCTTCGCGCTTTCCTGATACTTTTTGCCTCTAAACAATGTAATTATCCTCCTATACAGTGGTGATGCGGAATAATCCTCCCACATTTCCGGGGCAATATTCCCGGATCAGCAAATATCAATCAACAACAACGACGCCCATGGAGCGGCAGGTACCGGCGACCTGGCTCTCGGCGGCTTCCAGAGAAGCGACGTTCAGGTCGGGCATCTTGGTCTTTGCGATCTCGGTGACCTGTGCCTTGGTGATGGTGCCAACCTTGGTCTTGTTGGGAACGCCGGAACCCTTCTCCAGACCGATGGCTTTCATGATCAGCATGGGGGTCGGAGGAGTCTTGGTGATGAAGGTAAAGCTGCGGTCTGCGTACACAGTGATAACAACGGGGATCTTGTAACCCTCCATATCCTTGGTACGGGCGTTGAATTCCTTGATAAATGCTGCGATGTTAACGCCGTGCTGACCCAGAGCAGGGCCAACCGGGGGGCTTGCGGTTGCCTTTGCGGCGTTGATCTGAAGCTTGATAATGCCAGTGACTTTCTGTGCCATAATAAGCACCTCCTGAATTAAATGTGGTAATATGCGCGATGCGCATTTCTTGCGGGGCTTTCGCCCCTCCCACGTTCCGGCCGGATGAATCCGACCCGATGCGTTTACTGGGAGACGACCTCAACCTGATCGAGTTCAAACTCGACGGGGGTCTCACGGCCAAACATGGAAACAATCACGCTGACCGCATTCTTGTCGATGTCGATGTTTTCCACCGTGCCGGTGAAGCTGGTCAGCGGGCCGTCCAGAATCCGAACCGTATCGCCGACCGCGTAGTTGACGACAATCTCTTTCTTCTCGACGCCCATGGCGTAGACCTCTTCGTCCGTCAGGGGGGTGGGATCGTTGCTGGATGAACCGACGAATCCGGTTACGCCGCGTACATCCTTGATGACGTGCCAGGTGTCATCGCTGTAGACCATCTTGACCAGCACATAGCCGGGAAAAACCTTTCGATCGTAGGTTTTGCTTGCGCCGGACTCGGTGATCTCGGTGACGGTTTCCAAGGGAATGGAAACGGCCAGAATCTGATCGTGCAGTCCGCGGCTTTCCACAGTCTTTTCAATGGTGGCCTTGACGGTGTTTTCATAACCGGAATAGGTATGAACAACATACCATCTTGCAGTTTCTGCCATGACGCTATACCTTAATGGAAAGCGCTGATCAGGGCAGTGACGCCGATTTCAGCAACAAAGTCGAACAGCCAGATGAACACGCCGACAATCAGAACACATACGGCGACAACCAGGGTGTTCTTCAGTACCTGCTGCGGGGTGGGCCATACGACCTTCTTAAGCTCACTGCGAAGCTCACGGAAGTACTTGCAGACCTTGCCCCAGGTTCTCTTGAACCAGTTTTCCTTTTTGACTTCTGCCATTTGGGGGGCCTCCTTACTTGGTCTCGTTGTGGATGGTGTGCTTTCTGCAGAATCTGCAGTACTTCTTCATTTCGAGACGGTCGGGGTCATTTTTCTTGTTCTTCATGGTGTTGTAGTTTCTCTGCTTGCACTCAGAGCATCTCAAAGTGACTTTAACGCGCATAACGGCACCTCCTTAAATTGCCTCCCTGTATCGCCCCGTCCAGAAAAATTTAGCAAGCGGCCACTACAATTGCCACTCCGGGGTTGAAAATGGGCATAAAAATAAACCCTTTTTCACAGGTAAAGCTATTCTACCATGGGGGGGATAAATTGTCAATAAGATTTTCCTTTATTTTTTTGCTTTTCTGCGGTACAATGGAGAAAAATACAGTAAGAAAGGAATTGGAAAATGAAAAGAATGATGGGAATTGATTATGGTGACGCCAGAACCGGAATTGCCATATCCGATCTGCTTTGCAGCATTGCCGGCTCCACCACCGTGATCCACAGCCGCAGAGACGAAAAAACCATTGCGGAAATTCAGAAGCTGATCGCCGCCTATGACGTGGGAGAACTTGTTGTGGGACTGCCCAAAAACATGGATGGAACCGAAGGCCCCCGCGCGGAACTGTGCAGAGCCTTTGCCGATCAGCTCAGACAGGCCACCGGTCTTCCGGTGGCCATGTGGGACGAACGCCGGACAACGGTGGAGGCGCATAACATTCTCTCCGCCCATAACTATCACGGGCAGAAACGGAAAAACACGGTGGATGCCGTGGCTGCTTCGCTGATCCTGGAGGGGTATCTGGCTTACAGAAACAGAGGGTGAATCAGCTTTTACTGCCGGACTCCCGCCAGAAAAGCTCCCGGATTCCAACCCCGAGAAACAGGAGTCCCAGCATTTTTTTCATGAGCGACAAATCGAGCACCCCGGACAGCACAGAGAAAGCGGCAGCGGACGCGCATCCGGCCGCGATGGCCGGGACAACCCGCTTCCAGTGGAGCGTTCCCTGACGAAAGCGGAACAGGCAGGCAATGCAGGCCGCCGGGAGAAAGAACAGCAGGTTGATCCCCCGTGCCGTGGACGGCTCCATGCCCAGCACCGCGGTCAGCCAGAGAATCAGCAGGCTGCCTCCGCCGATGCCCAGCCCGGCCAGAAAGCCAAACAGAGTCCCAACTGCCAGCGCGATCGGAAGAGAGTCTAGCATAGAAACCGGATACCTCCCCAGAGAATCATAATACCCAGCCCCCGGTGGAGCCATCGTACGGGGATTTTTTGCCCCCATAGTCCGGCCGCCGTTCCGCCTGCCGCACTGCCGATCAGATAGGGGAGTGCGGCGCGCCATGGAATGGGAGAATGGACAGCACCCGCAATCAGGGAAACCACACACAACGGAAGAATGATCGCCAGTGAGGACGCGAATACCTCCACACTGTCCAGATCGGTCAGCAGCATCAGCAGGGGAATCAACACCATGCCGCCGCCGGCACCGAACAGCCCGTTCACCGCGCCCGCAGCCAGCCCGGCCAGGATCAAGCCCACCCGGCTTCGTTTGCTCATAAAAATCGCCTCCTGTGGAAATCTTCTCCACAGGAGGCAAAATTATTCGGAAAAGAATCAGTTGCTGCTCAGAACCAGGTCGGTTTTGAGATACTTCATGGAGCCTTCCGTGACGGCGGCGTTGTCCAGCAGGTTATTGTACCATGTCTCAGACTCTGTGCTGCGCAGTGCTTTGGTGACCAGATAATCACGGTAGGTGGTTTCGCTGTCGCCGGAGTAGAACATCACGTGATAGCCGTAGGTGGACTCTACGATGCCTGTATCGCCCGCCTTGCGGCCGTCGGCGAAGCACCAGTCGTTGAAATTGGCAACCATCTGGCCGGGATAGACATCCTCGTACAGGCCGCCGTTCTCGCTGGAACCGGGATCCTCGGACTTCTCACCGGCCAGGGCGGCGAAGCTCTCTTCGTTGGCATCGCCGTTTTTCCACTCGGTCAGAAGCGCTTCGGCGGTAGCCTTGGCTGCGTTTTTCTCCTCATCGGAGTAGGTGGTGTTGCCGTTGCCATCTTTAGTGCCGCCCTGGAATTTCACCAGAATATGGCGGACATTGGCAAGGGGATACTCGTTGTCGTTGGCGCTGCCGAACAGAACCACATAATAACCGGTGGTCGTGGTGGTTTCGTTGCCGTCGTCATCGGTGGAGGTAGAGGTGCTTGCCAAATAGGTGATATCACCGGACTTGCGGGCGGTGTCTGCTACCCAGTCACGGATGGTAGAGAGAACCTTGCTGTATGCGACATCCTCCTGCGCGGTGCTGGCGGCGGGGGTTTCCGCGTCGGCGTTGATGGGCATGGCGGCAATGGCGGCGTCAAAGGCTTCCGCATTCTCGTAGGCAGTGCCGGCCAGCTCCTTGGCGGCTGCTTCCGCAGCGTCAACGGCAGCGGCCTTCTCCTCATCGGAATAGGTGGTGTTGCCTTCCTCGTCGGTGGTACCGCCGGTCAGGAAGCTGTTGACATTCAAGAAGTAATAGTTGTAGGAATAACTGCAGTATTCGGCATAATTGGCGGTGCTCTCCGCTTCGATGGCGGCATCGTCATAGGTCAGGCCGTCCACATAGTCGGTCTGGTAGCACTGGGCGAGATAGGTGTTTTCGTAGTAGTTTCGCAGGCTCTTCTCCGTGGCGCCGTTGCCGTAAATGGCTTTCAGGTAATTACCCACCGAGTATCCGTAGTGGTTTGCATAGGTCTGCATATTGGACATCTGGAGATCCACATAGGCCTGCTGCTCTTCATTGAGAGTATAGCCGTTGGCCTTCGCCTCATCCACCAGTGCGTAGACGGATTTGGCGCTATTGATTGCGGACTGCAGAAAATCGTCAGCCCAGGTGGTGCCGGCTTCCTCGTCCGTGACCTGCTCATCCAGGGGCTTGGTCACGTCCAGACCAAACATGGAGGCATAGCTGCCATACTGATTATAAAAATTGTTGACCGCGTCTATGAAGAAATAGTTCATCTCGGCGTTGCTGATCTTGTGATCATTCACGGTCAGGGCAGTGGTATTGCGCTCCACAATGCCGCTGTGGGTGATGAATTTGCTGATCGCTGTCCAGGCAGCAAAGGCAACCATCAGAGCCAGCACAATCACGAAGGCAGCGGTATAGATTTTCAGCTTTTTCGCTTCCTTCTGCTCGGCTTTCTGCTTCTCAGTCATCTTTTCAGCATCCTGAGCATTGCGAAGCTTCTTTTTGGTGGAAGAACTCATGGTATCATATCCTCTCATTTGTCCGATTGTATCACATCGCGCAGCTAAAGAAGGTGCGGATAATCTTCGGTATTATAACCTATTTTCCTGCAGGTTTCAAGTGGTAACCGGCCGGAAAAACCAAAAAGAGAAAAAAATTTACACTTTAGACTTCGGTGAATGCAAAAATAAAAAACATGGGGAGCAAAAGCCCCCCATGCCAACCCCGCTTCGGCCGTGCGCGTCCAATTATGACCTGCACGAAAAGGCAGGTGGGATGCCGCTCCTGGCCTTTACTGCTCCCAGCGTCCACCCAACGTCAAAGCGTGGGCGGGAGGTCTGCAATCCGGACAGGAAGTCAAACGTCCCAATTCAATAATGTGGGTCCAAAAGGACACATCACGCACCAAGCAGGGAAAGAAAACGTGTGCTCAGTCTTCGCTGTCCTCCGCGTACAGCTCCTCCATCATCAGGTCATACACGGCCTGAAGCTCCTGCTCGTCTTCAATCGCGCAAAGAAGCGGTTCTCCGTCCTCCTCCACGCTTTTAAGAATGCTCACTTCCAGATCGGTCTGCTCATCGCCGTCGGCGGCGGGGATCACGGCCAGATAAGTGTTTCCGTCATATTCCAGTGTGCTCAGGACTTCCAGTTCGTATTCGGTGCCGTCCTCGTCCACGATGGTCATGAAATCGGAGCCGTATTGATCTTCCATGCAGGTCGCTCCCTTCTGTTTCAAACTTCGCTATCATTCTAGCGTCTTTCCGCCGTAAAATCAAGAGGCAATGTTGCACGAGTTTTGCGCCGGTTCAGGACAGGTAATCCTCCAGCAATTGGGCAAGCTGATTCTCATCCTCCAGATGAATGCCCCGCGCGAGGGCTTTCTGGTCGGCTTCGGGCAGCAGCTCTGCCCGGTAGGGGAATACCCGAACCGGCTCCGCCCGGCCATCCTTCCAGAGGGCGATCTTTCCCTCGCTGATTCCCAGAAGAAACCCGAAAACCAGCAGAATATGAGTCAATATTTTTCTTTTCATGGCAGCCTCCGTCAAATCATTGCGCTTTCCGACGGTAGTATTTCCCCAAATTAAAACTTTATTATCAATTTGGGGCTTTCGTTTTTGTTTGGGGTATGCTATAATCGTACAAGTAGTGCTATGCCCACGCGCACTGACTTTCACCGGATTGCTTGACCATACCGGCCTTTCGGCCGATGTCATGGAGGATTATTTTATGGACAACGCGAGAAAAAGAAACAAACCCAGGCAGGCGTGGAATCCCCACTGGATTCTGAAGCTGCTCTATGGAGCCTGGTCTGCCTGCCTGGCGGTTTTGAAGATTGCCATTGGAGCCGCCGCAACGGTTCTTCTGATCGGAATCGTCTGTGCTTTTGTGTTCATCGGGATTCTGGGCACCTACCTGCAGGACGACATTCTGCCCGAGGCCAACTACAGTCTGGACAATGCCGGCATCAATCAGACTTCCAATGTATATTATGTGGATCATGACGGCAATATTCAGCTTCTTCAGAGAATCCATACGTCCGAGGACCGGCAGTGGGCGCCGCTGGATGAGATTCCGGACGATCTGATACACGCGGCTGTTGCCATTGAGGACAAGCGTTTTTATGAGCATCAGGGCGTGGACTGGATTACAACCGTAAAAGCCTGTGCCAATATGTTCTTCGGCAGCGGCGACACCTTCGGCGGCTCCACCATCACCCAGCAGCTCATCAAGAACCTGACCGGTGAGAAGAGCGTGACGGTTCAGCGCAAGGTGATGGAAATTTTCCGCGCGCAACAGTTTGAAAAAAAATACGATAAGAATACCATTATGGAATGGTATCTGAACTCCATTTATTTCGGCAGGGGCAAATACGGCGTGAAAAGCGCCGCGGCTGAGTACTTCGGAAAGGAACTGCAGAGTCTGACCACTGCCGAATGCGCCAGCCTGATCAGCATTACCAACAATCCCTCCATCTATGGCCCCTACAGTTCCACCTTTGAATGGACGTATAAGGATGAGACGAGAGAGATGACGGGCGCCGAGCGGAACAAGATCCGGCAGGAGAATACCCTCTGGTCTATGAAGGAACAGGGCTGGCTGGACGAGGCGGATTATGAGGCGGCCATCAATCAGGAGCTGGTGTTCAAGAAGGGCATTGATCTGGAGGATCGCTGGATCAAATGCGGCACCGCATCCTGTGGTTATCAGGGAACCATCGGCAGCTTGACCCATCAGGGAGATCGCTATTACTGCCCTCAGTGCGGCAATGAGATCACCGTGGCGGAGGATTCCTCCCAGGAGATTTATTCCTGGTTCGTAGATACGGTCATTGAGGATGTGGCCGCCGATCTGGCTGCCCGGGACGGCATTGACTGGAATACCATTAACAAAGAAACCAGAAACAACTATATGCTCCAGATTCAGTTGGGCGGTTATCATATCTTTACCACGCTGGATATGGATGTGCAGAACGCCATCGACGCGGTCTATACCGACCTTTCTCAGATCCCCGCAACGAAAAGCACCCAACAACTGCAGTCCGGCATTGTGGTGATTGACAACCGTACCGGCGATATTGTAGGCATGGCCGGCGGCGTGGGCGAAAAGGTCACCCACGACGCCTACAACCGCGCCACCGACGCCAAGCTGCAGACCGGCTCCTCCCAGAAGCCCATTTCGGTTTACGCGCCTGCCTTTGAGGTGGGAGCGATAACGCCTGCCACAGTGGTCAAGGATCTGCCGGTTTCCTATGAAAACGGCGTTTTCCCCAAAAACGACAACCGGAAATACTCCTATTCCCGCACCATTTTTGAGGGCATTGAGGATTCGGTCAACGCCGTGGCTGTGAACACGCTGCGGATGATCGGCTATGATTACAGCTTCAGCTTCGCAAAGGAGAAATTCGGATTATCCACACTGACGGATTACTACGTGAACTCCGCCGGGAAAGTGCTGGGCGACAAGGGGGACTCTCCGTTGGCCATGGGCGCGCTGACGGTGGGCGCGACGGTTCGGGATATGTCCGCGGCTTATGCGACCTTTGCCAACAACGGCGTTTATCGGGAGGCCAGAACCTACACCAAGGTTTACGACAGTCTGGGTAATGTGGTTCTGGACAACACACAGGATTCCAGACAGATTCTCAGTGAAAAGACCGTCACCTATATGAACTACTGCCTGCAGAACGCGGTCAACAACGGAACCGGCGGCGCGGCAAGCGTGGCCGGCCAGAATGTAGCCGGCAAGACCGGCACCACCTCCAGCAATAAGGATCGCTGGTTTTGTGGGTTCACGGGCTATTATACCGCCGCGGTCTGGTGCGGCTATGACCAGCCCGAGAAGATCCGTATGTCGGGCAGCAACCCCGCCGCCCAGCTTTTCCGCAAAGTGATGACGCCCATCCACGAGGGCAAGAGCAGAGTCAGCCTGTACAGTACCAGCCAGATGCGCAGCTTCAGTGTCTGCCTGGACAGCGGGAAGCTGGCAACCGACGCCTGCCGGCTGGATATCCGGGGGCTGAACCGGGTGAATTCCGCCATGGCCTATTCGGATGACGGCCCTTCCGAAACCTGTGACAAGCACGTGCTGGTGGACTTTTGCGTCACCGGCGGCGGTGTGGCAACGGAATACTGTCACCTGTTCGAGAACGCTAAGGTGGAGAAAAAGGCGCTGGTGAAAATGACACCGGCCGAGATCGAGCAGATTCGCGCAGCCTGCGGCAATGGTCTGTCCAGCGTTTATGAGGATGACAAGTACGTCTATTATGTGTCCAACACGGGTGAAGCACTGGATTGGCACGGGTTCAGCGGAAGAGCCAATTCCAATATCAGTGCGCCCTATGTGGTTTGCCCGGTTCACACCAAGCAGGCGTGGGAGGCTTATCAGGCTGCCCATGCCACGGAGCCGGAAGAAGAACCCACCCCGGGCGAAGAATAACACAGAAAACCGAGGAGAAAGCCAATGATTTGGATTTCCGACCAATGGAAAGAATATGAAGTTTTGGACACCTCCGACGGAGAGCGGCTGGAGCGGTGGGGGAAATACCTGCTCGTCCGGCCCGATCCGCAGGTGATCTGGAGCACACCCCGTCAAATGCCGGAATGGAGGAAGTACGACGCGCGGTATATCCGCTCCAATACCGGCGGCGGGCACTGGTCAGACCATACCCTTCCTGAACGGTGGCAGATTCGCTATCGGGACTACCTGACATTCAATGTGAAACCCATGAATTTCAAGCATACCGGCGTATTCCCGGAGCAGGCAGCCAATTGGGACTTTATCCGGGAACAATGCGCGGGAGCAGGCCGTCCGGTGCGGGTGCTGAATCTGTTCGCCTATTCCGGCGGCGCCACGCTGGCGGCTGCCGCTGGCGGAGCAGAGGTGTATCACGTGGACGCGGCCAGGAATATGGTGGCGTGGGCGAAGGAAAACGCAGCCGCCTCCGGGCTGGCGGACAGACCCATCCACTGGATTGTAGACGACTGCGGAAAGTTCATTCAGCGGGAGATTCGCCGGGGACGCCGGTATGACGGCATTATTATGGACCCGCCCAGCTACGGGCGCGGTCCCGGCGGAGAAATCTGGAAGATGGAAACCAGCTTTTATCCCTTCCTGCTGGAAGTAAACAAGCTGCTCAGCGATCATCCGCTGTTTGTCATCATCAACTCCTATACCACCGGTCTGGCGCCGTCCGCCGTGGGCTACGCGTCCGACGCGGTGTTCAGCGCCTCCCATGGGGGGCACACCGAAGTGGGGGAACTGGGGCTGCCGGTGAAATCCAGCGGACTGGTGCTGCCTTGCGGCTCCACCGGACGGTGGACGCCGGAACGCTGAGGGAGGAGAAAACGATGCGTGATATGATCAGAGCGGAACATCTTTCCTTTTCCTATCCGGGCGTGGACGACACGCCCGGCGTCCGTGTGTTTGCGGATCTGGATTTTCGGGTGGAGGAAGGCAGCTTTGTGGCGGTGCTGGGCAGCAACGGCTGCGGCAAGTCAACCCTTGCGAAGCATTTCAACGCGATTCTGCTTCCCAGCGGCGGAAAGGTATATGTCTGCGGTTATGATACGGCGGACGAGGACAAGCTGATTGCCATTCGTCGGAATGTGGGAATGGTGTTTCAGAATCCCGATAACCAGATTGTGGCCAACGTGGTGGAAGAGGACGTGGCCTTCGGCCCGGAGAATCTGGGCATTTCCAGCGCGGAGATCCGCCGCCGGGTGGATCAGGCGCTGGCGCAGGTCGGCATGAGCGAATACGCACAGCACGCCCCCCATTTGCTCTCCGGCGGACAGAAGCAGCGCATTGCCATCGCGGGAATCATCGCCATGGAGCCGCGCTGCATCGTGCTTGACGAACCTACGGCTATGCTGGATCCCCGGGGCAGGCGGGAGGTTATGGATACCATTACAAAGCTGAACCGGGAAAAGAAAATCACCGTGGTGCTGATTACCCACCATATGGATGAAGCCGCTCAGGCGCAGCGGGTGGTTGTGATGCATCAGGGCGGGATTGCCGCGGACGGAACGCCGAAGGCGGTGTTTTCCCAGGTGGAGCTGCTCCATTCGCTTGGACTTGCGGCGCCCGAGACAGTTGAGCTTTGCTGGCGGCTGAATCAGGAGGGCTTTGATCTGCCCCTTGACCGGCTGGATGAGACAGAATGCGCGCAGATACTTTACGATGCGGTAAAGATCTGACCCGCGGGAGGAATGACATTTGGAACCGATTTTGCAGGTTCAAAACCTGAATTATTTCTACAGTATGGGCACGCCATTCCAGCATCAGGCCCTGGAAAATGTGTCGTTTTCCGTCAGCCGGGGGGAGTTTATCGGGATCATCGGCCACACCGGCTCCGGAAAATCCACCCTGATGCAGCAGTTGAACGGCCTGCTGAAGCCAACTTCCGGTACGGTGCTGCTGGACGGGCAGGATATCTGGTCGGACAAGAGCCTGACCCGGCAGGCGCGTTTCCGGATAGGACTGGTGTTCCAATATCCGGAATATCAGTTGTTTGAGGAAACGGTCTACAAGGACATATCCTTCGGCCCCAGGAATATTGGGCTTTCCCCGGAGGAAATTGACCGCCGGGTGCGCGAAGCCGCCGCTGTGGTTGGGCTGTCGGAGGCGCAGCTTCAGGTTTCCCCGTTTGATCTTTCCGGCGGGCAGAAACGCCGGGTCGCCATCGCGGGAGTTATTGCCATGGAGCCTGAGGTTCTGATTCTGGACGAGCCCACCGCCGGACTGGACCCGGCGGGCAGGGAAGGGATTCTGAAAAATATTGAAGATTACCGAAAAACGCACAATGCCGCCATCCTGATGGTCAGTCACTCCATGGACGACGTGGCCAGGCTGACGGATCGGCTGCTGGTGATGAATGGCTCCAGGCTTGCCATGGACGACACCCCCGCTGCGGTGTTTGCCCGGGCAGAGGAACTGACGGCCATGGGCCTGAACATCCCACAGGTGACCCGGGTGTTTCTGGAATTGCAAAGGATGGGGCTTCCTGTTCCCAGTGTTTACACACTGGATCAGGCGGTGGACGCACTGAAAAAGTGCAGGGGAGGTGGTCGTCATGCTTAAAGACATCACCCTTGGCCAGTATTTCCCGGGCAATTCCGTGATTCACCGGCTGGATCCCCGTACCAAGCTCATTGTGTTGGTGGTCTATATTGTGGCGCTGTTTCTGGCTGCAAACTGGGTGTCCTACGCGCTGATTGCGGCCTTTTTGCTCACGGTTATCAAAATATCCACGATCCCGCCCAAGTCCATTGTGCGGGGCATGAAGCCGCTGGTGATGATTCTGGTTTTCACTGCGGTGTTGAATCTGTTTTTCACCGGCGGCGAGACGGTGTTGGTTCATTTCTGGATCGTAACCATCACGGCGGAGGGCCTGGAACGGGCGATTTTTATGGTTCTGCGGATTCTGATGCTGATTTCCGGCACCTTCCTGCTGACCTATACCACCTCGCCCATCTCCCTGACTGACGGACTGGAATCGCTGATGGGGCCGCTGAAAAAGCTGCGGGTTCCGGTGCATGAGCTTTCTATGATGATGTGCATTGCCCTGCGCTTTATCCCAACCCTGATTGAGGAGACGGACAAGATCATGTCCGCGCAGAAGGCCCGCGGCGCCGACTTTGAGACCGGTAATCTGGTGGAAAAGGCAAAGGCGCTGATTCCGATTCTGGTGCCGCTGTTTATCAGCGCCTTCCGGCGGGCGGATGAGCTTGCTACGGCGATGGAGTGCCGCTGCTATCAGGGCGGCGAGGGCAGAACCAAGATGAAGCTGCTGCGCTACCACCTGTGGGATTATGAAGCCTTTGCTGTGGGCGGCATTCTGATTGCCGCGGTATGCGTGCTGCGTGCGTTTGGACTGTAAGGAGCGTTATGCGGAATATTGCACTGTTTCTGAGTTATCTGGGCACCGGATACCACGGCTGGCAAAGCCAGAAGAATCTGACTACCGTACAGGAGACACTGGAAAAGGCTGTGGCCATGGTGGTGGGGCACAGTACCCACGTAACCGGCTGCGGCCGCACGGACGCCGGGGTGCACGCTAGATGCTATGTGGCGAATTTCAAAACGGATTCCACCATTCCGGCTGAGCGGCTTCCATACGCGCTGAACACCCATCTGCCCTGCGACATCGTTGTGACCCGGGCGTTCGACGTGCATGAACGCTTCAATGCAATCGGCTCCTGCGCCCGGAAGGAATATACCTACCTGATTTATAATTCCAGATTGAAAGACCCTTTCTATGTGAACCGGGCGTGGTTTTACCCCCGCCATCTGGACGAGGGCATCATGCAGGCGGCGGCCAACGAGTTTGTGGGAACCCATGATTTTGCCGCAGTCAGAAGTGTGGGAACCGATGTCAAATCCACGGTTCGTACCGTATATGATTATCAAGTAGCGCGCCGGGGTGATATGATCGAACTGAAGGTGTGCGCCAACGGATTCCTGTACAACATGGCCAGAGCCATGGCGGGCACAGTGGTTTATGCGGCGGAGGGAAAAATTCGCCCGGAAGATATCGGCGTCATTCTGGAATCCGGCAACCGCACCGCGGCCGGCCCCACCGTTCCGCCCGGCGGCCTGTATATGTCGCATCTGTGGTATGATGATGGAATCGAATTGTTTGAATGCGTGCCCCATACGCCGTAATTGTTCAAACTTTGTTTTCCATTTTCGCTGTAAGATGTGATATACTGTGCCGAAAAGGACTTTTCCTTATCAAAGGAGTGAATTTCAATGCAGCCTAAAATGTGTGTGAAATGCAAAAAGAACGTGGCGGTTCTGTTTATTACGCGAATTGAGAACGGTGTATCCGTGAATGAGGGCTATTGCCTGAAGTGCGCCAGAAGTCTCGGAATTCCGCAGATTGACGATGCGGTGAAGCAGATGGGAATCTCTGAGGAAGATCTGGATATGATCAGCGATGAAATGGGCAACATCTTCGGACAGGCGGACGATTCCGACAAGCACGATGACGATGAAATTGACAGCCAGACGGCCACCTTCCCGCTGCTGAACCAGCTTTTCGGCGGCGCTGGCAGTAATCTGCCCGTAAAACCCAGAAAGGAAAAGGAAGAGAAGGGAACCGGTGAGCATCCTAAGCAAAAGGCGAAGAAGCACAAATTTCTGGACAGCTACTGCATGGATCTGACCGGAAGGGCAAAAAACGGCCAGTTGGACAGGATTATCGGCCGGGATGTGGAAACGGAACGGGTGATTCAGATTCTGAACCGCCGCCAGAAGAACAATCCCTGCCTGATCGGCGAGCCGGGTGTGGGCAAGACGGCCATTGCCGAGGGATTGGCTCAGCGGATTGCCGATGGAAACGTGCCCTTCAAGCTGCGGGATAAAGAGGTTTTTCTGCTGGATCTGACGGCACTGGTGGCCGGCACCCAGTTCCGCGGCCAGTTTGAAAGCCGCATGAAGAGCCTGATCGGTGAGATCAAGGAGTGCGGCAATATCATTCTGGTCATCGATGAGGTGCACAACCTGGTCGGCGCGGGGGATGCCGAGGGCAGCATGAACGCCGCCAATATTCTCAAGCCCGCTCTGTCCAGAGGCGAGATTCAGGTGATCGGCGCAACCACCTTCAGCGAATACCGGAAATACATTGAGAAAGACGCGGCACTGGAGCGCCGCTTTCAGCCCGTGACCGTCGCGGAGCCGACCATCGAGCAAGCTGTCCAGATCATACAGGGCATCGCAAAAAGCTATTCCGAGTTCCACGGCGTCACGATTTCTCCGGAGATTGCCCGCCAGTGTGTGGTGCTCTCCGAGCGGTACATCACAGACCGGTTTTTGCCCGATAAGGCCATTGATCTGCTGGACGAAGCCTGCTCTGATGTGAACCTGCACTGCAAGGAGATTTCGGAGCTTGCCGCGGCCAAGAAGGAGCGGGATGATTACGAGATGGAACTGCAGATGCTCAACGAAAACACCGAGAACCAGAACTACGAACGGCTTGCGTATATTCGCAGCAAGCTGTGTCAGCTCTCCGCGCAGATTGAAAATCTGGAGCAGATGCCGAAGCCTGTCCTGACCATGGAAAACCTGGCGCGGGTCATCGAGCTTTGGACGAAAATTCCCGCCTCCAAAATTAAGGCACAGGAATATGAGCAGATCCGGGGATTGGCAGACCGGCTGAAAACCCACATTGTGGGACAGGACGAGGCAGTGGATGCCGTCGCCCGCGCCATCCGCCGCAACCGGGTCGGGATCTCTCCCAAGAAGCGTCCGGTTTCCTTTATTTTCGCCGGGCCCACCGGTGTGGGCAAAACCGAGCTGGTCAAGCAGCTTGCCAACGACCTGTTCGACAGCGTGGACAGCCTGATTCGGGTGGATATGTCCGAGTATATGGAAAAGCACACGGTTTCCAAGCTGATTGGCTCGCCTCCGGGGTATGTGGGGTATGACGAAGCGGGACAGCTTACAGAGAAAATCCGCCGCAAGCCCTATTCCGTTATCCTGTTCGACGAAATCGAAAAGGCGCACCCCGATGTGCTGAACATTCTACTGCAGGTTCTGGACGACGGCCGGATCACGGACGCACAGGGCAGGGTGGTCAATTTTGAGAATACCATCATTGTCATGACCACCAATGCCGGCTCAGAGGGACAGGTAGGGGGCATGGGTTTTGGACGTACCAGCGGCGATATGGTGAAGGAGCGGACGATGAAGGCGCTGCAGGGCTTTCTGCGGCCTGAGTTCATCAACCGGGTGGATGAGATTATCACCTTCAACCAGCTCACGGAGGACAACTTCCTGGGAATTGCCGATATTATGCTCAATGAGCTGCGGCAGAGTCTGGCGGATCGCGGGCTGACACTGATGTGCGACGAGGGTGTTCGCGGCTATCTGGTTCAGAAAGCATATTCGCAGGTTTATGGCGCCCGAAATCTGCGGCGTACCATCCAGCGCGATCTGGAAGACCCCATTTCTGAAAAGATTATGGATTCCTTTGATGCGCCAATTTCCGCACTCCGCGTCACCGTAAAGGATGATCGGATCGTGGTGGAGTCTGAATAAAAGAAATGCCGGGAAGAGAGTCTTCCCGGTTTCTTTTTGACAGGAATGAATGTCCGTCGGATTGGGCAAAATGCCCAGATCCGTCAGAGAAAAAAGGCCATCCTCGTATAAAGTCGAAAAATGTTCAATTATGAGAAAAATAGGTATGGAACTTCAGGGGAATTATGATAGAATAGATGGGCATGATCCCTTAGGAAAAAATATGGAAATTATTATGGTATAGTTTCGCGCATATTTATGATGGAGGAGAATCAAAAATGTCTAAGAACAGCGTGACCCCAGCTCAGTTTTTCAGCACCGACAGACAGGTAGCCTCTTTGGCACTGATTGCCTGCCCCGGTGCGGAGGAATTTACCAGCTTGATTGACAAGCATTTGGTGGCTTGGGGAAAGGAAGTTGGAATCGACAAGGATACTTTTATTGTACCTTCGGATTGCCCCCGTTTTCAAAACGGCGATGCCAAAGGCCTGGTGAAGGAATCCGTCCGCGGGTATGATGTCTTCATTGTGGTGGATCCCGGCAACTACAGCCTGACCTATAATTTGTATGGCCATGAAAACCATATGTCTCCTGATGACCATTTTGCCAATCTGAAGCGCCTGATTCAGGCAGTGGCCGGCCGCGCTCATCGGGTATCCGTGATTATGCCCAGCCTGTATGGCGGCCGGCAGCACCGTCGTGTGGCAAGAGAGAGTCTGGACTGTGCGGTTGCCCTGCAGGAGCTGCACAGTATGGGCGTTTCCAATGTCATCACCTTTGACGCGCACGATCCCAGATTGATGAATGCGGTTCCGCTGATGAGCTTCGACAATGTTATGCCCACCTATCAGGTGCTGAAAACGCTGCTCAAGCATATGCCCGATCTGGACTTCAGTAAGGATCACTTTATGGTAATCAGCCCCGATGAGGGCGCTATGTCCCGGAATATGTACTATTCCAGTGTGCTGGGCTGTAATCTGGGTATGTTTTATAAGCGCCGGGACTACTCCCGTGTGGTAAACGGACGAAATCCCATTGTGGCGCACGAGTATCTGGGTGAGAGCGTGGAGGGGAAAACGGTGTTCATTGCCGATGACATCATCGCCTCAGGTGAAAGTATGCTGGAGGTAGGCTGCGAGCTGAAAAAGCGCGGCGCCGATCGGATTATCTGCAATGCCACATTCCCACTGTTCACCAGCGGCCTGGACAAGTTTGACACTGCCGTGAAGGAGGGTATCCTGACCGCCGTGCTTGGAACCAATCTGACTTACCGTAAGCCGGAGCTGCTGGAACGGGACTGGTATTATGACGTGGACTGTTCCAAGTATACTGCCTATTTCGTTGCCGCCATCAATCACGATATGTCTGTTTCTTCCATCTGTGACCCTATCTCCAAGATTGACGCACTGCTGACTAATCGCAAATAATTCAGCAGAAATTGATTCAGAAAATGCCCACCATCCGGTGGGCATTTTTGTATACGGAAGAAGAAAAGAAAACCGTCTGGAAAGTGATTTCCAGACGGTATCTATATGGCGGAGAAGGAGGGATTTGAACCCTCGATACCCTTTTGGGGTATACACGATTTCCAATCGTGCGCGCTCGGCCAGCTACGCGACTTCTCCGTGCGCTCAGCTCTTGCCGACTCGCTTATAATACTACATGAAACGCCGGTTGTCAAGTCTAAATTTTGCGATTTTTGCATCCGAAAAAACGGGGCCGCGCCATTTTTGGCGCGGCCCCTGCCGGGTTTAGGATCAACGCTTCTTCTTCAGAATATCAAACACAACGACAAACGCAACGGCGGCAATGATGGCAATCACAATGATGACAATCGCAAGGGTTTCTGCGACAGAGCCTTTTTCCTGAGCGGGGGCTTCGGTAACTTCGGTGGGGGCGGCAGTGGGCTCCTCCGTGGCTGCTTCGGTGGGCACCTCGGTGGGCTCGGTGCGGTCAGCCGCCTCAAATACGATACGGCCGCTTCCATTCACGGTGGAGTAATCCAGCAGCATACCGGGGAACTTGGCCAGCAGAGGAGAGTTGGCCGCGTCAACCGCGCCGCCGTCAAAGGCCTGCACGTAATTGGCCAGAACCATGTAGTCTTCCATTACGTAATCGAGAACGTTGACGGCACCGCTGAACATATTAAAGCCGTCACCCAGATCACGCAGGGTGTAGTTGTATCCGGCCAGATTGTAGCTGGCGTCCAGATCCAGAGGCTCATAGGTGTTGGTGTCCTTGTTATAAACCTGAACATCATGGACCCGGTAACCTCCGGTGGGGCCGCCGATCCAGACACCCTTGTCGTCCTTCTGGGTGGATTCGGGCCATTCACTGTCAATCATATAGGTAATGCCGGAAACCTGCAGGAAACCGCCGCACTCTTCACCCGTGCCGGCGCTGCGGGCGCCCCATTCCAGCGCGTCCAGAAGCTGCTGGCCGGTGATGGTCTGCAGGCAGGCCACGTTTCCGAAGGTATGAATCTCTTTGCAGGTCTTGTAAGAGATGTCACCGGTAACGGCCTTGTTGCGGACACCGCCGCCGTTCATGATGGCAACGTCCACATCCAAACCCATGTCATCAAACAGGAAGTACAGGGCGTCGGCGGCAAAGTCGCCGGTGTTGGTCTCCTGCTCACGAACCAGACGGTCATCACCCTCGTAGTTGTCGAAGGTCAGGCTGGTCGAGCCGATGACGGTACCCAGTTGGGTGTCGATTTCTTCAATCCACTGATCCTTGATGGCGGAAACAGCCTGATCAGCACACCAGGTCAGTTCCTTGGGCAACAGATCAGAGACAAATTCATAGCCGACCACATGGGTCACTTCGTTGCCCTTGTCATCCAGAACGGCATTGCCGGCTTCATCCTTTTCAACCTCGGTGATCTCATTGTATTCCACGAAATCGGTGGTAATTTCGCCGGTTTCCGCGTCGATTACCATCATACCGATGCGGTTGAAATAGTCACCGGTCTGAGTCAGCAGGACGGTGTTGCCGTCCTTGTCGGCAACTTCCTTGCCTTCCACAGTGGAGTGGGAGTGGCCGTCAATGAACGCGTCCAGACCGGAGACGTGTGCGATGGTCTCTTCGGAAGTCCAGGGCTGAGAGGCCGCATCGTCGCCCAGATGACCCAGGGCGATAACCTTGGTAGCGCCGGCAGCCTTGGCATCATCAGTGGCTTTCTGCACGTCGGCATACAGGGCGGAGCCGTCATCACCGCCGGAAATACCATAGATGTAATTGCCGTCCGCATCCTGGAAATAGGCGGGAGTGGATTTGGTAAAGGACTCGGGGGTGGTGACGCCCACGATGGCGACGACTTCATCGCCGCAGGGGAAGAGCACGTAGCTGTCCAGCACGTTTTCACCCCGGACACCGTTCTCCTCTTGGTAGAAATTGCAGGAGACATAGGGGAAGTTCGCCCAGGAAATGACATTCATGGTGCCGTCCATGTCATAGTCGAACTCATGGTTTCCCAGAGTAGCTGCGTCATAGCCGGCGGCGTTCATGAGCTTGATGATGGTCTCGCCCTTGTCCATGGAGCCGTAGGCAGTACCCTGGATGTGGTCACCGGCATCAACGAGCAATACGTTGTCATACTGCTTCTTCAATTCAGTTTTCAAAGCAGCAATGACATCGTAGCTCAGAGGGCCGTCGATGTAGGTATGGACATCGTTGGTGTACAGAATCACGATGTCATTCGCATCCGCAGTTTCCGCGGCCATGACGGCGGGCACACCCAGAACCAGAACCATGGCCAGACACAGAATCGTTGCGATCAGTTTGCGCATTTTCAATATCCTCCTTAATATTCTTACACCTTTTCTCTGGTGCAGCTTTATTTTACCGTATTTTCCGGGAAAAGGGAATAGGGTATTTGTGACAGAATTTTGAATTTTTTCGTTTGATCGCGCCGGCTTTGATCTTCCGGTTGACAGGGAAGGGAAAATGTGGTATATAATGTACAGACTCGATGTGGGGGAGTAGCAAGCGCTTTTGCGTAGCGTGTCAACAGTACGGCTTTTGCCTGGCACGCTTCAAATTGCCAGACTCATGTGTAACGCGGAATGCGATACGTGGGTGCCCCGGGATAAATGCTTTGGCCTGTGCACAGCGTATACGCTTTGCCGGGTCTTTTTATTTATTGTCCGCTGCATAGGCCGCAGTGCGGCTTATGCACGCACCGAAAGGTGGGTAATTCCATAAAAATGGCTCTTTTCCCGCGTTTATGGAATTCAGACAGTAATCAATGGGTATCCGCAAAATCTGAGTGAAGGAGAATTCAATATGTTCGTATCTGTTCTGCTGTTTGCCCTTGGCCTGCTTCTTCTGATCAAGGGCGGAGATTGGTTCGTGGACGGCGCTACCGGGCTTGCCCGTCGGTTTCACCTGCCGGATATTATTGTAGGTGCTACCGTCGTTTCCATCGGAACCACACTCCCGGAAGTGATGGTCTCCGCTACCGGTGCCATGCTGGGTCAAGGCTCCATGGCCTATGGAAACGCCATCGGTTCCATCATCTGCAATACCGCGCTGATTGCGGCTATTTCTGTGGCGGTCAATCCGGGGCCGGTCAATGTGAAATCCATGAAGATGCCTGTGATCTTCTTTTTCTGCTCCGCGGCGGTCTACTGTCTGGCTGCCTACATTCTGGGCGAGTTTCCCCGCTGGATGGGAATTGTGATGATGGCGATTTTTGCAACCTATCTGGTAATCACGGTTCGGCAGGGGCTGAAGAATCCCGACTCTGTGGAGGCGGAAGATCTGGAGACGGAAGCGGAGAAGGCGGAAGCGGCAGCACCCAAAAAGCTCTGGCAGGATCTTCTGCTGCTGGTTGTGGGTGCGGCGCTGATTGCGGTCGGCGCGGATCTGCTGGTGGAGCACGGCACCATCATCGCCAGAGAACTGGGGGTTCCCGAGACGGTGATTGCCCTGACATTCGTGGCGCTGGGAACCAGCCTGCCCGAGCTGGTCACAACCATCACTTCGCTGAAGAAGGGACATGCTTCCCTTGGAATCGGCAATGTCATCGGCGCCAATGTGTTCAATCTGGTTCTGGTTTCCGGCGTGGCTGTGACGCTGGCTCCCTTTGAAGTGCCCATGGGCAACCGGATTTTTGGAATCAATTCCTCGCTGGTGCTGGATATTCCGCTGATGCTGGCGGTGATGCTCATTTTGACGGTGCCCGCGCTGCGCACCAAAAAACTGCACCGCTGGCAGGGAATTCTCCTGCTGTGCCTGTACGCCGCGTTCTGCGTCTGCCAGTTCGCCATGTAAGCCATGTAAAGGGAATGTCCCCTGTCCGAACGGGCAGGGGATATCAAAAAAACAGAGACTCGAAAGAGCCTCTGTTTTTTGGTGCGCGAGGCGGGACTTGAACCCGCACGTCCGCAGTGAACACTAGAACCTGAATCTAGCGAGTCTACCAATTCCACCACTCGCGCATATGAAGTTGAGAAAAGAGTTGGTGCGCGAGGCGGGACTTGAACCCGCACGTCCGCAATGAACACTAGAACCTGAATCTAGCGAGTCTACCAATTCCACCACTCGCGCAACTGCAATTCTCCTGATTGAGTTCTCGCTCAACCACTTATATATCTTATCATGTTATACAGGATTTGTCAACACTTTTTTCGCTTTTGCGTCTTTTTATTCCTTGACGTAGAGCATACAGTGACAGTAGCCTTTGAAATTGGGATCTGCGATTTGCTCACGGAACTCTTTGCACATACATTTGTTATCTTCCGTCCGTTCCAGCCGGCAGGGGCAGTATCCGCCGGTACGCTTCAGTCCTTCGCGGATGGACTTGACCATTTCCTTATCGTCGTTCAGTCTGACAGCCATTTTCAACGCTCCTTCCTTCCGACTATTATAAAAATCAAGGGGAAAATGTCAATAGGGCATTTATGGAATCCGGCGGTAATGCCCGTCCTGAATTGCGTAGCCCCGCCCGGGTTCTGGCTGCCATTCATAGCGGGATTTGTTTTCGCCGGGGAACAGGTGCTCCAGGATGGCGGAAATGACCCCGCCATGGGTGATCACCACCGTGTCCTCCTGAATCCGGGAAAAAGCTTCCAGTACACGCTCCTTCATCTGGGCGCCGCTTTCTCCCCCCGGGGGGATGTTTCCTTCGTTGTCTCCTGTGAGCCATGCCTGATAGGCAGGAATGTCTTTTAGTTCCTCATAGCTGTGCATTTCAAAAATGCCGAAGTCAACCTCCCGAAACTGGGGTGCCTCCTCATAGAATACATCGCCAAAAAGAATGCGCAGGGTTTCGTTTGTCCGCTTCATTCCGCTGGTGAGAAAGCGGACGTTTTGAATGTCATAATGCAGTTGTGCCAGTTCCGCTGCACCCTGTCGGGACAGAGGCAGATCGGTACTGCCGCAGTAGAGGCGGCGCTCGTTGGCTTCCGTTTTGCCGTGACGAATCAGATAAATCCTCATTTGAGCCGGTGCTCCAATCCGCAGAAAATCCGGCTGACCCGGGTGGCCTTCGATGCCAGATACTGGCAAAGCCGGCCGGTATCCTGCCGCCAGGCGCGCGCATGGCCATCCACGGGCACCACGCCGCAGAAAATATCCTGGCAGATCAGGATGGCATCCTCCCATTCCGCCCGGTGGGCCTGAAAGAAGGAAAGGGCATCCGTCCGTGTTTCAGTGAATACCTCCAGTCGGTCGATGCAGGGTTTGGAAAAGTCAATTTCCGCTCCGCTGCAGGTGTAGATGTCCGAATCCTTCAGATGAAATTCTCTTTTCGCAAACTCCAGCTTGCCCTGCCAGGCTCCGCCGATAATCAATACCATAATGGCCTCCTTAAATCAGACAGGCGGCTGCGGCGCCGCAAAGCTCTCCGATGGTCAGCGCGTAGCCCGCAATGTCCCCGTTCATTCCCTCCAGAGATCGATAGCCCCGGCGCAGCGCCAGCGCGTAGCCGGCCATACATCCGGCCAACGCCAGACCACCTTTGCCGCAGATCAGAATACCGGCGGCAGTCAATACAAACAGCACAGTTGAAAGGACAATCAGATGAGATTTTGGCTTTTCCTGCGCGGCGTACTGGCTGGTGGGCATGGGCTTCAGACCCGTCACCGCCAGCGCGGAGCAGCACCGGCTGACCGCCGGGATCAGAATCAGAATCCGAAAATCCGTATTTTCCCGCGCGGAAGAGAAAAAGGTGAACTGCGCCAGAATCAGCATGGCTACGCCGATCACCGCGAAGCTGCCAACATGGGAGTCCTTCAGAATTTCCCGGCGGCGCGCCGGCTCACGGCAGGATTTGACCGCGTCGGTTACGTCCATGAATCCGTCGAGGTGGATAAATCCCGTGGAAAAGTAGGGCCATGCGCTCAAAAACAGTCCGGATACAAGCGACGGCAGCGACAGCAGGCGGCACAGCCAAGCCAGAACTGCCCACAGAATTCCGATTTCCAGCCCCACCAGAGGCAGAAACAGCAGCATTTTCCCCCGGGCTTTTTCGTCCCAGATCTGAAAGGGGAAGGGAATGGCGCAGAACATACTCTGGCACATGGCAAAAGCGTGCAGACAGGTTTTCATAGCGGCATCGCTCCCTTGTAGAGAATGGGGATTCCCGCGGACATTTCCACAACCGTGTCGCAGACCTGCGCGAGGCGGCGGTCAATTTTCGCCAGACACCGGCGGTAGGCTTCGGTGGACGGATCATAGTGCACCGCATCGGAATAGAGATAATCGCTGACGACGACGGCATTGCCCACGCTTCGGACAAACGCGATCAACTCATCGGCACATCGGCCTGCTGCTTCCAAATCCATTTCATAGTTTTTTTCCGGGGGGAACAGGGCGTTCTGCAGCAGCGCCGTGGCGCTGTCTACCAGAAAGGTGCCGGTTCTGTCCACCCGGTTCAGACAGGACAGAATGTCCCGCCCGCATTCAATGGTTTCAAAGCCGAGACCGGCCCGGTCGGCGACGTGCCGCCGGATGCGCGCCCGGTCCTCCGCGTCCACAGGGATCATGGTGGCGACATAGTAGCGTGGGCCGTTCCGGGACAGGGTCACGGCCAGATTCTGCGCCAGCGTGGATTTCCCATTTTTGGCTCCACCGGAAATGAAACAGGTCATCGGCTGCCCTCCACTGTGAATTTGTCACCCTGCCGGATTTCGTCCAGATAGCCGGCGTCAATGCCGGCCTGATCGAAGGTTGCCATCCCGTTGATGATGGCGCAGGCGGCGGAGAGTACCTGAAAGGCCAGCGGACATCCGCTGCCTTCCCCCAGCCGCATTCCCAGCAGGAACAGCGGCTCCAGTCCCATGTCCTCCATGGCAAGGCGGTAGCCTATTTCATAGGAGGCGTGGCTGGGAATCAGGTAATGGCGGACATTGGGACAGAGCCGGACGGCGCACAGCGCGGCCACAGCGGAGATAAAGCCGTCGATGACTGCGGGACGGCGGGACGCAGCCGCCCCCAGAAATGCGCCGCACATGGCGGCAATGTCAAATCCGCCAACCTTGGCCAGCACATCCACCGGGTCATTCCGGTCAGGGTGGTTCAGGGCGATTGCCTGACGGATAACCTCCTTTTTCCGGCGGAAGCTGTCGTCTGTAATGCCGCCGCCCCGGCCGGTGACGGTCTCCACCTCCGCGTTTAGCAGAACGGCAAGAACGGCGGCGGAGGTAGTGGTGTTTCCAATGCCCATTTCCCCGATGCCGATTCCATCGGCTTCCGTGGAGTGGGCAAGTTCGAATCCGGTTGCGATCGCCTGTTCCGCCTGTGCGCGGGTCATGGCAGCCTCGTGGGCGATGTTTCGGGTTCCGTAGGCAATTTTCCGATTCAGAACCGCGCCGGTTGGGATTTCCGCGTTGACACCCACGTCGCATACGGTGATGCCGCAGCCAAAGTGTTTGGCCAGAACGGAGGCGCCGGTTTTGGCGCGGGTCAGATTGATGGTCTGCATCCGTGTCACCGACTGCGGGGCGCTGGATACGCCCTCGGCCACGACGCCGTTGTCGGCGGCGAACACCAGAAGATGCGGTTGCTCCATCCGGTTGTAAACCGATCCTGTGATGCCCGCCAACTGGATGGACAGTTCCTCCAGCCGACCCAGACTCCCGGGGGGCTTGGCGAGCTGGGCCTGACGTGCCCGCGCTGCCGCCATGGCAGCTTCGTCCGGCGGTTGAACCGCGCTGATCATTTCTGTCAAAAGCATGGTGATTCCTCCATAAGTATACGCAACGAGGGCTCCGTTTCCGTCAGCTCCAGCGTAAAGGTTGCCCCCGGGCAGAGCGTTTCTGCCCGGCTCAGAAAGGCGCGCATATCGATGCTGCCCCGATTCAGGGCACTGTGGGTATCCTGACGGCCATCGTTGTTGTGAATGTGAAAATGGCTGATGAATGGCGCGCAGCGCTCCAGCCAGATATCGGCCGGAAGGGAGGAATAGACATTCACGTGCCCTACGTCCAGACAGAGCCGCAGCCGCGGGTCGTCCACCCCCCGGATGATATCCAGCAGCATCTCCGGTTCTTCCTCCATGACGTTTTCCAGCGCGATGGGGAGGCCGGGGGCTTCTGCCAGGAATGATTTCCAGAAAGCAATGGACTCTTCCCTGTACCAGCAGGGGTAATACAGCCGGGGGCTGTAGCCGCCGTGAATGACAATTTTCTCCGCGCCGTAGGATTCCGCCAGCACCATGGCCTGCCGGTAGCGGAACGCGGCCAGTTCCCTTGCCCTGGGGTCGATGGCGCAGGGAAACAGCTCGTTGAAGGGCGCATGAAAAATGCGCCGGTCTACCCCGTTCAGTTTTTCCCGCACCAAAGAATCGGTCTGGGGAAAGCGTTCATCCATATTCCAGGCGGTGCAGTATTCCGCGATTTCCAGACCCAGATTCAGACGTCTCGCCTGCCTTTCGGCATCGGCGGCAATGGTGGACAGGTAGAGTCTGTTGGTAATCATGCTGATTTCTCCATTCCCCGCAGCATTCCGTACTTGATTTTGATCCGTTCCAGTTTTTCCAGCATGGGTTTTCCCAGCAGGGACAGCACCAGAAATGTGCCGACAGCCTGACTGAAATTGACCGGAAATCCGGCAAGATAGATGGCCATCACATTTTTGAAATTGATGGTGATCGGGGCGAGAAAGACCGTGCAGGTGTCCAGTAACGGGCCGACAAAAAACAGAACCCCAAGAAATCCGAACACGCCCATGACGAGGGGCTTTCGGGGCAACCGTCTGCCATAAAACAGAAAGCCTGCCAGCATTCCACCGGCGCCATAAGCCATCATCTGCCAGGGGGTATAGGGCCCCTGACTGTAAAAGAAATTGCTGGCCAATGCGCTGACCGCGCCAACCAGAAAGCCGGATTCTGGGCCGAACGCGATGCCCGCAATCATGATAACGCCGAAAATTGCCTTCAAGCCGGGAATTGGAATGGCAACCCGGGCTGCGACAGCCAGTGCGCACAGAACGGCCAGAATCACCAGCTCCCGCGCCTGCGGCTTCCGTCCTTCAAACGCCATGAAAAAGGGAATCAGCAGCTCCATGACCACCAGGGTGCTGGTGGCGTAGTACCACCGGCCGGATAACCGGGAGCCGAAAATCAGTGTAGCCGGAATGCACACGAGAAAAATCAGAAGTGTGGCAATGTGGGATTTTTTCATGACAGGTCAGCCTCCCGGTTCGCGGCAATCAGCGCGGTGACGTCTTCCGCCGTGACGGCCATGGAAAAGATGTGGCGGCTCATGCGGTTGGCTGCGGTGGTATAGAAGCTGTTGCTTCCGAAAAACCGCCTTGGTGTATCGGTTGTGAGAATCTGTCCGTCAAAGAACATACTCACCAGATCGGCGTACCGGGCGCAGAATTCCACATCATGGGAAACCATGACGATGGTGATACCCCGGGCTTTCAGGCTGGTCAGAATCTCGGCGAAGGCTGATTTGAAAAAGCTGTCCAGACCTTTGGTCGGCTCGTCCAACAACAGAATTTGGGGATTGGTCAGCAGAACCTTAGCCAGCGCGGCGCGCTGCTGCTCGCCGCCGGACAGGTCGCAGGGGTGACTCTCCAGCAGGGAAGTAAGCTGGCAGAGGGATGCGACGTGGTCAATCTGAGCCTGATCCGCACTCATTTCTTCCAGTTCCGCGCGGACGGTTTTTTTGACGAAAAGGCTACGGGGATCCTGCGGCAGCATGGCAATACAGCCGTGGAACAGTTCCGACGGCCGGATGGATTCCGCCGGTTTTCCGCAGATTCTGATTTTTCCACGGTACGGACGGCAGATGCCGCAGATGGTTTTCAGCAGGGTGGATTTTCCCGCACCGTTGCCGCCGACGATGGTATAGAGGCTCCCGGTGGGGATCTCGGCGCTGACACCCCGGAGAATGTCCGCGCCGTTCTTTTCGTAACGGAACCACAGCTCCTTCAGAGACAGCGCCGGAACAGCCGTTGGCGTTTTGGCAGGTTCAGCCGGAAGCCCTTTCACCTGCGGCGATTCCGGGAAAAGATGGCTGAGCCAGGTTCGTCCCTCCCGCACGGTCAGCGGACACTCGCCCCGGCCATAGGCGCCGTAGAACACCCTCACCGGCGTGGGCATGGCGGAGAAAAGATCGCTGTTCTGGTCATGCAGATGTTTGCCGATCTTCGAGGGGGTATCGTCGGCAATGATTGCGCCGCAGTCCAGAATGACAGCCCGGTCGGCATTGGGCAAAATATCCTCAAGACGGTGCTCCGTGATGATGATCGTGGTGCCCAGCTCCAGATTGATCTTGCGCACGGTATTCAGAAAGTCCGACGCGGCGATGGGATCGAGCTGGCTGGTGGGTTCGTCCAGAATCAGCACCTCCGGCTGCATCGCCATGATGGAGGCCAGATTGAGCAGTTGCTTCTGTCCGCCGGACAGGCTGGCCACATCCCGATGAAACCAGTCCTGAATCCCAAAATAGCAGGCCATTTCCGCCACCCGGGCGCGCATGGTTTTCTGGTCACAGCCCAGACTTTCCAGGCCGAAGGCCAGCTCATGCCAGACCTTATCGGTGACGAGCTGATCGTCGGGATTCTGCATGACATAGCCGATTGCAGCGGCCTGATCGTAGGCGCTGACCTGCTCCAGCGGAATACCGTTGAAAAAAACCGTGCCGCTTCGCCTGCCGTAGGGGGTCAGAACAGATTTCAGATGGCGCAGCAGGGTCGTTTTCCCCGAACCGGATTTACCGAACAGAACCACATATTCTCCTTTTTCAATAGACAGGCTGATGTCTCGCAGCGCGGTTCCGGTGTCGGAAGCGGGGTAGGAGAAGGTCAGATTGCGGATCTCGAAATGTGCCATTGAATGGCCTCCTTGATGTGTAATGCCGAAGGAATCAGCAGAAGAATGCAATAGGTGGCGAACCCGAAAGAAAGAGGCGCTATCCGGATTTCAGGGGAAAACGCCGCCGTTTTTTCCCCGCCGAGAATTACGGCAGTTGCCAGCGTGGCCATGCAGGCAATCAAAACCCAGTCCTGCCCGGTCATGTGGTAAATCTGGAAGCTCGTCCGGGGGGCACTGCCGTAGCCTCTGGCGCGCATGGAATCGCTGGTCGTGATGCTGCCTTCCAGCGCCCAGTCCATCAGTGCGGAGAGAACGGACATTCCGTCGGCGATTCTCTCTTTGACGCCGGATTCCTCCGACGCGCTCTTCCCGATACATTTTCTGGCACCGGAAATCTGCCCCGCCTTACGGATGAAGCCGGGAATCATGCGCAGCACCATCACCAGAAGCAGTGACAGCGCCGGAATCAGATTGCCGAACAGGCTTGTGAATTTGTCGCTGGTCATCACGGCGCTATAGCACCCGAACCAGAGCAGCATCTCCACGAGCATCCCGGAGATGACCATGCCGTACAGCAGCGCCTCCAGTGTAAAGGGTCTGCCGAACAGGCAAAACAGAACCGTCGCCCCATAGGTATTGAACAGGGGATTGATGGCAGAAAGCAGAACAAACACGGGTACAAGCCCGCAGATCATCCGCCATCCCGACCTGCCGTTCAGCAGAAGATAATAACTTCCGGCGCACACCGCACCGGCCAGCAGATAGGCCGGATGCTGAATCACCACCCCGAACCCGATGGCAAGCATGAAAAACAGAAAGCTGACCGCTGGATGACGGTTGGAAAGCGCGTCATGGGTCATAAAAAAAGCCCCCTTACGGGGGCCTGCAGTCATGCGCCGCTGCGTAACGCGGACAAGCGGCCGGACAGCCCCCAAGAGTCCGGCGCTTGTGTGCAGGTTCGTATTCCGACTCCGGACGCCATGATGCGGCCAGTCTTCTCAGCTTGCGCCAATGACAGGCAGCGGCTTCAGTTCCGTCTACGGCGGCTTGGTACCGTTGGGATTTCCCCATTCCAATTTACCCGCGACACTTCTTACCATGTATCATTCCTTCAGATTTATTCATGGTATCACATTCGCCGGGCTTTGGCAATCCGTTTTCAAAAAAAGATTCCATTTGACAGCTATTGACAATTGACTTTTCAGCCGATATGATACCTGAGAGGTGATATTCCATGACAGACGATCAGATAATTCAGCTTGCCTATGGGGAAGGATTTGCCGCTGCCGCAGTGACGGATACAGATAAAATTGTGTTCGATCCCGCTTTCCGTCCCTACTGCGCGGAGAATCTGTGCGGGCAGTATGGGGTAAACCATTCCTGCCCGCCGGATTGCGGCACGCCGGAGGAAATGAAAGCGCGGGTACTGGCGCACCGCAAGGCGCTGGTTCTGCAGAGCATTTGGGAGATATCGGATTTTTCCGATCAGCCGGCCATCAAGGCCGCCAAGCGCGCCCATAACGAGGCGGAGATTCGGCTGATCCGGCAGATTCGCGCGCAGGGCTGCGATGGATTGATTGTGGGCGCCAGCGGATGCGCTCTGTGCAGCCCCTGCGCCAAAAAGCTGGGCGAGCCCTGCCGGTTTCCGGATTATCAATATTCCTGTATGTCAGCTTACTGCGTTTTCGTGAAGAAACTGGCGGATCAATGCGGCATGGAGTACGACTGTGGAGACGGCCTGCTGGCCTTTTTCGGAATGTATATTTTTGATTGAATTTTTCAAAGAGCTGTGCTATACTGGTCAGGCATCCGGGGAATCAGGTGCAAAACCTGAACGAGCCCGTCGCCGTGAGGCGCAGATCACACGATTATGCTTACCTTTTCCACCGCAGGAGAAGGGACAGACCATTGGATGATTCTGAGAAGGTCGGATAATCGCGCGCCAAGCCGGAATATCCGGTGCATGACCTTTCCTTTATGCCGCGGGAGCCGGTTTCGGAAGGGAAAAATGAATAAGGAGAATACAATGATGAAAATGAACAGCATTCGCAAGAAACTGTCGTTCATCCTGTGTATCGTGCTGATTGCGGCTATGGCACTGTTTACTGCGGGTTGCAACGACGCATCCGGCGCACCTTCCGGAACGGCCGCGCCTGCCGGGACTGCTTTTACAGTTGTGGTGACCGATCTTCAGGGTGAGCAGACCACATTCCACTATACGTCCGACAAGGATACCGTAGGAGACGCGCTGCTGGCTGAGGGTTTGATCGCGGGCGAGGACAGCGATTACGGCCTGTATGTCACCACCGTCAATGGTATCACGGCGGACTGGGACAAGGATCAGACCTATTGGGCGTTCTACATTGACGGTGAATATGCCACCACCGGCGTGGACGCTACCAGGATTTCAGAGGGCGCAACCTATTCCTTTGTGCTGACCGGGCCGGAGGAAACCGCGACGGAGGCATCCGCGACAGAGGCGTCCGATGTCACAGTGCTTGGAGAGGGTTCGACGGTTTTCACTGTGGTGACCACGGATCTGGATGGCGTGGAATCCACATTTGAAGTTCATACCGATGCGCAGACGGTCGGCAAGGCTCTGACTGACGTCAGTCTGATTGCGGGACACGACAGCGAATACGGCCTGTATGTGGATACCGTCAACGGCATCACGCTGGACTGGGATAAGGACGGAAAATACTGGGCGTTTTACATTAACGGCGAATACGCCATGACCGGTGTGGATACAACGGAAGTGACATCCGGCGCGGTTTACGCCTTCAAGGCGGAGTAATGAGCGAATCCCTGCTTTTGGTTGGAAAGCAGGGATTTTTTATAGCTCCGTGACAAGCTCCGACAGTTGTTTCCGCTTTTTGGGACGCAGCACATCCCCCTGACTGGGATAGCCCAAGGCGATGACAAGCCGAACCGGCTGGTTCAGTCCGCAGGCCTTACGGATTTTTCCGTCATCCAGCCATCCCAGAATGCAGCTACCCAGCCCCTGTGCTGTGGCCTCAGCGGTGAGGTAGGCGGCGGCAATGCCGATGTCAATGGAGCGGTAGTCGATGCCCTTGAGTTTCGCGCCCAGCGCGGCGGATTTGCTGTAGGGCATTTCGGATATGACGATCAGCACCGGAGCCTGGGCTGCGAATTGGTTCATACCCATGGAGGATACCCCCGCGGCAACGGCTTTTGCGGTATCGCCCCGGCAGACGGTGAAATGATAGGGCTGCCCATTGCAGGCGGAGGGTGCCAGCCGGGCGGCGGCGAGAACGGCGTCGAGCTTTTCCTGCTCCACCGGGCGGGATGCGTCATAGCTGCGGCAGGATTGCCGGCTGTTTGCGATTTCGGAAAAATTCATTTTAATCTCCTTATCAATGCAAGCCAGAGTTTGCGAACGAAGAACGTGAACAGCGCCAGCACGCCGGCCGCAGTCAGCAGCGCCAGTGCTGCGGAGGGAGCGGTGGCGGCGGCTTTTTTTGCTTCGGGTTCCGTTTCCGCCGTCATGGTTTCAGCGACGGCGGTTATCTCCGCGATCTCTGTGGGCTGTGGCGCATCCGTTCCCTGTCCGGGAAGCGCAACCTGAATCTGAAACGCCGCGGTGGCGCGGTAGTTGTTTTCCGTGTATTTTACGGTGATAATCTGCGTGCCTGTCCGGCTGAGGTCAAAACCGGAAAGCTCGCACAGTGCGGTGACGGCTTTGCGGTAGCCGGTGTCATAGACGGCAGTGACCATCAGGGAGAGCTGACCGCCCGGCTCGTACAGCGTCTGTCCCTCCACGGCGATGTAGGAAAGACGGGATAGCGAAGGCTGGGGCAGATCGCTCAGGCTGATACCGGCAATCGCTGCCACGTCGGAGGCCTGAGAGGAAACGCTTTCGGAGGACTGACCGGTCTGGTATGCCGCAGTACCGCATATTTCATAGAGGGTTCCGCCGCTGCGGTAGGCATCCAGGACGCTCTGGGTATAAAAGCACATACTGCCGCGCCGGAGATGGTAATCACTGGTGACCATGGCAAGACTTTTGACCTGCGGATAGTCGGAGCGGAGCAGGGCGATGGAATACTGGGCGTTCTGTACGGTGCTCAGGGAATTGTTTTCAATGATAATCCGGCTGCTGTCCACTCCCTTGCGGATCAGCCATGCGGCCATCTGACCGGCTTCGGTGACATCGGAATTGTATCTGGCGGTTCCGCCGCCAGTGCAGAGAAGATAGGCGTTGGGGTATTTCTGAGCAGCTTCCAGCGCCACCTTCAGCCGCCCGACCAGTTCTCCCCGCATGGAGCCGGTTGGCATCAACTGAAATCCCAGAACCACGATGCACAGGGAGTTGTCCTCCGGCAGCCCGTCGGGGAGGGTATCCGAGCGAATGTCCATCCGGGTATTCGTCTGCGTCCAGAAGTCCATGATGTTTTCCCAGGCAGCGGCGTGGACGGTATCCGTCTGAACGAGATCTTCGCAGATCCGGCCGATATCCGTGGCGGCGCGCTCCTGATAAAAACGGTAGTAATTGATAAGCTGCTGCACACAGGCGGTGCTCGCGTCCCCGGCGGCAAAGACGGTGCCGGCGGAAGAAAGCACGATGACCAGCGAAAAGACAACCAGCAGTATTCTTCTTTTTGCGTTCATTTGACTTTCAACCTTAAAATGGAATCTATGTGATCCGGCTGCTAAAAAGCACACAAGACCGCAATTTCCAAATATTATATCAGATAAGTCGAAAAATGTCAAAGAAATGTCAGAAAAATGTCAAAGCAAAGCGGCTTTCGCAGCTCCCATCACAAGAAATGACCCCTGACTGCTGCATCCTTCGATACATACAATCAGGGGTCATTTCTGCTGCTTGGGATCTGTCATCACTGGTTAACCTCGCTTTCTGCGGAATCAGCGATGTATGATCTTCAAAAAGAACCCACTCCGAAACACAGTTCATCTGTTCAATTCCCCATGAGCGGGGAGCGCTTCTGCGTTGGAATCATTCCATGAAGAAAGCCATCGCCCTGACCCGGCATTCTGTCCGGGCCGTCAGGTTCTCACCTGTCCACTGGTATCACCCTTTCTGACTACAATATAGCACAATAAATTTAAAATGGCAAGACGGAAAATTGTATAAAACCAACAGCTTCCGCTGATGCAATTCCATGAATTCCATGTGCGGACATTGACAGTCCTGTGTAAATCTGATATATTTATTTTAAACGCCGGTCATTGACCGGCATTTTTTATGCCTTGACATCATAAAACAAATGTTCTATAATATGATTTGAAGAACAATTAAGGGGGGCGTGTCATGGCCGGATACAAAACCTATATCGCCATTGACCTGAAATCCTTTTATGCCTCCCAGGAGTGCGTCGAGCGGGGACTTGACCCGCTGACCACCAATCTGGTGGTGGCGGATGCGGGCCGGACAGAGAAAACCATTTGTCTGGCGGTATCTCCATCGCTGAAGGCCCACGGAATCCCCGGACGGGCGCGGTTGTTTGAAGTGGTGCAGAAGGTGAAGGAGATCAACGCCATGCGCCGGGCGAACGCGCCGGGGCGGGTGCTGACTGGGAGTTCCAGCGACGCGCTGGAACTGAAAGCCAATCCGTCGCTGGCGCTGGACTACATCATCGCGCCGCCCAGAATGGCGCACTATATGGAGTGCAGCACAAAAATCTATGAGGTGTATCTGAAATACGTTGCCCCGGAGGATATCCATGTCTATTCCATCGATGAGGTGTTCATCGATGCCACGCCGTATCTGAAAATGAATGGCCTATCGCCCCGGAAATTTGCCCGGAAGATCATTCAGGATGTGCTGACTACCTCCGGCATTACAGCCACAGCCGGCATCGGCACCAATCTGTATCTTTGCAAGGTGGCCATGGACATTGTGGCCAAGCACGTGGAGCCGGATGCGGAGGGCGTCCGGATTGCGGAGCTGGACGAAATGAGCTACCGCCGCCAGCTCTGGAGCCACCGGCCGCTGACGGATTTCTGGCGGGTAGGGCCGGGATACGCAAAAAAACTGGAGCAGTGCGGGATGTATACCATGGGGGACGTGGCCCGGTGCTCGGTGGGGAAACCGGGAGAGTTTTACAATGAAGATCTGCTTTACCGGCTCTTTGGGGTGAACGCCGAGATGCTGATTGACCATGCGTGGGGGTGGGAGCCGTGTACCATCGCGGATATCAAAGCCTATAAGCCTGCATCCAACAGCCTTGGCTCCGGGCAGGTGCTCCATCGCCCCTATTCCGCAGAAAAGGGGAAGCTGATTGTCCGGGAGATGACCGATCTTCTGGTGCTGGATCTGGTGGACAAGGGGCTGGTGACCGATCAGATGGTGCTGACGGTGGGTTATGACGTGGAAAGCCTGACCAATGCTCCAAATTTCCGGGGACAGATTACCATGGATCGCTATGGACGCCGGGTACCGAAGCATGCCCATGGAAGCGTTAATCTGAGCTGCCATACCTCCTCCACTAAACTGATTATGGACGCGGTCATGGAGCTGTACGACCGGATTGTGGATTCCGGTCTCCTGATCCGGCGGATCAATCTGGTGGCGAATCATGTGGAGCGGGAGAACCTGACAGCATCCGGCACCGATTACCGGCAGGTGAGCCTGTTTGACGAGCCGGAACTGCAGACAGAGGCAGCGGAGCTGGAGCGGGAGCGCCGCCGCCAGCGGGCGGTGCTGCAAATCCGCAAAAAATACGGGAAAAACGCTATTTTGAAAGGCATGAATTTTGAAGAGGGCGCCACGACGCGTGACCGCAACGCGCAGATCGGCGGCCACAAGGCATGAGGAGAAAACCATGAACAACCGCGATTCCTATGACGATATCATCAATCTGCCCCACCATGTTTCGGCCAGACGGGCCAGAATGTCCATGACTGACCGGGGCGCCCAGTTTTCGCCCTTTGCGGCTCTGACCGGCTTCGACGCGGCCATCGAAGAGACAGACAGGCTGACCGACCGGCGCATTGAGCTGACGGAAGGGGAAAAGGAAATTCTCAACGACACGCTTCTTGGAATCATGGAACGCATCGCGGAACAACCCGAGATTGGGGTTACCTATTTTGTGCCGGATCAGCGGAAAGCAGGGGGAGCCTATATCCGCCGGACAGGCAGGGTGAAAAAGATCGACCCCTGCGGACGCAGCATTCTGATGACGGATGGAACCGTCATGGCCATGGAGCAGATCATCAAGCTGGAAGAGCTTTCGGATTGAGAATTTCACCGGATATGCTGAGACAGCAGGGGATGATTTCTGCGGTGCACAGAACGGAAATCCGCCCGATCACCGCAGGCAGGGAGTTGGGGTGGATATATGTGATTTAGCACTCGCGTAGAAAGAGTGCTAATATTTACAGACAGTTCATAGTCTGTCCATAAAAAGTGCGATTTTCGGGGATATAGTAACGGTAAACAAAAAGAAAAACAGATGGCTCCCAATCCCAACGCAAAGATCGCCGGCTCCGCCGACCTTGCCGGATGAAAGGTTACAGGCGGCACAGGAACCATCAAAACGCAATTGGAGGAATTGTTATGTTGGAAATTATGCATAGAAATACGCACCCGATGAACGCTTATAACCCCTTCCGCGACATGGAGGAAATGGAACGCCGCTTCTTCAATGACCCCTTCTTCAGCACACCCGATCTTGCCACTTTCAAGACCGATATTACCGATGAGGGTGACCACTTCCTGCTGGAAGCCGATCTGCCGGGTTTTGACAAGAACGACATCCATCTGGAAATCAACGGTGACACGCTGAGTGTTCAGGCAGTGCGCCACTCCAAGGTGGAGAAGAAGGACGGCAACAACCGCGTGGTTCGCATGGAACGTTCCTACGGCACCTACAGCCGCCAGTATGATATCACCGGCATTGATGCCGATCATATCACCGCCAAGTACGACAACGGCGTGCTGAAGCTGTGCCTGCCCAAAAAGGCGCAGCTTGAAAACGGCGGCAGACGTCTGGAAATCGAGTAACATCGAGCAAAGATCAAAGGGCTCCGGAGATGATTCCGGAGCCCTTTCTTTTGTTACAGGCGCTTTTTCATCAGCCCATGCCGGTTGCAGTAGAAATACAGAATGCCGTGGCCGTGCAGCTGCATCCGGGCTTCAGCGTTTCCTTCGGGGTATAGCTTCACAAGCTGAAACCGGTCGGAAGAGGCGAATGCCATAAAGGAGATATAATGTGTTTTGGTCATGGGATGTGAGATGGTCAGAAAATGCGCATCCTCCACACGTTGGATAAGAAGCGTATGTTCCGCGTCCGGATCTTCGGCATCCAACGGGGGCAACGTGACTCCGCAGCAGCTGACCACCGCATCGCCCGTGCAATGGATCACGTTGCCGCAGATGGGGCAGACGTAAAGCCGGGAACGGATCACATTGCAGGAACGGTTGCGGTTGATGATCTGCTCACCGTTCATCAATTCAATGACCGAAACATCCAGCGCCTGCGCCAGCGGTTGAATCAGCGTCAGATCCGGCAGTCCTTTCCCCGTTTCCCATTTGGAAACGGCCTTGTCGCTGACGCCGATCCGTTCGCCCAGTTCGGATTGGGTCAGATGTTTGTTTTCCCGCAGCTTGCGAATGGTATTGCCTGTGACATAGGTATTCATTGCAATCACTCCTTTTCTGCCGTCAGCATATCATGAAAACCCAAAAGATACAACCTACGGAGCGTAGAGCCGCCGCTTTCACCCCGGTGAAAAACGGCCGCTGTTGACTTCCGGGAGAAAACTGCGTATAATAAAATAGAATTTATATGTCAAGCTTAGGCAGGTATCTGATATGGCAACAAAAAAGCAGGAACAGTACGGCAATTCCAGTATCTCCATGCTCAAGGGGGAGGAGCGGGTTCGAAAGCGTCCCGCGGTTATTTTCGGCTCCGATGATCTGGAGGGTTGCAAGCACGCGGTGTTTGAGATTCTTTCCAACGCCATTGATGAGGCGCGGGAGGGATACGGGGACACCATCATTGTGACCCGGTACGAGGATCTCAGCGTGGAAGTGGAGGACTTTGGCCGTGGCTGCCCGGTGGACTATAACGAGAAAGAAAAACGGTTTAACTGGGAGCTGGTATTCTGTGAGATGTACGCCGGCGGCAAATACGGCGAAAACGGAGAAAACTACGAATACAGTCTGGGTCTGAACGGCCTGGGCTCCTGCGCCACCCAGTACGCTTCCGATTTCTTTGACGCCACCATCCGCCGGGACGGATACCGCTATGACCTGCATTTTGAAAAGGGCAGGAATATCGGCGGCCTGAAAAAGCAGCCAACCGACCGGAAGAAAACCGGTTCTCTCTTTCACTGGCGGCCGGACAAGCAGGTTTTTACCGATATCAACATTCCAGTGGACTATTACCGGGATGTGCTGAAGCGGCAGGCCGTTGTCAACAAGGGCATTACCTTCCGCTTCCGCAATCAGGTGGGCAAAACCTTTGAAACCGAGGAATACTGCTATCCGGGCGGCATCAGGCAGTATCTGGAGGAGCTGGTGGGGGACAACGCCTTCACCATGCCGGTGTACTGGGAGACGGAGCGCCGGGGCCGGGACGCGGAAAACCGCCCGGAAATGAAGCTGAAAATCACCGTCTCCTTCTGCTTTTCCAAGCAGGTCAGCCACATCGAGTATTACCACAACTCCTCCTGGCTGGAATACGGCGGCAGCCCCGACAAGGCGGTGCGTTCCGGCTTTACCGCGGCCTTTGATAAATACCTGCGGGACAGCAACAAATATATTAAGAACGAGAGCAAAATCATCTTCCAGGACATTCAGGACAGCCTGGTTCTGGTGACCAACTGCTTCTCCACCATCGGCTGCTTTGAGAATCAGACGAAAAAAAGCGTCAATTCCAAGTTCACCCAGGACGCCATGACCGCGTTTTTCAAGGAGCAGCTCCAGGTCTGGTTTATTGAGAACAAGCAGGAGGCCGACCGGGCGGCGGATCAGATTCTGGTGAACAAGCGCGCCAGAGAGTCCGCCGAAAAGACTAAAAGCAACGTGAAGAAAAAGCTGTCCGGTTCCATCGACATTTCCAACCGGGTGCAGAAATTCGTGGACTGCCGCAGCCGGGATGCCTCCGTGCGGGAGCTGTATATCGTGGAGGGCGATTCCGCATTGGGCAGCGTGAAGCTGAGCCGGGATGCGGAATTTCAGGGCATCATGCCGGTGCGGGGCAAGATCCTCAACTGCCTGAAGGCCGACTATACCAAAATATTTGCCAGCCCCATCATCACCGATCTGATGAAAGTGCTGGGCTGCGGAGTGGAAGTGCAGGGCAAGAAGGCCAAGGAGCTGAGCAGTTTCGATCTGTCCCAGTTGCGCTGGAACAAGGTCGTCATCTGCACCGATGCGGATGTGGACGGCTTCCAGATCCGCACCCTGATCCTGACCATGCTCTACCGGCTCTGTCCCACGCTGATCCGGGACGGCTATGTGTATATCGCGGAGTCCCCGCTGTTTGAGATCACCTGTAAGGACAAGACCTGGTTTGCCTACAACGAGCAGGAAAAGGTGAAAATTCTCAAGGAACTGGAGGGCAAAAAGGTCACAATCCAGCGCTCCAAGGGTCTTGGCGAAAACGATCCGGAGATGATGTGGATGACCACCATGAACCCCGAGACGCGGCGGCTGATCAAGGTCATGCCCGAGGACGCGGAGCGGACGGCACACTATTTTGATGTACTGCTGGGGGACAGCCTGAGCGAGCGGAAGAATTTCATCGCCGAAAATGGCGCCAGATATCTGGAACTGGCGGATATTTCCTAAAAGGAGTGCACTATGGCACGAAAGAAACAGGAACCGGAAAAGAATCACAAGAAAATGAATACCGATGGGATTATGGGCCTGCACGGCTCCACCACGGAACAGGCGATTTCGGAAACGCTGGAAATCAACTATATGCCCTATGCCATGTCGGTGATCGTCTCCCGGGCAATCCCGGAAATCGACGGCTTCAAGCCGTCCCACCGCAAGCTGCTTTACACCATGTATAAAATGGGTCTGCTCACCGGTGGCCGCACCAAGTCCGCCAATATCGTGGGTCAGACCATGCGGCTGAATCCCCACGGCGACGCGGCAATCTATGAAACCATGGTTCGTCTGGCCAGGGGCAACGAGACGCTGCTGCATCCCTTCGTGGACTCCAAGGGCAACTTCGGCAAGGTATATTCCCGGGACATGGCCTACGCCGCCGCCCGGTATACCGAGGCGAAGCTGGACCCCATCTGCGCGGAGCTGTTCAGGGACATCGACTCCGACACGGTGGATATGGTGGACAATTACGACGCCACCATGAAAGAGCCTGCCCTGCTGCCAACCACGTTCCCCAATGTGCTGGTGTCCGCCAATCAGGGCATCGCGGTGGGCATGGCCTCCAATATCTGTTCGTTTAATCTGAAAGAGGTCTGCGACACCACCATCGCCCTGATGAAAAATCCGGATCACGACATTCTGGAGACGCTGCCCGGGCCTGATTTTTCCACCGGCGGTCAACTGCTGTTTGACGAGGCGGCGACCCGGGAGGTCTATGCTACCGGCCGGGGCAGTTTCAGGCTGCGGTCGAAATGGAACTATGTGAAAGAGAACAATCTGATTGAAATTACCCAGATTCCCTATACCACCGCCACGGAGGTCATCATGGATAAGGTGGCGGAATTGATCAAGGCGGGGAAAATCCGGGAAATCGCCGATATGCGGGACGAGACGGATCTGGGCGGCCTGAAGCTGACCATTGATCTGAAGCGGGGGGTGGATCCGGACAAGCTGATGCAAAAGCTGTTCCGCCTGACGCCGCTGCAGGACAGTTTCCCCTGCAACTTCAACATTCTCATCGCCGGAATGCCCAAAGTGATGGGCGTGGGGGAAATTCTGGAGGAGTGGGTGGCCTGGCGGACGGACTGCGTCAAGCGGCGCATCTTCTTCCAGATCGGAAAGAAAGAAGACCGCCTGCATCTGCTGAAGGGCCTGGCGCGGATTCTGCTGGATATCGACAAGGCGATCCGAATCATCCGGGAGACAGAGCTGGAAAGCGAGGTTGTCCCCAACCTGATGATCGGCTTCGGCATCGATGAGATTCAGGCGAATTTCGTGGCGGAGATCAAGCTGCGCAACATCAACAAGGAATATATTCTCAGGCAGACCCGGACAATCGATGATCTGGAGCGGGAGATCGCGGAGCTGCGGGATACGCTGAATTCCGGCCGCAAGCTGAAAAACATCATCATCAGGGAATTGCAGCAGGTATCCGAGAAATACGGAATTCCCCGGAAAACGGAGATTCTCTATAATGTGCAGGAGACGGACGGCGGGGAAGAGGAGGAGCAGACTCCGGATTACCCGGTGACGGTTTTTGTATCCCGGGAGGGGTATTTTAAGAAGATCACAGCCCAGTCCCTGCGGCTTTCCGGCGAGCAGAAGTTCAAGGAGGGTGACGGGCTGGCTTTTTCTGCGGAGGCAACCAACCGGGGAGAACTGCTGGTATTCACCGATAGATTCCAGTGTTACAAGGCGCGGCTGGCGGACTTCGAGGATTCCAAGGCCTCCCTGCTGGGTGACTATCTGCCCCAGAAGCTGGGCATGGAGCCGGGTGAGACGGTAGTACAGGTGGTGCTGCCGGGGGACTATAAGGGCTTCGTACTTTTCTTCTTCGAAAACGGCAAAGCGGCCAAGGTGCCTCTTTCTGCCTATGAGACCAAGACCAACCGGAAAAAGCTGACCGGCGCCTACAGCGACAAATCGCCGGTTCGGACGGTGATGGCACTGGCTGGCGACGAGCAGCTTGCCGTCTACTCTACGGACGGCAGGTGCCTGATTTTTTCCACGGCACAGCTTTTGCCCAAAACCACCCGCAATACACAGGGCGTGGCGGTATTGACCCTGCGGAAAAAAGCCGAGCTGGATCGGGCGGTTTCTCTGGAGCAGAGCGGAATTACCAATCAGAGCCGCTACCGGAGCAAAACCATTCCGGCGGCGGGCGCCCTTCTGCGGGATGAGGACAGCTTTGAAAAGCAGCAGAGCTTTGATGTGTAAAGCGGGAGGTATCTATGAACAAAGGAATCAAAACCCTGATCTGGTGTGGAAAAATTGTTTTTGGGTGCATCCTTTTCGCGCTGAGCTTCGACCTGTTTCTGGAACCCAATGAGGTGAATGCCGGCGGCATCTCGGGCCTTGCGATGGTCGCCGTTGAGCTTTTGGGCTTCGGCTCTGTTGGTCTGATCACGGCAGTCCTGAATTTGCCGCTGTTTGCGCTGGGCGGCGCGAAAATCGGACGAAAATTCTTTGTGGGTTCCCTGATTGGCATGATTGCCAGCTCCGCCATGCTGGATCTGTTCGCAGTTCTGCCAGCAGTGAAAGTGGAGCCGCTGATGGCCGCGCTTTACGGCGGCGTACTGTGCGGAATCGGCCTCGGAATCGTGTTCGCAGCGGGTGCTTCCACCGGCGGTTCCGACATTATCGTGCGGCTGCTGAAGCTGCGCTATCAGAATGTTCCCATCGGAACCATCAATATCTGTTTTGATCTGTTGGTCGTGAGCCTGACAGGTCTGGTTTTCCGGGATATTTCCCGGGCGCTGTACAGCGGCGTGACCATCTTTGTATGCGGTCAGGTCATTGACGCGGTGGTCTACCGGTTTGACTATTCCAAAGTTGCGTTGATTATTTCAGGTCAATATGAGCAGATCGCCCGCCAGATCGGTGTCAAGCTGGATCGCGGCGCCACATTTTTGAATGGAGAAGGCTCCTATACCGGCAAGCAGACGAAAGTGGTGCTGACGGTTGTAAAAAAGCAGCAGGTGGCGGAGCTGAAACGGCTGGTTGTGGAAATCGATCCGGATGCGTTTATTGTCGTGCAGGAGGCCCATCAGGTACTGGGTGAAGGATTCGCGCGTTATTCCAGAGACGCACTGTGAAGGAGAGGCCGGGCGTTATGAAAAAGAGAATTGCGTTGATGCTGGCGGCGCTTTGCCTGATGCTCAGTGGCTGCAGTTGGCTCGACGGAAGCTATGTTTCGGTCACGCCCCATCAGGAACAGACGAGCGGCGGCCAGTCTGGCGCGGTTTCCGCCGCAAATTATCTTCAGCTGCGGACAGTGCTGCAGGATATGGTGGATTCCAGTACGGAGAACGCCGTGATCAATGTGGCGGAATATGACCAGGAGCAGGTTGCAAAGGGAATGCAGACGGCGGTGAACTATCTGTCCTCCCTGTATCCCCTTGGCGCCTATGCGGTGGACAGAATCGACTACGACATCGGTGTCAGCGGCGGAAAGCCTGCCGTCTCGGTTTCAATCTCCTATATCCACGGCCGCTCGGAAATCCGGAAAATCAAAACCGTGCCGGATATGACAGAAGCGGAGAAGGCGATAGCGGAAGCGCTGGATGCCTGCAACGAAAGCGTTGTTCTGCTGGTCAGGCATTATGAGCGTGAGGATCTGGTGCAGATGGTGGAGGATTTTGCGGAGCAGAATCCAGATATTGTCATGGAAACACCGCAGGTGGCAGAGGGGCTGTACCCTGACGCGGGAACCAGCCGGATTGTGGAGCTGAAATTCACCTATCAGACCAGCCGGGATTCTCTGCGTCAGATGCAGGATCAGGTAGAACCGCTGTTCGCCGCGGCCATGCAGTATGTAAGCGGAGACGGCTCGGACAGCCAGAAGTATAATCAGCTTTACGGGTTTCTGATGGAACGCTTTGATTATACCATAGAGACGTCCATCACGCCGGCCTACAGCCTGCTCCGCCATGGCGTGGGTGACAGCAAGGCGTTTGCCATGGTCTATGCCGCCATGTGCCGGCAGGCAGGGCTGGAATGCCGGATTGTCTCAGGCACCCGAAACGGGGAAGCGTGGTATTGGAACCTGATCTGCGAGGATGGGATCTTTTTTCATGTGGATCTGCTTCAGAGCAGCGCGTCCGGTCAGCTCCAGAGACTTTCCGATGATCAGATGCACGGCTATGTCTGGGATTACTCGGCCTATCCCGCCGCAGACGCCGCGCAGAACGAAAATTTGCCGGAATAATTCCGGGAAAAACACTTGACAATTCAGAATAAGATGGTATAATACATCTTGTTCGTTGCGGGTGTAGCTCATCCGGTAGAGCGCCACCTTGCCAAGGTGGAGGTAGCGAGTTCGAGCCTCGTCACCCGCTCCATAAAAAAACCGATGCTGAAGAGCATCGGTTTTTTGTATACACAAAGCAGATTCAAAGAAAGCAATGCAACCCCCAAAGGCCGGTGCAGAAAAGCACCGGCCTTTTTGCGGCGATAACGAAATGGATTACTTCCGCTCCAGTTTCCGCTTGGTGCCGTCCGGGTTGAGAACATAGGTGTTCTCCAACTGCCCCACCAGATTGGCTTTCACGGAATCGATATAGATCCGGCGGAGCCGGTCCCGCTCGGCAGTTTCCTCGGGGGTCAAAGCGCCTGATTTGGCTTTGTGTGCCAGCTCGTTGATTCGTGCGATCACTTCGTTGATGTTCATTCTGATATCCCTCACATATATCGGTGGATTATCACGGAAATCCGCCCCTTTTTCGTCTGGCCGCCCACGGTCTGCAGCTTGATTTTTCCAAGACCACGGACGGATATTTTGGCACCCTCTGTAACTGCTTTGTCCGGCTTTTCGCATGGGAGTCCGTCGATGGCCGCCTTCCCGGCGGAGATAAACTGGGCGGCCTGACTCCGGCCGATCCGGAATCCGGCGGAAATCACGCTGTCCAGCCGGAGGGAAGCCAGCGTATCCCGGAGCTCCTTTACCTCCGGCTCCTGAACGGCCGCCTGATTCAGAGGAACCTGAGTCAGATGGAGGCGGGTTCTTCCCGCTGATGAGAAATTTTGCAGAATGTAGGGGGCGATTTCCGCCGAGACAAAAAAGTCGCAGCATCCCTTTCCGGTGCAGATATCTCCCACGGTATCCCGGGCAATTCCGGCTCCCATCAGCGCGCCCAGAAAATCCCGGTGGCTCAGGGTGTCGCCTTCATAGTATTCCGCGTGCAGGCATACCACCGGACTGCCGGCATCATAAAGATTGTCAACGTCAAGATAGTCGGGAAGATAGCAGATCATCTTCCGCTCGGCATCCCCATAGCCGCCGAAGCGGACAAGGCCGGACTGCTCCCCAAACAGATACCGGGCCATCTCCTGCTCCCGGGGGGAGAGAAAACAGGTGTGCGCGGGAATGTCCCGCCGGATTCCGGCGCTGATTTTGTCCCATAGCTTTGCAAGAAGAAGCTTATCCTCCGCAGTTTGGGCGATTTTCTCAATATTACTGCGTTCCATGCGATCACCGGGATTATTATAGCATATCTTTGTGTGGTTGCAAGCAAGTTTTTCTTGTGCGCCGGGGAAATGTGGAGTATAATAAACAGAAATCGGACGGAAAGGAAAACGCTATGGTGATCGGAATCATTGGAGGCGGCGCGTCGGGCATGGCGGCGGCGATTGCCGCGGCGGAAAACCCGGACGCACAGATTGTGCTGATGGAGCGGCAGGCCAGAGTCGGGAGAAAACTCTCCGCCACCGGTAACGGCCGCTGCAACCTGACAAACCTCCACGCACTGGAGGGGGGATATCACGGGGATAGCCCGGCGTTTGCGCGTAGCGCCCTGAATGCCTTTGATGTGCAGAGTACCCTTTCGTGGTTTCGCGGTCTGGGCCTGTATACCATGACGGAGGATTCCGGGCGGGTGTATCCTTATTCCAATCAGGCAAATTCCGTGGTGGATGTGCTTCGCTTCGCGTTGGAGCGTCCCAATATCCGCCTGCTGACGGGCTTTGAGGTTTCCAGAGCGAAGAAAACGGCGGATGGTTTTCTGGTGCAGTCCGGCGATGAAGCGATCCCCTGCGACAGGCTGGTTATTGCCTGCGGCGGCCTTGCCGGTGCCCGGCTGGGCGGCTCCATGGCAGGCTATCAGCTTCTGCGGGGCTTCGGGCACCGGGTTACCAAACTGCGCCCCGCGCTGGTGCAGCTCAAATCCGAATGGAGCGGCTGCGCGTCGCTCAAGGGCGTCCGTGCCAACTGCAGGGCAGCCATCTGCCGGGACGGTATGGAGCAGGCGGAAAGCACGGGGGAGTTGCAGTTCACGGAGTATGGCCTCAGCGGGCCTGTGATATTCGAAATCTCCCGGGATGCCTGCCAGGGCGCGGGAATCTGGAGCTGCCGGCTGGATTTCCTGCCGGAGCTGTCCGTGAATGATCTGCGGGAGGAGCTGCTGCACAGAAGAAGCGCCCATTGGCGCGTGGAGGAACTGCTCACCGGTATCCTGCACAATCGCCTTGGCCGGGTGCTGACGCGCGCTGCGGGCGTTCGGCTGACGGCGGAGAAGCTGCGTGATGAGGATATTGAAAACGTCTGTCATGCGGTCAAGCACCTTGAGGTTCCTTTGACGGAACCGATGGGGATGGATGCCGCACAGGTGACCGCCGGCGGTATGCGAACGACGGAATTCAACCCGGACACCATGGAGAGCCGTCTGGTTCCGGGGCTTTATGCCTGCGGCGAGGTGTTGGACGTGGACGGCGACTTCGGCGGCTATAATTTACAGTGGGCGTGGAGCTCCGGCCGGATGGCGGGACTGCACGCCGGAGGAATACAATGATACGAATTCGAGAGATTGCCTTGCCCCCGGCCCATCATGAGAACCAGCTTCTGTATGAGGCCGCGAAGCTGCTCAAAGTGCCCAATTCCAGGGTGCGCGGCTTGAGGATCGTCAGGCGGAGTGTGGACGCCCGAAAAAAACCCGATGTGAAGATCGTCTACACGGTGGATGTGATGGTCGACGGCAACGAGGAAAAATTGATCCGCAAGTCGGGCTGCAGGCGCGCTGCCATTGCTCCGGTTTCATTTTACCGCCCGCCCCAGTGCGCTGTGACGCCCGCCTTCAGGCCGGTCGTGGTGGGCTTTGGGCCGGCCGGTATGTTTGCCGCGCTGATTCTGGCCATGGCGGGTCTGAGGCCGCTGGTGCTGGAGCGGGGGGAGGATGCCCGGCGCCGTCACGAGAAAGTGGAGAAATTCTGGCAGACCGGGGAGCTGGATACCCGGAGTAATGTGCAGTTCGGCGAGGGCGGCGCCGGAACCTTCTCTGACGGCAAGCTGAACACGGGCGTCCACAACCCCCGGATCGGGTGGATTCTGGAGCAGTTTGTTCGGTTCGGCGCCCGCGAGGAGATTCTGTATGACGCCAAGCCCCATGTGGGCACGGATGTGCTGCTGACGGTGGTGCAGAACCTGCGCCGGGAGATCATCCGGCTGGGCGGGGAGGTTCGCTTCAACAGCCGGGTGTGCGGCATTCAGACCGGGGGCGGCCGCCTGACCGGGCTGGAGCTGGAGAGCGGGGAGCGGATTGAATGTGACAGGGTGATCCTCGCCATTGGGCACAGCGCCCGGGATACCTTTGAAATGCTGAACAGAATGGCCATTCCCATGGAGGCGAAGCCGTTTGCCATGGGGGTGCGGATTGAGCACCGGCAGAGCATGATTGACATGGCGCAGTACGGTAAAACCGATCCGGCGCTGCCGCCGGCGGACTATAAGCTGGTCAGGCATCTGGCGGACGGCACGGTTTACACGTTTTGCATGTGCCCGGGCGGCTATGTGGTGGCCGCGGCCTCCGAGCCGGGGCGGGTGGTGACCAACGGCATGAGCTATGCCGACCGAAGCGGTGAAAATGCCAATGCCGCACTCCTGGTAACGGTCAATCCGGTGGATTTCCCGGGACGGGATGCGCTGGCCGGAATGCGGTGGCAGCGGGACATTGAGGAAGCGGCCTACCGCGTCAGCGGCAGCTACCGGGCGCCCGCCCAGACCGTGGGGGACTTTCTTTCGGGTGTTCCTAGCACAGGGCCGGGCAGCGTCCTTCCCACCTATCGGCCGGGGGTGGCATGGTGCGACCTTCATGACATTCTCCCGGACAGAATATCCCGTTCGCTGGCGGAAGCGCTTCCGGCGCTGGATCACGCGCTGGCGGGCTTTGCCAGTGCGGACGCCGTCCTGACTGCTCCGGAAACCCGCAGTTCATCACCCGTGCGGATTCTGCGGGGGGATAACCGGCAGTCCGTGCTTCGCGGGTTGTATCCGGCGGGAGAAGGCGCGGGATACGCAGGCGGCATTATGTCCGCTGCCATCGACGGAATGGTTTCGGCGGAGGCCCTGATTACGCAGTTGGAGGAGGAACCCCAATCATGGAAATGACCATTCAGGCATGGCGGGAAATGAAAAAAGAGCTGCGCCGCCGGTTCAGCGCGGTTGGATGGATTTTGCTGATTTACTACGGCATTCTGAATGCGGCGGTTTTTCTGACCGCCTTTTTTGAGATGACCTTCGGTATGATGGGTGCCCTGCTGTCCGGCCAGCCGGAACAGATTCCCACGATGCTGGAAAAGGGTATGAAGGATGGCTGGGGCTATGTCGTGGCGGTGGCAGTCGGCCTGCTGGCGCTGCTGATCTGGAAAAAGCCGTCCCTGCGGAAGGCGGGTGAAAGAGGCAAGCCCATGACGCCGGGCAGCTTTTTGTCCCTGCTCTGCCTGTTTTTGAGCGGACAGGCGGTCTACCAGCTTCTGACCACCTTCGCTGAGCTGATTCTCAACGGATTTGGCCTGTCCATGCTGGACGGGCTGGAGAGCCTTGCTATGGACACGGGCAGCTTCAGTATGTTCCTTTACGCGGGAATTCTGGCGCCTGTCACGGAGGAAATTCTGTTCCGGGGCGTCATTCAGCGGGCGCTGATGCCCTACGGCAGAAGATTTGCCATTTTCTGCTCCGCGTTTGCTTTCGGAATTTTTCATGGAAATCTGTTACAGTCACCCTACGCTTTCCTGATGGGACTGGTGCTTGGATACACCGCGTCGGAATACTCCATTGCGTGGTCCATGGTGCTGCATATGATCAACAATCTGGTATTGGCGGATCTTCTGCCGCGGCTGCTGTCCGGCTTGCCGGATATCACTGCCAATCTGATCGTCTGGGCGGTGATTCTGGCGTTTACCGTGGGTGCGGTCGCCGTTATCATCGCGAAGCGCCGTTCAATCGGGGAGTATTTCCGTGCGGATCACAAAAACGGGGTGTATCTGAGCTGCTTCTTTACAAGCCCCGGCATGGTGATTCTGATGGTCCTCATGGGAATCAGCATGGTTTTCACCTTTATGTTAATGCTCAGTCCCTTGTAAGAACATATCCCGGGAGCGGATGCTCCCGGGATTCATTTTATCAGGAATAAGACTGTGGCGGCGGCAACGAGCTGCGCCGCCAGAATCAGCGGAAGGCCGATATAGAACCGCGGATGTTTGGTTTTGTGCCGGAACAGATACATTCCGGCGATGGCGCCGAGGCTTCCGCCCAGCGCCGCCGCGCCGAGCAGCGTTTTTTCTGGAATCCGCCAGGCGCCGCGCCGGGCTTTCCGCTTGTCCGCAAGCATAAGCAGAAAGGCGGCCGCATTGATTAGAAGTAAGTACACCAGCAGTATTTCCAAGGTGGATTTTCCTTTCATGGGAGGATGGGTATGAAAAAAGGATGGTTGATTCTGGCGCTGGGGCTGCTCCTGACTGGGTGCAGCACCGCAGAAACCTATGAGACGCTGGCCGACCAGGTGGTGGTATCCGTTCTGGCGGAGCCGAAGCAGATTCAATTCAGCCTGCCGGAGGAATCGGTGCTTCCGGCGATGGAGACGGAAAACGGCACACTGTATCTTTGCAGCGGATATGATGTTTCCACGCAGATTCTTCCCGGCGGCGATCTGGACGGAACGGTGCGAAGCGTCAGCGGCTGCGGCAGGGAGGAACTGACGGTTCTGGAAACGGCGGCTGGGGAATGTAGGCGGCTGGACTTTGTCTGGACGGTCAACAGCGACGAGGGCGAACAGGTGTGCCGCGCCGCCATTCTGGATGACGGAAGCTATCACTATGTGCTGTCCGCCATGACCGACGCGGATACTGCCAGAGAATACGGGGAAATGTGGAACGGAATGTTTGAATCCTTTACACTGTCCTGAGGGAGCCGAGTGGCTCAGAGGGTTCCTCATATTGCTCCAGCGCTTCCCGGCACATGGCCTTGCACGCCTGGATTACGGAAGGGGGATAGAGAATTTTCGCTTTTTTCCCGAACCCGATGACCCAGCTTAAAAACATGGGGGAAACGGCCACATTGACGGTAAAGGTGAAATCGTCCTCCCCGTCGGGGACGAGAATCAGATCCCGACCGAAGCGGTCGATGACCACGTTGACCAGACTGCGGTGGAAGCGCAGCTTAACGTCCAGCGCTTCCCCGGAGTACATCTGAAACAGGCGGTTGGCGTGGGCGGTGAAGCGTGGGCCGGTCAACTCCGGGCAGGGAATCCGCGCATTGTCCAAAAGGCGGATATTCGCCATGCGGTCTACCCGGTAGGAGGTAACGCCGTGCCGCTCGGACCAGGCCAGCAGATAGCAGTTTTCGTTATCCTGGCAAAGACCGTAGGGACTGGCACAGTAGTCCTTTTCCCGGTAATGGCGTTTGCCGTCAATCCCCCAATCAAAATAGCGGAAGCTGATCTGACGGTTCTGGGCGATGGCCTCCTGAATGGCGTCCACGCTGTAGTAGATGGTTTCGTTCATGCTCTTGACCCGCCCGGAAACCAGAACCTCCCGGCGCATCAGGCTGGCGTCATGCTCATTGCACTGACTGCAGAGCTTGCCAATCAGTTCTCTGGTTTTCTTCTCCGTCAGAAACCGACTTGACTGAACGGCATCAATCAGCAGCTTGAGCTCGGACAGCTCGAAATTCCGGGAGGCAATGTAGTAGCCGCCCTTTTTACCCGGAGCTGCCACAATGTCCACACCGTATTCCTGAAGCGCCGCAATGTCGGAGTAAATGGTTTTCCGCTCGCAGTTGATGTCGTGGCGCTGCTTCAGCATATCGGCCAGCTCGGTGGCTGTGACCGGGTGGCCGGCATGGGAATATCGCTGCAGATAGTCAAGAAGATAGAAGATTTTCAGCTTTTGATTGTCTGATTTCGGCATGGCGCATCCCTCCCGCTGCATGGTTTCATTATAGCACAGTTTTCCAAAAGTGAAAAGCACGAATCCGGCGCACCCATGTGGGGTGCGCCCGGGATTTGCATTTGCCGCGGATCTATGCTATACTGTAACCATTGGAGGTGCGAAACAGTATGCGATATATTGGCTGTCATCTGTCGTCATCCGGGGGATATCTGGAGATGGTGAAAACGGCGGAGAAGATCGGTGCAAATACATTTGCCTATTTTACGCGGAATCCGAGGGGTTCCAAAGCGAAACAGGAAGATTCTGCTGATGCCGCTGCCGCCATGGCGCGTCTGCGGGAAATGGGGTTCGGCAGGCTGGTCGCCCACGGGGCCTACACCATGAATCTCTGCACGGCTGACCCGGAGGCAAGGGCGTTTGCCTGCGACGTGCTGTGCGACGATCTGCGGCGAATGGCGGCGCTGCCCGGGCAATCCTATAATTTCCATCCCGGCTCCCATGTGGGGCAGGGCGCGCAGGCCGGTATCGGTTATATTGCCGTCGCACTGAAAAAGGCGCTGGAGCCGGGATACCCGGTGACGGTGCTGCTGGAAACAATGGCAGGAAAGGGAAGCGAAATCGGCGGAACCTTTGAAGAGCTGAAAGCCATTCTGGACGCGGTGGGAAGCGATCAGGTTGGCGTGTGTCTGGATACCTGCCATGTCTGGGATGCGGGCTATGATATTGCCCACGATCTGAACGGCGTTCTGGCAGAATTTGACCGGGTGATCGGGCTGGACAGGCTGTACGCGCTGCATCTGAACGACTCGAAAAACCCCATGGGCAGCCATAAAGACCGGCACGCGTGTATCGGGCAGGGATATCTGGGATTGAACACCTTCCGGGCTGTGGTGACCCACCCGGCACTGGCTGGCAAACCCATGATTCTGGAGACACCCAATGCCCTTCCCGGGTATGAGAAAGAGATTGCCCTGCTGCGGGGGCTGGAATCTTAAAGAATAATTCATTTGACAACCCGGGCAAAATGTGCCATGTTAAAGAAAACGATCAGGAGGTGGTGGCGCAAGTGGAACGGCTGATTCAGATCCTTTCCGGAGCGAAGGATACATATGTCAATGTCTATCTGGGCATTCTGCGGTATGCGGCGCCTGTATTGGCAATCCTGCTGCTGTGGCGGTGCCTGAAACCGCTGCTGACCTTCAAGCGGGAACCGGAGATCTGGGCATGGCTTTGCATGAAGGACGGAACCCGCTATGCGCTGACACACTGGGAGAATGTCATCGGCCGCAGCAAGGCCAGCGATGTCTGCATCGATTTTCCCACGGTTTCCCGCAACCACGCGGTTCTGACCCGGTATGACGACGGGAGTTGGACGATCACCGATACCAATTCCAAGAGCGGCGTGCTGGTAAACGGCAGGCAGGTTTCCATCTGCGCGCTGGAGCCGGGGGACGAAATCAACATCGGCGGACTGGAAATGAATCTGACGCCGATTACCCAGAAACAGGAGCAGCTTCTGGCCAGACTGCGGGTGCGAACCGGAACCGGACTGGACAGCGTCATCAATCTGCTGATTTTGTCCATTTTTCAGTGTATGTGCTGTCTGGGTTTTCTGCTTGGCGGCACGCCAGACCAGTTTTCCAATATTGTGCAGGGCTTTGGCGGCATTCTGATCTGCCAATGGCTTTTGCTGATTTTCTATGCGCTGATCCGGCGCAGTTCCTTTGAACTGGAAACAGTCGCCTTTTTCCTGTGCACCATGGGCATGGCAATCATCTGCTCCGTCAAACCTTCGGAGACCGTCAAGCAGCTTACCGCCATCGCGCTGGGGCTGGCGGTCTATCTGGCCGTGGGCTGGTCGCTGCGGAATCTGGAGCGGGCAAAGAAATTCCGGTATCTGGCTACGGCGCTGGGCGTGGGATTTCTGGTGATTACGCTGCTTTTCGGCAAGGAGCAGCACGGCGCGAAGGCATGGCTGAAAATTGCGGGCATGACGCTGCAGCCCTCGGAGCTGAGCAAGGTCTGCTTTGTCTATGCCGGCGCCTCTACGATGGACCGGCTGCTGAACAGACGAAATCTGATTGGCTTTATTGTCTATTCCGTTGTGATCTGCGGCTGCCTCGCGCTGATGAACGACTTTGGAACCGCGCTGATTTTCTTTGTCGCTTTCCTGATTATCGCCTATATGCGCTCGGGCAGTGTGGGAACCGTTGCGCTGGCCTGTACGGCGTTGGGTTTTGCAGGTGTCATCGCCATCAAAATCGCGCCCCATGCCCTGCGGCGCTTCACCATCTGGCGCCACATTTGGGAGGACCCCTTTAATTTGGGCTACCAGCAAACCAGAGCCATCATGTGCCTGGCCTCCGGTGGCCTGTTCGGTCTGGGCGCGGGCAGAGGACTGCTGAAGCGTGTTTTTGCCGCGGATTCCGACCTGGCCTTTGCGGCAGTTTCCGAGGAATGGGGACTGATCATGGGCTGCCTGACCGTATTGTGTATTGTTGCGCTGGGGCTGTTTGCCCTGCGAACCGTTTCCTTGTCCCGCAGCAGCTTCTACGCCATTGGCGCCTGCACGGCAGCCGGAATTCTGCTGACCCAGTCCATTCTCAATTGCTTGGGCACGCTGGATATTCTGCCGCTGACCGGCGTGACGTTTCCGTTTTTGTCGAACGGCGGCTCCAGCATGATTGGCGCGTGGGGATTGCTTGCCTTTCTCAAGGCGGCGGATACCCGGCAGAACGCCAGCTTTGCCGTGCGCTTTGCCGGAAAAAGGAGGACAGGCGTGAATGAATAGAGTATCCAGACGCGCGTATGCGCTGCTGTTGCTGATTGTGATTCTGGTGGGGGGGCTGGGCATTTTCCTCTATGAGTATGTGACCCAGGCGGACAGTTGGATTGTCAGCGCCGGTTCGCCCCATGTTTTCAACAGCACCAACATCGGCTGCGGGCAGGTAGTGGACAGAGACGGCAATCTTTTGCTGGATCTGACCGAATCCAGAGTTTATTCCGCGGATGCCGTAACCAGACAGTCCACGCTGCACTGGCTGGGCGACCGGAAGGGCAATATCAGCGCCCCGGCCGTCGCGCACTACGCCAGAGAAATGACCGGATACAATCTGGTGGACGGACTCTACGCCTATGGCGGCACGGACGGACAGGCGGTGCTGACAATCTCCAGCGCCGTACAGAACGCGGCCCTGGAGGCGATGGGGGACAGAAAGGGGACTGTGGCGGTTTATAACTACAGAACCGGGGAGATTCTGTGCGCGGTGACCACGCCAACCTATGATCCGGACAATGTGCCGGATATTCAGGGGGATACCACCGGCGCGTATGAGGGAATCTATCTGAATCGGTTCACCCAATCGGCCTATGTCCCGGGCTCCATCTTCAAGATTGTCACCACGGCCGCCGCACTGGACTGTGTCGATGACATTCTGGAGCGGAAATTTACCTGCACCGGAACCTATGAATACGGAATTGACAAGGTAACCTGCGAGAAGGCGCATGGCACGCTGACCTTGAAGGAGGCGCTGGCCAAGTCCTGCAACTGCTGCTTTGGACAGATTGCCAATCTGGTGGGCGCGGAAAACCTGACAAAGTATGTCAGGCAGTTTCGCGTGACGGAGCCTGTGCGCTTTGACGGAATCACCACCGCGAAAGGAAACTTTGATCTGACCGGCGCGGCGCCGGTACAGATTGCGTGGGCCGGGATCGGCCAGCACACGGATCAGATCAACCCCTGCCGGTATCTGACCTTTATGGGCGCGATCGCCGCCGGCGGGCAGGGTGTTCTGCCCCATCTGGTTAAGCAGGTTTCCGCCAATGGTGAGACGACCTATACGGCGCAGGCAGAGCAGGAGGAGCGGATCATGCCCGCGGAAATCGCCGCAACCTTGCAGGCATATCTTCGGAACAACGTGGAGAAAATCTACGGCTCGGACAAGTTTCCGGGTCTGACCGTATGCGGCAAATCCGGAACAAGCCAGCTTGGCGGCGATCAGAAGTCCAACGCCATGTTTGCCGGGTTCGTGACGGATGCGGAATACCCCCTTGCGTTTATCGCGGTTGTGGAAAACGGGGGCTATGGCGCGTCCACCTGTATTCCCGTTTTGAGCAAGGTTCTGGCCGCCTGCAAGGCGGAAATGGACGGTATGTAAATGTTGTATATCCTGCACAAAAAAGCGGAAAATCTGTCCAATAAAGTTTTGTAATCTCACAGGTTGACAAATGTCCGCCTGTGAGATACAATTTTGTCATCAATTGGAGGGAGGTATTTGACAATGTCCGGAATGAATCACTTCAAAAATTCCGCATCCGCCTGCTGCAACTGCGGCAAAGCGGCCGATACCTCTGCGCGAATTAGCCGGATTGCGGGCACTGTCGATTTGCGGGCGGTGTCCGTTTTCGTTTGCCTGACGGATTCAGAATAAAGCGGCTCTTCTTATTATGTATAAGAAGCGGTTGCGGTTTGCGTAACTGCTTTTTTATAGCTTTTTAGAAAATGGGAAAAGGAGAATTCACAATGAAAAAGGTATTTGCAATGTTGTTGGCTGCCGTTATGGTTGCCGCACTGTTCGCCGGCTGCGGCGCTGGTTCCGCGGACGCGAACACCATTAAGATTGGTATGACCGGCCCGCTGACCGGCGATGCCGCCATTTATGGTACCGCTGTCAAGAACGGCATTGAGATCGCCGTTGCCGAAATTAACGAGAAGGCAAAGGCTGAGGGCGGCCTGAAGATCGAGTTCAAGGCCGAGGATGACGAAGCCGACGGCGAGAAGGCTGTTTCCGGCTACAACGTCCTGAAGGACTGGGGGATGCAGGTGTTCATCGGCACCGTCACCTCCGGCGCCTGCAACGCGGTTGCTCCCGGCGCAGTTGCCGATCAGATGTTCCTGCTGACGCCCTCCGCGTCCTCCGCTGAGGTTGCCATGGCCGGTGCTTCCACGTTCCAGATGTGCTTCACCGACCCCAACCAGGGCGCTTCCGCCGCTGAGGTCATCTCCTTGAACTGGGCTGATGCCACGATTGGTGTCATCTATGATTCCTCCGACGATTACTCCTCCGGCCTGTATGAGGGCTTCAAGGCGAAGGCCGGTGAGCTGGGTCTGAATGTGGTCTGCGAGACCTCCTTCACCAAGGATACCAAGAGCGACCTGTCCACGCAGGTTACCCAGTGCAAGGACGCCGGCGCGGATCTGGTGTTCCTGCCCATCTACTACACCGAGGCTTCTCAGATCCTGACTTACGCGAACAAGATCGGTTATGCGCCTACATTCTTCGGCTGCGACGGTATGGACGGCATTCTGGGTGTGGAAGGCTTCAACACCGCTCTGGCGGAGGGCCTGGCTCTGATGACCCCCTTCGATGCCAATGCCACCAACGAAGCTACCCAGTCCTTTGTTGCCAAGTATATGGAAAACAACAACGGTCAGGTTCCCAACCAGTTTGCGGCTGACGCTTATGACTGTGTCTACGCAGTTTACAAGGCCTGTGTCGCCGCCGGTATTGACGGCAAGACCCCCGCTGTCGATGCCTGCGCTGCGCTGGTGAAGCAGTTCGGCTCCATGACCTTTGACGGTCTGACCGGTAGCGGCATGACCTGGGATGCCAACGGCATGATTTCCAAGGCTCCCGCCGCCGTTGTGATTGAGAACGGTATCTACGTTCCCATGGGTTGATATTCCAGCTTGGGATGGAAGGGGAGACCCTTCCATCCCAAATCCGGTTCGACAGTCCATGAGAGCGACAGCCAGAGGCCGCCGTCATAGGCTGTCGGGGAAGAGAGGGTAGATATGCAAATCTTACAGTATTTTATTAACGGAATCAGCATTGGAGCTGTCTACGCCATCATTGCATTGGGCTACACCATGGTGTATGGCATTGCAAAGATGCTGAATTTTGCGCATGGCGACATCATTATGGTGGGCGCCTATATTTCATTTTGTGTCACAAATTATCTGGGCCTTCCTGCCATCGTGTCTGTGGTGATTTCCATGGCGGTCTGCACCGTTCTGGGTATCGTCATTGAAGGTCTGGCCTATAAGCCCCTGCGGGGCGCGCCCAGCCTGGCCGTTCTGATCACCGCCATCGGCGTCAGCTATTTCCTGCAGAACGCGGCGCAGCTCATCTGGTCGTCCAGCGCCAAGAATTTCACCAGCATCGTCACCTTCGCTCCCATCCGCCTGTTTGATGGTAAGCTGGTTGTCACCGGTGAGGTTTTGGTGACGGTTCTTGTTTCCGTCGTGGTGATGTTTGCGCTGACCTGGTTCACAGGCTCCACCCGTACCGGCAAGGCGATGCGCGCTGTGTCCGAGGATCAGGATGCTGCCCAGTTGATGGGTATCAACGTAAACCGGACGATCTCCACCACCTTTGCCATCGGTTCCGCGCTGGCAGCCGTTGCCGGTGTCCTGCTTTGCTCCACGGTGCCGACCCTGCAGCCCACCACCGGTTCCATGCCCGGCATCCGCGCATTTACCGCAGCCGTTTTGGGCGGGATCGGCTCCATCCCCGGCGCCATGCTGGGCGGCATTCTGATCGGCATTATTGAAACCTTTGCCAAGGCCTATATTTCCACCCAGTTCAGCGATGCGGTGGTGTTCAGCGTGCTGATTATCATCCTGCTGGTCAAACCGGCCGGCCTGCTTGGCAAACAGGTTCAGGAAAAGGTGTGAGGTGGTTACCATGAAAAAAATATTGCAGAACAAAACAACCCGCACCAATCTGACCACATATGCTTTGGTAACCGTTGCGTTTCTCGTGCTTCAGGCCCTTTCGTCGATGGGAATGCTGACAAGCTCGGTCAATGGGTATCTGGTTCCCGTGTGCGTATACATTGTGCTGACGATTTCCCTGAATCTGCTGGTGGGCGTGTGCGGCGAGCTGAGCCTGGGCCATGCCGGATTTATGGGCATCGGCGCTTTTTCAGGGATTGTTGCGGCGGCGCTGCTTCAGTCCGCCGTTCCCAATGGAACGCTTCGCCTGATTACGGCTATGATCGTGGGCGGCATTCTGGCCGGATTTCTTGGCTTTCTGATCGGGATTCCGGTGCTCCGTCTTCGGGGCGACTATCTGGCCATTGTGACGCTGGCCTTCGGCGAAATCCTGAAGAACCTGATTGGAAATATGTACATCGGTACCGACGCCAAGGGACTTCATTTCTCCATCTCCGCCTCAAAAATGGAGCTGCTGGAAGGCGGCACCTATCTGATAGCAGGACCCAAGGGCGCAACCGGCGTTGAAAAGCTCTCCACATTTTCAATGGGATTTGTGCTCATTCTGTTCACACTGTTCATTGTACTGAATCTGATCAATTCCAAAGAAGGCCGCGCCATCAAGGCCATCAAGGAAAACCGCATTGCGGCTGAGTCCGTGGGCATCAATGTCACTGCGTTCCGTATGAAGGCTTTTGTGGTGTCGGCGTTCCTGGCGGGTATGGCTGGCGCGCTGTTTGGCCTGAATTTCTCCTCTGTCACCGCCTCCAAGTTCAACTTCAACACATCGATCAACATTCTCGTGTTTGTGGTTCTGGGCGGTATGGGCAATATTCTCGGCTCCGTTATTTCCGCGACGGTGCTGTATCTGCTGCCGGAGCTGATGCGCGGTCTGGATGATCTCCGGATGCTGCTGTATGCCGTTGTGCTGATTGTCGTGATGCTGTGCACCTGGTCGCCCAGTGTCAAGGGATGGATTCAGTGTGTGTGCGACCGTGTCAAAGGGCTGTTTCATAAACCGGGAAAGGAGGCCGTAAGCAATGAATGAGTATTCCAGAAAAATGATCAAGGTCTCCGATGTGAGTTATCTGCGGGAGCAGGATGCGGACAAGCTGCCCGTACTGGATGTGCGGAATCTGGGTATTGATTTCGGCGGCCTGACCGCTGTGGATGGATTCAGTATGACCATCGGGCCTACGGAAATTTCCGGCCTGATCGGCCCCAACGGCGCGGGAAAGACCACCATCTTTAATCTGCTGACCAGCGTCTATCAGCCCACCCGCGGCTCCATCCTGCTCAAGGGCGTGGACACCAAGGGGATGACCACCGCCAAGGTCAACAAGCTGGGAATTGCACGCACCTTTCAGAATATCCGCCTGTTCAACGACATGACGGCGCTTGACAATGTGAAGGTCGGTATGCACAACGAGATCAAATGCTCGTTTTTTACCTCCATGCTCCATCTGCCCGGCTATTTCAAGGCAGAAAAAAAGGCGAACGCAAAGGCAATGGAGCTGCTGGATTTCATGGGACTGGCAGATATTGCCGATCAGAAGGCGGGCGGGCTGCCCTACGGCGTTCAACGCCGGCTGGAGATCTGCCGCGCGCTGGCTTCCAATCCGTCTATTATTCTCTTGGACGAGCCTGCGGCCGGCATGAACCCCAGTGAGACCACGGAGCTGATGCACCAGATTCGCCGCATCCGGGATACTTTCCACATTGCCATTTTCCTGATCGAGCACGACATGAATCTGGTTATGAATGTCTGTGAGGGAATTGTGGTGGTGAACTACGGCAAAATCATTGCCAAGGGAACCCCGGAGGAAATCAAAAACAATCCCGCAGTAATTGAAGCCTACCTTGGAAGGAGCTGAGTGCCATGATGCTGAAAATTGACGACATTCATGTTTATTATGGCGCTATCCATGCCATCAAGGGCGTATCCTTTGAGGTGGGGGAAGGCGAGATCGTGGCGCTGATCGGTGCCAACGGTGCCGGAAAGAGTACCATCCTGAAAACCATTTCCGGCCTGATGCATCCGCGCTCCGGAAAAATCGAATTCATGGATCAGGATATCACCCATATGGACGCCTACAAGCTCCTCCGCCATGGGCTGGCGCACGTTCCCGAGGGCCGGCGGATTTTCCTGCAGATGACAGTTCAGGAAAACCTTGAAATGGGTGCCTATATCAATAAAGAGGTATCCAAAACAGATCTGGAGAAGGTATTTTCCTATTTTCCCCGCCTGAAAGAGCGTCGCAAGCAGATTGCGGGCACGCTGTCCGGCGGTGAACAGCAGATGCTGGCCATGAGCCGGGCGCTGATGAGTCACCCGAAACTGATGATGCTGGATGAGCCTTCCATGGGACTGGCGCCCATTCTGGTGGATCAGATTTTTGATATCATCAAGCAGCTCCATGCGGATGGAACCACCATTCTTCTGGTGGAGCAGAATGCCAGCAAGGCACTCCAGATCGCCGACCGTGCTTATGTTCTGGAGACAGGCAAAGTCACGCTGTCTGGCAGCGGCAAGGAGCTGGCGTGCAGCGATGATGTGAAAAAAGCGTACCTCGGCGGCTGAGATTCATATATGTGTACCCCCTGCATAAGCTGTGCAGGGGGTGTTTTTATGTGCCGCAGGAATCAGATGAGGGGTTGCCTGCTTCTGGGGCTGGGGATCGGCCTGCTGGTTGCCCAGCTTCTGGAATCCACGTTTTTATGTACATGGGGCGGAGTCGTGATTATTGTGGTGGGCGCCTGCTCGCTGCGCAGAAAATAAATGGAATAAACTTGTCCCCGGCTGAATAGAATTTCTCAGGAGCGCTGGATAAGGAGTGATTGTCTTGGAATTACAGTTTCAGAAATCGCAGTGCCGCTGCCTTGGAAGGGCTGTGCGGGAAGTGAAAAACACGGAGCTGACACAGGAGGTTCGGTTGAGCGACGGAATGCCGGATATCGGGCGGGTTCTGGGCGCATGGGGGCAGGCAGTTCTTCGCAGCAAGGAATGGCGCGCCGGACAGGTGAGCGCCTCCGGCGGCGTCATGACCCGCATTCTGTACGCACCGGAGGACGGAAGCGAAATCCGGAGTTTGGATACCTGGATTCCATTCCAGATCCAATGGGATATTCAGAATGCAGACAGGGATGGAACGCTCCGCGTTCTGCCGCTGCTGCGGTTTCTGGACAGCAGAACCGTTTCAGCGCGGAAGATCATGGTGCGGGCCGGGGTTGCCGCCATGGCGGAAGCGCTGTACCCGACTGAGAAAACCATCTGTTCGGCGGATCAACTTCCGGCGGATATTCAACTGTTGAAACGAACCTATCCCATGATGCTTCCCTGTGAAGCGGGAGAAAAGACATTTACGTTGGATGAGGAACTGACACTGCCGGGTCATATTCCAGCGATGCAGAGAATCCTTTATGATACCGTCCGAACAGAGGTGACAGAGAAAAAGGTGATGACCAATAAGCTCCTGTTCCGGGGAACGGCGATTGCGCATCTGATCTATCAGTGCAATGAAGGCAATGTGCATACCTGGGATTTTGAACTTCCGTTTTCCCAGCTTACGGAGCTGGAGGGGGACCGCAGCCCGGATGCGCAGGCGGATATCCAGCTTGTTTTGACCAATCTGGAGCTGGAACAGGGAGAAACGGGACAGCTTCGCCTGAAATGCGGGATGACCGGACAGTATTTGGTTCATGACCGTGTGATGGTGGAACTGACGGAGGATGCCTACAGCACCAGGCGGACGGTGGAGCTGGCGCGGGAGCCTCTGTTTCTTCCGGCGCTGCTGGAAACCCGTTTGGAGACAGTTTCGGCCGGGCAGCAATTCCCCGGAATTGAGGGGGAAATTCTGGATGCCGTTTTTTTGCCGGATTTTCCGCTTCCGCAGCGCACGGCTGAGGGATATTCTCTGGAGTTTCCCGGCCTGTTTCAGATTTTGTACCGCGATGAATCGGGGACGGTTCAGACTGCTACGGCACGCTGGACAGGGCATACGGAGTTTCCGGCGGACGGCGACTGCCGGGTGGATGCAGTGCTTCAGCGGATAGGCAGCGCACAGACGGCCGGTTCTGAAGGAGGAGTGAAAGTGATCGCGCAGGCGGCTCTTTCCATGGATGTGACATCCAACAGGGAAATGACCATGGTGACGGGGCTGACAACGGGAGAGGAGCAGGAGCCGGACCCGTCCCGCCCATCGCTGATACTCTGCCGTCCGGAAGGGGATGGACTGTGGAACATCGCGAAACGGTGCAATTCCACCATGGAGGCAATTCAAAAGGCCAATGGTCTGAAGGGGGAGCCGGAGGATGACCGGATTCTGTTGATTCCCGTCTGCTGATTATGCAAAACCGCCGCCCCGGGGGAGAGCCGGGACGGCGGGAAGCAGGCTGTCGCGCGGGAGTGTATGCCTGCTTACTGACAGCATAACAGAATAAACGCCGCAAATCCAAGAGAATATTGTCGAAAGCCAAATGTTTTTTGACTTGTCACAGCACGGAAAATGTGGTATAATAACAGGTAGAAATTTTGTACAGAAGGTGCATTGATATGACAAAAATTGACATATTCTCCGGCTTTCTTGGCGCTGGCAAAACTACGCTGATCAAGAAGATGATTTCGGAAGCGTATCAGGGCAAGAAGCTGGTACTGATCGAGAATGAGTTCGGTGAGATTGGCATTGACGGCGGTTTTCTGAAGGATTCCGGCATCAACATTACCGAGATGAACTCCGGCTGCATCTGCTGCAGTTTGGTTGGAGATTTTGGCAAGGCGCTGAAGCAGGTCATTGCCGCGTATCATCCCGACCGGATTATCATTGAGCCTTCGGGCGTGGGCAAGCTGTCCGATGTGATTGCCGCTGTGCAGAAGGTGACAAATGACCAGGTTACGCTGGGCTATACGGTGGCCGTAGCCGATGCAGGCAAGGTCAAGGTGTATATGAAGAACTTCGGCGAGTTCTACAATAACCAGATTGAAACTGCGTCCACCATTATTCTCTCCCGCACGGATGCCATTCCACAGACCAAGCTGGACACGGCCGTCGCCATGATCCGGGAACACAATCAGGTGGCCACGCTGGTCACCACTCCGTGGAATCAGCTTACCGGCGAGCAGTTGATCTCCGCCATGGAGGGAAAGGCCACCCTTGCGGCGGAGCTTGCCAAGCTGGAGCTCGAACGGCTGGACGAGGAGGATGGGGAAGAACATCATCACCATCATCATGACGATGACGAGGACGAGCATCACCATCACGACGATGACGAGGACGAGCATCACCATCATCACGAGGATGACGAAGATGAGCATCACCATCATCACGAGGATGACGAAGATGAGGACGAGCATCACCATGAGGAAGGCCACTGCTGCTGCCACGACCATGATGACCATGATGAGCACTGCCATCATCATCACCACCATCATCATGCCGACGAGGTGTTTACTTCCTGGGGTCGTGAGACCTCCAAGAAGTTCGACCGCGCGTTGATTGAAAGCGCGCTGAAGGAGCTGGATTCCGGCAAATTCGGAACGGTTCTGCGCGCGAAGGGTATCCTGCCCGCAGCGGACGGCACCTGGATTCACTTCGATATGGTGCCTGAGGAAATCGACATCCGTACCGGCCCCGCCGATATCAACGGCAAGCTGTGCGTCATTGGCTCCAAGCTGGATGAGGATGGCATAGCGGCGCTGTTTGGGGTGTAACCATGCAGCAGATTCCGGTCTATGTGTTTACGGGTTTTCTGGATTCCGGCAAAACCAAATTTATTCAGGAAACACTGGAAGATCCCCGGTTCAATGCCGGCGAGCGGACGCTTCTGCTGGTATTTGAGGAAGGGGAGGAGGAATATGATTTTTCTGCCTATCCCAGCCAGAATGTCTATATGGAAGTGCTGGATCAGCAGACGGTCACAACCAGAGAGCTTTCCGCGCTGAGTAAAAAATACCGCGCCGAGCGTGTGGTGGCCGAGCTGAATGGAATGCAGCAGGTGGGCGACCTGTATATGCGCTTCCCGGATGACTGGGCTGTGGCGCAGGAGGTTATGTTTGCCGATTCCACTACGTTCCTGACCTATAATTCCAATATGCGCAATCTGGTGATGGACAAACTGGTGGGCGCCCAGATGGTGGTATTCAACCGCCTGGAAAAAGGGCAGGACACCATGCCCTTCCACAAGCTGGCACGGGCGGCCAACCGGAGAATTGATATTCTCTATGACTATACCGACGGAACCACAGAAATGGATGACGTGGTTGATCCGCTGCCCTTTGACATCAACGCGCCCGTCATTGAAGTGAAGGACGAGGATTTTGCCCTCTGGTATCGGGATGTGACCGAGGAGCCGGAGAAATATGACGGGAAGATGGTTCGCTTCAAGGCGCAGGTGGCCATGCTCCGGCGGGATCGGGACGGAATGTTCGCGCCCGGCCGGTTTGTAATGACCTGCTGCGTGGAGGATATCCAGTTCTGCGGCATTCCCTGCCGGTATGCGGACGCCAAAAATCTGGAGTCCAGAGGCTGGGTTCTGGTCACGGCCAAAATCAGCGCGGAAAAGCACAGACTTTACAAAGGCGAGGTCGGCCCCGTTCTGACGGCCACGGAGGTTGTCAGAAACGTTCCGCCCGCTGATCCGGATGTGGCCACGTTCTGAAATCTGATCCGGTGCGGAAGCTTCCGCACCGGATTGTGTCTGTTCGGGCAAAGCTGCATTGCAAACATAATTTCGAAAAATGGAAAATAGTTGATGCAATTATCTGACCGGTATGGTATACTGAGGGAAAAGGAGGAGGTGGCCTATGTACCAGCCATTGGCGGATCTTCTGCGGCCGCAGACCTTGGATGAAGTCTATGGGCAGGAGCACATATTGGGCGAGGGGGCGGTGCTTCGCCGCCTGATTGAGTCCGGGAATATTCCCAACATGGTTTTCTATGGCCCCAGCGGAACGGGAAAAACCACGGTTGCCAACATCATCGCGAAACAGACCAACCGTACCCTTTATAAGCTGAATGCCACCACCGCTTCCACGGCGGATATCAAGGAGATCGTGGCGCAACTGGACACCTTTCTGGCGCCAAACGGCGTGCTGCTGTATCTGGACGAGATTCAGTCCTTCAATAAAAAACAGCAGCAGTCCCTGCTGGAATACATCGAAAACGGGAAAATCACCCTGATTGCGTCCACCACGGAGAATCCCTACTTCTATGTGTTCAACGCGATTCTGAGCCGTTCCACCATTTTTGAATTCAAGCAGATTGACGCGGCTGCCGCGTTAAAGGCTGTGAAGCGGGCGGTTTTCTTCATGGAGCAGCGCACGGCGCTGACCGCCGTGCCGGAGAAAGGCGCGCTGGAGTACATCGCCGGCGCCTGCGGCGGCGATCTGCGCAAGGCCATGAACGCGGTGGAGGTTCTGTTTTCCGCGGGACAGCCGGAAAACGGGAGAATTGCCCTGACGCTGGCCGACGCCAAAACCGTTACCCAGAAGAGCGCGCTGCGTGCGGATCGGGACGGGGATAATTACTATGATCTGCTGTCCGCCCTGCAAAAGTCTATCCGCGGCTCCGATCCCGACGCCGCCTGTCACTATCTGGCGCGGCTGCTGGAGGCAGGACAGATGCAGTCCGCTTGCCGGCGGCTGATGGTCATCGCGGCGGAGGATGTGGGCCTTGCCTTTCCGCAGATCATCCCCATTGTCAATGCCTGTGTGGATATGGCGCTGAAGCTGGGAATGCCGGAAGCCCGGATTCCCCTGGGGGATGCGGCAGTGCTGATGGCCACCTCGCCCAAGTCCAATTCCGGCTATCTTGCGCTGGACGCGGCGCTGGCGGATGTGCGGAAGGGCAGAGGCGGCGATTTTCCGCGGCACCTGCAGAATGTCCATGCCGATTCCTATACCATGGAGCGTGAGCAGGGCTATCTCTATCCCCATGATTATCCCAACCATTGGGTCAGGCAGCAGTATCTGCCCGACGATCTGGTCGGCACGCAATACTATGTATATGGAACCAACAAAATGGAGCAGGCGGCAAAGCAGTATTGGGATGCCGTCAAAAAGGAGTAAGCACCATGGATATTCGTGTGGGCGACATTCTGGTTATGAAAAAAGAGCATCCCTGCGGGGAAAAACGCTGGATTGTTCTTCGCACCGGCGCGGATTTCCGCCTGCGGTGCATGGGCTGCGGGCACGAGGTTATGACGCCCCGGTTCAAGGCAGAAAAGAATATCAAAAACATTGTCCATGCCGGGCAATAATCGACAGGGACGGGCGGCAGCCGATGAATTCGGCTGCCGCTTTTTCGCGTCAAGACCCTTTTCAGGCTGGAACTCGCTGGCACAGGAGAGAATTTGCGCACGGAACACAGAGCGGTTGCGACCAACTTTTTGGCGCCGGACAGGTATACTGAAGCCATAAGAAGCGCGGGGGAGGGTAGCTGCTTGCGTGTCTATCTGGATGTTGCGGTTGTACTGAATTTCCTGGTGGATTTTTTGCTGATACTGGGGACGAACCGGCTGGCCGGATTCCCGGCGGCGCTTCGACGCGCCGTCCCAGCGGCGCTTCTGGGTGGAGTGTACGGCGGAATCTGCCTGATTCCGGGCATGATGTTTCTGGGAAATTTCCTCTGGCGCGGGGTTGCCCTGTGCCTGATGGCGGTCATTGCCTTCGGCTGGAACCGGAGTGCCCTGCAACGTGGCGCTGTGTTCGTTTTGCTGAGCATGGCACTGGGCGGCATTGCCCTTGGATTGGGACGGGGCAGCTTTCTCATGCTGGTGCTTGCCGCCGTATTCACCTGGCTGCTGTGCCGGATGAGTTTTCGGGGCAGTCTGAGCCGGGACACCTACATCCCTGTGGAGTTGAGCTGGGGCGGGCGTACGCTGCAGCTTCTGGCGCTGCGGGATACGGGAAATACCCTGCGCGATCCCATCAGCGGAGAGCAGGTTCTGATCGCAGGAGCCGATGTGGGAATGGCGCTTTTGGGGCTGACCAGGCAGCAGCTCGCGCATCCAGTGGAGGCCATGGGGGAGATTCCGGGGCTTCGTCTGATTCCCTATCACGGGGTAGGACAGCCGGGGGGAATGCTGCTGGCACTCCGGTTTCAGAACGCAAAGATTGGAAATACATATGGAAGTCCGCTGGTGGCATTTGCCCCGGAGGTGCTGTCAAAGGGAGAGGCCTATCAAATGCTGACAGGAGGGGTTGTATGAGGAATATGGTGGAAACGGTACTGCGCTGGCTGGGTATCCTGCGGGGGCAGGAAATCTATTACATCGGCGGAAGCGATATTCTGCCGCCGCCGCTGAAAGGGCAGGAGGAGCAGAGCGCCCTGCAGGCTATGGAGCAGGGGGATGAACGGGCGAAACAGCGGCTGATTGAGCACAACCTGCGGCTGGTGGTATTCATCGCCCGCCGATTCGAGAATACCGGCGTGAACCTGGAGGATCTGATTTCAATCGGAACCATTGGGCTGATTAAGGCGATCGGAACCTACCGGCGGGATAAGAACATCAAGCTGGCGACCTATGCTTCGCGCTGTATTGAAAACGAGATTCTGATGCACATCCGGAAAATTGCGGGGCAGAAGGCGGAAATATCTCTGGATGAGCCGATCAATATGGATTATGACGGCAACGAGCTGCTGCTGTCCGATGTGCTGGGCACGGATGAGGACACGGTCAGCGCGCCGCTGGAGGACGATGTGGATCTGCATCTGCTTCGACAGGCGCTGAGTGAGCTTCCGCCGCGCGAACGGGAAATTGTACTCATGCGGTACGGATTGGAGGGACGCAGGGAACTGACCCAAAAAGAGGTGGCGCAGAAGCTGGGAATCTCCCAGTCCTACATTTCCAGGCTGGAAAAACGGATTATGCAGCGGCTGCGAAAAGAGATTCTCAGGCAGACGAGCTGCGCCTAGAATATCCGTTTTGTCAATATTCACCACGGATTTTGACAGGTCTGGGTTCTTGCGGTTTTGCAATCAGTATGTTATAATCGATATGAAAATATATCGATATCAAATTGTATCGATAAATCGAGGGATGACATGGATAAGAAAATTTCAAAATCCGTATTAAAACGCCTTCCGTCCTATCTGTCCTATCTGAAGAGCCTGCAGGAGACGGATTCCCCCTATATATCCGCGACAGCGCTGGCCAATGCCCTGGGCATGGGCGAGGTGCAGGTGCGCAAGGATCTGGCAATGGTGTCCGATGGTGGGCGGCCGAAAATCGGCTATCTGCGGGAAAGCCTGATTGATGACATTGAGCAGTTTCTGGGCTACGACAATACCACCGACGCTGTGCTCATCGGCGCGGGTAAGCTGGGACAGGCGCTGCTTGGCTATAGGGGCTTTGACGACTACGGGCTGAATATTCTCGCTGCCTTTGATGCAAAGCCCTCCCGGGAGAAAACCGAGGATGGCAAACCGATTTATCCCATGGATAAGCTGGAGCCTTTCTGCCGGGCCAATAAGGTACTCATGGGCATTATTACGGTTCCCGGGGAATACGCCCAGCAGGTGTGCGACAAGCTGATCGGATGTGGCATCAAGGCTATCTGGAACTTTGCACCGGTGCATTTGGAGGTTCCGCCCCATATTCTGGTTCAGTATGAAAACATGGCAACGTCGCTTGCGGTGCTGTCGATGCATCTGCAGGCCCAGATCAAGGACAATAAAGAAAACAAAAGCGGCCGTATCGATTGATGCGGCCGCTATTTGGGTTCATTGATTTTTTCCACATCCACTACAGGCGCTGCAGTTACCGCAGCAGCCACGCTTCTTCCGCTTCTTCGGCAGAAGAAGATACAGGCAGTACCCGCCGATCAGAATAATCAGAAGCCAATCCATCCAGTTCATAGCAGCATTCCCCCCACATGATAGACGAGGAACGCGGCAATCCAAGCGATCACGCACTGGCTGACCATCACGAGTACGGTTTTCCAGCCGGAATTCAGTTCCCGCTTCATGGCAGCGACAGCGGCCACACAGGGCGTATACAGCAGGCAGAACGCCAGAAACGCGGCGGCAGAGGCGGGCGTAAACAGGCTGTGCAGCGCAAGCGCAAGCTGCTCCGCGTTGACACCCAGAATCACGCCGAAGGTGCTGACCACTGCCTCCTTGGCCGTAAAGCCGGAAACCAGCGCCGTAACCATCCGCCAGTCACCGAAGCCAAGCGGGGCAAACACGGGCGCGACAAGCCGCCCAATAGCGGCAAGAATGCTGCCTGCGCTGTCCTCCACCACGTTCAGCTTCAGATCAAAGGTCTGCAGGAACCAGATGATGATGGTAGCCATAAAGATGACGGTAAATGCCCGGGTCAGGAAATCCTTTGCTTTTTCCCACATCAGGAGTACCACGCTTTTCAGCGACGGCAGACGGTAATTGGGCAGCTCCATCACAAAGGGGACGGGATTTCCTTTAAAGCAGGTGCTCTTCAGCAGCAACGCCACCAGAATGCCCACCGCAATACCGCCAAAATACAGGCAGAGCATAACAAGCAGTTCCCGTCCCGGGAAGAACGCGGCTGCGAACAGGGTGTAAATCGGAATCTTGGCGGAACAGCTCATAAATGGCGTCAGCAGAATGGTCATTTTCCGATCCCGGTTGGACGACAGGGTACGGGTGGCCATAATACCGGGAACTGAGCAGCCAAAGCCAACCAGCATGGGAACAAAGCTGCGGCCGGACAGGCCGATTTTTCGGAGCAGCTTGTCCATTACAAAGGCAACCCGGGCCATATAGCCCGTATCCTCCAGTATGGACAGGAAGAAAAACAGGGTAACAATCAGGGGCAGAAAGCTGAGTACACTGCCTACGCCGGAGAAAATACCATCGATAATCAGACTGTGAACCACAGGATTGATGCCGTAGGCCGTCAGTCCCCGGTCGGCAAACAAGGTCAATCCATCCACGGCCATAGCCATCAGATCCGATAGTCCCTTTCCGATGACATTAAAGGTCAGAAAGAAAACCAGACCCATAATGGCGATAAACAGGGGAATTGCCAGATACCGGTTGGTCAGCACCCGGTCAATCTGCATACTGCGTTTATGCTCCTTGCTCTCGTGTGCCTTCACCACGCATTCCGCGCAGACCTTCTCAATGAAATTGTACCGCATATCCGCCAGCGCGGCGTTCCGATCCAACCCGGTTTCATGCTCCATTTCAATGATGGTGTGCTCTATCAGTTCCTTCTCGTTCTGACTCAGCGCCAGCGCGTCAAAGAAATCCTGCTCGCCCTCAATCAGCTTCATGGCGCAGAACCGGCGGGAAACATTGATCCGCTCCGCGTGATCCTCAATGATATGGCACACCGCGTGAATGCAGCGGTGAACCGGGCCGTCCGGGCAGAAATCCTGCACTTTGGGCCGTACCTTCTGTGTAGCTATCTCAATCAGCGTGTCCACCAGCTCGGAAACGCCCTCATTTTTTACCGCTGAAATGGGAACCACCGGTACGCCGATGGCCTGTGCCATTTTCTGCACGTTCACGCTGCCGCCATTGCCCCGCAGCTCGTCCATCATGTTCAGCGCGATGACGGTTGGCACCTGAAGCGCCAGAAGCTGCAGCGTCAGATAAAGGTTGCGCTCAATATTGGTGGCGTCCACAATATTGATGATGGCGTCCGGTTTGGACTTCAGAATAAAGTCCCGGGTGACAATCTCCTCCTGGGTGTAGGGGCGGATGGAGTATATGCCGGGCAGATCCACCACCTGATGGTCAGTGCCCCGGATCTGTCCGATTTTCTGATCGACAGTCACCCCGGGAAAGTTTCCAACATGCTGGTTGGAACCGGTAAGGGCGTTGAACAGGGTAGTTTTGCCGCAGTTTTGGTTGCCTGCCAAAGCGAAAATCATGGGCGTACCTCCTTCAGGGTAATCTTTTGCGCATCCTCCCGGCGGATGGTCAGCTCGTATCCACGCACCTGAATCTGAATGGGATCGCCCATGGGCGCCACCTTTTCAAGTGTGACGTTTGTGCCGGGAATCAGACCCATGTCCAGAAAGCGAAGCCGCAGCGCGCCTTCGCCGCCCACTCGGTCGATTACCCCGGACTGGCCGATTTTCAAATCATCAATGGTCATCTGTATGTAACCTCCTTGGAGTTTGCATATGCTAACTAACATTCGCTCTTATTATATTCGCTTTTGTTTCTATTTTCAATAGGCAGTAAAAAAACTCCTGCCCAAATTCGGCAGGAGTTTTCTTCATAATTCTGTGATATCTGCCAAGTTAAGCCGCGCCGGATGGATGGGGTTACGGCTGCACGGCTTCGCCGCTGCCAATGGTCATAATGTCATAGGGTGTTGTCTGATAGACAAAATAGTTCAGCCAGTTTGAAAAAAGCAGATTGGCGTGTCCCCGCCAGCGGACGATGGGCGGCTTGGTGTCGTCGTCATCCGGATAGTAGTTTTCCGGAACGGAGATGGGTTTTCCCAGCTTTTTATCCCGCAGATACTCCGCTTCCAGTGTCAGCGGATCATACTCGGCATGCCCTGTGATAAAAATCTGATGTCCTTCCTTGCTCATTACCGCATATACGGCGGCCTGCTCCGAGGATGCCAGAATTTTTAATTCCGGCACGGCCTCGATATCCTCCCGCCATACGGTGGTATGGCGGGAATGGGGTACATAGAAGGTGTCATCAAAGCCCCGCAGCAGAATGGAGCGCTTATAGTCCGCATGATGCGGATAGACGCCGAACAGTTTTTTCGGCAGGTCATGCTTCTGAATACCAAAATGATAGTACAGCCCAGCCTGCGCACCCCAGCAGATATGGAAGGTGGAATGTACATGGGTTTTGCTCCATTCCATGATTTCACACAGCTCGTCCCAGTAGTCCACTTCCTCAAATGGCATCTGCTCTACCGGCGCGCCGGTGATGACCATGCCGTCGAATTTGCGGTCTTTCAGCTCGTCGAAGCTCTTGTAAAAAGAGAGCAGATGCTCCGGTGTCACGTTTTTGGATTCATGAGAGGTGGTGTGCATCAGTTCCAGGTGAACCTGCAGGGGTGTGTTGCCCAGCAGACGGGTCAACTGTGTCTCCGTCGCAATTTTGGTGGGCATCAGATTCAGCACCACAAGCTCCAACGGGCGAATATCCTGGGTGATTGCCCGGGTGTGGGTCATGACAAAGATATTCTCATGCTGCAAAATCTCCGCTGCGGGCAGGTCGTTTGGAATCCGAATGGGCATGGGATTCGCCTCTTTCTGTGTTTTTTCATATTCTATCCCAATCGGGATGGTTTGTCAATCTGTCAGGCATTCCAGTGTTGTTCCCCGGTAATAGTGGGCGAGAATTTCCGCGAAGCTGCTGCCCGCGACCGCCATGGCATCCGCGCCGTACTGGCTCATCCCTACCCGGTGCCCATAGCCCTTTGTGGTCACGGTTATTCCGTTTTCTCCAGCCGACATGGTGAACGCGGTGGAACGCAGATTCAGGATTTTCCGAAGGGCTGTCCCCTTGAAGCTGATTCCGCCAATTTCCATGGTGTCCACGCCGCCGCCGGCCGTATAGGTCACTTTGCCCAGCCAGCCCGCCGGGTTACCGGTCAGTTCCAGCGAAAGGGCATGGGCAAATTCCGCAGGTGTAAAGGTGACGGTGTCCGTATAATGGGCTGCGTTTTCTTCTCCCGGGCTGTCCGTTGCCCGCAAATAGGGCACATCCGTGCCCCAGACGGCCACCGCGTCCTCTGTGCTCCCTCCGGAGCAGGAAAAATAGGTTGCTTCAATCAGTTCTCCCTGATAGGTCAGCACATAGCCGGATGTGTCGAGCACGGCCTGCCGGATTTTGTCAATTCCCGTTTCCGAGCCGCCCCGGGACAAATAATCCGTCTCCGAGAGATATCCCTGACAGCAGGTGGAATCGGTGCAGACGGCAGCGCCATCATGCCGGTACTTTCCCCGGTATGCCCGGACGGTGTAGGTTCGCGCCACAACGGCCTGTGCCTTGAGCGCTTCCGGTTCAAAGGATGCCGGCATCTCCGCCAGCACCACACCCGTCAGATAATCGTCCAGCTCCATGTTATGTACGGCGCCATCCTTCCCCAGAATCGGAATCTGAGGATGATAGCTGCCGGATGCTGCAACAGGGATTGGCACCGTCCCGTCCGGTTGTATTTCATCCGGCGCGGCTGCGGGTTCCCGATAGAACGCCACCGCCGCCCCCAGCAGCAGTCCAGGCATCACCAGTCCCAGCGCGCCTGCCAGACAGAATTCCTTCCAGAATGCTTTCATCGCTGTTCCCCTCCTGCTCCATATCCTAGCAGATTCCCATTTCATATCCTGTCAAACCGGGGACAGGAAGCCATTGCATTTTCCGTCAGAATTTGATATGATAAAAACCGGAATTGGAAAAACCAACACGGAGGGACACAGAAGTGGAAAAAAGAAAATGGGGCGACCGGAAGGACGGTGTCTGGCTCAAGGATCTTCCCCCGCTGAATCGGATTGCGCCGGGTGTGATGCCGAACCGGGCGGATAATGAGGCGTACATCAATGTGGATATTGATCTGCGCCCGCTGGACGCATATCTGGCAAAGAAAAATGAGGGGCGAACAGCGGACAGGTATACATATTTTCATCTCATCAGTGCGGCAATCTGCAAGGCATTCATTCTCCGCCCGCGGATGAACCGCTTTATCTGCAACTACCGGGTGTATCAGCGCAGGAATGTGACCACGGCGTTTGTTGTCAAAAAAATGTTTGACGATCATGCGGAGGAGGGGCTGGCTTTTCTGGAATATGAGCCTGCGGAAACGATTGACTCCTTCCACGAAAAGATCATGCGTGTAATCCACCAGACCCGCCGGGAGGGTGCGCAGGATACGTCATCCGGCGCGATGGATATCGTCAGCAGGCTTCCGCAGTGGCTGATCAACCTGATTGTGAAAACCACACTCTGGCTGGATAAACACGGCTGGGCGCCGCAAGCCCTGATCGGCACCGATCCCAACCATGCCGCGGTGTTTCTGAGTAATCTGGGGTCCATTGGACTGGAGGGCGGTTATCATCATCTGGCAAACTGGGGAACGAATTCCTGCTTCATTGTACTCGGCAAGAAGTATATGAAAATGGAATACAGCAAGGATGGCGGTCAGGATTTGCATGAGGTTATTCCGCTGGGGATAACGCTGGACGAGCGGATTGCGGACGGATACTACTATTCCGGCACCGTGGCGCTGGTTAAGGAGCTCCTGGCGCATCCGGCGCTGCTGGAGCTGCCAGCCGATTCACCGGTGGAATTTTCCATAAAGCGCTAAAATGAAGGCTTGACATTTGAGCCTTTCCGTCGTATAATACTAGCTGCGGTCAGAACCGCAGCATAAGGGCTTGTAGCGCAGTTGGGAGCGCACCACATTCGCATTGTGGGGGTCGAGGGTTCGAATCCCTTCAAGTCCACCAAGAAAAAAGCACGCTTCGGCGTGCTTTTTTCAACGAAATAAATCCCTGCGGGATTTGTGAAATGCCCTTCGGGCGTGAAATATGGCTGGCACCATGTGAAATGCCTGCGGGCGTGGGGGATTTATTTCATTTCAATTTCCGCGTAAGCGGAAGATTTCACAATGACCGAAGGTCATTATTTCACATCCGAAGGATATTTCACTGCGCATTCCTCCTTTTCCGCTGTATAATAAGTTTGATAAACTTGAATTTGCCAAACAGAACAGTCACACTACTTATGGTCGTTTTTACCCCAACTTATACACCGTTTGGTCGCTCTTTGGCATAAAATCCAAACGGTTGATGCCACTGGCGAAAAGCCAGTGGCATCTATCATTTCCGGGCTGTTCAAGGTCAAAATTTTATCGGCAATTCCATAGATACCAACCGCTGCTTCACAGTAACTGGCGGGAATTGAACCTCAGTTATCCCGCATTTTGGCAGAAATCGAAGCCAGCGCCCTTTATGAAAACATCGGAATTTCAAAAAGGGCTTTTTCATCGGGAAATCAATATGACAAAGTTCTGGGTGCCGATTTGCTGACCTTAAACGACCATGCACAGTCCGTTTTATCCAGCCTGATTCGCAATAGCGGGTGAAAACAATATGTTCCCGCATACGCACCCTTTACGCATTCGGGCTGTTTACAGAGCGAAATTCGGCGAAATTACAACACTTTTTCGGTTGTAAAACCAGGATGAATGCTATATAATATTACAGAATGATTTCTGAATCCACTATCGGGAGATACGAAATTCCATGACGAAACAAAGTAAACTGATTGAAGATTATCTCAAGCCGGGCTGCCACATTCATCTGGTTGGCATTGGCGGTGTGTCCATGCGGCCGTTGGGGCTTGTCCTGAAGGGGATGGGCCTGTTTGTTACAGGATCTGATATGAATGCCTCTGTTTCCACCGATGAACTGATTTCCAGAGGCATTGATGTGTCCATAGGTCATCGGGCGGAGAACATCCGCGGCGCGGACTGCATTATCCGCACAGCCGCCGCGCATAATGATAACCCGGAAATAGCCGCTGCCCGTGCAGAGGGTATTCCGGTGTTTGAACGTGCGCAGGCCTGGGGACAAATCATGAAGTCCTATCACAATGCTATCTGTGTTTCCGGCACCCACGGCAAGACCACTACCACCTCCATGGTGACCCATATTATGATGGAAGCCAATCTGGACCCCACCGTGATGATTGGTGGTTATTTGCCCCTGCTCCATGCCGGACACCGGGTGGGGAATGGTGATACCATCATTCTGGAGAGCTGTGAATACTGTGATTCTTTCCTTAATTTCTATCCCACGCTGGCTGTTGTCCTGAATATTGAAGCGGATCATCTTGACTATTTCAAGGATCTGAATGCCATTGAAAAATCCTTCCATCAGTTTGCCCAGTCGGCTACATTCGGCATTCTGGCAAACGGTGATGACGCCAACACGATGGAGGCAATGAAGGGATTGCATTGTACGACCTTTGGCTTGGATTTACACAATGATGTGCACGCGGAAAACATTTCTGATGATTTCCGCAGCTATGATGTGATCTGCGACGGCGCGTTCTATTGCCATCTGAATCTGGGTGTTGTGGGACGCCACAACGCCATGAACGCCCTTGCAGCCGCCGGTACGGCGTGGATGCTGGGGGTGGAGGGCGCTGTCTGCGCCCGGGGCATTGCCAGCTTCCATGGAGCTGGACGGCGTCTGGAATTCAAGGGAAGCTACCACGGCGCTGATATTTATGATGACTATGCCCATCATCCGGGCGAGCTGGCTGCTACGATTGACGCGGTGCGTACCATGGGCTATCAACGGATGGTGCTTGCATTCCAGCCCCACACCTACAGCAGAACCAAGGCGTTATTTGATGATTTCGTCCGGGAACTGAAGAGGCCTGACCAGGTGGTTCTGGCCGAAATCTATGCCGCGCGGGAACGAAACACCATTGGGATTTCCTCCCGTGATCTGGCACAACAGATTCCGGGCGCGGCCTACTGCGAGACATTGCCGGAAGTGACCGCGTGGCTGCGTCAGAATGTACGTCCGGGCGATGTGGTGCTGACCGTTGGCGCAGGAGATATTTACCGCGCCGGGGAAGCGCTGCTGAAAGAATAAAAAACGTGCCGCAGAATGCGGCACGTTTGATTCAGTCCTCCAATACCAGATGCTCCAGACCGGAGGATTCGAATTCGTTCATATATCGATCCATCCGCCCGACGATTTCATCGTAATTATCCTCGTTGATTTCCGGATATTCCATGTCCCGGCGGGACAGCTCCTCGGCCAGAATTTCGTAAAAAACGTTGTCCTCATAGAATGCGATGGCCTCGTGAATGCCTCCCTCCGCGTAAGCCTGAGAGGGTACGCTGACACCGTTCCAGTCCTCCACCAGTACTTTCATGCCGTTTTCCCGGCAAAGGGCGAAGATTTTACTTTCGAGATCGTCATATTCCTTGAAACGGTCGTCCCCCCGGGTGGAATTGAGAACCCAGTTTCCAATGTAGACCATGTCCAGCAGATGCCGAAATTCTTTGTTTGATAATTCAATGTTCATAGCAATCCTCCTCGTGGCATCTTTTTTACCTATTATAGCAGAAGAATTCATAATTTCCAGATGAAATTTATGAACAGAAAGAATTCTTCATTTTATCTCAGGAAATGAGGCGATGACCTGTGAAAAAACTCAGCGTATGTGTTCTGTTCGGCGGCAGAAGTCCCGAGCATGAGGTGTCTCTGCGGTCTGCGGAGGCCGTGCTGAATCATATGGACCCTGAAAAATACAACGTGTTTCCGGTTGGAATTACCAAGGACGGAGACTGGATGATCTTTGGCGGCCGGGATTACTCCGAACTGCCCAGTGGACAGTGGATTCACAATCCCAATAACTGCCGCGGTACCATTTCTCCGATTCGGGGGCAGGGGCTTTTCCGATTTGAGGGAGATTGCGTGGTTCGGGAACGGATCGATGTGGTGTTCCCGGTGCTTCACGGCGAAAACGGAGAGGATGGTGCCATTCAGGGGCTGCTTCAGCTCGCGGGGATTCCCTATGTGGGCCCACACATTGCCGCCTCCGCCGTATCCATGGACAAGACGCTGACCAAGCTGGTCGCCGATCTGGCGGGCGTCACGCAGGCGGCGTGGCATTTGGTGCGCAGATCCGATCTGGAGCACCATGAGGATCTGCTGATGGATACACTGGAAAACCGGTTTTCCTATCCCATGTTTGTAAAGCCAGCCGGAACCGGCTCCTCCGTGGGGGTTAGTAAGGCGGCGAACCGGGAGTCTTTGAAAGCCGCGCTGCATTCCGCAGCTAAGTATGATGAAAAGGTGCTGGTGGAGGAATTCATTCACGGCAGAGAAATCGAGGTGGCCGTCATGGGCAACGAAAACCCGGTGGCTTCCGGCTGCGGTGAGATTGATTCTGGCGCCGAATTCTATGATTATGATGCCAAGTATGTGACAAATACCTCCACGGCGTATATCCCCGCCCGGATCAGCGAGGAAGTGGAGGAACAGGTGCGGGAGACGGCGGTGAAGCTCTACAGTGCCATCGGCTGTCAGGGCATGGCCCGGGTGGACTTCTTCGTAACCTACGAGGACAACCGGGTGGTGTTCAACGAGATCAATACAATTCCGGGCTTTACGTCTATTTCCATGTATCCCAAGCTGTTTGAAGCGTCGGGAATCCCGTTTGACCAGCTTGTTGACGAACTGCTCCGTCTGGCCATGGAGGCTTGCCAATGAAACAGGATGTGATTCTGACAATCTGTGGGCGGCAGACCTACGAGGGGCAGGAGCCGGATGTGATCGAGCTGACCACGGACGGAACCATGGAATTTCAGGACGGCGGCTGGAACATCAGCTATGAGGAATCGGAGCTGACCGGGCTGCAGGGTGTTACCACCACCTTCCGCGTGGAGCCGGGACGGGTGACGCTGAACCGAACCGGAAAGCTCCGCTCCCGGATGGTTTTTCAGGAGGGAACCGCGCACGAGAGCCTGTACCAGATGGAGTTCGGCGCCCTGATGGTCACGGTCTGTGCTGACCGGGTGTTTTATGATTTGGTACCCGATGGCGGCACGATTGATCTGGTGTACAGCATTGAGATTGAAAACAGTGCCGTGGGCATGGTGGATTACCATCTGGATATCCGGGCCAAAAACCCGAAAAACGCGGGGGAGTCGTGAATACGCTTTCGTTTCCCAAGCGGAAAAGCAGCCAAAACTTCGGTGAAAAATTGCCCGTTTCCGAAATTGGAAACGGGCAATTCTCAAATAACGGTGCCGGGGAAATAGGTATCCACGAAATCCACCGTCTGAACCTGAAAACTCTTTCCGTCCAGGTAGGCAAGGCTGCCCGCCTCCGTGGTGAAGCGGAACGTCAGCTTGTAGGAATAAAGAGCCTGATAGCTTCGGTCAAATCGTTTGTCCAGCTTGCCGTACTTTCCGTCGCCCAGCAGCGGATGCCCCGCGTGGGCAAACTGGGCGCGGATCTGGTGGGTTCGGCCGGTAATCAGCTCGCATTCCACCAGAGAAAGCTCCCGGGTGGAGGCGAGGGTAGTGTAGTTGGTCTGGCAGGTCTTGGAACCGGGCTGGGGGGTATCGGTGACAAAAACCCGGTTCTTTTTCGCGTCCTTGAAAAGATACCCTTTCAGCACGCCCTCCCGGGGCTTTGGCGTTCCCTCGACAATGGCCAGATACCGTTTGTCGATTTCCCGATCCTTGATCTTCTGATTCATTACCCGCAGCGCCTCGGCGGTTTTGGCGGCAATGACAATTCCCCCGGTGTTTCGGTCAATGCGGTTGCACAGGGCGGGGGTGAAGGAGTTTTCAACCCGGGGATTCCATTCCCGCTTCTGGTACAGGTAGGCCTGAATGTGGTCGATCAGGGTGCGGCCGTACTCGGCACCGTCATGGGGATGGACGGCCAGCCCCGGCCGCTTGTCCACCAGCAGGATATTCCCGTCCTCATAGACGATATTCAGCCTGGGCGCCGCAACAGTCAGGTAGGCATTGTCCGCCCGGGGCTTGTCAAAGAATTCGTCGTTGATGTAAAGCTGGAGCACGTCGCCCGCTTTCAGCCGGGTGTCCCGTTCCGCACGGGCGCCGTTGCACTTGATACGCTTGATGCGGATGTATTTCTGTGCCAGAGAAGCCGGGAGCAGGGGAATCGCCTTGGCCAGAAAGCGGTCCAGCCGCTGCCCGGCGTCATTTGCGGTAATTGTGATTTCTTTCATGAAGATTTTCCCATGTCCTGCTCAAAATGGCGGTTGATCTGATCTGTGAATTCCAGCGCCGGGTTGTAGCCCATTTTCCGCTGGCGGTTGTTCATGGCGGCGACCTCCAGAATCACGGCCAGATTCCGTCCCGGGGTAATGGGAATGGTGTTCATGGGAATTTTTACGCCCAGAATCTCCATGTACTGGTCTTCCAGTCCCAGCCGGTCATAGACCTCCTGCGTGTTCCACGGTACGATGTTCACCACCAGATTGACTTCGTTTTCCGCCTTGACGGCGCCCATGCCGAAGAGCTTTGCCACATTGATGATGCCGATGCCACGAAGTTCCACATAGTTTCGGATCAGCTCCGGCGCCGTACCAATCAGGGAACCACCGGAAACTTTCCGGATTTCCACGGCGTCATCGGCAATCAGCCGGTGGCCGCGCTTGAGAAGCTCCACAGCCGCCTCGCTCTTGCCGATACCGCTTTCACCGATGAGCAGAACGCCTTCGCCATAGACCTCCATCAGGACGCCGTGGCGCGTGATCCGGGGAGCCAACGCCGCCCGGAGATAGGTGATAATACTGGAAATCAGGGTGCTGGTGGTCTCGGAGGAGCGAAGCACCGTAATGTTGTGCTTTTTGGCCATGGCGATACATTCCGCCCCGGGCTGGATGTTCCGGGCGATGACCAGCGCCGGAAATTTGTAGGCGAACAGGCGGTCAAAAACCACGGTGCGCTCCTGCTCGGTCAGTTTTTCCAGATAGCTGGTTTCCACATTGCCCAGAACCTGCAGGCGCATGGGTTCAAAATGGTCGAAATAGCCCGCCAACTGCAGCCCCGGACGCGCCACGTCCGCGACGGTCAGGCGGATGGAGGGATAATCTGTGGAGGCAAAAGCCACCTGCAGGTCGAATTCCTTAGCAATGGTTGTCAGCGGGACGCTGTAGGTATCGATCACCAATGCCACCTCATTTCATATGTCTTTTCGAATATTATACCTGGGCGGGGGCGGAATATCAACCCATTTTGAAAAAAACACAAAAAATATAAAAAAGTGCTTGCATTTTTTCGGAAAGTCTGGTATCATATCTAAGCGCCTGTAAGGGCGTGAGTTTGTGAGTGATCATGCGGATGGGAGGTGCAGTGAATGGCGAAGTGTGATTTTTGTGGTAAGGGCGTGACCTTCGGAATCAAGGTTTCCCACTCCCACAGACGTTCCAATCGTGCCTGGAAGCCCAACGTGAAGCGGGTCAAGGCTATTGTTGACGGAACTCCGTGCCATGTGTACGCTTGTACCAGATGCCTCCGCTCCAACAAGGTTGAGCGCGCGGTCTAAGAAAGAGCATCAATCTGAAAGACAGGTCGAAAGGCCTGTCTTTTTTGCATGGAACCTCCGATTTGCGAAGATAGCTTGACAAACGCCGGTGGGAAATGGTAAAATACAGCTAACCAACCTGCGAAGAACGGAAAGAGTAGCATTCTCCAGGCCAGCAGAGAGTCCGGGTCATCGGCTGAAAGCCCGGGCGGGCGCGGTGAGCGAACGTGCGTCCGGGAGCGGGGACAAATGCATATCAAGCGATAAATGAGAGTGGAACCGCGAGCTTTGCCCGCCTCTTGTGCCCCGTGGCATAAGAGGCGTTATTTTATGCAATATTAGATTTGGAGGTAGTTTCAGATGTATCTTTATAATTCGTTGTCTCATCAGAAGGAGCTGTTCGTACCCAATGACCCCAACCTGGTCAAGATGTACACCTGCGGCCCCACGGTATACCACTATGCGCACATCGGCAATCTGCGCACCTATATTATGGAGGATGTGCTGGAAAAGAGCCTGCGCTATCTGGGTTACCCGGTGAAGCGGGTGATGAATATTACCGATGTGGGTCATCTGTCCTCCGATGCGGATACCGGCGAGGATAAGATGATCAAGGGCGCCAAACGGGAACACAAGACCGTCATGGAGATCGCGAAATACTATACCGACGCTTTCTTCGCCGACTGCGACAAGCTGAATATCAAACGCCCCGACGTGGTGGAGCCTGCCACCAACTGCATTGCGGAATACATCCATATGGTGCAGACCCTTTTAGATAAGGGCAAGGCATATCTGGCCGGCGGCAATGTGTATTTTGACACCTCCACGCTGGAACAATACTACGTATTCAATGACCATGATGAGGAAGATCTGGCCGTTGGTGTCCGGGAGGGCGTGGAAGAGGACACCAACAAGCGCAACAGGAATGATTTCGTGCTGTGGTTTACCAAAAGCAAATTTGAGGATCAGGCACTCAAATGGGACTCCCCCTGGGGCGTGGGCTATCCCGGCTGGCACATTGAGTGCTCCTGCATTTCGATCAAACATCTGGGTGAGAGCCTGGATATTCACTGCGGCGGGATCGACAACGCGTTTCCCCATCACACCAATGAAATTGCTCAGTCCGAAAGCTATCTGGGGCACAAATGGTGCAATTACTGGTTCCATGTCCACCACCTGAACACCGACAGCGGAAAGATGAGCAAGTCCAAGGGGGAATTTCTCACGGTTTCCCTGCTGGAACAGAAGGGTTACGACCCCATGGTCTACCGTCTGTTCTGCCTGCAGAGCCACTACCGCCGGAATCTGGTATTCTCCTGGGAGAATCTGGACAACGCGGCTCAGGCCTATGACAAACTGATTGCCAGGATTGCGACCCTCAAAAAAGAGGGCGAAGTGGATGAGGCGGCGCTGGCCAAGCTGAAGGAGCGCTTTGTGAACGCGCTGAACGCCGATTTGAACACTTCCCTGGCCGTTACTGCCATTTACGATGTGCTGAAGGCCAAGTGCAGCGATGCCACCAAGCTGGCAGCCATCCGTGATTTTGACCGGGTACTTTCTCTGAACCTGATTTCTGCCGCCGAGGCGTTGGCAAGGAAACAGGCGGAGGAAGAGGCTGCCAGCGCCGACCCCGAGATTGACGCGCTGGTTGCCGCCCGCACTGAAGCAAAAAAGGCCAAAAACTTTGCGGAGGCCGACCGTATCCGGGAGGAACTGAAAGCCCGGGGCATCGAGATTATGGACACCCCGCAGGGCGCAAAGTGGAGAAAACTATGAAGCTGATGATTTTGGATGGCAACAGCGTTATCAACCGGGCCTATTTCGGCGTCAGACCGCTGACCACCCGGGATGGCCTGTACACCCACGCCATCTATGGTTTCCTGAACATTCTGGAGCGAATGGAAAAGGAGGAGCAGCCGGACGCGGTGTGCGTGGCCTTCGACCTCCATGGGCCAACCTTCCGTCATCTGAAATACGACGGCTACAAGGCAACCCGCCATGGTATGCCCGAGGAACTTGCCATGCAGATGCCCGTGATGAAGGATGTGCTGCGTGCCATGAATATCCCAATCTACGAGTGTCAGGGCTGGGAGGCCGACGACGTAATCGGCACCGTGGGGAAAATCTGCTCCAATAATGACTGGGAGTGCGTGGTGGTCACCGGCGACCGGGATTCCCTGCAGCTCATCGATCAGAATGTCCACGTGAAACTGGTGATTTCCAAACCGGGCCAGACCACGGCGACTCTTTACGATGAGGAAAAATTCCGGGCCGAATACGGCTTCGAGCCGAAACGGCTCATCGATTTGAAAGCCCTGATGGGCGATTCCTCCGACAATATTCCCGGTGTGGCCGGGGTTGGCCCCAAAACGGCTACGGAGCTGCTGCTGAAATTCGGCACATTGGATGGCGTTTATGAGCACCTTTCGGATGCTTCCATTCGTCCCAAGCTGCGGGAGAAGCTGGAGGCCGGGAAAGAGGACGCCTATCTCTCCTATGAACTGGCAACCATTGTCCCGGAAGCACCCATCGATTTTGAGCCGAAGGACGCGATTATCATGCCCTACAACCGGCCTGCCCTGTATGCGCTGTTCCAGCGGCTGGAATTTGTACGGCTGATTGACAAATACGGCCTGCGGGGCGCGGAGCTGGAACAGCCAAAAGTGGAAAAGAAAACCTCCGTACTGCCCCGACGGGAGGAACTGCCGGAAGCGGGGGCACCCTGCGCGGTGTATCTTGCCGGGGACGGAAGTCTGGGCATTGCGTGGGAGCAGGGGGTATGTACGCTGACACCCATGGAGGCGCAGATGTTGGGCGACCGCCTGGCGAACCGCGGAAACTGCGTGTGCCATGATATGAAAGCCACCATGCACCGGCTGGATGAATTGAATCTGCATTACGGCACATTCGGGTTTGACACCGCCCTGGCGGCCTATGATCTGAACCCGTCCCAATCCGATTATCCGGTGTCCAAGCTGGCGACCAATTTTCTTGGGGTGTCCGTGGAGGACAGCGACGCGGCTGCCTGCGCTGAGGCACTCTGGAATCTGAGACCCGTGCTGGAGACGGAGCTGGAAGAACAGGGTATGAAAAAGCTGTACACGGAGATTGAGCTTCCGTTGTGCCCTGTTCTGTATCGCATGGAGAAGCTGGGCATTGACATCGACCGGGCCCAGTTGGAACAGTTTGGCCAAATGCTGAGCCAGCGGATCGCCGGCTGCGAGGCGCTGATCTATTCCTATTCCGGCGGCTCTTTTAACATCAATTCCACGAAACAGCTTGGAGAACTCCTGTTTGAAAAGCTGGGGCTGCCTCCGGTGAAGAAAACCAAGACCGGCTACTCCACCAATGCGGATGTGCTGGAAAAGCTGAAAAACAAGCATCCCATTATTCCTGCCATCATGGATTACCGGATGCTGACCAAGCTGAAATCCACCTACGCCGACGGCCTCCTGAAGGAAATCGGAACCGATGGCCGCATTCACACTACTTTCCAGAATCTGGTGACGGCAACCGGCCGCCTGTCCTCCACGGAACCCAATCTGCAGAACATTCCCGTCCGCACTGATTTGGGCGCGGAGATCCGGAAAATGTTTATTCCCAAGCCGGGCTGCGTGCTGGTGGATGCGGATTACAGTCAGATCGAGCTGCGGGTGCTGGCCCATATCGCCGACGACAAGACCATGCAGGAGGCATTCCGCGGCGGCATGGATATCCACACCGTAACGGCCTCTCAGGTGTTCGGCGTTCCGCCGGAGCAGGTGACGCCATTGCAGCGCCGTCATGCCAAGGCGGTCAATTTCGGCATCGTCTACGGCATTTCCGAATTCTCCCTGGCGGAGGATATCGGCGTATCCCGGTATGAGGCCAGGGAATATATTGACAGTTATCTGGCCAACTACCGGGGCGTGAAAGCCTATATGAAGCGTGTGGTGGACGATGCCCGGGAAAAGGGCTACACCGAAACCATGTTCGGCCGCCGCCGCTATATCCCGGAACTGAAAAGCAGCAATTTCAACGTCCGCAGCGGGGCGGAACGGATTGCGCTGAATACCCCGATTCAGGGAACGGCGGCGGATCTGATTAAACTGGCCATGATCCGGGTGGACAGGGCGCTGGCCGCGCATTTCCCGGAGGCAAGACTGTTACTTCAGGTGCACGATGAACTGATCGTGGAGTGCCCGGAGGAAATCGCGCCCCAGGTGGCGGCACTGGTCAGCCGGGAGATGGAGCAGGTGGCCTCCCTGAAGGTGCCTCTGACCGCGGAAGCAAAAATCGGAAAGAGCTGGTATGACGCAAAATGATCTTTACAAATATGAGACCGCAACACATTGCGCAAGTGGCGGCGCTGGAAAAGGTTTGCTTTGGCAGTGCCGCGTGGAGCGAAAACAGCATCGCCACCGAACTGGAAAACCCGCTTGCGCTGTGGATCGTTGCGGATGACGATGGTAAGGTGCTGGGCTATGTTGGCTCCCAGACGGTGATGGATGAAACGGATATGATGAACATAGCCGTTCACCCGGATTTCCGGCATCAGGGAATTGCGACGGGGCTGGTCGTTGACCTGATCAGCGCCCTGAAACTGCGGGGCAGCCACTGCCTGACTCTGGAAGTCCGGGCATCCAATGAGCCTGCAAAGGCGCTCTATGAGAAAATGGGCTTCCGGATGGTGGGCAGGCGTCCCGGATACTACCAAAATCCCAGGGAGGATGCTCTGATTCTGAGAAAGGAGTGGCGGATTTGAATATTCTGGCGATCGAATCCTCCTGCGATGAAACCGCTGTGGCCATCGTACGGGACGGCCGGGAGGTACTGACCGACTGCATTGCCTCCCAGGTGGCGCTCCACCGGGAGTACGGCGGTGTGGTGCCGGAAATCGCGTCCCGGAAACATATGGAAGCCATCTACGCCCTGGCGGACCAGGCACTGGAGGAAGCGGGGCTGACCCGGCAGGCGATTGACGCGGTGGCCGTGACCTACGCGCCCGGTCTGATCGGCGCGGTGCTGGTGGGGGTGAATTTTGCCAAGGCCGCCGCGCTGGCCATGAATAAGCCGCTGATCCCGGTGCACCACATCCGGGGGCATATTGCCGCCAATTATCTGGCGTACCCCGAATTGGAGCCGCCGTTTCTGTGTCTGGTGGTTTCCGGCGGGCATACCATGATTGTCGAGGTTAAAGACTATACCGATATGCGGATTCTGGGAACCACGCTGGACGATGCGGCAGGGGAGTGCTTTGACAAGGTGGGCCGGGTGCTGGGAATGCCCTATCCCGGCGGCGCGGCGCTGGACAAGGCTGCCCAACAGGGTGACGAAAGCAAGTATCATCTGCCCTGCGCCAAACCGGGCACGAATCCCTATGACATGAGCTTCTCTGGCCTGAAGACGGCGACGCTGAATCTGATTCACCACGCCGAGCAGGTGGGGGAAGCGCTGGATGTGAACAGTCTGTGCGCCGCTTTTACCGCGGCGGTGTCCGAAACACTGGTACCCCGGGTGGTGCGGGCTCTGAAGGAGACTGGCTACCGGAAGGTGGCTGTCGCGGGCGGCGTGGCTGCAAATTCCCGCATCCGCCATGACATTCTGGAAGCTGCCGGGGCGCTGGAGGCGCAGGTGTATATGCCCCCGCTGAAGCTGTGCGGCGACAATGGCGCCATGATCGGCGCGCAGGCGTACTATGAGTATCTGGCCGGCCATGTGGCAGATATGAGCCTGAATGCCTACGCCACCAAGTCCATACTGGGGGAAGCACTTTAATTTCATGAAACAATGCAAAATGCAGGAGGCGGAGCAGCCTTCTGCATTTTGTTTTTGAAAATGGATATTTATTCATGGATGTATATTGCAAAATGTTTTCATTTTGTAACAATTTCTTAAAAGTTCGTGACTGCCTGTATTTCCGGGAATTCGACGGACTTTGACAGAATTTTTGCTAAGACGCTCCTGTGGAGAAACCTGTGGAAAGTGTTGAATACTACGGTGCATATGCCATTGGAATCGGAAAACTGAAAATGAAATTAGGGTAGAAAACATAACTTTCGGATGAAAATTGGAGAGAGAATGGCGAAAATATCTGCAATCTTTCAGTCATTCCAGCCTGCAAGGCGTCTTTGTTGACAAAGGGGGGTTGTGAATGATATACTGATTTCGGATTGAAAACGGGAAAATTGTGGCGATGTTGATGAACACCGTATTTCCGGGAATGGGCGGAGGGTGTGCTGCACCCGTCCGGCTGCGGAAACCGGGCGAGTGGATGTTCGCGGCGCTGGCTTTGGCCTGCGCTGCTTTTTAAAGCGGAAATGAAGGAGCGGAATATGCTGATTACAGCGAAGAAGATACAGGAGCTTTCGTTCGGTGCACTGATGAAGGTCTATGTGGAGGACTGCCTGGAACGGGGCAGATGGCTGTCCCCGGAGGAAACCGGAGACAGGCAGATTGCCGTTGGCGAGCAGGAGTTCTATCAATATCTGAATGAAGTATTTTTTCGGACACCTGACGCGGTTTATGCGGTTTGGGAAGAAAAGGGTTGCTATGTCAGCGCGCTCCGTCTGGAGCCCTTTCGGGACGGACTGCTGCTGGAGGCGCTTGCGACAGCGCCCGACCAGCGCAGGAAAGGATACGCCAGGAAACTGATTCAGGCTGTGCTGGATCAGACAGGCCCGATCCGTATCTATTCCCATGTGGATAAACGGAATTCGGCTTCCCTGAAAACCCACGCCGCCTGTGGCTTTTCCGTCATTCTGGACTATGCTGTGGGCATTGATGGTTCGGTGAATCCCAGATGCTTAACCATGTGCAGCCAAAAATAAGCGCGGACAGTTTTTTGAGGTCTTCTCAAAATCGGCCAACGGCGTATAATGAATATTGACCGGGCCGGTTAAAGGAGGTATCTCAATGAACGAAAAATTCTTTTCTCTTCCGGCGGAGAAACAGCAGGCGATTCTCAACGCGGGCTACCGGGTATTTTCCCAGAATTCCTACAAGAAAAGCCCCATGAGCGAGATTGCGGGGGAGGCGGGAATCAGCAAGGCGCTGCTGTTTCACTACTTCCGCAACAAGAAGGAACTGTATCTGTTCCTGTGGGAAAAATGCGCCGAGACAACCATGGAATACCTGAAAAAATATGACTGCTACGGGCAATCCGATTTGTTTGAAAGCATGACCCGGGGAATGCAGGCCAAGATGGCAATCATCCGGCAATTTCCACATATGGGTGCTTTCACCCTGAAGGCGTTCTATGAAAAAGATCCGGAAATCAACGCGGCGATTCAGGAAAGCTATCACCGGCATTTCAATTTCAAGGCGAACAGTACACTTTTGAATCTGAATCCTGATCAGTTCATCCCCGGGCTTGACATCAAAATGATGTATCTGGATATGTATTGGGCTTCCGAAGGATACCTGTGGGAGTTGGTTCAGCGGGGAAACGTGGATCTTGACCAAATGGAGCAGAGCTTTTACCGCATGATTTCCTTCTGGAAATCAGTCTATTTACGAAAAGAGGGATAACATGGAGGCAATCCTAACTGAAAATCTGACGAAATGCTACGGAAAGGCCCGGGGAATCACCAATCTGAACCTGACCGTGGAGGAGGGGGAATTCTTCGGCTTTATCGGCCCGAATGGCGCGGGCAAATCCACAACCATTCGCACGCTGCTGGGGCTGATCCATCCCTCCGGCGGCGAGGCGCGGGTGCTGGGACTGGATATCCGCCGGGACAGAAAACAGATTCTGGAACAGGTGGGATACCTGCCGTCAGAAGCGGTGTTTTATTCCGGAATGCGGGTGCGGGATGTGCTGAAGCTGTCCGCCGCGCTGCGGGGGCTTGACTGCGCCGGAGAGGGTGAGGCGCTGTGCCGCCGGCTCCAGCTTGACCCCGCGCGGCGGGTGGACGAGCTGTCATTCGGCAACCGAAAAAAGGTGGGCATCGTCTGCGCGCTGCAGCACAAGCCACGGCTTCTGATTCTGGATGAGCCAACCAGCGGTCTGGACCCGCTGATGCAGCGGGAATTCTATGACATTCTCCGGGAGCGGAACCGGGCGGGTACCACGGTGTTTTTGTCCAGCCATGTGCTGTCGGAAATTCAGCGCAATTGTTCCCGCGCCGCGGTCATCCGGGAGGGCGGGATCATCGCCTGCGGCAGCGTGGAGACGCTGGCGCAGACCAGCGCCAGACGGGTGACGGTTCATGGGCGGATTTGTCTGGATGGTTTGAAGGGAATCCGGGACAAAAATGAATCGGATGGAACCGTCAGCTTCCTGTACAGCGGGGAGATTGGACATCTGCTCTCCTGCCTGGCTGCCGGAACTGTTACCGATGTTTCAATCTCGGAACCGGATCTGGAGGAAATCTTCATGCACTATTATGAGGAAGGAAGTGAGCGCCATGACGCTGGTCAGGCATGAGCTGCGGCAGGGGACAACCGCATTTGCAGTCTGGGCAGGCTCCATTGCAGGGCTGCTGGCAATCTGTATTTTTCTGTTTCCCGAGATGAAGAGTCAAATGGAGGCGGTCAATTCAGTTTTTGCTTCCATGGGATCTTTCACGGCGGCGTTCGGCATGGACAGGCTGAATTTCGGCACACTGATCGGCTTTTATGGTGTGGAGTGCGGCAATGTTCTGGGACTGGGCGGGGCGCTGTATGCCAGTCTCTGCGCGGTCAATATCCTGAGCAAAGAGGAAAACGACCGTACAGCGGAATTCCTGCTCTCTCATCCTGTCAGCCGGGCGCGGATTGTCACAGAAAAGCTGGCCGCGGTACTGATTCAACTCACGATGATGAATCTGCTGCTCTACGGCGTATCACTGGCATCCATCGCGGCCATTGGGGAGGAAATCCCGTGGAAAGAGCTCAATCTGATGCATCTGGCGTATTTTCTGATGCAGATGGAACTGGCGGGGCTGTGCTTTGGCCTTTCGGCGTTTATGCGGAAAGGAAGCGCGGGCGCCGGACTTGGAATCGCGGCTATGATGTATTTTCTGAATCTGGCGGCCAATATCTCGGAGAAAGCGGAGTTTCTGAAGTACATTACGCCCTTCGGCTACACCGAGAGCGCGGACATTGTCAGCAGCGGCTGTCTGGATGGAAAACTGATTTTCATTGGGATGCTCTACGCCGCGGCGGCTGTTGCCGCAGGCTACTGGCAATACTGCACCAAAGACATTCATTGATTCTTTTGCGGCAGAACAGAACGATTTCGCAAACTGTCTGATGTGCACTGCTAGTTGACAGCGATCTGATTTGGGATTATGATAGACCAAAACAGAAGCAGGAGGAAATGTACAATGGCATCCAAGGTTTATTTCACCAATTTCCGCACATCCTACCGGGAGAATCTGCCCCAGAAGCTGGCGCGTCTGGTTAAAAAGGCAGGTATGCTGGAAAACATCGACTTCGCGAACAAGTATACCGCCATCAAAATCCACTTCGGCGAGCCGGGGAACCTCTCCTATCTGCGGCCGAATTTCGCCAGGGTGATCGTTGATCTGATCCGGGAGCAGGGCGGCCGGGTATTTCTGACGGATTGTAACACTCTGTATGTGGGCCGCCGGAAAAACGCGCTGGATCATCTGGATGCCGCCTACGAAAACGGCTACAATCCCTTTGCAACCGGCTGCCATGTGATCATCGCGGACGGCCTGAAAGGCACGGACGAGACGCTGGTACCCATCAACGGAACGTACGTGAAGGAAGCCAAAATCGGCCGTGCCATTATGGACGCGGATATTGTCATTTCCCTGAACCATTTTAAGGGTCATGAGTCTACCGGCTTTGGCGGTGCGCTGAAGAATCTGGGAATGGGCTGCGGTTCCCGGGCGGGCAAGATGGAGATGCACAGCGCAGGCAAGCCTGTGGTTGATCCCAATACCTGCGTGGGCTGCGGCTCCTGCCGGAAGATCTGCGCCCACAGTGCCATCACCATCACGGATAAGAAGGCGTCCATTGACCACAGCAGATGCGTGGGCTGCGGCCGGTGTGTGGGCATTTGCCCCATGGACGCGGTGGAGCCGGCCAACGATGAATCCAACGATATTCTCAACTGCAAGATTGCCGAGTATGCGTTGGCTGTGGTGCAGAACCGTCCCAGCTTCCACATCAGTCTGGTGATGGACGTTTCGCCCAACTGTGACTGTCACGCTGAAAACGATGTGCCGATTGTGCCCGATGTGGGAATGTTTGCCTCCTTTGACCCGGTGGCGCTGGACGTGGCCTGCGCCGATGCGGTGAATCGCCAGCCGGTGACTGCCGGCAGCGTACTGGACGGACTGCCCCATGTCCATCATGACCATTTTAAGGACAGCCACCCGGAAACCAACTGGATGAGCGCCATTGATCACGGAGTTCAGATCGGACTGGGCAGCAAGGAATATGAACTGATTGAGATTTAAGGCAACACCGCATAATT
>JALFLH010000028.1 GCA_022774865.1 Clostridiales bacterium
TTTCAGAAATGAAGTCTTTGCGACACTTGATAAAGTCGTTGACAGATTATGCAATTCTATAAACCGCCTAACAAAGCAGACCATTCAATCCATTACTGGTAGACAATGGATTTCGGGATGTTTTAATTAAAGATTAGTATAACTATAAATTTGAAACTTTGCAGCTCCATGTCGGTCAGGAACAGCCCGACCCCGCTACCGATGCCCGTGCCGTTCCCATTTACCAGACCACTTCCTATGTGTTTAAGAACTCCGCCCACGCCGCCGCCCGGTTCGGTCTGGCGGATGCAGGCAACATCTACGGACGGCTCACCAACTCCACGCAGGACGTGCTGGAAAAGCGCATTGCGGCGCTGGAGGGCGGCGTTGCCGCTCTGGCTACCGCCTCCGGCGCGGCTGCCATTACCTATACCATTCAGGCGCTGGCCCAGCAGGGCGACCACATTGTGGCCCAGAAAACCATCTACGGCGGCAGCTACAACCTGCTGGCTCACACCCTGCCCCAGTACGGCGTCACTGCCACCTTCGTCAACGCCCACGACCTTGCGGAGGTGGAAGCCGCCATCCAGCCCAACACCAAGGCGGTCTATCTGGAAACGCTGGGCAACCCCAACTCCGACATTCCCGACATCGACGCCATCGCGGCCATTGCCCACAAGCACGGCCTGCCCCTGGTCATCGACAACACCTTCGGCACCCCCTACCTGATTCGGCCCATCGAGCACGGCGCGGATATTGTGGTTCACTCCGCCACCAAGTTCATCGGCGGTCACGGCACCACCCTGGGCGGCATCATCGTGGACTCCGGCAAGTTTGACTGGAAGGCCAGCGGCAAGTACGCCCCCATTGCGGAACCGAATCCCAGCTATCACGGGGTCTCCTTCGTGGACGCCGCCGGCCCCGCCGCCTTCGTCACCTACATCCGGGCCATCCTGCTGCGGGACACCGGCGCAACCATCTCCCCCTTCAACGCATTTCTTTTGCTGCAGGGCGTGGAAACCCTGTCCCTGCGGCTTGACCGCCACGTGGAGAACACCAAGAAGGTGGTGGAATTCCTCGCCAACCACCCCCAGGTGGAAAAGGTCAACCACCCCAGCCTGCCCGATCATCCCGACCACGCCCTGTATGAGAAGTATTTCCCCAACGGCGGCGGCTCCATCTTCACCTTTGAGATCAAGGGCGGTCAGGAAGCGGCATGGAAGTTCATTGACAATCTGGAAATCTTCTCCCTGCTTGCCAATGTGGCAGACGTGAAGTCCCTTGTGATTCATCCCGCCACTACCACCCACAGCCAGCTCAGCGCGGAGGAGCTGGCCGATCAGGGCATCACGCCCAGCACCATCCGCCTGTCCATTGGCACCGAGCACATCGACGATATCATCGCCGATCTGGAAAAGGGCTTTGCGGCAGTCCAATAATTCAACCCGGTGTGCGGGGCGTTCTCAAAACGGGAGCGCCCCGCTTTTGTTCTGCTGCGTTTCAAAAAAATTCCGGAGAAACGGAACAGACCTATTGACAAACGCGGATTGCTGATATATAATCCATATAATCCTAGCAAGAAGGTAGGAAATGATATGCGGAACTTCAAATCATACTTCCGATGTTGTCTGCGCACTGTTTCATGACATCAACCACACAATAATGATCAGGAGGAATTGATTATGAGTCAGATTTATACATCCGCCGATCAGTTGATCGGTAAAACTCCGCTGCTGGAGCTGGTACACATCGAGAAGGAACTGGGTCTGGAAGCAAAGATCCTTGCCAAGCTGGAATACTTCAATCCCGCAGGCTCCGTGAAAGACCGCATCGCCAAGGCTATGATCGACGAGGCGGAAGCCAGCGGCAAGCTGAAGCCCGGCAGCGTCATCATTGAGCCGACCTCCGGCAACACCGGCATCGGTCTGGCCTCCGTGGCAGCCGCCCGGGGCTACCGGATCATCATCGTCATGCCCGAAACCATGAGCGTGGAGCGCCGCCAACTGATGAAGGCCTACGGCGCGGAACTGGTGCTGACAGAGGGCGCCAAGGGCATGAAGGGCGCCATCGCCAAGGCCGATGAGCTGGCAAAGGAAATCCCGGACAGCTTCATCCCCGGCCAGTTCGTGAACCCCGCCAACCCCGCCGTCCACCGGGTCACCACCGGCCCCGAAATCTGGGAGGACACCGACGGCAAGGTGGATATTTTTGTGGCAGGCGTGGGCACCGGCGGCACCGTCACCGGCGTGGGCGAGTACCTCAAGAGCCAGAACCCCAACGTCAAGGTGGTTGCCGTGGAGCCTGCCGGTTCCCCGGTGCTGAGCAAGGGCACTCCCGGCGCCCACAAGATTCAGGGCATCGGCGCGGGCTTTGTTCCCGCTGTGCTGAACACCGGCGTCTACGACGAGATCATCCCCGTGGAAAACGAGGCCGCTTTCGCCACCGGCAAGAAGATCGGCAAGTCCGAGGGCGTGCTGGTGGGCATTTCCTCCGGCGCCGCCGTGTGGGCCGCCATCGAGCTGGCAAAGCGCCCGGAGAACAGGGGCAAGACCATCGTGGCTCTGCTGCCGGACACCGGCGACCGCTACCTTTCCACCCCGCTGTTCGCGGACTAAATCAGTCAAAGAGTCCCTGTTTTCGTCAGATGAAAACAGGGACTCAAAATGGAAACAGTCTTTTGCCCGGCAGGCAAAAGACTGTTTTTTATGGCTGTTCAAAACAGTATAGATGACATCTATTTCAGATTATTCTTTGCGGTATTTATTGACGCGATCAGCATTCTCTTTACTTCCGTGCAATGCGCCAGGACACATTTGTCTTCCGTATAATCTCCTTCAATCAGAAGCTCCAGCCAATATTCGCTTTCCGCGCACTCTTTCAGGGCAATCTGCAATTTCGCAATAAAATTCGCTTTCCCATGGGCGTAAAAGGCCTCCCGGATATTAGCTCCGACGCTGGTCCCGGACCGGATCAATTGATTGGTCAACACCGTCTCTTTTTTCGTGGACTTCACTTCGTTGCACAGTCGAATGACTTCCAATGCCAGAGCTTTTGACTTTGTAAGCAACGCGCTGTTGGTCACATGCACCCCTCATTTCAATCGTCCCGAAGGGACACCTTAACTTCTTCACTTTCCACTATTACCTATTACTTTCCAAAAATCCAGAATGCGTTTTAAGTAAAAGTGAAGAGTGAATAGTGAATAGGTAAAAATCCCGAACGCATTCGCATTCGGGATTTTTGGAGCAGGGTACGGGAATCGAACCCGCCTCTGTGGCTTGGGAAGCGACCATTCTACCGATGAACTAACCCTGCATCCTTTCGATAGTGGCATTATAGCAGAACCGGAAGGAAATTTCAACCACTTTCCTGTCGAAATTTTTTTCGGTTGAGCGGCGGACAAAAATGTGCTACACTGAAAGAAAAAAGGAGGGTTTGCCATGGCCGAATATGAGCTGGTGCGGGAGATCAAGAACCTGTGCCGGAACAATCAGATGCGGGATGTCTATTTCGAGGAAATTGAATGTGAAGATCCGGAGCGCTTTGTCCGGGAAATGCTTCAGGGAAAGAATCTGGAGCTGACGGCGGAGCACGGCACGGGCGGACAGGTGACAATTCACGTCAGTTGCGACGGACTGATTCAGAAATTTGTGTTTACCCCGGTTTGAGGGGAAAGAAAAAACCGGAAAATGGAATTTGGCAAAATTTTGGGTTGAATTTGGGATGCTTCTGTGATACGATACCATTGTATCGATATGGGCAGAGTGCGCCCAAAACGATCAGGTATTGAAGCAATCCATATTGCATAATCAGGAGGTAAACAAAACTATGTCTGTAAAGGAAATCTTTGATCGGCGCAATGCTTTCTCCTTCGAAGTATTCCCCCCCAAGACGGACGTTGGCATGGAAAAGCTCTGCGGTGAGGGCGGCGTTCTGGATCAGCTCTACACGCTGAACCCGGACTATATTTCCTGCACCTACGGCGCCGGCGGCACCAACGTGGGCAAGAACCTGGAGGTTCTGGACAAGATTCAGAAGGACGGCAAGTGTGTCCCCGTGACCCACTTCACCTGCATCGGCAACACCAAGGAAGGCATCAAGGAGCAGCTCCAGACTTATCTGGATCACGGCATCAACCATATGCTGGCCCTGCGCGGCGACCTGCCCTTCGGCTGGACCGGCACGGGCGGTGATCTGCACTACGCCACGGAGCTGGTCAAGTTTGTCCGTCAGGAGTTCGGCGACAAGTTCACCATCGCCGTGGCCGGCTCTCCCGAGGGTCACATTCAGTGCCGCAGCCTGGAGGCTGACATCGCGTTCCTGAAGCAGAAGCAGGACAACGGCGCCGACTACATCATGACTCAGCTCTGCTGGGATATGGATCAGTTCCGTTACTGGCTGGACGCCATCCGCGCCGCCGGTATCTGGCTGCCCGTGGACGTGGGTATTATGCCCATTCTGGATCAGGCTGCCACCATCAATATGGCGCTGTCCCGCAACGGCTGCGTCATGCCCCGTGCCCTGTGCGAGATTATCTCCAAAAACTGGATCTTCCCCAACCCCTTCGTAAAGGACCCCTTCGATGCGAATGTGGAGCAGAAGAAGGCGGACTTCAAGAAGGCCGGCATCGAGTATACCATCAACCAGATCGACGAGTACCGCGCCTGCGGCATCAACGGCATCCACCTGTACGCCCTGAACAAGTACGAGGACGTGGCTTACATCGCCAAGGCTGCCGGCCTGCTGGATCTGATCTGATTGGGTTAACCCTGTGTTCATGCGCCCGTGCCCTTCCCCACGGGGAAGGGCTGGCTGCGTGAATTTTTCCAAAGGAGCAATACACTTATGGCAACACCTCATACCATTGCCGTTGCCGGAAAGGGCGGCGTCGGCAAAACCACCACCTGCGGCATGATCATCGACTACCTGTGTAAAAAGCATCAGGGGCCTGTATTGGTCGTTGACGCCGATGCCAACTCCAATCTGAACGAAGTGCTGGGCGTGGAAGCGGAAGTCACGCTGGGACAGATCCGGGAGGAGATGGCGCAGGCAGAGCTGAAGGGAACCATCCCGGCGGGCATGACCAAGGCCGATTACGCGGAGTTCAAATTCAATTCCGCGCTGATCGAGGAGGATGACTTCGATATGCTGGTCATGGGCCGCACCCAGGGCAAGGGCTGCTACTGCTATGTCAACGGCGTTCTGAAAACGCAGGTGGACAAATACGCGAAAAACTATTCCTATATTGTCATGGATAATGAGGCGGGGCTGGAGCACGTAGCCAGAGGCACGCTTCCCCATGTGGATACCATGCTTCTGATTTCCGACTGCTCCCGCCGGGGCATTCAGGCTGTGGCTCGTATTGCCGAAATGATTCAGGAGATGCATCTGAATCCCGGCCAGATGGGTCTGATCGTCAACCGCGCCCCGGACGGCACGCTGGATCAGGGCATTCTGGACGAGATTGAAAAGCATGGCCTGAAACTCTTCGGCGTGCTGCCCCACGATGACGCGGTGTACCGCTGCGACTGTGCGGGGGAACCTTCCGCCAAGCTGCCCGATGGCGATCCGATGAAGAAAGCACTGAACGGAATCATGCAGTCCATCGGCCTTTAAATCTGTTATCAATTGAAGCCGGTTTTCTGCGGCTTTGCCAATTATCAAATCAAACACAAGGGGGATCATTACTATGTCTTTCGTTCCCAAGACGCAGCATTACAGCGGCAAGATCAATGCCGTGACCCTGGGCACCGGTGATAAGGCAATCGTCATCGGCGGCCAGAATGTGCTGCCCTTCTACACCTTCGACGCGCCCATTGAGAACGCACCCAAGATCGGTGTGGAAATCTCCGACTGCGCCGCCGACTGGACTGCGCCCGGCCTGAAGGAATTCTACGCCGGCTGCACCACCATGGCCGACTACGCCAGGAAGGCTCAGACCATGGAGGGCGCTGATTTCCTGTGCCTGCACTTCGAGTCCGCCGATCCCAACGGCGCCAACCGGAGCGTGGCTGACTGCGTGGCTGACGCCAAGGCAGTGGCGGAGGCTGTGTCCATGCCCATTGTCATCATGGGCTGCAAGAACATCGAAAAGGATGGCGAGCTGTTCAGCAAGATCGCCGAGGCGCTGCAGGGCAAGAACATCGCCGTTCTGTCCGCCCGCAGCGAGGACTACAAGACCGTCGGCGCTTCCGTTGCCCTGGCCTATGGACAGAAGGTGGGCGCTGAGACCGCCGACGACATCAACCTGGCCAAGCAGCTCAACATCATGCTGAAGGGCCTGTCCATCGCGCCCACGTCCATCGTCATGAACATCGGCACCGCTGCCGTTGGTTACGGCTATGAGTACGTGGCCTCCACGCTGGACCGCGTCCGTCTGGCCGCTCTGGCACAGTCCGACGCCGATCTGCAGATGCCCATCATCGCCCCCGTGTCTCCCGACACCTGGAGCGTGAAGGAATCCACCGCGTCCGAGGAAGACGAGCCCGCTTGGGGCAATGCGGAGGAGCGCGCCATCGATATGGAAGTGGCCACCGCCTCTGCCAACCTGACCGGCGGCGCAGACGCTGTCATCATGCGTCACCCCGCGGCCGTTGCCACCATCAAGAAGTTCATCAATGAACTCGTCTAACCGGAAGGAGGATACATACAATGGCTTTGAAAGGTCTTGACATTTTTAAGCTGTCGCCCAAGAAGAACTGCAAGGAGTGCGGCAGCCCCACCTGTATGGCATTCTGCATGAAGGTGGCACAGGGCGCTGCTTCCATCGACAAGTGCCCGTATTTTTCCGATGACGCGAAGGCGATGCTGAACGAGCAGACCGCGCCTCCCATGAAGACCATCTCCGTGGGCAGCCACAAGCTGGGCGGCGAGACCGTTCTGTTCCGTCATGAAAAAACGCTGGTCAACAAGAACCTGTACGCAGTTCCCGTCTGCACCTGCATGAGCGACGAAGAAGTGGACGCGAAGCTGGCCGAGATGGCGAAGGTTGACTACGAGCGAATCGGCGAGCGGATGTACGTGGAGTTCCTCTTCGTCCGCAATGCCGGTTCCGATGCTGAGAAGTATGCCGCGCTGGTGAAGAAGGCCGCCGCGACCGGCCGGGATCTGGTTCTGGAGTGCTGGGACGTGGAGTGCGCCAAGGCGGCTCTGGCCGTGGCCGGCAAGAACGTGATTCTGGACGGCGCTACCCCCGACAACTGGGAGGCCATGAACGAGGTAGCCACCGCCGCCGGTGTGGTGCTGGGCGTCTGGGCTGAGAACCTGAGCGACCTGTACGATACCGTGAAGAAGCTGGAAGCGAAGGGCAACAAGAATCTGGTACTGGATGTTACAGGCAAGACCGCCAAGGAGACGCTGGCCAACGCCGTTCTGGTGCGCCGCACCGCTCTGAAGGACGGCGACCGCAGCTTCGGCTATCCCTCCATCGTGAACGTGGCCAAGCTGGCCAAGGGCGACGCCCATCTGCAGACCGCTTACGCCGCCATGTTCACCGAGAAGTACGCTTCCATCATTGTGATGGAGAACATGACCTATGCGCAGGCGCTGCCCCTGTACGGTCTGCGCCAGAATATCTTCACCGATCCGCAGAAGCCCATGAAGGTGGAGTCCAAGATCTACCCCCTGAACGGCGCCGACGAGAACAGCCCCTGCGCCCTGACCGTGGACTTCGCGCTGACCTACTTCCTGGTCTCTGGCGAACTGGAGCGCTCCAACCAGCCCGTCAACCTGATCATCACCGACGCTTCCGGTATGTCCGTTCTGACTGCCTGGGCTGCCGGTAAGTTCTCCTCCACCACCGTCAAGAAGACCTTCGAGGATCTGGATATCGAGAACAAGATTAAGAACCGCACCCTGATTATCCCCGGCAAGGTTGCCGTCATGAAGGGCGAGATTCAGGAGAAGCTCCCCGGCTGGAATGTGGTCGTCGGTCCCACCGAGGCCGTCCAGCTCCCCAAGTACATGAAGGACAAGGAGTACGAGGCTGCCGCCAAGGCCGCCGCTGCCGAGGCTGCCGCCAAGGCCGCTGCTGCCCCCAAGGAGGAAGTCAAGGAGCTGTCCTTCGAGGAGCTGCTCCAGACCCGCGTGCCCAAGATCGAAGTCGTGGACATGGGTGTGCAGTACAAGGGTCACAACCCCGAGTCCAAGACCTTCGTCACCATCGGCGAACGGATTCACTGCATCAGCCCCGTGATCCGCAAGGCGATGGACGAGCGGGATCCCGCGCCCATCCTGAAGCGTGCCGCGGAGCAGATCGCCGCCGGCGCTACCTATCTGGATGTGAACATCGGACCTGCCGAGAAGGACGGCCCCGAGCGTATGATGTGGGCGGTCAAGCTGCTGCAGGAGAACTTCAATAATGTGCCTCTGGCGCTGGATACCGCCAACAAGAAGGCCATTGAAGCCGGTATCAAGGTCTACAACCGCACCAACGGCAAGCCCATCGTCAACTCCGCCGATGCCGGCTCCCGTATTTCCAACATCGATCTGGCCGCTGCCAATGACGCCATCGTCATTGCCCTGTGCTCCGCCGACGGCATTGCCAAGGACAACGAGGAGCGCATGAAGCACTGCCACAATATGCTCGAGCGCGGCCTGTCCCTGGGTATGTCCTCCGACGACCTGTGGTTTGACCCCCTGTTCCTGGTGGTCAAGGGTATGCAGGACAAGCAGATGGACGTGCTGAACGCCATCAAGATGTTCGCCGACGAGGGCCTGAAGTCCACCGGCGGCCTGTCCAACAACTCCAACGGCGCGCCGAAGAACGTCCGTCCCATCATGGACTCCGCGCTTGTCGCCATGGCCATGATGCAGGGCCTGACCTCCGCCATTGTCAACCCCTGCGACCTGCGGCTGATGGAGACCATCAAGTCCTGCGACATCTTCAAGAACCACGTCCTGTACTCCGACTCCTACCTGGACGCCTGATCCGGACGCGGAACTGATCCCAAACATCTAAGGCCGGGAGGAAAATTTCCTCCCGGCCTATGTGTTTTTTACAAGCAGGGGTTGATATTTAAAACAGTAATTAGTATAATTGCAATAGAAAATTGAGAGAGTCTCAGACTTTCTCTATATTTAAAGATTTTATCAGGAGGGACAATTTTGAAAAAGCAGTATGTGTTTGTGCCTAAGTGGTTTTGGCTGGTAGCTGCACTGGTAATGCTGGCCAATTTGGTTGTGCCGGTAATGGCTGTGAGCAATGCTTTGGATTCCGATGAGGCGGAGGTAGTGGTCGAAGTATACATAAACAACTACGATGAGGAATATATCAAAAACTGGACTTTTGATGATGGCACCAAGGTATGCGACTATAATTATGTGATTACGTATCAGCCGGTGCCGCGTTCTTATGCACTTGGCCAGTATTTCGACTTTGCGGCATGGATTACGCGCACAGAAGGAATTAGCCTTAGCTTGGATCCAAACAGCGAAGTAAGAGCCTCGTCATCACTTAAAGAAATAGCTTGGAATTGCTTGGCAAGTACAGAGAATGGTTTTGGTGCGCAAGCGAATTTTGCTAACAATGAGCAGGTTCTCAAATGGCAGTATGATTGCCACTTTACTTTCGCGAATCAAAAGGATCGTTGGAATTTGGAGCCGTGGAGAACTGCAAGTAGTTATGCTGAAGTCGTCCTCAAGGGATGCAACCCTGATTAATATAAGGAGGTAAGAATATGAAAGTAAAAGTGTCTATTGCGAATCTATCTATTTTCCTTTTCTCCCTCGCCTCACTTATCATTTCTATGAAGGTATTCTACAATCAGGCAATTTTTGTTGATGAGCATGATCTTGGTATGGGCGCAATATTTGGCGGAGACTTGTGGCTGTATTTGATCTGGATTCGATTCCTCCTGCTGGCAGCTGTATGCGCGATTAGTTTCTTCAATATCCTGAAAAGAGCGAAACGTGATCAAACTTAAAAAATCGTTGTTCCTCGTTATAATCTCGCTGCTGTTAGTTGTTTCTGCTATCAATATTGGCTGGGGAGTTTCTCGCAAATTGCAAACAGGCAAAAAAACGACTGAAGAAACAGTTGGGCTTTTAAGTGATGATTTTTGCGAGCAAATAACAAATTTAGAGGATTTGATTCAGAGGGAAATCACTGGCGTCATATATTTTGGGCGGGATAGCTGTGAAAATTGTCTGCAGCTCAATTACATATTGAAGCAGATAATCACTGACAATGAATATTGCGTTTACAAGTTCGACACGGATACTTGGCGCGAATCAGAAGCCTATGAAAAAGTCTTGGAGATGTATCATGTTCAATCAGTTCCTATTTTGGTAGAAGTAGACGAGAATGGGAAGATTCTTAGCGCATTTGAGATTGATGGTCTGAAATACGGTGAAATCGAAAATGGATTGATGGATTTTTTCTCTAACTTGACTGTATCTGTTAAAGGCAAATCATCTGCTTGAACTTCTAAGAAAGCTCTCATTAAGGCGTAAATCGCAGCAACCAGGTTGAACGATCCGCTTACTTGCAAAAGCGGTTTCTTCATAGTTAAAAAATTTTACATTGGGAGGAATTCACATGAGTGTATTAACCGATCTGATCTATGGCGGCAGCAATGCCGTTGCGGGCCTGACCGAGAGCGCCGTCAACGACGCCATCGCCAAGCACGGCGCAGACAAGGAAATTGCCTTCCCCGATACCGCGTACTTTTTCCCCACCATTTATGCTGCCACCGGCGTGAAGGTCAAGACTCTGGGCGACCTGCCCGCCTGCGTGGGTGTGCTGAAAAGCCTGATCACCAATCAGGAGGATCTGGGTCAGGCGCTGAACGCCGGCCTTGCCACCGCTGTGGGCGCCGAGATCATCGAGGGCCTGAAATATGTGAACGGCGGCGACCCCTATGCGGGTGAAGCCGGCATCGGCTTCGTACCCGACCCCATCATCCGCAGTTTGGGCGTGCCCCTGGTCACCGGCGATATCCCCGGCGTGGCCGTAGTGCTGGGCAAGGCGGACGACGCGGCCGACGTGGTCAAGGTGGTTAAGGACTACCAGTCCAAGGGCATTCTGACTTTCCTGGTGGGCGACGTCATCGATCAGTGCGTTGAGGGCGGCGTCAAGATGGGTCTGGAGCTTCGGGTCATCCCGCTGGGCCATGACGTAACCTCCGTGATCCATGTGGTCACCGTGGCCATCCGCGCGGCTCTGATCTTCGGCAACGTCCAGCCCGGCAATCTGGCCGGCCTGCTGGAATACACCAAGACCAGAGTTCCCGCGTTCGTCAACACCTTCGGCGCCATTGACGCGGTGGTCGTCTCCGCCGGCGCCGGCGCCATCGCGCTGGGCTTCCCCGTGGTGGTTGACATTGATCTGGGCGAGAACCAGGTTCCCGGCGCGCTGGAGTCCGTCTGTGACCACGCCGAGACCGTGAAGAAGTCTCTGGAGCTGCGGGGCATCAAGATCAAGACCACCGAGCTGCCCATCCCCGTGGCCTTTGCCGCCGCTTTCGAGGGCGAAATCATCCGCAAGGCCGATATGCACAACGAGTGCTGGTCTGCCAAGAACCCCACCGCTGAGCTGGTGGTCATGCGGAATCTGGACGAGGTGGAGGATCACAAGATCACCATCATCGGACCCGATTTCGATCAGGCCAAGGATCTGGCGCTGGCTACTTACGTGGAGGTCGCCGGTAAGAAGATGCAGGTGGACTTCGAGTCCGTCATCGAGCGGAAGTTCCACGCCTGGTTCAACTACATGGAAGGTGTCATGCACACCGGCCAGCGCAACCAGGTGCGTGTCCGCGTGTCCAACGCCGCCTATGAGGCCGGTCTGCGGCTGAAGGATTTCGCCGAAGTGCTGTACGTGATGATCATGAACGAGTTTGACGCGGTTGTGGACAAGTGCCAGGTGACCATCATCACCGATGCCGCCCAGGCTGCCAAGTTCCGTGATGAGATGGCAATGCCCCGCTACAACCAGCGTGACGACCGCCTGGCTTCCATGACCGACGAGGCTGTGGATCGCTACTACACCTGCATCCTGTGTCAGTCCTTCGCCCCCGCCCACTGCTGCGTGGTTACCCCCGAGCGTCTGGGTCTGTGCGGCGCCGTGTCCTGGCTGGATGCCAAGGCTACCAATGAGCTGAACCCCAACGGCCCCTGCCAGCCCATCTTTAAGGAAGGCTGCCTCGACGAGCGCACCGGCCGTTTTGAATCCGTCAACCAGGCGGTCGCGGAAGCGACCCACGGCGCGGTAGAGAATGTGACCCTGTACTCCATCCTGGAGGACCCGATGACCTCCTGTGGTTGCTTCGAATGCATCTGCGGCATTGAACCCATGAGCAACGGCTTCATCGTGGTCAACCGGGAATACAAGGGCATGACCCCCGCGGGCATGACCTTCGGCGAGCTGGCCTCCTGCACGGGCGGCGGTGTCCAGACTCCCGGCTACATGGGTCATGGCCGTCACTTCATCTCCTCCAAGAAGTTCATCGCTGCCGAGGGCGGCATTGAGCGCATCGTGTGGATGCCCAAGGAACTGAAGGACGATGTGGCGGAGAAGCTGAACAAGACCGCTTTCGAGCTGTACGGAATCGAGAACTTCACCGACATGGTGGCGGACGAAACCATCACCACCGACTGCGAGGAGCTGCTGAACTGGCTGACCGAAAAGAACCACCCCGTTCTGGGTCTCGACCCCCTGATGTAAGGCCGCAGGGCGGCCGGCTAATGCGCTCGGTAACGTTACTGCAAGCAGATAAGAATCATGAGACCCGGCGCGGCGGGGATTTCCCGCCGCGCCGTATTTCTCTACAATGGCGAAAGAAGGTTCTCTATGGAAGAACTGGATCAAAAAACATACCAATTTGAAAACCGCTGTACCCTGACCAAGCCCATGGTGCGGGAACTGATCTGGGCGCAGATGGCCTGGGTGCGGGTGCTGGCGGTGCTGATTACATTGATAGAGGGTGTTTCCGCATTGCTGTGTGTGTATCACATCTGCATAGGCCAGCGGCCTCCCGTGGATGAACTGGCATCGCTGATCATCGGCCTGATCTGCGTGGCGGCGCTGTGGACGGTGCCCGGAAAATCTGCCAAAGCCGCGCTGGATAAAATGAAGCGGGACAGCGGCGGCACGCTTTGCCAGGTGACAATCCGCTTTGGCGAGCAGATTGAGCTGCGCGACGGCGCGGGCGTGAAGCAATACAGCTACGCGGGCATCCGGCGGGTGTTTTCCCTGCGGCGGAGCTACGCCCTGATTATCGGGCAGAATACCAATATTTTGCTGGACCGGAAAGGATTTACAAAAGGGGAGTTCCCCGCTTTCCGGGATTTTCTGGCACAAAAACGACCGGATCTGAAGATCCCGAAATAAAAAAGATCTCATTGCGAAAGGACTTCCAAACATGAAAGTAACCTTCCAAATTGAGGGCGCAAGCCCCGTTGAAATTGAATGCAACGCCGGTGATAATCTGCTGGAGCTGGCACGCCGTGCCAATGTGGCCATCGATGCGCCCTGTTCCGGCAACGGCTCCTGCGGCAAATGCCGGGTGAAACTGGTCAAGGGCGAATTGGAATCCCTCAGAACCCGCCATATCTCCGACGATGAATATGAAGCGGGCTGGCGGCTGGCCTGCAGCAGTAAGGTGATGGGCGACTGCACGGTGTTCGTGCCGGATATCGCCTCCGCCTACCAGTCCCGGATGAAAACCGCCGACCTGAGCAGCCCGGAGGAAGTGGCTATTTTTGACCGCGCCCAGCGGGAGCTGCAGCAGAGCGGCATTGAATTTGACAACAATTTTTATGCGTTTACGCTGGAAATGGAGCCGCCCTCGGAGGCGGACACCATGCCCGACAATGAACGGCTGACCTGGGCCATCCAGGCGCAGCTTGGGGATGTGGCCGTGGACATCCCCTATGCCGTCATGGTGCAGCTGGCGCATACACTGCGGGAATACAATTTCCATGTCACCGTCAAGGGCGAGCACCGGGACGACCGATTCTATTGTATGGAGGTCTGCGCTCCCACGGATACCGATCTGGTGGGCTGTGCCATCGATATCGGCACGACTACCGTTTCCATGGTGCTGGCCGATCTGAAAACCGGCAAAATTCTGGCAAAGGGTTCTTCCGGCAACGGCCAGATCCGGTTTGGCGCGGACGTAATCAACCGAATCATCGAGCAGGGGAAGCCCGGCGGCAGGAAGAAGCTCCAGGACGCCATTGTCAAGGAGACGCTGACACCGATTATCGCCAACCTGTGCAAGGCAGCGGGAATTTCCGCGCGGAGCATCCTGCGGCTTTCCGTGGGCGCCAACACCACCATGAACCATCTGCTGGTGGGCGTGGATGCCCAGAGCGTGCGGATGGATCCCTATATTCCCAGCTTTTTCCGCTGGGACGGCCTGAAGGCCGGGGACCTGCATCTGCCTGCCAACCCGCTGGCCGAAGTGGTCATTGCGCCCAACATCGGTTCCTACGTGGGCGGCGATATTACCGCGGGCACCCTGTCCAGCCTGATCTGGGACAAGGACGAAATGAGCCTGTTCATTGATCTGGGCACCAACGGCGAGATCGTGTTCGGAAACCGGGATTTCCTGATGAGCTGCGCCTGCTCCGCCGGGCCCGCCTTTGAGGGCGGCGACATCTCCTGCGGTATGCGCGCCACGGATGGCGCCATGGAGGCGGTGACACTGGACACGGACACCATGGAACCGACCATGTCCATCGTGGGCGATCCGGGGCAGAAATGCGTGGGCATCTGTGGTTCCGGCATTATTGATATCATCTCGGAGCTGTTCCGCTGCGGCATCATCAATGCCAAGGGGCTGTTTGTCCGGGAGGGCAGCCGGGTCAAACGGGATGCCCATGGCATGGGCCGGTTTGTGCTGGCTTTTCCCGAGGAATCGGAAACCGGCCGGGAGGTGTCCATCAACGAGGTGGATATCGACAACTTCATCCGGGCCAAGGGCGCCATTTACTCCGCCATTGACACCCTGCTGAAATCCGTGGATATGACGGCGGATGCCATCGACCATGTGTACGTGGCGGGCGGCATTGGGTCGGGTATCAACATGAAAAACGCGGTGAACATTGGTATGTTCCCGGATGTGGATTTGGATAAGTACCAGTATATCGGTAATTCCTCCCTGTCCGGCGCCTACGCCATGGTGCTCAGCGACCAGGCCATTGAGAAATGCGCCGAGGTGGCGTCGAACATGACCTACATGGAGCTTTCCACCCATCCCGGCTACATGGACGCTTTCGTGGCGGCCTGCTTCATTCCCCATACCGACGCCAGACTGTTCCCCCACAGCCGTCAGGAGGTATGAGGAATGCAGGTGGAGAACCATAAGGAAGAAATCCCCTTTGCCCACTATGAAAACCTGTTTCGGGCGCTGGAGCCAGCCGACGCCCTGAAGCGGCTGGGCGGCGTGAAATGGAACGGTAAGGAGTTTTATGTAAACTTACTAGGCCGGGAATACGCCATTGCCCACCCGGACTATGCGATCCGGGCGTTGGACGGCGGCGCGCTGCCGGCGCTGCCGGTGCAGACCTTCCTGCTGCGCTATCTGCTGGAAAGCCGGGATGTGCCCTGGAACGGAAGCTGGAAAACCTTCCGGGAGATGCCCTGGGGCGAAATGTACATCAAGCCTTACACCGGGCGGGTGCTGACCCGGGCCGCTTTTACCTTCGGTACCCGGGTGGAGGCGTTCCGCGCTGCCTGCGGGAAGATGGGCGCGGAGCCGGTACCCCACGGCGACGCGGGCTTCCGTTTCCGTCTGGTGGGGGATTATCAGATGCAGATTCTGGTCTGGGAGGGAGACGACGAGTTCCCGCCCAACGCCCAGGTTCTGTATTCGGATAACTTTGCCGATGGCTTCGCCGCCGAGGATCGGGTGGTGGCGGGGGATATTCTGATCTCAACAGTGAAAAGTTTTATGTAAACTATGCACCCCTCCGAGAGGAGGGGTGCATTGCGGTAACGCCTTTTCAATCTGAGCGCCCTACCACGTGCGGCGCTTACAATGAAAAGAACGCAGATGCCAGAAAAATATTGGTTCAATTTTGAACTTTTTGTGACTGCTATTGACAGCGCGCTGAAATCGTGGTATGCTCTTGAAAGTTCAAAAATGAACCAATTGGAGGCACAGCGGCATGGTTCTTTTCGATATTTTGCAGAAGGCACAGAAAGGCTACGGCCGGGCGCTGGAACCGACCTGCAGGCAGTGGGCACTCACCCGAAACGAAATGGATGTGCTGCTGTTTCTGTACAATAATCCCGGGCTGAACCGGGCGGCGGACATTGTGGCGCACCGGGGAATCGCCAAGAGCCATGTGTCACTGTCCGTGACTGCGCTGGAGGACAGGGGATTTCTGGTACGTCAGCTTGATCCGCAGGATCGGAGGACAGACCGCCTACGTCTGACGGAGGCGGCGCTTCCGGCAGCGAGGCAGGGCAGAGCGGCGCAGCTTGCCTATTTTGAGCGCCTGTTTCGGGGGATGAACCGGGAGGAAATGGAGCGCTTCCAGCAGTTGGTTCAGAAAATCTGCATCAATATTGAAAATCTGGAGGAATGAATATGAACCCGATCTGGTTGATTATTTTGGTCTGCTTCTTTGCGGGCATGGGTGCCGGTCTCGGTACCGGCTTTGCGGGGATGAGCGCCGCGGCGGTCATCAGTCCCATGCTGATTACCTTTCTGCATATGGAGCCCTACGAGGCAGTCGGCATCGCTCTGGCCTCCGATGTACTGGCAAGCGCGGTCAGCGCCTATACCTACGGCAGAAACAAGAATTTGGACATCAAAAACGGCGTTGTGATGATGGTTGCCGTGCTGCTGTTCACACTGGTGGGAAGCTGGGTATCCAGTCTGGTTCCCAGCACAGCGATGGGTGGCTTCTCCACGTTCATGACCTTGCTGCTGGGCATCAAATTTATTGTCAAGCCCGTCATGACCACCAAGGAAGCCATGGGTAAGGTCAGCGCGAAAAAGCGCTTCATCCAGAGCGTGATCTGTGGAATGCTGATTGGCTTTATCTGCGGCTTTGTTGGCGCGGGCGGCGGTATGATGATGCTGCTGATTCTCACCAGCGTGCTGGGCTATGAGCTGAAAACCGCCGTGGGCACCAGCGTGTTTATCATGACCTTCACCGCGCTGACCGGCAGTCTGAGCCACTTCGCCATTGGCGGCGCGCCGGACTGGAGGGTGCTGATCCTTTGCGTGGTGTTCACGCTGATCTGGGCGCGGATTGCCGCCCGCTTTGCCAACAAGGCCAGCGCCAAGACCCTCAACCGGGCAACGGGCGTTGTGCTGACGGTGCTGGGCGTGGTCATTCTGGCGTTCAACTATCTGGTATAACGAAAAGCTGTCTCACCGATCAGGGTGAGACAGCTTTTTTATGCCTCGTCTGCGGGCATATATTTTTTGAGAACCTTCTCGATAAAGAACGACTGGAGATACACCATCAGTCCGGGCAGCAGCATCACCAGCAGGGGAATATTGATCAGGACATTGATTACCAAAACCAGCAGTGCCACAATCGCAATGGTATAGGGCAGATGGGCAAAGGAGAGTACCAGCGCGGTTTTATGCAGGCCGAAGAAGCTGTTGGTAAACCGGGACTCCACGGCGACAGCCCAGCAGACAATGCCCAGCGGGATGAACAGGGAAATAAAGTAGACCAGACTGAACACGGTCCAGCCGTTGCTCTGCTGGGCAAGCTGGGTTAAAATCTGGTAACTCGCGTTCAGGAAAAAGCCGATCACAGCCCAGAAGAGCGTCAGAAGGAAACCACGGCCAAGCTCATTTTTGAAGGTGCGGAAGAAACGGCGGTACATCCCGCCCTCACCGCCCCGCACGCAGTGGGCAGTGGCATCATAGAGCGCGATACAGGCGGCGCCGATGGTGCCCACGGGGACACAGCACAGCACCCAGCAGCAGCTAAGCATGAAAAAGTCTCCCAGTTTTCCCAGCCCGCGCCAGAGAAAATTATCAGGATTGAAAAACTGTCCCATGGGTTACACCAGCGTGGGGATCACCTGGGCCAGCTTCGCGGCAAGCTGGGCGTGGCCCTTGGCGGTCAGATGCATATAATCCACATGGTTAAACGGGGCAAGTCCCTGGGCGTCCAGATAGGCGCAGCCCTGCGCCTTTGCCACCGGCTCCAGATACTGGCTGAGCTGGCGGGATTTGGCGGCGCACCCCAGACCCATCGCACCGGCTACACTGCTGGATTCCATTTCTTCGCCGATATGGGGCGGGCAGACAATCAAAAACCGGGGGCCGCCGGAGCCCCAGCAGGGGACGGACTTCATTTTGTCAATCAGCCTGTCCATACCCATGGCAATGCAGGCGGCGTTGGCGTTGAAGCGCTCCTTGGTGTCGTTGGTGCCCAGCATGACCACTGCCAGATCCACCGGCTCATGGCTCATCAGGATGGAATAGACCACGCCCAGCGCGTCCATGCTCTCGTGCAGCGGGTCCTGAAATACCGTGGTGCGGCCGGACAGCCCCTCCTCCAGTACCAGATAATCCGTACCCAACGCCTTTTGCAGCAGGCAGGTCCAGCGCTCGTTTTCGTTGAAGCGTCCGCCGTGGTCGGCGCAGTCCCCGGGATCGGCACAATATCCGTGGGTGTTGGAATCTCCAATGCACACAATGTGTTTTTTCATCGAAAAACCTCCTTGATTGCGGTTTTGATCAGATGTAATCAGTATAGCACACGTGGGCACGCTTGTCATCGCGTTTTTTCGGTTCGAAGCGAAAATGGAGTGAAGCCTGGCCGTTTTGGGGATTTGGAAAGCGGCGATGGGTGAACTGCGGGTGTTTTGCGGGAAATTCATCAGCGGAATGGCCAAAATGAAAACACTGATTTTGTAAGTGATTTACGAATAGTGGAATAAATGAAAATATCTTTCATAATCATTGTTGACATTAGCTACATTTTGCGCTATGATGTAAATGGAAATTGTAAATATTATCTTCGCTGGTGCCGGCCAATTCGGCATAATTCCCTTGGCTTCCGCGGCGCAAGCCGTGAATGCATATTTGAAAACTAGGAGGAACAAAAATGAAGAAGTTTTTTGCGATTGCATTGGCTTTGGTTATGGTTCTGGGTCTGTGCGCCTGCACCGTGACGGAAACGCCCAAGTCCACCGATGCGCCCAAGGCTACCAATGCGCCTGATGCCAACGTCACGCAGGCACCCGAAACGCCCGCCGCGCAGGATGTCGATATCTCCCTGTGGACCTATCCCATCGGCGAGTGGGGCAAGCAGGAAACTGTGGATGCCCTGATTGCCAGCTTCAATGAAGTATATCCCAACATCCATGTCACCGTTGAGTACCTGACCTATCAGGACGGCGACGACAAGGTCAATACCGCGATCGAGGGCAACGCCGCTCCCGACCTGATTATGGAAGGACCTGAGCGTCTGGTTGCCAACTGGGGCGCCAAGGGCAAGATGGTCGATCTGTCCGACCTGTGGACTGCCGACTCCAAGGCTGATATGTACGCCTCCGTGGAAGCCGCCTGTAAGGCAGCCAGCGGCGCTTACTATGAGTATCCTCTGTGCATGACCGCCCACTGCATGGCCATCAACAAGGATGTCTTTGTTGAAACCGGCGCATGGCAGTATGTGGACGAAGCAACCCACACCTGGACCACCGAGAACTTCTTCAAGGCTGTTCAGTGCCTGTACGACGCCGGTTATAAGAATGTCGGCGCGGTCTTCTGCGGCGGCCAGGGCGGCGATCAGGGCACCCGCGCGCTGATCAACAACCTGTACGGCGGCACCTACACCAATGCGGAGCACACCGCCTACACGGCCAATTCTCCTGAGAACATCAAGGCTCTGGAAGCCCTGGTTGCCCAGGACGGCATCAACTTCGACGCTTCCATCGTCGGCAGCGACGAAATCAACCTGTTTGTGCAGGGTCAGCTGCAGATGGCTTTCTGCTGGAACATTGCCCAGGAGACCAACAACGCGGACGCGCTGACTTTTGACGTGTTCCCGATGGCATTCCCTTCCCCCAACGCCACTGACGTTCAGTTGTGCGGCGGTATCTGGGGCTTTGGTGTGTTCGACAACGGAGACGCCGCCAAGATCGAGGCTGCCAAGACCTTTATCAAGTGGGCCTGCGATGAGGAGCCTGAGCAGTGCGCCAAGGCTTCTACTTACTGGAGCACCCGTCAGTCCCTGGCCAATATGTACGAGGGTGACGAGATGAAGACCGAGTACGGTATGTTCATGCAGTACCTGGGTGACTACTATCAGGTCGTTGCCGGTTGGGCCAATGCCCGTACCGAGTGGTGGAATATGCTGCAGCGGATCGGCTCCGGCGGCGATGTGACTGCCGAGGTTGAAACCTTCGTAACCAACGCCAACGCGGCTGCTGCCGGCTGATTCATTCGGCCTCCAGGATCATAGTTTTTCAGATGCCCCTTCCCTCAATCATTCTGGGTGAGGGAAGGGGCATTCCTTCAGGTAAATAAAGAGGGAAGAGTGAATAGGTAACGGGCCAGCAGGGCGGGCAGAACGGCCGCGCCGCAGCGGGTTACGTATCCACTTTTCACTGTGTGCCTCAAATCGAGAGGGGGATCTCCTTGGCCAACAAAAACATAACTATCAGCAAGAAAACCCGCCGGTTGATGATTCACGAGACCGTATCGTCCTATCTGTTTATGCTCCCGTTTTTGCTGTTCTTTGTGGGATTTGTCCTGTATCCCATGTTTATGTGTGTCTTCACCAGCTTTTTTGACGCGACCATGGGGCGGGACGATATCTTTGTGGGGTTCGGCAATTACAAAGCGCTGTTTCAGGATAAAGTATTCTGGCGCGCCCTGTGGAACACCCTGATCATCGTGATTGTTTCGGTGCCTGTCACCTGCGTTTTTTCCCTGTGGGTGGCTTCCGCCATCAGCAAGATGCCCGTGGCGGCAACCTCCGCGTTCCGCTGCATCTTCTATCTGCCTGTGGTCACCGGCTCTGTGGCTGTCACCATGGTCTGGAAGTGGATGTTCAACAACTACTACGGCATCTTCAATTATATCGGAACGGCGACCGGCCTGATTGAAAACAACATCAACTGGCTGGGTGACGAGCGCTACGCGCTGGGCTGCATCATTCTGATCCTGCTGACCACCTCCGTCGGACAGCCCATCGTGCTGTATGTTTCCGCATTGGATAATGTGGATAAGTCTCTGGTGGAGGCGGCCGAAGTGGACGGCGCCACCCAGCTTCAGGCTTTCTGGAAAATCAAGTGGCCCCAGATGATGCCCACGACGCTGTATATTCTGGTCATTACCACCATCAACTCCTTCCAGTGCTTCGCCCTGATTCAGCTGCTGACTTCCGGCGGCCCCAACAATTCCACCATGACCATTATGTATTACATCTATTACAACGCCTTCAAGCTGTATAAGTATGGCTACGGCAACGCCATGGGTGTGATTCTGGCGGTCATCATTGCCATTTTGTCGGCCATTCAGTTCAAGGCCGGGCAGGAAAAGTAAGGGAGGGACGAGAATATGAAGAAGCCAAGTCGTTTGGATGTAAGCCACGCCAAATCCAAGGCGTATTATGTGTTCTCCTTTGCCGTGGTTGTCATTTTTGCCATTCTGTTCGCGTTTCCCCTGTACTGGATCATTACCGGCGCGTTCAAAACAAAGAGCGATATCCTGAGCACCACCCCTGTGTGGTGGCCCAGCGAGTGGGTTGGGGACAACTTCGCCAAGCTGATGAACAGTCGGAGTGTTCCCCTGTTTGAACTGACCATCGGAAGATTCAAAATTGCCGGTCCCACCATTCCCGCCGCCATTCGCTGGCTGCTGAACACCGTGGTGATGGCCGTTGCCTCCATGCTCCTGACCTGCCTGACCGCTGCCATGGCCGGTTATGTTCTGGCAAAGAAGCGCTTCTGGGGCCGCGGTATCCTGTTCAGCCTGGTGGTCTGCGCCATGGCACTGCCCAAGCAGGTTATCCTGATTCCGCTGCTGCGGGAGATGTCCGCGCTGAAGCTGTACAATACCATCTGGGCCGTCATTATTCCCATTGTCGGCTGGCCCTTTGGCGTATTCCTGCTGAAGCAGTTTTCAGAGAGTATTCCCACAGAAATGGTGGAGGCCTGCCGGATTGACGGCGCCGGCGAATGGCGCACCTTCACGGATGTCATGCTGCCCATGATTAAGCCCGGTGTGGGTGCCTGTGCCATTTTTACATTTATCAACTCCTGGAATGATTACTTCATGCAGTTGATTATGCTGACCTCCAATAAAAACCTGACCATCTCCCTCGGCATTGCCACCATGCAGGCGGAAAACTCCACCGACTTTGGTTTGCTGATGGCCGGTTCCGCGTTGGCCTCTGTTCCCATCATCATTGTGTTCCTGATCTTCCAGAAGTACTTCACCAAGGGCATCACCATGGGTGCCGTGAAGGGATAATCGTCAAGGGGTGTATTTCAAATGGTTGAAACAAAAAAATATGAGGGAATCATTCCCGCCTTCTATGCCTGCTATGACAAGCAGGGTAACATCAGCCCTGCCGCTGTCCGGGAGCTGACCCGGTATCTCATTGGCAAGGGCGTGACCGGACTGTATGTGGGCGGCTCCTCCGGCGAGTGCATCTACCAGAGCAAGGAAGAGCGGAAGGTGGTTCTGGAGAACGTCATGGACGAGGCCAGGGGAAAGGTCACAGTCATTGCCCACATCGCCTGCAACAACACCGCCGACTCCCAGGAGCTGGCGGCCCATGCGGAGAGCCTGGGTGTGGATGCCATTGCCTCCATTCCTCCCATCTACTTCCATCTGCCATCCTATGCGATCGCCAAGTATTGGAATGACATGAGCGCGGCGGCGCCCAACACCGACTTCATCATCTATAACATTCCGCAGTTGGCGGGGGTCAGCCTGACGGTGCCCCTGCTGCGGGAGATGCTGAAGAATCCCCGGGTCATCGGCGTGAAAAATTCCTCCATGCCCACGCAGGACATTCAGATGTGGCGCGACGAAGGCGCGATTGTCTTTAACGGCCCCGATGAGCAGTTGATCTGCGGCCTGACCATGGGCGCGGTGGGCGGCATCGGCGGAACCTACGGCGCCATGCCGGAACTGTACATCAAGATGCGCCAGGAACTGCTGTCTGGAAATCTGGAGAAGGCCCGGGAGATGCAGAACGAGGCCTGCCGGATTATCTATAAGATGTGCTCCGCCCACGGCAATATGTATGCCGTGATTAAGGAAATCCTGCGCGTAAACGGCGGCCCCGATATCGGCTCCGTCCGGGCGCCGCTGGCCGAGCTGATCGATTCCGATCTGCCCATCGTGCGGGAGTGCGTGGATATGATTAACGCCGCCATTGCCAAATACTGCTGAAGCGGCAGGAAAACTGCATCAAAGCGCACCCGATAAGGCGTGCGCCCGTAAGACAGTTAAACGGCGTGACTTTCGCAGTCACGCCGTTTTCATATGCTGGATAGCCGCAAAGCGGGGCAAGAAAGCCTCCTTGCCTGAAACGCACATACAGAGAACCCCCGGATAGAAGTGCGATCTTTCATTTTTGCTGCTATTCTTCCTTCACCATATGATAGAAGATCCCTTCCCCGACTGATATTGTATGCGTAATCGGATCTCCTGGATAGCGATGAGAATAGGCCATTTTGCTTATTCGGTATAATCGTTTGAGTAAGGGACACTATCCACATAACAGCTATCCGGGCACAGATTTACCTTGTTGTTCCACACCTCGCTGCTGTCTATGTTGGGGTCAATGTCCCAGGACACACAGTGGTTTTCATCCAGATACACTCTGCGGAAGTTTTTCCACTCCCGGAAAGGAGCAAATACAGTCCCGGCCTGAAGCAATGGGCGCGCATCATACAGACGGGTCTCCCCATTGTCGAAGGTCATCGCCAATGTAAAATCTTCTTTGGGAACAACCTTTGTTATCCGTTTCCGCCCAGCGGCAAAATACTCCGCCATTTTCTGATCGTATCCTTTGGAAAGGTAAAACTCGACGCTATTTCCCATAACCTCACATCCTATCGCGATAAACCAGTTTATCTCAGCGGTTCAATCGCAAACAGCTCCTGCTTCTTTACGGCCAACTCCCAGTTATCCATAAGCTGATCCTGTCGAATTGCCGCCCATCCAAGAAGCATCTTCAGTTGTTTGCTGGGGAAGGTTCCTTCCAACACTTCCAAATCATGAATGGAGATAATCACTTCTTCTCCGCCGTAGGTCGCATGAAAGTGTGGCGGCATATGATCTGCCCAGTACATTGTAATCTTTATTCCTCGGAACATAGATATTGTAGGCATCAAATCATCTCCTTTTTCTTTATTATAGCAAATATATCATAAAAATCAATCGGATTGTAAGGATTAACCGCATTCGTCGCCCGGGACCGGGTGCGCTTTAGCGGTTGCGAAGCCGGAGCGGCTGTGTTATCATGGAGAAAACCAAATCGGAGGCGGAAAAATGGAAAACAGGCAGGCGCTGGCGCCATTGCAGATTTTGTGGGACTATCTGGGAATGCACCAAAAGCCGGAACAGGCGGACTGCATTGTGGGTTTCGGCAATTTTAATGACAACATTGCCCGCAGGGCGGCGGAGCTTTACCAAGCGGGATATGCGCCATACGTGCTATTTACCGGCGGACTGGGCCGAAATACGCTGGGGCTGTTGCCAGAGCCGGAGGCGGTACGCTTTGCCCGGGTGGCGACGGAATGCGGCGTCCCGGAGGCCAATATCCTGATCGAGGATAAATCTACCAATACGGCCGAAAATATCCGCTTCACCAGAGCGCTCCTGGAGGAGCGGGGGCTGCCCCATGGGAGGATTTTGGGGGTACACCAGCCGTTCATGGAGCGGCGCATCACGGCGGCTATGGGGGTGTACTGGCAGGAGGCGAGGTTTTCTGTTACATCGCCGCAGGTGACCATTGAACAATACCTCACCGACGCGCGGAAGCAGGGAGTCACGGAAAACGCAGCGATTTCGGTCATTGTCGGAGATTTCCAGCGGATGGATCTGTACGCGAAGAAGGGCTACCAGCTTCCGCAAAGAATTCCGGCAGAAGCGTGGGACGCGTTCCACCGGCTCGTTGCCATGGGCTATGACCGCCAGCTCGCAAAATGAAAATCCGGTGCCGCCGGCAGGCGGCACCGGATTTGGACTGTCCGGGTTAATTGTGGGAATAGTACATTCCGAGAATGTCCCGCTGCTGGTAGTACCGGGGGGTATAGCGGAAGCCACTGGTGGTGCACCCTTTCGATTCGAATACGATAACCGTGTTGCACAGCGCGCTGCGCAGCGCGCTGGACTGCGCGCCGGTCAGGTCGCAGTGGGCAACCCAGAGCCGGTCCAGCCATGTCATCTGCAGCAGAGGCGTAATATCCCCAAAGGGCTTCACATCTTCTTCCTCCCGATCCCACGGGACGCGGGTGAGATTCAGGTCGCGCAGATTGGTCAGATTTGCCAGCGGCCACAGGTCAACCGTAGGCGCCATGAACAGCTCCAGATATTCCAATTGACTGCAGTTTCCGATGGCGGTCAGATCGGTCAGACTTGCTTCACACAGGAGCAGATATTTGAGATTGGGCAAATACTGGACAAAATCCACGTTTCCAATGTGGTAGTGTCCAAAATCCAGAACCTCAATGTCCTTGCAGTATTTCAGATTGGACAGGTCCCGTCCGATACCCAGATGGTATTTGGCGGGCATGAAATAGGTGGTGTCGGTGCGCAGTTTTTTTCCGCTGACGGTGACCGCCCAGACGAATTTGATGTTCTCGTAGCGCTGGTTCAGCGCGTCCATCTCCTCGTTGGGGATGCCGCAGTCGACCATATCCACCTGCGTCAGATGGGGAAGATAGGGCAGGGCGTCCTCCAGCTCCTGCGTATCCGGCAGTGTTACCCCGGACAGGTCAATGAACGTATCCTCGGTGTTGACGCGGACACCCGCAATCATGAAATCCCAGGTAAAAGTGATTTCGGGAAAGGCGTCGACCAGCAGCGCGATGGTCTCGTTGCCGGGGAGCTTTCCGGTGAGAGAAACCCTGCGAACGTTGGGAAGATACGGAAGATTCTCAAGAATTTCGCCCACAATGGGGTTGCGCACCACAAGCACCTGGGTATTGTTGTAATAATTCTGGCCGCTCAGCGTGATGCTGTAGGAGACGTCCAGATCCGGCCGCTGTGCCATCAGCGAAAACAATGCGTCATAGTCCCGGCACAGTCCGGCGTTGATCCGGGTCAGGCGGGGGAAGTACTTCAGCATGGCGATGTCCGCTTCACACAGGGTATCCAGCGAAAGAATTTTCAGTGTGTTGTCCAGACTGCGATTTTGAAAGGGGACAGACCAGGTGATGCTACAGCCGGGCAGCGCGGCCTGAATTTCCTCATACTGGGCGGTTGTCATGCCCGTGCCGCGCAGATCCAACTGCTTCAGATTGGTCAATTCCTTGACCTTTTCCAGCTCCTGCACCGGGTGGCCGGACAGATCCAGCGATTCGGAATCCCGGCGGTAATCGACTTCATCGATGCGCAGATAGGTCGCGTGGTAGACCTGGTAGCTGTGGTATCCCCAAACGGCTGCGGCAACGGCTGCAATCACAAGGACTGCGGCGATGCCAATCCAGATTAGTTTCCGCTTGCTCATCATGCATCCAGCCTCCGGGAAAAGAATTCTATTTTCAATATTATCTCAAAATCAGAAGGAATAGTCAAGTGAAGGGGAGCTGCATGGGGGCGGTCAGTTCTTAATAATTGTATAAATTTGCCGGAATCCTATCCGTGCAGATAATCCATCCCCATGGCGTCCCGCTGCCGATAGCTGTTTGGGCTGTAACGCCAACCCTGATCGGTAGAACCGGAGGAGGACTGAAAGAGAATCAGCGTATCGGGCAGAGCCGCCTGCAGCAACGCCTGTTCTTCCGCGGAAAGCCCGGTTCCCGGCAGCCACAGGCGATCCAGCCAGGTCATTTGCAGCAGCGGCTGATAGTTCCAGGGATCGTCCGGCGATTCAATCTGGTACCGGGGCGTATAGCCCAAATTCAGATCCTCCAATTCTGAGAGATTGGTCAGGGACCAGAAATCGCAGATCGGATTATAAAACAATTCCAGATACCGAAGCCGGGTGCAGGTTCCAATGGGGGTCAGATCCTGAACCAGGGTATCCCCCAGCAGCAGATATTGCAGATTGGGCATATTTTCCACAAAAGACAGATCCTTGACTTTGTAGTGGCCGAAATCCATTGTGGTAATTTCCGTGCAATAACGCAGATTGGAATAGTCAAGATAAGTATAGTAGGGATAGCGAAGCTGATAAGCCATGAAATACTGGACATCGGTTCGAATGCGAAAACCGCCCACAATTACTTCCCAAATAAACCGGGTATCCGGCCAGCGGCGGTTCAGCGCGTCCATTTCTTCGTTGGAAATTCCGCAGCCGCTCATATCCACGGTTTCCAACCGGTAAAAGCAGGGCAGCAGGGCTTCCAAGGCTTGGGTATCCGCCATCCGAATACCGGATAAATCCACAGATTCCGTCAGCGTATTCACCGGAACGCCGCAGAAATCAAAATCCCACACGAAGCAGATATCCGGATAGGCCTGCTTCAGCGCCAGAAGCCGGTCGGCAGCGGGCAGATCGCCGGTCAGCGTGACGGTATTCAGACCGGAAAAACCGGAAAGCTTTTGAAACAGCTCGTCGGCATCGGGGTTACAGATCGAAAGCGATGCGGTATCCGGCGCGTAAGCTTTTCCCCCCAGCATGACAGCCGCTTCCGCGCAGGGCGCAGTCTGTTCCGGCACGGTGTCCGGCGCGGCAGTGGAGGCGTAATCGCCGGAGGCATACCCTACGATTGGGATGCATCCCATAGCCAACAGCAGCGAGAGGCTCAGAAGCACCGGGATAAAAATCTGTCTGAAACGGCCTGCCATCTTCAATTCCCCCCCTTCCCGATACCCATATTATGGCGGAAACGGGGGTGAAAGTCAAGTTTTTCCCACCGCAGAATTCGACGGAAAGGGATTGACTTTTGACCGGATTTGTGCTATATATGGACTGATTAAAAGCTGTGACGAAGATATGCGTACCCGGAAAGATTCCCAGAGAGGGCGCCGTTTGGTGCAAGGCGCCTGTACCCCTGCCGGGGGCGATACCACTTCCGAGCCGCCCGGCGGAAATGCCGGGACGGGCACGCCCGTTAGCGCGTCAATGAGTGGCGGCGTCAGCCGCAACCAGGGTGGAACCGTGGAATACATCAGAAGATTGTATCCCACCCCTGATTTTTCAGGGGGTGGGTATTTTTTATACCTCTCCCCAAACCAAAGGAGGTAAAAACCATGTCTGAAGAAAACCTGTACACCTTTGAAAATCCGGAATACCGGAAAACCTACTGGCATACCTGCTCCCACATTATGGCGCAGGCCGTGAAGCGCCTGTGGCCGGAGGTAAAGCTTGCCATCGGCCCCGCCATTGACGGGGGCTGGTACTACGATTTTGACGCACCCTTCTCCTTCACACCGGATCATCTGGCACAGATTGAAGCGGAGATGAAGAAGATCTGCAAGGAGCGGCTGCACATTACGCGCAGCGAAAAGCCCCGTGAAGAGGCCATCGCCTATATGCGGGAGAAGAACGAGCCATACAAGGTGGAGCTGATTGAGGATCTGCCCGCCGACGCCGTCATTTCCTTCTACACCCAGGGCGAGTTCACTGACCTGTGCGCCGGCCCCCATCTGGATCACACCGGCCGGGTCAAGCACAACGGCTTTAAGCTGACCCAGTGCTGCGGCGCTTACTGGCGGGGGGACTCCAAGCGGAAAATGCTCCAGCGGATCTACGGTATTGCTTTCCCCAGCAAGGACGAGCTGGACGAGTACCTGAAAAAACAGGAAGAAGCGCTGAAGCGGGATCACAACAAGCTGGGACGGGAGCTGGAATTCTTTACCACCGTGGACGTGATCGGTCAGGGCCTGCCCATTCTGCTGCCCAAGGGCGCCCGGGTCATCCAGACCCTGCAGCGTTGGGTGGAGGATGAGGAGCAGAAGCGGGGCTATCTGCTGACCAAGACGCCTCTGATGGCCAAGTCCGACCTGTACAAAATCTCCGGCCACTGGGATCACTATCTGGACGGGATGTTCGTGCTGGGCGATCCCCACGATGAGAGCAAGGAGTGCTATGCCCTGCGTCCCATGACCTGCCCCTTCCAGTATCAGGTATTCCTGAACCGCGCCCGTTCTTACCGGGATCTGCCCATGCGTCTGGGCGAGACTTCCACCCTGTTCCGCAACGAGGACTCCGGCGAGATGCACGGCCTCATCCGGGTACGTCAGTTTACCATTTCCGAAGGCCACCTGATTCTCCGCCCCGAGCAGTTGGAGGAGGAATTCAAGGGCTGTTTGGAGCTGGCCAAATACTGCCTGGACACCGTGGGTATGCTGGAGGACTGCACCTTCCGCTTCAGCCAGTGGGACCCGGCGAACCCCAACAACAAGTACGAGGGCACCGCCGAGCAGTGGGAGACCGCGCAGGCAGTCATGAAGCAGATTTTGGACGATCTGCACGTGAATTACACCATCGGCATCGACGAAGCGGCTTTCTACGGCCCCAAGCTGGACATTCAGTACAAGAACGTCTTTGGCAAAGAGGACACCATCGTCACCATTCAGATCGATATGCTGCTGGCCGAGCGGTTCGGCATGGAGTATACCGACGTGGACGGTCAGAAGAAACGTCCCTATATCATCCACCGTACGTCCCTGGGCTGCTATGAGCGGACGCTGGCCTACCTGATTGAGAAGTACGCCGGCGCGCTGCCCCTGTGGATGATGCCCACGCAGGTGAAGGTGCTGCCCATCACCGATCGGGCCCACGAATACGCCAGAAATCTGGTGGAGAAACTGAACGCCGTGAATATCCATGCCGAGGGAGACTACCGCAGCGAGAAGCTGGGCTACAAGATCCGGGAAGCCCAGATGCAGAAGATTCCCTATATGCTGGTGGTGGGCGACCGGGATATGGAAAACGGCACCGTCTCCGTCCGTACCCGCAAGGGCGACGACCTGGGCGCCATGACCCCCGATGCTTTCATGTCCAGGTGCCTGATGGAAATTGCCACCAAGAGCAAGGAAGTCTGATAAAACGAACAAGCCGCCTAAAGGCGGCTTGTTCGTATTTTAGGGCGTATACACTCGATTCATGGCAATGGCAACGCCGTTTTCAATGACCAGCGTGGTATCAATGGGCGAGAAGGGATAGCGGATGCCCCCATCTTCAATCAGAAAATCACCGGGATAGAACGTTACCTCGCCTGCGTCCAGATCGGAGCTGTCGGTAAACTGGAAGTCCTCCGAGACCTGAACCGTGGCTTCTCCAAGGGCGTACAGGTACAGGCTGTCATTTTCGCAGACTTCGTAGAACACACCGCCGTCGTCCGAGCGAAGGCGATACTCCCCGTTGATCAGCATGTCACCGAATTCATCCTGCTCGATGGATGTGACCTGCACGTTCTGCTGATGGATGGCGATGGTATCGCCCACCTGTAGCTGTGCAATGTCCACCATGTCGTACCGATCATTGGTATAAACCGTCACCTTCATCCGCATGATACCTTCATCGTCCACATAAGCGTCACCTTTTTCCAGTGAAACCGGGACAGTGCAGTTATCCAGATGATTCAAATCAATTGCGACAGGCATCGGCAAGAGCACGTTGGGTGCTGCCGTGGCCCCATCGGTTTCGGCGGGGGCAGCTTCCGTCAGGGACGGAGCCGTGGAAGGCTCAGGCGTTTCCGCAGAAGCGCGGCAGGCCGCCAGTAACATGCAGAGCATCAGTAACAGCAAGAACAGTTTTTTCATTTTGATTTCCTCCTTATCGGGATTTGTATCGACATCATAGCACCGCTATTTTCAAATGGCAAATTAAGCTTTTATTAAGGATACTCCGATTATTTCCCCATTATTCCGCCGTTTTTCTCAAAATGCGCAAGCAGCGCCATGGGATAGTCATTATGAGCGGACAAAGTTTTTTCATCCATGATCCGATTTCTTAATATTCATTGAAATCTCGTTCCCGTCACCCCGGGCGGCTTGTTTTCTGGGGCTGAATATGGTAGAATGAATAATAATATGTTTACCGACTTCATTCTGCAGCACGAAAAATACAGTTTATTGCGCAGGCGCGCAGCGCCCATGGCTTCCCCCCTGGGGGGAAGCTGGCAGGCCGAAGGCCTGACTGATGAGGGGTTCCGAGACGCTCCACCTGAGTTGCGAATGTCCCCTCATCCACCCCGGTGTGCGCACTGGGGCACCTTCCCCCCAGGGGGGAAGGCTTTGGGGCAGACCTGCAAATTACAATTTGGCGACTCGCCGCCAAGGAGGCCTTTATGAGCGCAACAGATAAAAAGAAAAACCCGGCAAAATCCGCCGCCAAAAAGAAAACGCAGAAAGCCGCTCCCGCGAAAAAGGCCGCGCCGAAGAAAATGCCCGTCCAACCCGCGCCCAAGCCATGGCATCAAAAATCCATCGCTGAACGAACGGTGGCCATCAAAACCGCCAACCGGCGCGCGGTCGCGGCATGGCTGCTTATCCTTCTTTTCGTGATGGCGGCGGCTGTTTTCAAATTCTGCATGGTGGGCTACAGCTTTTCGGCGCTGGTGTGCCTGTGTCTGGCGGGGGTGGTTCTGTTTTACACGCTGGTTCCGCTTCTTCGAAAGAAGTATCCGGTGTTGGAAAGGACGCTTATGTTGGTTTTTACGGTTTTCCTGTGTGCAGGCGTGCTGCTGGCAGCAATTACCGAGGGGATTATCATCCATGCCAGCTTCGGCTCCCCGGAGGAGGATGCTTTCTATCTGGTGGTGCTGGGTGCCAAGGTTCGCGCCGACGGGCCGTCGCTGTCCCTGCAAAACCGCATTGATGCCGCCTTTTCCTATCTTACCGCCCACCCGGACACCATAGCTGTGGTTACCGGCGGGCAGGGGGAGGACGAGCACATTTCCGAGGCACAATGTATGTTCGACCGGCTGACTGCCATGGGCATTGAGAAAGACCGGATTTGGATGGAGGAAAAAGCCACCTCTACCTGGGAAAATCTCCGGTTTTCCCTCGACCTGATCGAAGAAAAAACCGGCAGCCGCCCGTCCAGAATCGGCGTGCTGTCCAGCGAATACCATCTGTACCGGGCCAGCCTCTTCGCGGAAGAATGCGGGGTGGAGTTTGTGGGCATCCCCGCCCGCACCACCAACCCCGTTCTGATGGTCAACTACTTCCTGCGGGAAGTGGCCGGTGTCTGGCATTTTATGTTATTAGGAGGACAATACCATGCTTGATCGAGATTATGCGGAGTATGCCTGGAATCAGGCGGAAACCCTGCTGGCCATTGATTCCCCCTCCGGTTTCGCCGCCCGTGCCGCCGCATGGGTCAAAGACGCCTTTTCCAATCTGGGCTTTGACGCGAGGCTGACCGTCAAGGGCGGTGTTCTGGTGGATCTGGGCGGCCGGGACGGGGAGAATGCCCTGCTGCTGGAGGCTCACACGGATACCCTGGGCGGTATGGTTGCGGAAATCAAAGGCAATGGCCGCCTGCGCCTGACTCCTCTGGGCGGGATGCGTCCTGAAAACGGGGAGACTGAAAACGTCCGGGTTTATCCCCGGAGCGGCAGCGTCTATGAGGGAACGCTGCAGCTTGTGAACGCCTCCGTTCACGTCAATGGAGGCTACGGCGATACCAAGCGTAGCTGGGACACCGTGGAGGTCGTGCTGGACGAGGACGTGCGCAGCGCGGAAGATACCCGTAAGCTGGGCATCGAGGTGGGTGATATTGTCTGCTTCGATCCCCGCACCCGCCGAACCGCCTCCGGTTATCTCAAGAGTCGTTTTCTGGATGACAAGCTGAGCGTGGGCATTCTGCTGGGATTTGCGAAATATCTGCACGACAATGCCATCGTCCCGGGCCGGAAGGTCTATGTCCATGTGACAGTGTACGAGGAAGTGGGTCACGGTGGCAGCGCGTCAGTGCCTGCCGGGGTGACGGAGGCCATCTCCGTGGACATGGGCTGCGTGGGGGAGGGACTGAGCTGCTCCGAAAAGCAGGTGAGCATCTGCGCCAAGGACTCCGGCGGCCCCTACAGCTATGAGGTGGTCGGCAAATTGATTGACGCGGCCCAAAAGACGGAGGCGGACTACGCGGTGGACGTGTATCCCCACTACGGCTCGGATGTGGAGGCCACGCTGAGCGGCGGCGCGGACATCCGTCACGGCCTGATCGGCGCGGGCGTCTACGCCAGCCACGGCTATGAGCGCAGCCATATCGACGGCGTGTTCAACACGCTGAAGGTTCTGTGCGGCTATCTGGAGGTTTGATTATGAACAGCGACAAGCCGCAGAAAAAGAAAACCACCCTCTCGAGCATTGTTTCATTTTCCAAGGGCAGTTCTTTCACTTCTTCGCCGTTCACAGGGACAGGAAATGCAAAGACAATCTTCCTGATCCAGTTGCCGTCCTTCTGCTTTTCCGGGAACAGCTCTATGCGTTCAATAAAGGCTTTCATGAACTCTTTCTGCTCTGCCTCGGTAGCGGAATGGTAAACTTCATCAAACGCCAGCAACAGCCGGTAGATGTTATCGCCGGAAATCTTCTCCTGCCGGATGGTTCTGATCCGGCCCTGGACTTCCTCCATCTGAATCTCGATTTCCTCTATTTTACCATACTGTTCATCGTAACGACGCTGCAAATCCAGAATTTTTCGGTCATAATATGGATCAGTCACATCCAGCGTGTCCATCTGCCGCTCCAGCCGTAATTTGGTTCCCATCGCTTGGCGAAGCTGCGCCTGCAATGTATCCAGCTGCTTTTCCAAATCTGCCGTATCAACAGCGGTGCCAATTTTCTCTTTGATGGCCTCAGAAAATCGGGGATCTCTGACCATAGCGGAGATGATTTTCGCCACCATCTGATTCAGTTCCGTTTGTTCAATATTGACACGGAAAGTACACTCATGGCCAGTCGGAGTGACAGTGTTCTTGCAGTAATAGTAATACCGGGTCTTTTTGTCCTTGCTGTGTGCTTTGGCAATATTCCCATACATGCTTTTCCTGCAGCAGGGGCATTTCAAAATGCCGGACAGAATATGCGCATGATTGGGATCATTGACCTTCTCCCGACGGTAGGAATTTGCCCGCCGCTTTTCCTGTGCGAGGTTCCAATCTTCCTCGGAAATAATCGCTTCGTGCTGCCCCTCATAAATAGGGAACTCAGACTGCTCCACCACGTGCATCTCGTTTCGTGTTCCCAGCTTCTTTTCCGTTCTGCGTCTGCCGTATGCGATTTTTCCAATATAAATGGGGTTGTCCAGCACATCTTTCACAAAATCTCTGGAAAAGCCCGGAATGGTGTTGTTCTGGCGGAGTTTCTTCACATAACCATGACTGTTCAGATATTTTGCTACACCGGCAACGCCGTCATTGGTATGAATATAGCGGTCATAAATGACACGGATCACTTCCGCTTCGTCCTCGGCAATCAGTAACTGTCCGTTTTCCAGCCGGTATCCATAGGGGGCAAACCCGCCGTTCCATTTGCCCTCACGGGCTTTCTGTTCCCGTCCTGCCATGGTCTGGGTGCGGATATTCTCTCGTTCGATCTCCGCAACGGCAGAGAGGACGGAGATCATCAGCTTGCCGGAATCCTTGGAGCTGTCAATGCCATCCTCCACACAGATCAGATTAACACCGAAATCCTGCATCAACTGCAAGGAGTTCAGAACATCGGCAGCATTTCTGCCAAATCGGGACAGCTTGAACACCAGTACATAATCAACATCGTCTTTTCCTTCCTGGATATCGTTCAGCATTCGCTGGAATTCCAGCCGACCCTGGATATTTTTTCCGGAAAAACCTTCATCAGAATATTCCCCGGCAACGACCATATCCTCATATTCCGCATACTTCCGCAGCTTGTCCCGCTGGGCATCCAGACTGTAGCCATCCACCTGCATGGAAGTAGATACTCTTGTATACAGATAACATTTAGTCCGTTTCTTTTTCATGGATGTCGCCCCCTTCCAAAACAGGATCAATCTGGCCTTCTTCCGACAACGGTTTCTTCATCAGACCCTCATTGCGGATATAATATTCCAAAAGACGGAGCACATACTCCGGCGCATGACGGTTATCCAACTCCCATTCTGTGACCGTCCGGTATGGAATCTGGAAATATTGACAGAACTCTTTACGGTTCATACCGGTGCTTTCCCGCAGTTCCTTGATTTTGCTTCTGCAATCCATTTTTCTCTCTCCATAAACAAAAAAAACACACGTTGCGTATTTATTATAGCATAGCCCCAATAAATACGCAACGTGTAAATAATATGATTTATGCAGCCTTTTCAAAATGCTGCGGTGTTTCTTCCTTGCAGGTTTTCGTTTCCTGCTGTTCCAGCACCTGCGGCCCGTATCGCTGCATCAGCTTTGCCATTACATCAATACATCGGTCAAATGCCGCATTGTCCTTTGCATTCTCATAATACTTCTTCAACAGGCCGCTCCTTTCTCGGGTGATCGCCCTGCGTGTACCAGTCCAGTACTTCCGGGGGGATACGCTCCAATGTGCTGATTGCCGCCTCATAATCTCTGCGGAGCTGGTTGTCCTGCAATTTTTTCAGCACGCTTTTCTCCTGTGCCGCCTCCAGAGACTCTGCCAGCTGGCTGTTTTTCTTCTTCAGCCGCTTGTTTTCAGCCGTTGTTTGCGTAAAGGCCACGTTGTATTTCGTCAGCAGAGTCTGCATCTTTTCCACCGCAGGAATATAGCCATCCAGCAGCTTGCCAATCTCCGCAGCCCTGCTTTTTGCATTGAAGGGGCCGATGCCCTCCAGAAGTCCCTCCAGTTTTTCCTTCTGTTTGGTCAGCCGGGTCATTTCCTTGAATACCCTGGGCGGGATGTGGTCACGCCCCGTCTGACTGGCACTCTCGCCACGCTCCAAGTCGGGGTACTTTTTGACCATGTGTTTCCAAAACTCATCCTGCCACCATGTCAGCTTTTTCTTGTTGCCAACAATATCCTTGGCGCTGAGCCGCTTGTCCTCGGTCAGCGGGACAAAAGAAAGGTGCATATGAGGCGTTTTCTCGTCCATATGCACCACGGCTGATATGATTGTTTCTTTTGCTTGATGCTCCTCGATGAAAGCAAGCGCATCTTCGAAAAACGCCCGGATTTCTGATCGTTTCCTGCCATGGAAAAACTCCGGACTGGCTGTGACCAATGCCTCCACCACCCGGACGCTGTCCTTGCGGGTGCGGCATCCAGCGGCTGCGATTTGCCGCTCTGCCTCCGCCCGGTATTTCCGGCTGGGCTGAATGAGGTAGAAATTATTCTTACTCCGGTTGGTGTCTACATCGGGATTGCTGGCATACTTCTCTTTGGTTCGTTCATTGTGAGCTTCGATATTGCCAATCTCCGGTCCCTTATACTTTGCAAAGCGGAGAATCGCATACTGAGCCTTCATTCCACTATTTGACTTCATAGAATCTCCTCCTGTAGCCGTTTGTTTCCATATACGTGGTGTTTTCGGGTAAATCGCTGCGTACATACGTACCCAAAAGAGGCTGGCATCAATTTCGCCAGTCCTCCGGTACGTACGTACATTCCGAAGCATCGGAAAACTCATTGATATGGGGTCTTGCCACAGCTTCAATTCCCATGAATCCCCATACCCGCCGTCCGGCAGCATTCGTGACCGTGTTACAGTGTTCCAGATTGTATTTGCTCTGGCAGGCAATCACAGAATCGCTGAAGCTTCGGCTTTTCAGCGGGATCAGGTTGTTTTCATCGCACCACATCCGGTAGATGGCATACAATTCCTTGGAGCTGATGGACATATCCGCCTTCAAACGGATATAGCCATCGGATTCCAAAAAGTCATACACGTTGTTGCTGTCCCGCTTGACAGCCTCCCGGTTTTCTCTGGTGCGCTGGCTTTCCGTGAATTTGAAGTTGTTGCCCACAAGCCGCTGCAATCCCTCAAAGGCCCAGAGGAAAATGCCCTCCACCTCGGTTTTCATCTTCTCAGCGAGGTCAGGATCATCCACCCGATCCACGGGCTTTTCCTTTGTTGTCAGAACCAGCTGCCGCCGGTAAAATCCGTCACTCCGGTCATAGAGAGCCTGCAAATCTCCATTGCTGAATGCCAGCAGCCGTGCAAACATCCACCCTTGGTAACTCTGTTTCCCTTTGCGCTCCAGATCCATTTTGCCCTGTGCGGTGACGATGGATTTGACATAGTTGGTCTGCCGAAGGGCTTCCATCCGCATATCATCATCCACGCAAAGGAGGATATGCTCCAAATCCGCACGGGCAAACCGGTTCTCCGATATCTTTCCTATGCTGCCGTCTTTCATGTTGCTGCCGAACATCGCTCCCAATACAGCGCCGATCTGGGACTTGCCCTCGCCGCCGTTTCCCTTAATGACCATCATGCGCTGTCCCTTATTGCAGGGAATCAGGCAGTAGCCGATGAACTCCTGCAAGGTAACAATGTCCTCCGGATACAGAAGCCCATCCAGAAAAGAAAGCCATCGCTCCGGCTTTGGTGCATCCGGGTTAAAGGCGACCGGCAGCCGGCTCCGCACAATCTCCGGTTTTCCGGAAATAAAGCTGCCATCCAGCATCAGCGTGCCGTTGGACAGATGAATCCGGTCCAGAAGAGGAGGGAAATCATCCACCTGTGCCGCCAGCTTCATAACCTCCAGAATGTTGCTGACCTTTCGGGGAATGTTGTTCACAGCGCAACATTTCAACCGCTCAAAGATTTCTCCCCGTAGCGGCAGATCATCAGTTACTCTCCCATCCGGCGTGAAAAATGCCCGGTTGGAATAGATAATTTTGTGGTTACTCAGAAATTCATCACAGAAAACCGCCTCATTGATATTTGTCCCATCAAACCAGACCGGCAGATTGGGATCAGTCCATTTTCCACTCTTTGCCATGTGCCTGTTCCTCCTTTTTCATCCTGTTCAGACGTTCTTCCAGCCTGTCTATGGTTCCGTTCTGCTTCATCATATCCACCGTTTTTACCCTGACCTTCAAATCTTCAAAGGTCAGTACATCCACCAGATACTCCACACGATCCAGCATCTGGCAGGCTTCCACAAAGCGGTCATCCCATTCATCCTCCGGGCTGGAGGGAGCATATCGCTCCTTCCAGTCCTCCAGCAGATGCAGATAATCGCACAATACCCGCTGACAGTGCATCTCATCTTTCTGAAATGCCTTTGCCAACGGGTATTTCGGTTTCTTCAGGGCAACAGCCACCGGCGGCTTGTCCGGGTCAATCCCGAAGTCATACGCCAGCTTCTTTGCCGCCTGCAAACTGCTCAGGCCAAATAGGCGGGCGGTGAACTCGATCACATCACCGTGTGCCCCGCAGCCGAAGCAGTAGAAGTAATCCTCATTCAGCTTCATGCTGGGGTGACGGTCATTGTGGAACGGACAGCAGCACATTCCATTCCGCTGCACCTTCACTCCATAGTGTTCGGCAGCCTGCCGGACGGTCACGTTTGCCTTGACGATTTCATAGATACTCATGTGTTTTTCCTCCTTGAATTTTCGTACAGGCTTTCCCTGTCACCTCAATGTACGGAGAAAAAGGAGGCAAGCCCAAAAATATGTCAGTCCTGCAAGAAATAAAAAAGCCGCCCCGAAATCTTGCAAAACTGCAAGACCTCAGAGCGGCAGATGCTCACAAAGATATATTGATATTATTCCTGTTATAGAATATAATTGACTTAGAATCAGGAAAGGACAAAATAAACCATGAGATATCTTTCTACCTTTGAAGTTGCAGAGAAATGGGGACTGTCTCCCCGGCGTGTTGGCGTTCTCTGCAACGAAAAACGCATTCCCGGAGCACAGCGGGCCGGAAGCCGCTGGATTATCCCGGAGAATGCGGAAAAGCCAAAAGACGCCCGTATTAAAAGTGGAAAATACATCAAGAAAAACTGAGAGGGGGATTGGATATGGAGCAGCGGTATCTTCCCAGCACACCGCAGCAGCGCTTGCAGGATTTGATAAAAGAGCACAAGACCACGCAGGCAAAGCTTGCAGCTCAAATCGGTGTTGCTGAAAGTACGATCAGCCGGTTTATTAACGGCACAAAGGACACGCTCAGTCTTGAGCAGATGATTTCAATTGCCCGCTTTTTCAATGTTTCTACGGATTTTCTTCTTTGCATAACCGATGTCCCTGACAGGAAAAACTATGACCTGTCCGAATTAGGGTTATCCGCAGAAGCGGCACGGAACCTTTATACCGGCAGAACCAATCCGCAGGTAGTAAGCCGTCTGCTGGAAAACCGGCGCTTTGCCAAGCTCACCAACATGATTGCCCTGTACTTTGATGATACCCTCGCCTCCGGTTTCGCAGCGCAGAACCAGATGTATCAGACGGTTGCCAATATGCTGTTAGCTACCGGGAAAGAACAGCCCAAAGCGAAAGAAGCCACCTATCAGGCAGCGCAAACCATCTCTCTGAACAGTACCCCTGCTTATCAGGCTGACCTGACCAATCTTCAAAACCAGTTTATGGCCGTTTTACAGGAAATAAAAAAAGAAATCGGTGTCGAAAAAGGGTGTAAATGCTACTCTAATACTTGACCACAGTGACACTGAAAAAGTTTACCACTAACATCACATTCCTTGTAGAATAGAGGCAACTCTAGGAGCAAGGAGAGAAAGGTATGGTAGTGGGGATGTCACTTTACTCGCAGATC
>JALFLH010000026.1 GCA_022774865.1 Clostridiales bacterium
AATACGCTGCGTTTCCATAACCCCCAACGCAAAGCCGTCTTTGATGAATCCTCTTACGAAACTCCAGCGTTCCATTTTTGAAGCTCTTGACCTGCCCATTCCTGAAGAGAATGTATGTGATAATTCTTGTGGAATTTAGGGTATTAAGAACAATTTGTGTTGGCAGTTGCCTGAATTGTTTGTTTATTTCAGGAACAATTGTCTTATTTCAATAACAATTTGTGTTTTACAGGTGCAACACCCGGTCTTTGATCTCTTGGGTTCTGCCCTGGTTCCAGAACTGAGTACCGATATAGCCGCAGGTTCGACGGGCCACATTCATTTTGCTCTGGTCGGTGTTGCCGCACTGGGGGCATACCCAGACCAGCTTACCGTCATCCTCCCGGATCTCGATCTCACCGTCATAACCGCAGCACTGGCAGTAATCGGACTTGGTGTTCAGCTCCGCGTACATGATGTTGTCGTAGATGAACTTCATGACCTCCAGCACGGCATCAATGTTCTGCTGCATATTGGGCACCTCCACATAGGAGATGGCGCCGCCGGGGGACAACTGCTGGAACTCCGCTTCAAAGGCCAGCTTGGTAAAGGCATCGATGGGTTCCGCCACATGAACGTGATAAGAATTGGTGATATAGCTCTTATCCGTAATGCCCGGGATGATGCCGAAGCGCTTCTGCAGGCACTTGGCGAACTTGTACGTGGTGGACTCCAGCGGTGTGCCATAAAGAGAGTAGTCGATATTCTCCGCCGTTTTCCACTCCAGACACTTGTCGTTCATCTTCTGCATCACGGACAGGGCGAAGGGCTTGGCCTCCTCGTCGGTATGGGATTTTCCGGTCATGTACTTGACGCACTCATAAAGGCCGGCATAGCCCAGGGAGATGGTGGAGTATCCGCCGTAGAGCAGCTTGTCGATGGGTTCACCCTTGGGCAGCCGGGCCAGAGCGCCATACTGCCACAGAATGGGGGCGGCGTCGGACAGGGTGCCCTTCAGCCGTTCGTGGCGGCACCGCAGCGCCCGGTGGCACAGCTCCAGCCGCTCCTCGAAAATCTGCCAGAACTTGTCCATATCCCGTTCGGAGGACAGTGCCACGTCCACCAGATTGATGGTGACCACACCCTGATTGAACCGGCCGTAATACTTGGGCTTGCCCGGCTCGTAGTTCCCGGCGTTTGCGATGTTGTCCCAGCCGTTGCCGGAGCGGTCAGGCGTCAGGAAGCTGCGGCAGCCCATGCAGGTGTAAACATCGCCGTGACCCGGGGCTTCGCCCTTGGAGAGCTTGTACTCCCGCATTTTCTTCTCGCTGATATAGTCGGGAACCATCCGTTTGGCCGTACATTCGGCAGCCAGACGGGTCAGATACCAGTAAGGAGAATCCTCCGTAATGTTGTCATCCTCCAGCACATAGATCAGCTTGGGGAAAGCGGGGGTGATCCACACGCCCTTCTCGTTTTTCACGCCTTCGTAGCGCTGGCGCAGCGTTTCTTCGATGATCATGGCCAGGTCTTTCTTTTCCTGCTCGTCCTTGGCCTCATTCAGGTACATGAACACGGTGATGAAGGGAGCCTGTCCATTGGTGGTCATCAGGGTGACAACCTGATACTGGATGGTCTGCACGCCCCGGCGTACCTCGTCGCGTAAACGATCCTCTACGACCTTGGAGACGGTATCGCTGTCGGCGGTGACGCCGAAGGTGGCCATTTCCTTTTCCACGGTCTTACGGATCTTCTCCCGGCTGATCTGGACAAAGGGAGCCAGATGGGTCAGGCTGATGGACTGGCCGCCGTACTGGTTGGAGGCTACCTGTGCGATAATCTGGGTGGCAATGTTGCAGGCGGTGGAGAATGAATGAGGCTTTTCAATGAGCGTTCCGGAGATCACCGTGCCGTTCTGCAGCATATCATCCAGATTGATCAAATCACAGTTGTGCATATGCTGGGCGTAGTAATCCGCATCATGGAAGTGGATAATACCTGCCTCGTGAGCCTCCACCACCTCCGGGGGAAGCAGAATGCGGCGGGTAATATCCTTGGACACCTCGCCAGCCATGTAGTCCCGCTGCACCGCGTTGATGGTGGGATTCTTGTTGGCGTTCTCCTGCTTGACCTCTTCATTGTTGCACTCAATCAGACTCAGAATCCGGTCGTCGGTGGTGTTGGACTGGCGCATCAGGCTGCGGGTATAGCGGTAGGTAATATACTCCTTGGCCACCTCGAACGCGCCATGCGCCATGATGGACTTCTCCACCAGATCCTGAATTTCCTCGACGGAGGGGCTGTGACCCATCTCCTCGCAGGCAACCCGGACACTTTCGGAAATCCGCTTGATCTGCAGCGGTGTCATGCGAACTTTTTCGTCAACCGCATTGTTGGCCTTGGTGACGGCCATCTCTATCTTCGTGATGTCAAAAACGACTTCCGCGCCGTTTCTCTTGATGATTTTCATTGGGTCGCTCTCCTTTTCTCCATAGGGGGCCAGTTCTTTTGCACGACCTATTATACTACATATTGTGGTTTTGTCAAGTGGCGGACACAAAATATGGAATCAATTTTCATCAGCGCAAAAAAGTTGCCGAATTCTATTCTCTGACGGTCAGGTATTCCGTCACCGTAAGTTATGAAAAACCAGCTTCGGACGAAAGAAAGGTTTGAAAAAAGAAACGGAATATAGTATAATCCTCTGGAAGAAACGATCTTCCATAAAATTCCTTTTTCCCGCAAAAATGAAAGGAGACGCCATGATCAACGAAAACTTCGGCCGGTTGCCCGATGGCCGTCAAACCCATCTGTACACCATTTCCTGCGGGCAGCTTACCGCAAAGGTATCCGACTACGGCGCCCATCTGGTTTCCGTGCTGGTTCCCGACAAAGACGGCGCGCTGAGCGACGTGGTTCTGGGCTACGACGATGCCAACGGCTACCGCACTTCAAACGGCGCATTTCTGGGCGCGGTTGTAGGCCGGAACGCCAACCGCGTAAAGGGCGCTGCCTTCTGCCTGAACGGCCGGGCTGTCCGGCTGACTCCCAACGAGGGTGTCAATAATCTTCACAGCGGCCCGGACTGCTTCCACCTGCGGCTCTGGGAAACGGTTTTTCACACAGAGAACGCCGTCAGATTCCGCCTGTGCAGCCCCAGCGGAGATCAGGGATTTCCCGGCAATGCGGTGATTGAAGTCACCTACGTTCTGGACAGTCTGGGCGGGCTGCACATTGTCTACGATGCCGATGCCGACCGGGATACCGTATTTAACCTGACAAACCACAGCTATTTCAATCTTGCCGGTCAGGAGAAACCGGATGCGGCGATGAATCAGATTCTAACGATTCCGGGCAGATTTTTCAACCCCGATGATGCCCAGAGCATTCCGACCGGTGAACTGCGCCGCGTGGACGGAACGCCCTTTGATTTCCGCACGCCCAAGCCCATCGGGCAGGACATCGGCGCGGACTACGAACCGCTGCATCTGCAGGGCGGCTACGATCACAATTTTGAGGTGTTCTGCAATCCCTGCGCCATCCTTTCTGATCCCCAGTCCGGACGTACGATGGCGGTTTACACCGACTGCCCGGGCATTCAGTTTTATTCGGGTAATTACCTGAACGAAACCGGTAAGGGCGGCATTCATTACGGAAAGCGCGCCGGCGTTGCCCTGGAAACCCAGTTTTATCCTGACGCGCTCCATCATCCCCAATGGCTCCAGCCCATTACCAAAGCAGGCACGCATTACCACAGTGAAACCATCTACCGCTTTTCCTGAAGATATGCTTCATCCACGCCGGGCAGCCGCAAAAGCGGCTGCCCGGTCATTTCCTTTGACACCTCCCGCGCCTGTATGCATAAACTGTCCTGTAAGCATCCTGCTTATCCCATCATCCAACGGGAGGTATCAATATGTCTGACCCATGTACGGACACCCTGCGCTGTGATCCGGGCGATCTGAATCAAGCCATGTCCATCCACACCCGCAAAATCACGGACTCCTGCCGCGACAAGGATTGTATTGAAGATCTTCGTGTTTACTTAACGAAAGGTTCCCAATGCGTTCTGGATACCGCTGCCGGTGCCAGAGTCCGCTGTGCCGAGCTGCTCTATACCTATATTGACGTGGAGCCGGTGGCCTTTGACCGCAACCACTACTGCATCGACGTAACCTTCTATTATCAGATTCTGGCAGACGCGATGACGGGAGCCATTCACCCCGCGCCGTTGTACGGGCTGGCGGTGTTCACCAAACGGGCCATTCTCTGCGGCGAGGACAGCCGGGCGCACATTTTCCGCAGCGATACCCGCATCGGCGAGCCGGACGGCATCACAAGAATCCATACCAACCGCCCCACCGCCGTGGTAGAGGTGCTGGATCCCATGGTGCTTGGCTCCAAGGTGCGGGATGTATGCGAATGCAAAGAGCAGACCGCCGTGCAGATTCCGGCGGCCATTCGGAGTATGTTCGACGATGAGCTGGTGCTGGGCGGAGACCGGCGGCGCCTGTTTGTCACGCTGGGGCAGTTCTCCATCGTCCGGCTGGAGCGGGACGCGCAGTTGATTGTGCCAGTGCTGGACTACTCCATCCCCACCAAGGAATGCTGCGACAGTCCGGGCTGCACCGCCGAGGACCCCTGCGAAATGTTCTCCCGGATTCCGTTCCCAGCCGCACAGTTCGCGCCCAGCGGCTGCGACAAGCCCGGACGGTGTCAGGAAGATGACCGCTGTGAATACACCACCTGCGGAAACTGATTCCGCAGGGTAAGTCCGGATCACAGAAAAGCAAGCCGCCGGTGGGAGTTTCACCGGCGGCTTGCTGAATTTACATTCCGCTGCGCATCATGCGTTTGCGGGCAATATTGATCGGGCCTTCCTGCATATGGTTGATCCACGCCAGACTCTTGCCGCAGCCGTAGGCCGTGCAGCATTCCGGGTCATCTGCCAGCGTGCAGGGAATGCCGGTTCGCTCCATGAGCAACGCGTCAAATCCGTAAAGCTGGCTGCACCCGCCGGTCAGCGTGATTCCGTTCTCCGAGATATCGCTGACCAGCTCCGGGCTGGTCTGATCCAGCACGGAAAGCACCTCGTCCGCAATTTGACGGGCAGGACGGCTCAGTACGGCCAGAATCTCAGAAGACATCAGCGTCGCCACTCTGGGCATACCGGTTTTCACATCCCGTCCCTTGACATTCATACTCACTTCGTCTCCGCCGGCAAAAACCCGGCCGATCTGGATTTTCACATTTTCCGCCGTCACCTGGCCGATGGCAATGCCATGCTGCCGCCGGACATAACGGGTTATCAGCTCGTCCATGTGGTCACCTGCGATTTTCAGTGAGGAGGATACCGCCACACCGTTCATGCTCAGAACGGCAATGTCCGTGGTGCCGGCGCCGATATCCACCACCATGTGCCCCTTGGCGCCCTTAATGTCCAGTCCCGCGCCCATGGCCGCTGCCAGCGGCTCTTCAATCAGGAAAACCCGGCGTGCGCCAGCCTCAATGGCAGCGTTGATCACGCTCCGCTCCTCCACCTCCGTCACGCCGCTGGGGACGCTGATGACCACCCGGGGCTTGGGTGTAAAGACTGTGGACTGGGTCGCGGTTTTGAACAGGGACTGCAGCAGCTTCACGGTCATTTCGTAGTCGGAGATGATTCCGTCCCGCAGCGGCCGCATGGCCACCACATTGCCGGGGGTGCGGTTCAGCATATTCCGGGCGGCCGCGCCCACCTGAAGGATTTTTCCGGTATTCCGGTCAACGGCAACCACGGAGGGTTCCCGAACCACCAGACCCTTGCCCTCTGCATAAATCAGGACGTTGGCCGTGCCCAGATCGACGCCCAGATCATTGGAAGAAAAAATAGACATATCCTTATCACCTGCTTGGCATTTCATTTATGATGGCGGGCGGCGGCAACACACCCGCAATGGATTTCCTTCGCGCCGGCGGTCAGAAGCACACGGGCGCACTCACCGGCGGTTGCGCCGGTGGTAATGATATCGTCAAGAAGCAGAATCCGCTTTCCCTGCACCGTTTCCGGGCTGACGACCCGGTATACGCCCAGCACATTGGCCCGGCGCTCCGCCTGACCCGTGATGCCGGACTGCGGGCGATTGTGGTGAATCTTGCGCAGCGCCGCCACCGGCTCCATTCCCAATTCAGCCCCCACCGCCCGGGCCAGAAGTTCCACCTGATCGTAGCCCCTGGTGAATTTCCGAAGCCGGCTCACCGGCACCCAGGTCAACAGGTCAAACCCATCGGGATATTGTGTCAGCAGCCGCATGGCAAGCAGCCTGCCGTATCCTGCGGCATACTGCCTTGCCCGGTGGAACTTGTAGCGAAGCAGACTGTTTCTGACGTTTCCTTCATAATACCAGACCGCGGTCCAACTGTCAAGGAAAGACAGCTTTCCCCCGCTCTGCGGACAGACGGGCGCCTCCGCCCGGCAGCTACGGCACAAATCCAATTCCTCTTTTTCCAGCACCCTGCCGCAGAGAATGCACTTGGGCGGAAACAGGAGGTTCCATACCGCCTCGGCAATCATGATGTTTTCCCCTGCAGCCGCAGCTTCAGCCCCGAATAGCGGCGGTTTCTTTTCGCATTCTCCGTCATAGCCGCGACAACCTCTTCCCTGCCCACAATAATCAGCAGCTCCCGCGCCCGGGTAATGGCGGTGTAGAGCACACTGCGGCTGAGCAGATAGGGCGAACCGCTCCACGCCGCCAGAATCACCGCCCGGTATTCGCTGCCCTGACTCTTGTGAACGGTCATGGCGTAGGCCGGTTCCAGCTCATTGAGCTGGGTGAAATCGTAATCCGCTTCCCTGTCGTCAAATATGATTGTCACCGTCTCCATCTGGGGGTCGATTTTGACAATGGAGCCGATATCGCCGTTGAAGATCCCCGTACCCACAGCGCTCCCGTCGGTCTTTTTCCACAGAATGTCATAATTATTTCTGGTCTGCATCACCCGGTCGCCTTCCCGGAAGGTAAACTCCCCCACACGGCGTTCCTTCTTCTCCGGCGCAGGCGGATTCAGTGCGGCCTGCAGGATTCCGTTCAGGCTCCAGGTACCCACACCGCCTTTGCGGGTGGGGGTGAGCACCTGAATCTGGTCGGATGGGATTCCCATTTTGTTCGGCAGCCGGGTGGTCACCAGATCCCGGATGGTCTGCTTCACGTTCTCCTCCGACTGCCGCCGCAGGAAAAAGAAATCACTGTTCACCGTTTTCAGATCCGGCATCTGACCTTTGTTGACCCGGTGCGCGTTCATGACAATCAGACTCTCCTGTGCCTGCCGGAACACCTCCGTCAGCCGTACCGCCGGAAGCACACCGCTTCGAAGCATATCTCCGAAAGGAAAGCCGGGGCCAACCGGTGGGAGCTGATCGGGGTCGCCCACCAGAATCAGCCGCTTTCCCGCGGGAATGGCACGCATCAGATGGTACAGAAGCTGCACATCCACCATGGACATTTCATCGATTATCACCGCGTCCGCTTTCAGGGGATTGTCCTCATCCCGGGCGAACAGCATTTTACCCGTATTGGGGTCAATGCCAGCCTCCAGCAGGCGGTGAATGGTGGAAGCCTCTTCCCCCGTTACCTCAGTAAGCCGCTTGGCTGCCCGCCCTGTGGGCGCCGCCAGCAGGCAATGAAGCTGCATCTGGCCAAACAGGGAGAGAATCCCGTTCAGAATCGTGGTTTTGCCGGTGCCCGGCCCGCCGGTAATCAGAAGCACCCCGCAGCCGGCCGCCTCCCGGATGGCATCCAACTGCTGCGCGGAATAGGCGATTCCACTCTCCTGCTGCACCGAGTGCAGCAGGGCGTCCAGACCCTTTGGCGCCGGGAAATGCTGTCCGGCGAAGCTGAGCAGCCGCCGGGCGCAGTAGGTCTCCGCCTCGTGCAGCTCCGGCAGATAATCCACCGTAATTCCCGCAAGGCCATCCCGTACCAGCCGCTCTCCCTCGATCAGCCGCGTCACGGCTTTGACAACCGTATCCGTCTCCACGTTCAGAAGCTGTGCCGTTGCGGCCTCCAGCTTGTCCTCGGGCAGGAAGCTGTGTCCCGCCGACAGGTTATAGCGCAGTTCAAACAGAATCCCCGCTTCCACCCGCCGGGGGTCATCCGCCGCCACGCCAAGCTCGATGGCAAACCGATCCACCGCCCCGAAGGGGGCATCCAATCCGTCATCCATCAAAAGATAGGGATCGTCGTAGAGCAGCTCCACCGTCTGCTCCCCATACACCTTATAGGTTCGCACGGCCAGTTCCGCCGGAAGATGGTGCAGGGTAAAAAACTCCATGAGCTGCCGCATTCCCACCCGCAGGCGGAATTCCTCACCGATGGCTTTGGCCTTTTCCCGGGAAATCCCCGGCACCTCCGCCAGGCGCAGCGGCTCCCGCTCCATGACGGCCAGTGTCTCATCCCCGAACTGCTCCACAATCCGGGCAGCCATTTTTGGCCCGATTCCCTTGATGATCCGGCTGGAAAGATAGCTGAGAATTTCCGCGCTGGAGCCCGGCATGAGCCGTTCCAGAAATTCCGCCTCAAACTGACGGCCGTAGCTGGCGTGGCTGCTCCATTTGCCCGTGACCATCAGCCGCTCGCCCACCGCCGGCAGCGGGATGGTTCCCACCACGGTGACGGCCTGTCCGCCCCCCACACCCAGCCGGAGCACAGCATAGCCGTTATCATAATTCTGATATACCACAGCGCTGATCACGCCCTGAATAATTTCCAATTCCTGTTCGTTCAATTTCTCTCCGCTCCGCTTTCACGCCGGTATCCGGTCAGTATTCTTTTTCATTGTACAATATCGGACGGAAAATGAAAAGCCCCTTTTCCTGTTTTCTGCAAATCGGGAATGAACGCATTCCGAAAAAACAAATCTTGAATTTACAAATTTTTATTGAATCTGATCGCAAAATAAGGTATAATAAAATGAAGGGTGAAAGCTGCGCCCGGTTTGGAGCATTTTATGAAGGATATCAATTTATTGGTCTGGCTGACACAGCTTGGCTTTTCCGTTGTTTTTCCGCTGGCGGGCTTTACGCTGCTGGCCGTCTGGCTGCGGGGCAAATTTGGTCTTGGCATCTGGGTGCTGTTTGTTGGCATCGGTGTGGGACTTTTGTGCGCCATTGACGGCTTCCGCCAGTCCATCAAAGCCATGGAGCGCATGGGAAAGCATCGGGACGACAACGATCCGCCGCCGGTCAGCTTCAACGACCATCACTGAAACGGGGAGGTAATCATGGAATCCCGCAAACTGGTTTTTTCGCAGACGCTGGTGGTACTGGCCGGAGAAATCTTTCTGTCGGCCGTAATGGTGGGCATTTTCGCACTGGCAGGCCATTTTGACCGTTCTGTGCTTCTGGGCGCCGTCGTGGGTGCGCTGCTGGCTGCTGCTAACTTTTTCCTGATGGCGCTGAGTGCGGACTGCGCCGCCGACAAGGCTGAAAAGCAGAATGTCAAAGGCGGTCAGGCGCTGATTCAGTTGTCCTATATCGGTCGACTCATCGGGCTGTTTCTCGTGCTGGTTCTGTGCGCGCTGACCAAGATATTCAATCTCTTTGCGCTGGTTATCCCGCTGGTCTTTACCCGGCCCATTCTGACCGTTTCCGAATTCCTCAAAAAGAAAGGTGAAAAGAACTCATGAACGTGAATGTCACCGGCCCATACATCTACTTTAACATTCCGATTTTTGGCGGCATTGACATCACCCAGACCACCGTCTCCTCGCTGCTGGTAGCCATTATTTTGTGCACTGCCAGCGTACTTCTGGGGCGGAATCTGAAAAAGCGTCCCGGCGGTGTTCAGGTGCTGGTGGAAAAGGGCGTCACGATGCTGAACAACATGGTAGTCGAAACCATGGGCGCGCACAACGCCCACTGGACACCCTTCATCGGCACCATTTTCCTGAGCAGCATCTGCGGTTCCCTGATCGGCATGACCGGTTTTCTCCGCTCCTCAACCGCCGATCTGAGCTGTACGCTGGTGTGGGCGCTGATGGTCACCGCCATCATCTGGTACAACTCCATCAGGCACAACGGATTTCTCGGCTGGCTGAAGGGCTTTACAGAGCCGATTGTGGTCATGACTCCGATGAATATTATCTCGGAAATTGCCCAGCCCGTGTCCATGGCCTTCCGTCATTTTGGCAACGTGGCCGGCGGCGGCGTGATTACGAGCATCCTCTATCTGGCGCTGTCCATGGTTTCCAGCCTGATTCTGAGTCTGATTACCGCAAGCGGCTGGGCCGTGTCCGTGATCATGCTGGTTCTGGGCGTTGGCCTGTTCTTCCTTTGGAGGAAAAAAGGCAGGAAAACCGCCCTGGTCTTTGGCATTGTCAGCGGGGTTCTGGGCTTGTTCGGCCTGTTGCAGGCCACCGGAATTCTGTCCGGCGTGCCCGTGCTGGCCTTTGGTATTCCGGCTGTGCTGTCATGCTATTTTGATCTGTTCTCCGGCTTTGTACAGGCCTATGTATTCAGCCTGCTGAGCATGGTCTATATCTCCAATGCCTGCCCGCCTCCCGCGGATTCTCAGGCAGACAACTAATCCCGTCAACCATAAAAAATATATATAAATATCTACTTTAGGAGGAACTTTTTATGGAATTAGCTAGTGCAATCGCAATCGCCGGTAAGGCAATCGGTGCAGGTCTGTGTATGGGTATCGGCGCCATCGGCCCCGGTGTCGGCGAAGGTACTGCCGTCGCCCACGCGCTGGACGGCATGGCCCGTCAGCCAGAAGCCGCAGGCACGCTCCGCAGCACCATGATCATGGGCTGCGCCATCGCGGAAACCACCGGTATCTACTCTCTGCTGATCGCTTTCCTGATTCTGTTCGCGCTGTAATCCCCTTTCTCATCCCCATCAGAAAGGAGCGACACATTTGGAAGGATTTGAAGAATTACTGGGCGTCAACTTCTGGACTGCGCTGTTCGTGCTGCTCAATACGCTGGCCATTTTCTTTGTGGCGAAGAAATTTCTGTTCAAGCCGGTGATGAAAATCATCAAAGACCGGCAGGATGAAATCGACGGTATGTATCAGGCAGCCGGCGACGCAAAGAAGCAGGCCGAGGCTATGCGTGGCGAATACCAGCAGAAGCTCACCGCCGCCCAACAGACCAGCGAGCGCATTGTCAAAGAAGCAGTCAGCCGCGGCCAGGCCAGAGAGGAAGAGATTCTTCGTAAGGCCAATGCCGACGCTGCCGCCATTATGGACAAGGCTTCCGCCGACATCGCGCTGGAAAAGAAAAAGGCCATCAACGACGCCAAGGACGAGATCTCCGATCTTGCCATGGCCATCGCCGGGAAGGTTGTCGGCCGGGAACTGAATGAAGCGGATCAGAAGGATCTGATTGACCGCTTCATCGACAATTTGGGTGATCACGTATGACCCAGATTGGCAGTGTTTACGGTGAAGCGCTGTATACGCTGGCGCTGGAGGAGCAGTTGACGGAACAGATTCTTGCTGAACTGAACGTTCTGCAGGAGAGCTTCCATCAGGAGCCGGATTTTATCCGCCTGCTTGCCTCCCCTAACCTATCCAAGCAGGAACGCTGCGCAATCGTGGACGGCAGCTTCCGTGGAAAGGTGCACATCTATGTGCTGAATTTTCTGAAAATACTCACCGAAAAGGGTTATATGAAGCATTTCTCCGACTGCTGCAAGGCTTTCGAAGAACACTATAATCTGGACAACGGCATTCTGCCCGTTACCGCCATCACCGCTTTCCCGCTGAGCGACGCGCAGGCGGAAAAACTTACCGGCAGGCTCGCCCGGATTACCGGCAGGCAAATCAAACTCCGCAACCGGGTTGATCCCACGTGTCTGGGCGGCGTCCGCCTGGATTACGATGGCAAGCGTCTGGATGACACCGTGTCCCATCATCTGGAAGCGATTCGCGGCTTGCTGAAGGACACCGTACTCTGATATAAGAAAGCAGGGACAGTATGGAATTGAAACCCGAAGAAATAACCAAAATCATCCGCAGTCAGATCAAGAATTACGAGAAGCGGATGGAATCCAGTGAAACCGGCGTGGTCATTCTGGTGGGCGACGGCATAGCCAAGGCCTCCGGCCTGGATCAGTGTATGGCCGGCGAGCTGTTGGAATTTCCCAACGGCTCCTATGGCATGGCTCAAAATCTGGAGGAGGACACGGTTTCCATTGTCATCCTCGGTACCGATCAGGGCATCAAAGAGGGCGACACCGTCAAGCGTACCGGCCGCGTTGTTTCCGTGCCGGTGGGCAAGGGTCTGATTGGCCGCGTGGTCAACGCGCTGGGCGAACCCATCGACGGCAAGGGTGCCATCGAATCTGAGGCATTCCGCCCCATTGAAATGCCCGCCCCCGGTATTATCGAGCGTCAGCACGTGGATACGCCGCTGCAAACCGGCATCAAAGCCATCGACTCCATGATACCCATCGGCCGCGGCCAGCGCGAACTGATCATCGGCGACCGGCAGACCGGTAAAACTACCATTGCCACAGACACCATTCTGAACCAGAAGGGCAAGGATGTGATCTGCATCTATGTTGCCATCGGTCAGAAACGGTCCACCGTCGCGCAGGTTGTGGATAACCTCACCGCCGAAGGGGCGATGGATTATACCATTGTGGTCTCCGCAACCGCCTCCGAGCTTGCGCCCATGCAGTATATCGCCCCCTATGCCGGCTGCACCATGGGCGAACATTTCATGCACCAGGGCAAGGATGTGTTGATTGTCTATGACGATCTGAGCAAGCACGCCGTTGCCTACCGTGCAATTTCCCTTCTGATCCGCCGTCCCCCCGGACGGGAAGCCTATCCCGGCGACGTGTTCTACCTCCACTCCAGACTGCTGGAGCGGGCGGCCCGGATGTCCGATGAAAAAGGCGGCGGCAGCCTGACCGCGCTGCCCATTATCGAAACCCAGGCGGGCGACGTTTCCGCCTATATCCCCACCAACGTCATTTCCATCACCGACGGCCAGATCTTCCTGGAATCGGAGCTGTTTAATTCCGGTATTATGCCCGCAGTGAACCCCGGCATCTCCGTTTCCCGTGTTGGAGGCGACGCCCAGATCAAGGCCATGAAAAAGGTGTCCGGTTCTCTGAAGCTGCTGTACTCCCAGTACCGGGAACTGCAGTCCTTTGCTCAGTTCGGTTCCGATTTGGATGCGGACACCAAGTCCCGTCTGGCGCTGGGCGAACGGATTGTTGGCGTTCTGAAGCAGAAAAACAACGCCCCCGTAGAAGTGGCGCATCAGGTCTGCATTATCTACGCCGTGACACAGGGCTACCTGAATGACATTGATGTGGAGAGAATCCCCGCATTCGAAGCGCGGCTGTACGAATACATGGACAACGTTCATCCGGAAGTGCTGACCGCCATCCGCTCCACCGGCAAGCTGGAAAAGGACACAGAGGAAGGTCTGAAAGCCGCTCTGTCTGAACTGCTGGTCGAGTTCAGAAAACCCGAATAAGGGAGGGAGACTACCATGGCTGGCGTTTCCACCAAGGAAATCAAGAACCGCATCCGCAGCATGGAATCAACCAAGCAGATTACAAAGGCCATGGAAATGGTTGCTGCATCCAAGCTGCGCCGGGCACAGGCTCAGGTTCTGAATTCCCGCCCCTATTTTGAAATTCTCAAAAACACCATCGATCAGATTGTTGCGACAAACCGGGACTTCTCCTCTCCCTATCTGGTGACCCGTCCGGTCAAAAAAGCGCTCTATCTGGTCATTGCCGGCGACCGCGGACTTGCCGGCGGCTATAACAGCAACATTCTTAAGCTGGTTGAATCCGAAATGGAAGGAAAGGATGCCGTCGTTCTGCCCATTGGCAAGAAAGCTGTGGATCATTTTCGCGCCCGCCGGACTCCCATGCTAAGTGAGAATTACGCGGAAGCCGCCGATATCTCCATCGGTGACTGTTTTTCCATTTCCAAGCAACTCAGCCGCGCTTTCCTGAGCGGCGAATTTGACGAAATCCACGTTGCCTATACCAACTTCGTCTCCGTGCTGTCCCAGACGCCCGCCTGCATGAAGTTGCTTCCTCTCACGGCGGAGCAGCCGCATCCCACCGGTGCCAGCGATATCCTCTATGAGCCGGACAGCACGGAAGTATTTGAGGCCATTGTGCCCGAGTATCTGGGCGGCATTGTTTATGGCGCTCTGTGCGAGAGCCGCGCTGCCGAACAGGCCGCCCGCCGCACCGCCATGGATGCCGCAACCTCCAATGCAGAGGATATGATTGCAGATCTGAGCCTGAAATTCAATCAGGCCCGTCAGGCTGCCATCACCCAGGAGATTACGGAAATCGTCGCCGGAAGCTGATTATTCACAACAAAGGAGTTGAATCCAATGGCCAATCATATCGGAACCGTGATCCAGATTGTGGGTCCTGTTCTGGACATTCGTTTTGCGGACGACTGCCTGCCAGAGCTGCTGTCCGCCATCGAAATCAAAAACGGCGATGCCACCATCGTCGCGGAAGTCGCCCAGCATATCGGCGACAACGTGGTTCGCTGCATTGCCATGTCCTCCACGGACGGCCTGCAGCGTGGCGTCGAGGCAGTCGATACGGGCGGGCCCATCAGCGTTCCCGTGGGTGAAGCCTGTCTCGGCCGTGTCTTTAACCTGCTGGGACAGCCCATCGACGAGGCCGGGCCTGTGGAAGCCACCGAAAAGTGGCCCATCCACCGTCCTGCTCCCTCCTATGAGGAGCAGCAGCCTGCCACAGAAATTCTGGAAACCGGCATCAAAGTCGTCGATCTGATCTGCCCCTATGCCAAGGGCGGCAAGATCGGTCTGTTCGGCGGCGCCGGTGTAGGCAAGACCGTTCTGATTCAGGAGCTGATTTACAACATCGCCACCGCCCACAACGGTTATTCCGTGTTCACCGGCGTCGGCGAGCGTACCCGTGAGGGCAATGACCTGTACAACGAAATGACCGAGTCCGGTGTCATCAAAAAGACCGCCATGGTCTTTGGTCAGATGAATGAGCCTCCCGGAGCCCGTATGCGGGTCGGCCTGTCCGGCCTGACCATGGCCGAGTACTTCCGGGATGTGAAGCATCAGGACGTGCTGCTGTTCATCGACAACATCTTCCGTTTTACCCAGGCCGGTTCCGAAGTATCCGCCTTGCTTGGCCGTATGCCCTCCGCCGTCGGCTATCAGCCCACGCTGGCGACGGAAATGGGCGCCCTGCAGGAGCGCATCACCTCCACCAAGAATGGCTCCATTACCTCCGTTCAGGCGGTCTACGTCCCTGCTGACGACTACACCGACCCCGCCCCCGCCACCACCTTTGCTCATCTGGATGCAACCACCGCGCTGGATCGCGGAATCGCCAGTCTGGGTATCTATCCCGCTGTTGACCCGCTGAATTCCTCCTCCCGTATTTTGACCCCGGAAATTCTGGGTCAGGAGCATTATGAAGTCGCCCGTTCCGTCCAGCGGATTCTGCAGCGGTACAAGGAGCTGCAGGACATTATCGCCATCATGGGCATGGACGAACTGAGTGAAGAGGACAAACTGACCGTCAACCGCGCCCGCAAGGTGCAGCGTTTCCTGTCCCAGCCCTTCCACGTGGCCGAGCAGTTTACCGGCTATCAGGGCAAGTACGTCCCGCTGAAGGAGACCATCCGCGGCTTTAAGGAAATCATTGAGGGCAAGCACGACGATATTCCCGAATCCTACTTCCTGTTCAAGGGCACCATCGACGAAGTGGTCGAAGCCTACAAGAAGGGGTGAACGTCATGACCAGCTTCCCGCTGAAAATCGTTACTCCTGACGGTCTGATCTTTGATGGGCAGGCTGAAGAAGTGGTTGTCCGCTCCACCTCCGGCGATCTCGGCATTCTGGCAGGTCACATCAATTGCGTCGCGCCACTTGGTATGGGGCGCGCCACGGTCATGACCGGCGGCAAACGGCGTTATGCCGCCTGTATCGGCGGCATGATCTCGGTGGTAAACGGCAATGTGACGCTGGTTCCTACCACCTTTGAATGGGCGGAATCCATCGATACCGCACGCGCCGAAGCGTCCCAGCACCGTGCAGAAGCAGTTTTGCAGCGCAAGGATGCCTCGGATACGGAACTGAAGCTGGCGCAAGCCAGACTCCACCGGGCACTGGTTCGAAAAAGCGTTGCCTCCTCCAAAATCTAACTGTCCTTACTCCCATCCGACATCTCCACCGGATGGGAGTGTTTTGTATATTTTTTAGATAATTTTTGATTTGCTCTTGTAAATTCCACCATTTTGGCGTATACTTAGCCTATATTTCAGCAAGGAAAGAGGAAAAGAATATGGATCTCATTTCTGTACGCGAACTCTACAAAAACACCGATCAATATGCCGGTCAAACCGTATCGGTGGGCGGCTGGGTGCGAAACCGCCGCGGCAGCAAACAGTTTGGCTTCATTATGCTAAATGACGGTACTTATTTCAACCCCGTTCAGGTTGTATATAATGATACCATGAATAATTTTCAGGAGATTTCCAAGATCAATATCGGCGCCGCGCTGATTGTATGCGGCACCGTCGAGCTGACTCCGGACTCCAAGCAGCCCTTTGAGATTCAGGCACAGTCTATTACCGTGGAAGGCTCCTCCACCAGTGATTATCCCCTGCAGCCCAAACGGCACTCCATGGAGTTTCTGCGTACAATTCCCCATCTCCGCCCCCGCACCAACACTTTCCAGGCCGTGTTCCGCGTCCGCAGTCTGGCTGCCATGGCCATTCACCAGTTCTTCCAGGATCGGGATTTTATCTATGTGCATACGCCTCTGATTACCGGTTCCGACTGTGAGGGTGCAGGTGAAATGTTTCAGGTCACAACGTTGGATCTGAACAATGTGCCAAAGAACGAGGACGGCACCGTGGATTACTCCAAGGATTTCTATGGCAAGCCCACCAATCTGACCGTCTCCGGCCAGCTCAATGGCGAAACCTTTGCCATGGCCTTCCGCAATATCTACACCTTCGGCCCCACCTTCCGGGCGGAAAATTCCAACACGACCCGTCATGCCGCCGAATTCTGGATGATTGAACCAGAAATTGCCTTTGCCGACCTGCAAGACGATATGCGTCTGGCTGAGGATATGCTGAAGTACGTCATCTCCTATGTGCTGGAACGCGCCCCTGAGGAAATGAAGTTTTTCAATGAATTTGTGGACAAGGGGCTGCTGGATCGCCTGAACCATGTGCTGAACTCCGACTTTGGCCGGGTCACTTATACGGAAGCCATTGAAATTTTGGAGAAGCATAACGACCAGTTCGAGTATCCCGTCCACTGGGGCAGCGACCTGCAGACCGAGCACGAGCGTTACCTGACCGAGCAGGTATTCCAGCGCCCGGTGTTTGTCACCGATTACCCCAAGGAAATCAAGGCATTCTACATGAAGCAGAACCCGGACGGCAAGACCGTCGCCGCCATGGACTGTCTGGTTCCCGGCATCGGTGAAATCATCGGCGGATCTCAGCGTGAGGACAACTACGAGGTTCTGAAAAACCGCATTGAGGAGTTGGGCATGAACGCGGCAGATTACGACTTCTATCTGGATCTTCGTAAGTACGGCTCCGCCCGCCACGCCGGCTTTGGCCTGGGCTTTGAGCGCTGCGTCATGTATCTGACTGGCATGGGCAACATCCGGGATGTTCTCCCCTTCCCCCGTACCGTCGGCAACTGCGAGCTGTAAGCGAATATGGTTTTGGCGTGCCGCAAAAGCGGCACGCCATTTTTATCATGTATAATCCCGGGACGATAGTCCCGGGATTTTGAAATGCGAACAAGCTTACAGGAAGATGTACTTGAGGATGAACAGGACGGCCAAAACATACATCAGCGGAGTGACCTTCTTGCCCTTGCCGGCGACCAGGTTCAGTACCACATAGGAAATGATGCCGATGCTGATACCTTCCGAAATGCTGTAGAACAAAGGCATCGCAATAATGGCAAGATATGCGGGAATGGTGTCGGTCAGATTGTCCTCTTTGAACTTCAGTTCGGAGATGCCGCTGAACATCAGGAAGCCCACCATAATCAGGGCCGGTGCAGTGGCAAAGGACGGAATCGCAGTGAAAATGGGCGCGAACAGCATACTCACCAGAAACAGCAGACCGGTGACCAGAGCGGTCAGGCCGGTGCGACCACCGGCGGCGACACCGGAAGCGGACTCGACGAAGGTGGTGACGGTGGAAGTGCCCAGAACGGCGCCGGCGGTGGTGCCAATGGCATCAGCCAGCAGAGCGGGCTTGATTCCGGGCAGGCGGCCGTTCTCATCCAGCATTTTTGCCTTAGTGGAAACACCGATCAGGGTGCCCAGCGTATCGAAGATATCAACAAACAGGAAGGAGAACACCACGATGATGAAGTTCAGAGGGCTGACATCGGCAAAGCTAACCTTGAAGCACTGACCGAAGGTTGCGCCCAGCTTGGAGAAATCGGTCATTGCCATGGTGGGGTACAGGCTGTAGCATTTCAACTCAGGATTGGGAACGTACAGACCCACCAACTGGCAGAGCATACCCAGAATCCAGGTTGCCAGAATACCGATCAGGATGGATCCTTTTACCTTCTTGATGTACAGGGCGGCTGTGATGAACAGACCCACCAGACACAGCAGGGCGCTAATACCGGTGGAATTGAAGTTCTGTCTGAAATCGACCAGCTCCACCAGCGTTGCGCCGCCTACGCACAGGCCGGAGTTCTGCAGTCCGATGAAAGCGATGAACAGACCGATGCCCACGCTGACACCCCGCTTCAGCGGCAGGGGAATGGCGTTAAAGATGGCTTCCCGTACATTAGTCAGAGAAAGGACAATGAAGATGATGCCTTCCACAAATACGGCCAGCAGGGCAACCTGCCAGCTATAGCCCATACCCAAAACCACGGTATAAGCGAGATAAGCGTTCAGACCCATACCGGCGGACAGCGCAAAAGGCAGATTTGCCATCAGCGCCATGGCGGCGGTGCCAATAAAGGATGCCAATGCAGTCGCCAGAAGTACAGCAGTGGGGTCCATACCGGCAGCAGAAAGGATACTGGGGTTAACGGCCAGAATATAGGCCATCGTCATGAAAGTGGTAATACCCGCCATGACTTCGGTTTTCACATTTGTCTGGTGTTGAGACAGTTTAAAAACCTTTTCAAACATTTTTCTACCTACTTTCTTCAAAAATGATGATTACTGGGGCAATTTACGGTAAACGCTGCGATCACAAGATCGGTTACCCCCTCCTTTTCCAATTCAGAATCACTTCATCCAAGCTTCCAAGCATGGTCTATAATAATATATTACCATTATTTTTCCGTTTTGCAAGCATTATTTTGTAAGAAATAAACAAGTTCCAAATTGTCAGGAAATGGGACGATCCCTCACGCAACGCAGACCGTGCCGTCCTCTTTGACCGTGATGACCATGCCATCTTTCACGTAATTCAGAAACTCCTCACCCAGATTGTCCACCACGGGCATCCTCGCTTCCGGGCACCAGACCGATGCCAGAATGGAACCCGCTGCGGCCAGCGAATCGATGGGCTTGGAAAACAGCAGACAAGCTGGCTGGCGCTGCATGGCGCAGGCGCAGTAGAGAACCATGCCGCCGGTGGTGGAGCCAATGGTTTGCGGCAGGCACAGCGCCTTGCCAACCATCTCCTTGCCATAGAGGTCGGGGTTGTTCTGATCGCCGCAGGTGGCTTTCTTATCACCGAACTGCAGCGCCTTCTGGAAGGATGCCAATGTGTTCAACCCGCCGTGGCTGACCAGCGCGGGAGCGGTGACAGTACCGGGAGCAACAACCCGTCCTTTGAATTCTTTCATGGTCTTACGCTCCTTTCGTGATCTTCTCAAGAATTTCGGCTTCGGTATAATACCGGGCGGATGTGTAGGTTCGCAGCTTATTGGAGCAGGTAATCACCGGCATCGGGCCGCAGAGGGGGTTATTCATATACATCAGCGGGCAGATGCAGCTCAAAATGACACCGGTATCCCGCAGCCGTTTGGCATAAGCCGTCTGATCAAATTCTTTTTTGACAGCGGGCGCGGTGGTGAATACGGTGGGAATTGCCACGCTGGACTTTCCTGCTTCCTTCAGTCCGGCTTCCACCCGGTCCGTCCAGTCCATCAGCTGCTGCATGGAAAGATGCGGGCAGCCTACAAAACACAGCTTGGGCCTGGCGTTCGGATTCTTCCAGATAACAGGGTATCCGGCCTTGATCCGCTCCAGCTCCGCGTCGTCAATGACGTAGACTTTGGCGTTTTCGGCAATGAGTCCCCTGCCCTGCTCCTTCGCTTCGGGCGTCAGGTTTTCAATGTGGTACAGTCCCACCGCGCCATTGGAGGCGGTGGCCGCGCCGAAGTCCTTCAGATAGGCGCAGGCTGCCTCATCCAGCTCCGTACCCAGCCATTTTTCCATACCGGTTACAAAAGGAACGTCCTCCATAACCTTCATACCGATGGCGGAGCCCAGAAGCTGCGCCTCCGGCTTTTGGGAGGTCTCCACCTTTACAATCCAGGTGGCTTTCCGTCCCTCATCGGTCAGCAGGCCAAAATAAGGCACAAACCCGGCAATGGAACCCATGATATCCATAATACCCGAATTGCGGTTGCAGCGCGCACCCAGCACGGAATTGGCGTACACAACGGCAGAGGACTCCGCCCAGCTAAGCACATCGCCCTGATGCGGTCTGTTGCCCACCTGATCCAGATAGCAGGCACAGGTAAACGCGTCCTCATTCATCAGCCCCAACTGTTTGAGCTGGCCTTCATAATAATCCTGTGTGGAATACATGAATTTGTTAAAAACCAGCTTTTGCAGGAAATTGGCCGGAACATTGGGATCCAGTGGACGGGGATCCACAGAGAATTTCTGGCCGGAAACCGCCCCGGCGTCAATGAGCTGCTGCATCAATTCAAAAACCGGCCTCATCATCTTCAGACCGAAAGAAGTCACGAGATGGTTATATTCGGAGGTAACAGGCACCATTTTTTCCGCGCCGAAGGCGTCGCCGTACATTACCAGCGTTTTCATGACCTTGGCCATGGTCTCGCCCTTGGCGCCATCCAGAATGGCCTGCTGTTCAGGTGTCAGATTCATATGTATCTCCTTTTCGCACATTACAGCTTCATGCATACGTCCCAAGCCTGCCAGATCACTGTGCGCAGATTTCCGACCTTGCTGGCATCGCCAACGATGTGCACGTGTTTGGATTTCTCTGCGATGGGTGCGGGCTTGTAGCCTACGGACAGAATAACGGAATCGGAGGCAATCTCGAAGGTCTTGCCGTTCTTTCCCGCCACAACCACGGAGCCATCCTTGATTTCCCGCAATCCGGTTTCCAGATAGACAGGCACCTTGTACGCATTGAAGAAGTCCCGCAGGTAGCTGGAGTTGGCAAGGCAGACGCCCTTCACGGCGATCAAATCGTCTTTCATCTCCACAATGGTGGGGTGCTTACCCTGCAAAAACAGCTCATAGGCGATTTCGCAGCCGGTGAGGCCGCCGCCGATGATCGTGACATTTTCCCCCACTTCCCTGCGGCCGCGCAGAAAGTCCACTGCCTGAATGCCCTTCTCGCCGCCGGGAACCGGCAGCCGATTGGCTTTTGCGCCGGTGGCGACCACCACCTCATCGGCACCCAGGGATGCCAAATCCGTCACCTCGGTATTCAGCTTCACCTCGATGGGATATTTGGTCAACTCCCGCCTGTACCAGGCGATCAGATCCCGATCCTTCTCCTTGAAGGAGGGCGCTGCCGCTGCCAGGAACACGCCGCCCAGTTCTCCGGATTTTTCGTACAGTTTCACCTTGTGCCCCCGCTTGGCCAGCAGCAGCGCGGACTCCATACCGCCGATGCCGCCGCCTATGACGGCAATATGCTTCACTTTTTTCGCAGGTACAATATGGTACTTTTTAGACTGCATGGTCTCCGGGTTGATGGCACAGCGCGCCAGCCCCATGGAGTCGGACAGATCCTGATCGTTGGCGTGACCCTTGTAATGGCAGAAATTGAAGCAGCCGTTGTGGCAGCAGATGCAGGGTTTGATGTCCTCGAGCCGATCCTCGACCAGCTTGGTCACCCATTCACCGTCCGCCAGAAACTGTCTGGCCACACCCACACCGTCGATGAGACCGTCGGCGACCGCCTTCGCGCCCACATCCGGTTCCATCCGTCCGGCACAGACCACTGGGATGTCCACGAATTTCTTGATGTGGGCCACATCCTCCAGATTACAGTTCTGGGGCATATACATGGGCGGGTGAGCCCAGTACCAGGAATCGTAAGTACCATTGTCGCAATTGAGCATATCGTAGCCCGCGTCCTGCAGATACCGGGCCGCCTTTTCCGATTCGGCCATGTTTCGCCCGGCTTCCACATAGGCTTCGCCAGGCACCGCGCCCACGCAGAAATCCTTGACCTTTGACTCCACGGAGTAACGCAGCGACACCGGAAAATCCTCGTCGCAGACCGATTTGATGGCTTTGACAATCTCCACCGGGAACCGGAAGCGGTTTTCAAAGGAGCCGCCGTATTCGTCGGTACGCTTGTTTGTCCAGGCCATGGTAAACTGGTCAAGCAAGTACCCCTCGTGCACCGCGTGAACCTCCACGCCGTCCACCCCGGCATCCTTGCACAGCTTGGCAGTCTTGGCAAACGCGTCAATAATCTCATGGATTTGCTCTACGGTCATTTCCGGGCAGATGATCTCCGGGTCCCAGCGGCAGGGCAGCGCGCTGGGGCTGGCCAGCTCATGGCTGGTGTCAATGACAGGCTTGACCAACGCGCGCAGCACCTTATTCTTGTGCATGGCGGCTAGATTGTCTGGAATTGCCCAGCTCCGCCCCATACCGGCTGTCAACTGAATGAACACCTTCGCTCCGGTTTTATGAATCTCGTCCATAAAAACCTTCAGGTCGTCGAACATTTTTGGATTCTGCCAAAGCCATTTCCCCCAAATGGTATCCCGAACAGGAGCAATGCCGGGGATAATCAAACCCACGTTGTTTTTTGCCCGCGCAAGAAAGAGCTGCGCCGCTTCCTGATCGAAATGACATCCGGTCAGCTCCATCCAACCGAACAGGGACGTGCCCCCCATAGGGCACATGACAATGCGGTTTTTGATTTCCACATTGCCAATTTTCCAGGGTGTAAAAAGCGCTTCGTATTTTGTGTCCATTCATTTTCCTCCGTTTCTGAGTTTTTTCTGATCGGACGACATCACAGCAGATGGGGATTGCCCATACCGTTCTATGCCGTCCGGGAAGGAGTGATAGGATAAGTATACCCAATGATGGAATCTCTGTCAAGTTTTGCCTTCTCCTTGTGTGAACCGACAGCGTGAAACCAATTGGGAGTGATCCCGCCATACAAACCAACTTCCGGTGTGCATGATTCCTTTTTCAGTTTTTGCGGAATCACTCTCCCTCCAGCTCCAAAACCGGGATTGTCCGGAATAAAAGACCCATCATTGCGCTTTTCCGCTGCGCCGTTTCAAAAAACAGCAAAATAATGCTTGACAAGCCACCAAATCTGTGATAAGATATGTGAGTTGCCAAAGACAGCAGGTGCCGCAAGGCGTAAGTCCTGCCGAGGTGCGCTGAAAATGAATTCGCGTGTCTTTCTGTCTTTTGGCAGGAAGACACTTTTTATTTTTCGGAGGTGAAAATAATGCCCAACGCTAAGGTTCTTGAGAATAAAAAGGCAGTTGTGGAGTCCCTCACCGGCAAGATCAAGGAATCATCTTCCGTGGTTTTCGTCGATTATAAGGGCATCACTGTCGATCAGGATACCGAGCTGCGTAAGCAGTTCCGTGAAGCAGGCGTCGAGTACTCCGTCGTTAAGAACACCCTGACCAATTTCGCGGCCAAGAATGCCGGCTACGATTTCTCTGAGGTTCTGAACGGTACAACCGCTATGGCTTCCACCACCGGCGACCCCATCGCCCCTGCCCGCATCGTATGCGAATTCGTCAAGAAGAACAAGCTCAAAACCCTGTCCATCAAGGGTGGCGTCGTGGAAGGCTCCGTCCTGTCCGCCGACCAGCTCAATGGATTCGGCGAGCTTCCCAGCAAGAACGCTCTGGTCGCTCAGGTTCTGGGTACCTTCCTGGCTCCTATCTCCAGCCTGGCTTTCGTCCTGGATCAGATCCGGGAGCAGAAGGAGGGCGGCGCTCCCGCTGCCGAAGCCCCCGCGGAAGCCTGATTTGTTCGTAACAAACCAAACAACCACATCACTATTTTACATTTAGGAGGATTATTACCATGGCTAGTGAAAAAGTCACTGCTCTCGTTGAGGAAGTCAAGGGTCTGACCGTTCTGGAGCTGTCCGAGCTGGTTCACACTCTGGAGGAAGTTTTCGGTGTTTCCGCCGCCGCTGCCGCTGTGGCCGGCCCCGCTGTGGCCGCCGCTCCTGTTGAGGAAGAAAAGACCGAGTTCGACGTCGTTCTGAAGTCCGCCGGCGCTTCCAAGCTGGGTGTCATCAAGGTTGTCCGTGCCGCTACCGGTCTGGGCCTGAAGGACGCCAAGGATCTGGTCGACAACTGCCCCAAGACTCTGAAGGAAGCCATCTCCAAGGAAGATGCCGAAAAGCTGGTTGCCGAGCTGAAGGAAGCCGGCGCAGATGCCGAAATCAAGTAATTGATTTACAGCAAAAAACGAACAGCCGCTGGGTAATCTGGCGGCTGTTTATCTATATCGGAAAGGAACGAATTCTATGCAAGCAACACTGTCCGATCTGGCCGCGTTTCTCCCGGCAGAAGTGAATTTATTCTCCATGCTGAAATTCATTCTGTTTTTTGCAGCTGCTACAGTCCTGATCGGTCTGGTTGGCCGGTTCGCGCTGGGAAAGCGCTCCGGGCTGAATCACGCCGTTTCCTCTGCCATGGGCATTTTGTTTATCTATGCGGTGACCATCGTCATCTATACATTTAACCCCTATGAGCTGAGCCGCTTCCTGTCTCCCCTGCCCTTCGTGACATTTTCGGGCAACAGTCTCCACCTTTTTCCGTTGTCAGGTGCCCAGCTCCCCCAGCTTTGCACGCAGGTGCTGTCCATGGTGATTCTGGCCTTTCTGGTCAATCTTTTGGATACGCTGCTGCCAAAGGGAAAGAAAATCGTGAGCTGGTATCTGCTCCGCTTTCTCACCGTGGTGCTGGCCATTGGCGCCCATTATCTGGTCACATGGGCCTTCAACGCGTTTCTCCCTGGGATTCTGGCCACATACGCGCCCATGATCTTGCTTGGCATTCTCGCCGCCATGCTGCTGCTGAGCGTGGTAAACCTGATTTTAAGCGTGGCCTTGACCATCACGAACCCCATCATCGGTGCGATTTACACCTTCTTTTTCTCCAATATCGTTGGAAAACAGCTCTCCAAGGCCGTCCTCACCACAACCATTCTCTGCGGTGTGGTATGGCTGCTGGAGCATTTTGGCTATACCGTAATCTGCATCGCCGCTTCTGCGCTGGGTGCGTACATTCCGCTGATTGTTGTTCTTCTGATT
>JALFLH010000017.1 GCA_022774865.1 Clostridiales bacterium
GTGCGGGACAATCTGGGGCGGAAAATGTCCAAATCTCTGGGAAACGGCATTGATCCGCTGGAAATGATCGACAAGTACGGCTGCGATGCCCTGCGCATGAATCTGGTCACCGGAAACTCTCCCGGAAACGACACCCGGTTCTACACAGAAAAATGCGAGGCCATGCGTAACTTTGCCAACAAGCTCTGGAACGCTTCCCGGTATGTGATGATGAACCTGGGTGAGAACGCAAAAAATGAGCTGCCTCCCATGGAACATCTGGAAATCGCCGATAAGTGGGTGCTGTCCAAGCTGAACACCCTGATTGCCGAGGTCACGGAGAATCTGGAAAAGTTCGAGCTGGGCGTGGCCGTCCAAAAGGTCTACGACTTCATCTGGGATACCTACTGCGACTGGTATATCGAGCTGACCAAGGCAAGGCTCTACTCCGAGGACGCCGGACGCAAACAGACGGCTTTGCAGGTTCTGGTGTACGTGCTGGATCAGATTCTGCGCCTGCTGCACCCGTTCATGCCGTTCATCACGGAGGAAATCTGGCAGTCCATTCCCCATGAGGGAGAGGCGCTGATCGTGGCCAAATGGCCACAATACCGGGAGGATTTGGCTTTCAGAACGGAGGAAGGCCACATGGAGTCCGTCATGAACGCCATCCGTGCGATTCGTGCCCGCCGGACTGAGATGAACGTACCGCCCTCCAAGAAAGCGGCGCTGTACGTGCTGACTTCCGTGCCGCAGGTATTTGAAGAGGGCGAGGGCTTCATCCAGCGTCTGGCCTACGCGGATACCGTGACCATGCTTACTGCCGAGCCGGAGAATCTGGACGGGATGGTGACCTGCACCACGGCCGACGCCAAGCTGTATATCCCCATGGGACAGTTGGTGGACGCGGCCAAAGAGCTGGAGCGGATTTCCAAGGAACTGGAAAAGAACCGTAAGTTCCTGTCCAGTCTGGAAGCCAAGCTCAGCAATGAAAAATTCACCTCCCGCGCGCCGGAGGCCGTGGTTGCCGCCGAGCGGGAAAAGGCGCAGAAAGCCCGGGATTTGATTTCCCAGCTGGAGCAGAGCGAAGCTGCCATGCGAAAGCTGGTCTAACTGATCATATTTCTGACAACGGTGCAGGCCTGATTGGCCTGCACCGCTTTCTTTTTTCCGCCGTCCAAATCCGACTGCAAATGTAATTTGCTGTTTGTATACTGATTTCATGCAAACAAACAAGGAGGAAAGAAACCATGCATTTCACAAGTTTTCAGGAGGATGGGAAGATGACCGTGGCGCTCACCGGTGAAATTGACCATCACTGTGCCAAAAACTACATTCAGGCCATTGCCGCAAAAATTGAGGCTTACACCCCGCAGTTGTGCGTGCTTGACTTCTCCGAGGTCAGTTTTGTGGATTCGTCAGGCATTGCCGTCGTCATCAATGCCCTGCGGAACATGACCCAGATTGAGGGCAAGCTGGTGCTGACCGGAATTGGGAGCCAGCCCATGCGGGTATTCCGGGCGTCCGGGATTGATAAACTGGTGGAGATCAAGGAGGCGGTATCATGAAATTCGACAACTACATGATTCTGGAGTTTCCGAGCAAATCAGCGAATGAGGCCTTTGCACGCAGCGCGGTTGCGTGTTTTGCGGCCCAGATGGACCCCACGCTGGATGAGCTGGGAGATATCCGTACGGCGGTTTCCGAGGCGGTCACCAACTGCATTGTCCATGCCTATCCCAATTCCATGGGGACGATCACTCTGCGGTGCCGTATTCTGAAGGACAACGTACTGGATATTGTCATCAAAGATAAGGGCGTGGGTATTCCGGATTTAGAGCTGGCCAGACGGCCGGCCTATACCACCGGCGGCGCGGATCGGAGCGGAATGGGCTTTACCATTATGGAGAGCTTCATGACCAGCTTGGAGGTCAGCTCAGAACTGGGAAAGGGGACAACCGTCCATATGCGGCGCAGAATCCGCCAGCGGCAATGAGCCGGACAGAGGAACTGATCCGCCAGTCACAGGCGGGCAGCCGGGAGGCCTCCGAAGCGCTGATCACGGAAAACACCGGGCTGATCTGGGCGGTCGCCCGGCGCTTTCTCGGTCGGGGCACGGAGGCGGACGACCTGTACCAACTTGGTTGTCTGGGATTCCTGAAAGCGGTGGAGGGCTTTGATCCGGCGTATGGAACCCAGTTTTCCACCTACGCGGTGCCGAAAATTGCCGGGGAGATCCGCCGCTTTCTGCGCGACGACGGCGCGGTGAAGGTGTCGCGGGGACTGAAGGAGCAGGCCGCGGCCATCCGAACCGCCCGGAATCACCTGACATCCGCTCTGGGGCGGGAACCCTCGGTGCAGGAAATCTCGCGCCAGACCGGCCTGTCGCCGGAGGAAATCGCCTTGGCCGAAACCGCCACCGCCGCCACGGAATCCATCCAACGGGAAACCGGGGAGGAAGGTTTTTCCTTGGAGGATGTTCTCACCGATACCGAATCGGAGGAGAAGATGGTGGAGAAAATCGCCCTCAATCAGGCCATCAACCGGCTGCCGGAGCGGGAGATTCTGGTAATCCGCCTGCGTTATTTCCACGGTTTGACACAGGAGAGAACGGCACGGGTGCTCCAGGTTAGCCAGGTTCAGATATCGCGGATTGAAAAAAAGGCGCTGGAGCATCTGCGTCAGCTTCTTGCCGAAAATTAGGCTTTACCTTTACAGAAAAATGCGGTAAAATGGGAGCATCTTAATCTGAACAGGTGCAACCGATGAACGAAGCTTATCAAACGCGGTTTCTGACCGCCCGGCGGCAGTATATCGCTTCTCAATTTTCCAATCTGAATGAAATGCAGCGGGAGGCCGTTCTGACAACAGACGGCCCGCTTCTGCTGCTGGCGGGCGCCGGCAGCGGAAAAACCACGGTTCTGATCAACCGGATTGCCAATTTGATGCGCTTTGGCTGCGCATCGGAAAGCCATGAAATTCCTGAAACCGTTCAGGAATCGGACGTGGAATTTCTGGAATCCCTGTCAGGCCAGCCTTCGGAATCCGACCGGATGCGGGCGGATTCTTTGTGTGCGCTGCGTCCCGCCGCGCCATGGAGCGTCATTGCCATCACCTTCACAAACAAGGCGGCCAACGAGCTGAAGGAACGGCTTTCCGTTCTCCTCGGCCAGGCGGCGCAGGATATCTGGGCCATGACCTTTCACGCTGCCTGCTGCCGGATTCTCCGGCGGGAGATCGAGCGGATGGGATATTCCAGGAGCTTTACCATCTATGATGCCTCCGATTCCGAGCGGGTGATGAAGGAGATCATCAAGGACATGGGCCTGGATGAGAAAACATTCCCGGCCAGAATGGTACTGAACGCCATCAGCAGGGAGAAGGATCAGCTGACCACGCCCGAGGAACTGCTGGCCAGAGGGGAAGCATCCAACGATCTGCGCGTTCAGCACATCGCCCGTGCCTATCTGAAATACCAGACGCGGCTGAAGGAAAACGACGCGCTGGATTTCGACGACATTATCTGCGTCACCGTGCGGCTGCTGCAGGAGTATGAGGAGGTACGGCAGTATTACCAGCGAAAATTCCGCTATGTTCTGGTGGACGAATATCAGGACACCAACCATGTACAGTACCTTCTGACCGCCCTGCTTGCCGGCGGACATGAGAACATCTGCGTGGTGGGTGACGATGACCAGAGCATCTACCGATTCCGGGGCGCGACCATCGAAAACATCCTCAGCTTTGAAAAGCAGTACCCCGGCAGCCGGGTGATCCGGCTGGAGCAGAATTACCGATCCACCCAGGCCATTTTGAACGCGGCCAACGCGGTGATTTCCCACAACATCGGGCGCAAGGGCAAGCGCCTCTGGACGGCCAACGGGGAGGGAACACCCATCACCGTTTATGAAGCCTATGACGAAGGTGCCGAGGGCAACTTTGTGGCCGGCCAGATTATTGCCGGCTCCAAGGGGAAAGGTTTCAGGGATTATGCCATTCTTTACCGGACAAACGCCCAGTCCAACGCCCTCGAATATGCCCTGAAGCGCAACGGTATTCCGTACCGGGTCATTGGCGGTATGCGGTTCTTCGACCGGGCGGAAATCAAGGATATGCTCAGCTACCTGTGCGTCATCCATAACCGGGCGGATGATCTTCGCCTGAAACGGATTATCAACAATCCGCCCCGGGGGTTGGGCATGAAAACCATCGAAACGGCGGAGCGGCTGGCACAGGCAGAAGGAAAACCGCTCTACAGCATTGTTTCCGATCCTTATTCCTATGCCCCGCTTGAAAAGCCCGCCATGAAGCTGATGCAGTTTTCCGCCCTCATTGAAGGATTGGCTGAGCTGCTGGAATCCGGTATCAGCCTGCCTGAATTCTATGATGAAGTGCTGCAGCGTACAGGTTACGCGGATATGCTGATGGCAAAGCCCACGGAGGAGAACAAGACCAAGCTGGAAAACGTGCGCGAACTGAAATCCAGCATCAATTCCTACGTGGAAAACGCGGAAAATCCCACGCTGGCCGGATTTCTGGAGGAAATCGCCCTGTACACCGACCTGGAAACCTACAACGAAGGGGATGACGCGGTGGTCATGATGACCATGCACTCGGCCAAGGGTCTGGAATTTCCCCATGTGTTTCTGGTGGGCTTCGAGGATGGGCTGTTCCCCGGAATGCGCGCCATCGGTGATCAGGAGGAAATGGAGGAAGAACGGCGGCTGTGCTATGTCGCTATTACCCGTGCAAAGGAAACCCTGACCATCAGCTACGCCCGGCAGCGTATGCTCTACGGCCGCACCAATGCCGCGTTGAAATCCCGGTTCCTGAACGAAATCCCGGAGGAATGCGTGGTTCATAAAGGCGGTTACCATCCCAGAGCGGAAACAGCCGGGTATGGCGGGAGCGGTGGAGCGCGCTACTGCCGTCCAGTCAGCGCGGTGGAAAACGTCCGCAGAGAGCAGATCAAGCGAAGCGAAAGCTCCGTCTTTACCACCCAGCCTCCGAAGGCTTCCTATCCGGAGCTGAACAAGGGAGATATGGTGATGCACGCAGCCTTTGGCCGGGGCATGGTGCTGTCCGTTATGAAGATGGGCGGCGATGCCCTGTTGGAAATCGCCTTTGACGATATCGGAACAAAGAAGCTGATGGCCAAAACCGCATCGGCACATATGAAAAAGCTGTAATCTTTCTTTGCTGCATACATATCCTTCACAGGGGGGATGGGTATGGGCAGATGGATTCGGATGTGGCTATGGCGGCTATTCTGGCTGCTTCTGATTTTGATCGCCGCGTTTTGTCTGTTTCGTAGCCGCTTTCGGAATGTGATCCGGGAACTGGCAGAAACACAGGTAAAGAATACGACGTCCGATCTGACCAACGATGCCATTGCCAAGCAGATCGCGGCAGGAAACATTGCCTATGACCGTATCGTGTATTTTGAAAAGGATCTGGACGGGCGCATCACCGCCATGAAAACCAACATGACGGAAATCAATCGTCTGAAAACCGACATTCTCAATCTGATCAACGACGAAATTCTGGCGCTGGACACTTCGGACATCGGGATTCCATTGGGAAGCCTGTTTCTGCCCGAATTCTTTTCCGGGAAAGGCCCAGCCATCCCTGTGCACATTCTGTCAATCCGAAACAGCGACGCCAATTTCGCAAGCCATTTTTCCGAGGCGGGAATCAATCAGACACTCCATCAGTTGATTATGGAGGTCAATGTGGACGTTTCGGTTCTGGTTCTGGGTCAAACCAGCAGCTTCACGGTCAACAGTGAGGTGGTGGTGGCGGAGACCGTCATCATCGGGGACGTTCCACAAACATTTTTACAGACCGGAGGGAAATCATGAGTCCGAAAGAGAGAGCCGAAGAACTGACAAAGATTCTGACAGAGGCCAATTACCGCTATTATGTGCTGGACGATCCGTCCATGCCCGACTTTGAATACGACCGGCTCCTGCGGGAACTGGAGGATCTGGAAAAAGCGCATCCGGAGCTTCTGCGGCCGGATTCTCCCACGCAACGGGTGGGTGGGCAGGCGGTCAGCGGCTTTGAAAAGGTGACCCACGCCGTGCCACTGATGAGCTTACAGGATGTGTTTTCCATGGAAGAACTGAATGAATTTCTGGAAAAGACGCTGCAAGCTGACCCGGACACCGCGTTTTCCGTGGAGCCGAAGATTGACGGCCTGTCCGTGGCGCTGGAATATGTGGACGGCCGTTTTGTTCGGGGTGCCACCCGGGGCGATGGCGCGGTGGGTGAGGATGTGACAGAGAATCTGAAAACCATCCGCTCCATCCCAATGACACTGGAAAATGCTCCATCCCGGCTGATCGTCCGGGGCGAGGTATATATGCCAAAAAAGAGCTTTGATAAGCTGAACGCCCGGCAGGAAGAGGAGGGGAAGCCCCTGTTTGCCAATCCCAGAAACGCGGCTGCCGGTTCCCTTCGCCAGCTTGATCCGAAAATCGCGGCCAGACGGGGACTGGATATTTTGATTTTTAATATCCAGTTGGCTGAGAGCGTGGAATTCAGGACCCACACCGAAACGCTGGATTTTTTGAAAAGCCTGCGTTTCAAGGTCATTCCCCACAGAACGCTGCGTCAGGTTGGCGAAATCGATCAGGAGGTGCTCTCCATCAACGAGAACCGGGATCAGCTCGCCTGCGACATTGATGGCGCGGTAATCAAGGTGGACAGCCTGCCGCAGCGGGAACGGCTGGGCAGCACGGCCAAATTTCCCCGTTGGGCCGTGGCCTACAAATACCCGCCGGAAATCAAGGACACCGTGGTGGAGGATATTGTGGTTCAGGTGGGGCGCACCGGTGTTCTGACCCCCAAGGCGGTGGTTCGTCCGGTTCGTCTGGCCGGAACCACCGTGACCAACGCCACGCTGCATAATCAGGATTTCATTTCGGAACGGGATATCCGCATCGGCGACACGGTGCGCATCCGCAAGGCGGGAGAAATCATCCCGGAGATTCTGGAAGTTGATTTTTCCAAACGTCCGGCGGGGAGCGTCCCATTCCGGCTGCCGGATGTGTGTCCGGTCTGCGGCGCGAAGGTGGAACGGGACGAGGACGGCGCTTTCATGCGCTGCACCGGCGCGGAATGCCCCGCCCAACTCAGCCGGAATATCGCCCACTTTGTCAGCCGGGACGCGATGGACATCGACGGTCTGGGCAGCGCCATTGTGGATATTCTGATTGAAAAGGGTATGGTGAAGTCCCCGGCGGATATCTACTATCTGACGCTGGAGGAACTGAAATCCCTCTGGCAGAAGGGTGAAACCGCTGCGAAAAAGCTGCTTGCCGCGATTGAAGCCAGTAAACAGCAGGATGTGAGCCGGCTGATCTACGCCCTTGGCATCCGGCAGGTGGGCGTCAAAGCAGGAAAGATACTGGCAGCGACATTCGGAAGTCTGGATGGGTTGATGAATGCGTCCACGGAGGAACTGACGGCAGTTCCGGATATCGGTGAAATCACGGCCAGAAACATTTCGGACTGGTTTTCTCAGCCCCAGTCCCGGCACATGGTGGAACGGCTCCGAGAAGCGGGCGTAAATTTTGAAAGCAAGCGGATTATCTCTGACGCCCGGTTTGCCGGAAAGACCTTTGTGCTGACCGGTGCGCTGAGCCGCTTTACCCGGGAAGAAGCCACGGAGAAGATCGAGCTTCTGGGCGGAAAAGTATCCGGTTCCGTGTCGAAAAAGACCGGCTTTGTGGTGGTCGGCGAAAATGCCGGCTCCAAGGAACGCAAGGCTCGGGAGCTGGGCATTCCCACGCTCACCGAGGATGAATTCCTGGAAATGATTCGGTAAGGTGAACAAGCCGCACTGCGGCCTGTTCCCACATCGCAGGCCCGTAATCCCATCAGTAATCAAAATATGTTCTTCACCGGAAAGCAAAAAACTGGCAGCAAGGAGATCAATTCGAACTCCCTGCTGCCAGAACCCTTACTTTTCCGATAGAAAAAACAAAGGTGCGTAACCGTTTGTATCAACGGTTACGCACCTTTTGTGGTCCGAGTTACTGGATTCGAACCAGCGGCCTCTTGAACCCCATTCAAGCGCGATACCAAACTTCGCCAAACCCGGATATTCCTTTTTGCTTCTTTATTCTAGCATACAGCCGTCAAAAAATCAAGCGTTATTTTTAACCATGCCGACTGATCAGAAAAACTGCCGCAGCACAAGCTGCGGCAGAGAGTGCGTTGTTATTTGCTTTTACTTGGAATTGCAGTCGCGAAATAGACGATATCGCTGATTTGCCGCTGGGCGCCATAGCTGACCCGGTTGATCAGCTTATCGTTCATCACAATGGTTGCTGTCTGGCCGCCGTCCAGGGTATAGGCTTTCTCGCATCCAAATTCCTGAATCCGTTTGGCAAATGTATGCAGCGTGGGATAATTGGAATAGCGGCTTTCCGCATTGGCTACTACCATCAGATAGTGCAGGTCACCCATCTGGCAGATAGCCGAGCGGGAAAATTCATCATTGATTTCTCCGACTACATAGCTTTTGGGCTCACAGCACTCGTAGTTTTCGATTAGAATTGGGCCGAAGGAAAGGGTGAAGCGGATGTTGTTTTCATCCACAAAGGCCTGTGCCTGCTCTATGGATTCAAATTGGCCTCTGCGCATAAAGACCAGATTTCCTTTGTTGTCAATTCCGCAGGTTTCCATCCGATCCTGGTTGAAGCGGCGAACCTTGCCCTCCCAGACAACGATACCGCCCTGCCGGTATTTATAGAAATCGCCCGCGGAGGCGACGACCGCGTTGACGCTGGAGGCCATTTCCGTGGTCAGATACTGGCGGCTGGAGCCATATTCACCATCCGCCAGAAAGCGGCGGAACTGGGACGGGTCCGCGATTTTTACCTCGCTGATGGTGTAAACCACATTATCAATGACTTGCTTCCAGGTCACGGTGAAGATCGTTTCGTCCAGATAGTAGCGTACAGGAGCCTTCCCCCAAACGGGCGTATCCGTGGAAAACAGGGTTTGCTGTCCGTCAAGCAGGGCAGCGGCATCATCCAGCAGCCACTGCAAAGAAGAAGCATCCTCCGATTCGCCAAAGGCTGACTGGTCGGGTTCCGGCGCAACCAGATCCTGATCGCTGAGCCAGTAGACTTTTTTGATGGAAAGCACACCATCCAGCGCCTGACTGACGGCATTGGTCATATACATATCAAACCGATCCATGGTATCATATCCGGCCACTTTGACATTCCCGCCAGGCGCGGTGGAGCCACTGGAAAAAAACAGTCCTTTCAGAAACAACAGCATCAGCAGGGTGCTGAGCAGCGCTGCCGAAAACTGAACGAATCCCAATAAAACGGTGGTCAGCAGCGAGCGCTGCCGTACCGGTGTTTCCTTTGTCTGGTGCATACATGATCTCCTTGCTTTGCGTGAATTGCGCGGGGAAATTAAAGGGAATAATCCTCTGCGTCATACTTGGAAAAATCCATGGCTTTGGCCTTGCAGGGAATCCGCTTGCAAGGGTCGTACTGGAAGCGAAAGCATTTTCCGGTATCCGGCATAATCCCACGTTTTGCGCAGAGCACCTGCCCATCCTCCAGTCTGGCGCCGCGCGCACAGTAGCTGCAGCTTGGCGCGATTTTTTTGCGAAACAGCATATCGTTCCTTCTTTCCGCATGATAATTCCATTATACACCAGAAGCTGCCGGAAAGCTACTGCATTTTTTCTTAAGATTCATATAAGTGGCGCATCCAACGCTAAGCAGCAGGCAGGCGGCCACAATGGGCATCGGAACGTCGCAGCGCATATTTGCCGGGAACAGAGACTGGCATCCGGCTGCAAGCAGAAAGCTGATCAGTGCCTGAAGAAGCTTACCCGGATAGTAAAGCCGCATGGATATTCCACCGGCGATGGATATGGTCTGCATGGTGACACATACGCCGCCAAAGGAAAGAAAAACGGCGGCAAAAAGAAACCGCATTCCCTCCGATGAAAGCCGGGAAAGCAGAATGCAGCCATTGGAAAGCTCCAAAATACCCGCCACCGCGATCCGCACGGGCTGCGGAACAGACCACAGGAGCCAGCGCTCCAGAACGGAAAGCAGCATTCGGAATAACACAATCCATCCACAGACCAGCGCCATGGATTTGACGGCTTTTTCAACGGCGCCGGGGAGGGTTATCCGGCCGGTATTCCGCTTCACAGATACAGAGCTTCTGGAACCGGGCAGCAGCACACCGACGGTCAGCGCGCTGAGGATATGAATCCCCCACAGCAGCCAGGGAATAAGCCGGTTGGAAAACAGGGGGCTGAGGATTCCGAACAGAAAAGCCGGCCCGGCATTGTTGCAGAAGACGATCATTCGGCTCCCGTCGGACGGGGAAAGACATCCCGTGCTGCACGCCCGGCTGACATTCTGCGCGCCCACGGGGTATCCGCCCACCAGTCCCACAAGCAGCAGAGACTCCGCACCCCGTGGTATCCGGCAGAGCGCACCAATAGGCCTCAGCAGCGCCATGGTCTGGCCAAGTATGGATTGCGTCAGCAGAACCGACAGGACGAAAAAGGGAAACAGGGAAGGAATGACCGTGTTCAGGCACAGTTCCACCCCGGCCTGTGCGCCCAAGAGCGCTGCTTTCCCGTCCAGAATCAGAACCAGCATTCCGGCGGACGAAAAGACCAGCGTGGCGGCGGTACGCCTCTTCATTGGCATCACCTCGGAAGAATCTATGCGCCCTGGCGGAAAAATAGCCCTTACCGGTTCATATGCTTCTGCAAAGGGAGGTGCGCCAAATGGCGGAAAGATGGCAATGGGTTCAGCGGCTGGCGGACAGCGCGGATCTGGACGGAGAACCGCTTCCGGGTGTGCCGGTGGTGGAGCTGGCGGGAGATCGCCGGGTATTGATCGAACGGCATACGGGCGTCACGGAATACAGCGGCTGCCGGATCTGCGTCAGGGTCAGCTATGGAACGGTAGCCGTATTGGGCTGTAATCTGGAGTTGATTCGCATGACAAAGGAGCAGGTTGTAATTGCCGGGCGGATTGACTGCGTGGAATTGAAACGGAGGGGCGTGTGATGGGCGTATTCAAATCCATGGCCGGAATGGTTCTGCTGGAAATGACCAGCGCCGATGTGCCCGGTACGCTGCGGGGAATCAATGGACTGGGAATATCGGTTTTCCAGATTCAGCCGCTGGATGAATTGACGGTGCGGTTTCGGGTCTATCGGAAGGATTACCGCCGGTTATGCCGGTTTGCGCAGGCACGAGGAGCGGAGCTTCGACTCTGCGGCAGACAGGGAATTTACTGGCGTGTGAAGCGGCTGCTGGGCAGACCGGTTCTGACCTTTGGGATGGGCATCCTGATTCTCGCCGCCATTCTGGTTCCCAGCCGGGTTTTCTTTGTCCGGGTGGAGGGAAACCATCAGGTGCCGGCCAACCGGATTCTGGAAGCGGCATCGGAGCACGGTATCGGGTTCGGAGCTTCCAGAAGGGCAGTGCGAAGTGAAAAGGTGAAAAACGCCCTGCTGTCCGCCCTCCCGGAGCTGCAGTGGGCCGGAGTCAATACGTCCGGCTGTGTGGCGGTCATTTCCGTGCGGGAACGGGACGTGCCGGATTCGGAAGCTGCCGAAACCGGAATTGGGAGCATCGTTGCCGCCCGGGATGGGGTGATTGTCTCCTGCACGGTGACCAGGGGCAGTGGGCTGTGTGTCCCCGGACAGGCCGTACGTGCCGGACAGGCGCTGATTTCCGGATACACGGACTGTGGCCGGACAATCACGGCTGTCCGTGCCCAGGGGGAGGTTATGGCGGAAACCCGGCGCAATCTGACTGCCTGCACCCCGTCCGAAACGCTGCGGCGGACGGATTGTCAGACGGAAACCGTCCGCTACAGCCTGTTGATCGGAAAAAAACGTATAAATTTCTTTCAAGGTAGTGGAATTTCGGATGGCAGTTGTGTTAAAATGAAACAGGTATCTATTTTAACGCTTCCCGGCGGATTCCGGCTGCCTGCGGCTTTGATACGCGAAACCGTTGCCGTATCCGGTTTTTCCACCGGAACGCTGGATGAGGCCACCGCCCGGGCGCGGCTGGCCGGCTATGCCGCCGGGTATCTCAGACGGCAGATGATTGCCGGACAGATCTTATCTTGCGCGGAGTTTCTGGACGCTTCGGACGGTTTATACCGCCTGACGGGCGAATATGCCTGCACCGAAATGATCGGGCGGTTTCAAACGGAACAGATTGGAGAGTATCATGGGAAAACAGATTGAGCGAATTCTGAGCGTGGACCGGGTAGAGGATCTGATCGCGGTTTTTGGCTCCTTTGACGAAAACATCAAGCGCATCGAAGAAGCGCTGGACGTGCATATCATCAACCGGGGCGCTGACCTGAAGGTGTCCGGGGACGAGGAAAACGTGGACAAAGCCGTCCGCACGCTGGAGGGGCTGCTGGCGCTTTCCGCCAAGGGCGAAACCATCGACGAGCAGCGTGTCCGGTATCTGATCACGCTGGTGCGGGAGGGCAACGACGATCAGGTTGCCCAGATGGCACAGGACGTGGTGTGTATCACCGCCAAGGGAAAACCCATCAAGGCCAAGACGGTTGGACAACAGAAATACATGAAGGCCATCCAGCGCAACACCATCACCATCGGCGTCGGTCCTGCCGGTACGGGCAAGACCTATTTGGCCGTGGCGGCGGCTGTGGCCGCTTTCCGGGAGCGGACGGTGAACCGAATTATCCTGACCCGTCCCGCGGTGGAGGCGGGGGAGCGTCTAGGCTTCCTTCCGGGCGATCTGCAGAATAAAGTTGACCCGTACCTGCGGCCGCTGTATGATGCCCTGTATGATATGCTGGGTGCGGAGACGTTTCAGAAGTATCAGGAGCGCGGCTCCATTGAAGTAGCGCCCCTTGCCTATATGCGCGGCCGCACGCTGGACGACAGCTTCATTATTCTCGATGAAGCCCAGAACACCACCCGGGAGCAGATGAAAATGTTCCTGACCCGTCTTGGATTTGGCTCCAAGATCGTCATCACCGGCGACGTTACCCAGATCGATCTGCCGGACGACAAGGTGTCCGGCCTGAAGGACGCCGTGCGGGTGCTGGACGGCATCAGGGACATTGCCATCTGCCGCCTGACCGCCGCCGATGTGGTTCGCCACGCGCTGGTACAGGAGATTATCCACGCCTATGAGAAAGCCGGCAGTAAGTCGGATGTCAAAAAACCGAATCCCGAATTTCGGGGCAGATATCAGAGGAAGAAATGACATGAACAAAATCAATCTGACCTACGATGTTTTCACGCTCCAGCAGCCGCTGGTCAGCGCCATCATTAAAAAATGCATCGATACCACCCTGTCCGCCGAGGGCGTCACGGCGGATTGCGAGATTAACGTGCTGGTGACCAATGATAATGGCATTCATGCCATCAACAAGGCCAGCCGGAACATCGACCGACCCACGGATGTGCTGAGCTTTCCCATGTTTGAGTTGGAGGCGGGAAACCCGCCCGATGACTGGACGGAATATCTGGACCCCGAAACAGGAATGTGTCCGCTGGGGGATATGTGCATCTCTCTGGAGCGCGCCCGCGCACAGGCAAAGGAATTCGGCCACAGCGTCCGCCGGGAGGTGGGTTACTTAACCATCCACTCCATGCTCCACCTGCTGGGCTATGATCATCTGGATGAAGGCCCCCAGAAAGCGCAGATGCGGGCACGGGAGGAGGCCATTGCCGGGCAGATTCCCGGGATGAGTAGAACATGAACAACGGATACAGGAGAAGACATCCATGAATACAAAAACTGCTATGATTACCATTGCCGGGCGGCCCAATGTGGGTAAGTCCACGCTGACCAATTACCTGGTGGGCGAGAAAATCGCCATCGTATCCAATAAGCCTCAGACCACCCGCAACCGGATCTGCGGCATTGTGACAAGAGGGAACACCCAGTTTGTCTTTGTGGATACCCCGGGCTTCCACAAACCCAGAACCAAGCTGGGAGACTACATGGTGGGCGTCACCCGGGAGTCCATCGCCGATGTGGATCTGACCATTCTTGTGGTGGAACCCATTGCCTCCATCGGCCCCCAGGAGGAGGGACTGATTGCTCAGATTCAGGCCAGCCATTGTCCCGCCATTCTTGCCATCAACAAAATTGACACAGTGGAAAAGGATCAACTGCTGGCAGTCATCGCCGCCTATTCCCAAACCGGCGTATTTGACGCCATCATTCCCATTTCCGCCAAGACCGGCGACGGTGTGGACGATCTGCTGAATACCTGTGAACAATACGCGGCGGACTCGCCGTTTCTGTTCCCGGAGGATGCCACCACCGACCAGCCAGAGCGGCAGGTGATGGCAGAAATCATCCGGGAGAAGCTGCTGTGGTGTCTGGACAAGGAGATTCCCCACGGAACCGCCGTGGAGATCACGAAATTCTCCGAACGGGACAACGGCATTATCGACATCGACGCCACGATTTACTGCGAAAAGGCCAGCCATAAGGGCATTATCATCGGAAAGCAGGGCGCCATGCTCAAGAAGATCTCGTCGCTTGCGCGGGTCGACTGTGAGAAATTCATGGGCACGAAGGTCTATCTGACTACCTGGGTCAAGGTTAAGGAAAACTGGCGGGACTCGGATTTCCTGGTGCGCAATTTTGGCTACACCGAGTAAGTCCCCGGAGGAAAAATTGGAGCGGTACACATTGTCAATGCCAGATGCAATCAGATTGCGCATGGGATATCACCGGCAATTCGCCGCCGAATAATTTCCAGTGTTAGGAAAGTCACCTTCTGCAAATCCTATTCGCAGGAGGGATGACCATGCACGCATCGGATTACTGGCAGTTTTTCCTGGAAACAGGGGCGCCCGAATACTACCTTATGTACCAGCGGGCGCTGAAAATGGAGGGAAACCATGTATTTGACGATCCGGGCCATCGTCCTGAGAGTCACGGACTACAATGACAGGGACGCGCTGCTGACCGTCCTGAGCCAGAAGCACGGAAAGCTCACCATCAAAGCCCGGGGCCTGCGGCGGAAGAACAGTCCGCTCACAGCCCCGTGCCAGCTTTTGGCCTATGGAGAATTTACCCTGTTCGAGTACCGGGGAATGTATACCATCAATGAGGCGCAATCTATTGAGCTTTTTCAGCCGCTGCGCCGGGAACTGACCAAGCTGTCCTTGGGAACGTATTTCGCACAGGTGGCAGAAGTGATTTCTCAGGAGGATCTGCCAAACCCGGAACTGCAGTCCTTACTGCTCAACTGCCTGTTCGCCCTCTCGTCCCTGCATGAGAATGAGGAAAAGGTGAAGGCCGTATTTGAGCTTCGTGCCGCCTGCCTGGCGGGCTATCTACCGGATCTTGCCGGATGCCATATCTGCGGCAGTTCCGCGCCCGACCGGTTCGACCTGTCCGCCGGCCTGCTGGAATGCGCCGGATGCCGTACCCCTGGCGCCTCGGGAATCCGGATGCCCGTCACGTCCGGGGTTCTGGAAGCCATGCGATATATCTGTTTTTGTGAGCCGAAAAAGCTGCTTTCGTTTCAGATCGGTTCGAAGAATCTGAAAGCCCTTGGCGATCTGACGGAAGCCTATTTATCAACCCAATTGGAGCGGGGGTTTTCCACCCTCGATTTTTACAAATCTCTGTTGATTTAGGAGCATACCATGTCTGAACTATATGAAGATTTATATGAGGACTTATACGATGATTTATACGACTAATCTTCCTCTAAAAAGTATTTCTTCGTAAGATTTCATAATGCTTCGTTATGTGTCATAATGTTTGGGATTTCTCCTAGTTTATGATGAAATCTTGTAAGTTCTATTTGGATTTGTAGCAATAGGATATGTGGGTTGACAGTTTGTGGTTTTCATTGCTTGTCACATCAAAGCATATCCTTACGCCACGGTTTTCCAGGTTTGGCGTAAATTGTGGCGTAAATTGTGGTATAGAGCATTAGCTAACAGCTGTGAGACCAGAGCTAAATTTCTGCTGCATTTCTTTCGAGGTATGCTCAGAAGAGTTGTCCGCATATCGATCTAGAGACATTTGTGCTGTTGTATGACCCATTGCGTAAACAAGACTTTTGATTGTCAATTCTGCCTCGCTGGCCCTCGTCGCAAAAGTGTGCCGTAGAATATGAGGGGTAAGGACAATCTGGGCTCCAAACCGTTTGGTGTAGCGGTTTTTCATTTTACGAAATGCTTGCACATACAAGTATGGACACTTAGGTGAACCTTCTGGTGTGAGCGTAAGAAATCCAGTTAATCCATCCACAGATAACTCTTTCACATTGGACGGATTCCTGCAGGCAATAAGACTTTTTGCGCTTTCGATGGCAAGATCAGTAAGCCAAATTGTTCTATTGCCTGCTTCCGTTTTTGGAGGAGCGATGTACATGTTTCCGTGTTCATCTCTTACCAACTGACGCTCGATAACAACCTGTCTGTTGTCAAAATCGAAATCTGCAACTGTTAGTCCGCAAAACTCACCAATTCGCATTCCGGTTTCCAAGAGAAACAGTACGACATCTTTGTATCGCATAGAAACAACATCTGTGTACAGAAGATCAATCAGATTTTTGGTTTCTTCTGTAGTGAGACCTTTTTTCTTAACTGTTTCGTCTTTGATGACGTTCCTCAACTTAAATTTCCATGGACTTTTGAAAATCAAATCATCATCTACTGCTGCATTAAATGCTTCTTTGCACATCGCTACAATTGTGTTGATAGTGCCATAGGCATATCCATCTTCCTGCATTTGTACTACGAAATTTTTGCAATCAGTAGCTTTGACTTCCCGGATTTTCATGTTTGCCAGAGAATATTTTGAGAACGTAGCCAGGGCTGTGGTGTAGTGATATTGGGTAGATTTGCGCAAGTTCTTTTTTAGCTCTAAGGTACGTTTCATAAGTTCGGCAACGGTAATATTACCTTCATGGTATCTTACACCGCGTTCTATTTCACGGGAAATTTGTGTTTCTTTTTCTCGTAATTCTTTCAGTGTAGGTGCATACACAGAACGGCGTTTATTCGTTTCCGGTTCTTTATAACGGTATTCGTAGGTTCCGTCTTTACGTTGACATTCTCCCGTTCGAAGTACGCGCCCCTTACTGTCTTTCCGACTACTGGGTGACATTTAATGTTTCCTCCTTCTAAAAAATTGAACGAAAGATGCCGAATGCATACATATAGGATAGCATAAAGCAAATCTTTCGTCCAGTATTTGTATGTTCATAGTTCTTCGCTATTTTCAAGATAAGCGACCAAGCTGTTTCTTTTAAACATGAGCTTATCTCCAACATAGAAGCATATTTCATATCCTACATCTTTTGCTAATCGGCGAAGTGTATGCTCTCCGATCCCGGTAAATGCAGCAGCTTCTTTTGTTGTCATGAATGGCTTATCCTTGACTTCTTCAAACTCCATAGGCATAATAACCTCCTTTCCCCAAGATGCTATAACGCAACCCCTATTTTGATTGTAGGGTTGTTGGCCAGCTTGTATGTATGGCCTATATGGTTATCTATCTATTGTTCCAGCAAAAGAAGAAAGCAAAAAACTCTCTGCAGGTGATAGTCTGAGAAATAGATCAGTAAACTCCCAAATAGTCTGACCGAAGTATCTGCACTGTTATTTAGTGGTTAGCAGATACATCATTTTTACCCTTGGCTTAGCCAAGGGTTTTTATTATGCCATTTGAATGGATAAATCTATTCTCTTTATGATTTCTTCTTCAGTGGGTAATTACCATCTTACACTGAAGAAATCATGAAGTTAGACATATTCTGATGGATATTCGAATGATGGCAGATTACTGAAACAAAGAATTTACGACAAATCTGACCAAGTAATGTTGAAAGATGGTAATATGACTGTAAGGAAAACAACTGAGTAAGGAAGAAAACTATTCCTCGGTAAAAGTTTCATTGTCAGGAGAAAAGTTTCAGAGTGACCAAAAGGCTTTACGGTAACCGATGATGGTTACCGTAGAGCCTTTTTTTGATCATGCTGTCAAAAACCTTCTGGGCTTCCTGCGTTTCCTTAGCCGAGAAAGCGCACAGCTTTACATCCACATCGTAACCAGGATAATCTGCTACAAATTTCTTGTATGCCCGGCAGCACTGCTTTGTGGATTCGGCAACAGGATTCTCCAAAGAACCTCCGAAAATACCGGAACTAATCAGCGGGAACGAAATGCTGTGCAGACCGTTGTCCATCAGCACATACAGAGAATTATAGTACGCATCAAACAGTTCTTTGAACGCTGCCGGAGTTCTTCCAAAGTCGGGACCGACGAGACCGCAGAAAATTCTGTGTAATCGACAGTATATGACAGTATAAATACTGGCGGCAAAGTCAAGAATGAAACTAAACATTCATGACAAAGGAGCCAGTATTATGCAGAGTGCACCACAGGAATTATTGAAGCAGTATG
>JALFLH010000014.1 GCA_022774865.1 Clostridiales bacterium
TATACCATACATTGGGTCTGCACTGCTTTTTTATTTCGGATTTTTGATCGGATTTTTGATTAAAAAGTTGGAATTTCTAGGGGTGCGAAGTTTGAGTTAGTAACGTGTAAGTAATATTACTCAATGTATTTTTCTTGATTCGGTCATGCGATCCCCGGCCTTTGACCAGAATGTATGGAATGCGCAAAATCCCCTCCCCGGGTAGCTCATCACCGCCCAGGGAGGGGATCGCCTTTGTTAATGACACATCTTCAATATCTACAATCTGCGCCTCGGTTTCGCAGTAGCGCAAAAAGAGGTTGAGGTTATTCCGATAACTGCGGATTGTCTTTTGGGTAAAGTTGCGGACTTCAATTTCAACAAGGTATTCTTTGGCGGCGGCGCTGATTTTCATAGTTTTTCCTCCTTATGGATGTCGCAATCGGGGGAGAAACGTATGTCGCAGCGGAATTGATGGATGTCGCAAAGCGTTTTCAGAAAATGCAAAAATCCCGCCGTTTCGCATTGAAAGCAGCGGGATTTGCTTTGTAAAAGTTCGGTTATTCGTTGTCCCAGTTGTGCCAGACGTTCTGGACGTCGTCGTCGTCCTCCATGATGTCCAGCAGCTTCTCCATCTGAGAAATCTGCTCCGGGTCGGTGAGTTTCTGGTAGTTCTGGGGCACCATCTCGATCTGAGCGGAGGAGAAGGAATAGCCCTTGGCGGCCATGGCGTCAGCCACGGCATTGAAGTCATCGGGATCGGTGTAGATGGTGAAGCAGTCGTCTTCCGCCTCAAAATCATCCGCGCCGCAGTCCATGGCATCCATCATGACGGCATCTTCTTCATAGTCGCCGTCCTCATTGTCGATCACCAGCACGCCTTTCTTGTCGAAAGACCAGCTGACGCACCCGGCAGCGCCCAGATTGCCGCCAAACTTGTCGAAATGGTGGCGCATATTGCCTGCGGTTCGGTTGCGGCTGTCGGTCATGGTTTCTACAATCACGGCCACACCGCCGGGGCCATAGCCTTCATAGGTGATGGACTCATAATTGTCGCCGCTGCCGGAGCCTGCGGCTTTTTCCAGGCAGCGCTTGATGTTGTCGTTGGGCATATTGGCGGCCTTGGCCTTGGTGATGACGGTGGCCAGACGGGAGTTGTTGGCGGGGTCGGTGATTCCGCCGCCTTCCTTCACGGCGACGATCAGCTCCTTAGCGATCTTGGTAAAAGCCGCGGCGCGCTTGGCGTCCTGCGCGCCCTTTGTTTTCTGAATGTTATGCCATTTGGAATGTCCGGACATAAAAGATATCTTCCCTTCGTATTAGCTTGGTTCGAAAAATGTCGCATCTATTTTAGCAGATTGCCTGAGGAAAATCAACAGATTATAGGAAGAATTTCATGCAATCTGTTTGCTTTTCCGAGATTTTGACCGCAATCCCGGGGAAGGCTGCCTGCAACTGCTCCGCCAGATACCCGCAAACCGGGCTTTCCGTGTGGAAATGACCCGCGTCAATGAGGTTAAGCCCCAGATCATATGCGTCCCGGAATTGATTGTACTTCAAATCGGCGGTGACAAAGGTGTCACATCCGGCTGCAACGGCCTGCGCCATCTCAGCGCCGCAGGCGCCGCCGCCCACGGCAACATGATGGACGGGCTTTCCGCTGTCCACGTACCGCAGACCATCGCAGTGCAGACGCTCCTTAACAGTGCGAAGGAAAGCGGAAAGCGGCTGGACAGATACGGTGCCCCAGCGCAGCAGCCCCCACGCCCGTCCCTGCGTGTCGGTTCCTTTGGGATCAATGACCCGCACCTGAGAAAGACCCAGTATTCCGGCAAGCACGTCGTTGACACCGCCGGGCGCCTCATCCAGATTGGTATGGGCGTTGATGTGGGCAATTCCGTTTTCCATCAGAAACAGGGCATTGGTTCCCTGCGTATCGGCGTCGGTCACAAAGCCGGGCTTCCACAGCAGGGCATGGTGGGTGACGAGAAGCTGGGCACCGAAGTCCTTTGCCTCCCGGCAAACTTCCGTAAAGGGGTCCAGCGCAACCAGAATCCGGGTCACCTCCGCATTCAGCCGGCCGCAGTTCAGCCCCACGCGATCCCAGTCCTCTTTCATATTCTGCGGAGCCAGGGTATTCAGATAATCGAGAATATCAGCAACCGTTGGCATGAACCTGCGCCTCCATTTCCTTCAGCTCTGCCAGAATGGAGCGGAACTCCTCGTATTTTTCCCCGCCGCCCCGGGACAGCCCGTGTACGGTGCTCTCCACGCTGGCGATGACCCGGCTCAAAAAGGCCGGGAGCAGGGAAGAACCGCTGCGCAGAAGCGCGGGGGAAATATAGCATTCTCCGGGCGTCAATGCGGAGCCGGGGTCATAGACAGCCTCCATCACCGGATAGATGAACTTGCCGTCCTGTGCCAGCGTCTCCCGGCGAATGGCAAAGCCCCTGCTGTACAGGTATTGCCGCAGCACCGGCGTCCGGGACTGGCATTGCAGTATCAGGCGGTAGCGCGCATCCTTCACCCAGGGAGCCTCGTCCAGAATGGAAATCATGGTGTCCGCGCCCATGCCGGCACAGACCAGACTGTCGAAGTCCCGGGGAATGCTCCGCAGTCCGCTGGACTGGTAAAAGCTCATTCGGCCCTGAACGCCGGACTTGTAGGCGTTATGCAGGGCGCTTTCCAGGGGCTTTTCGTTGATGTCTGAGGCAATTACAAATGAGGCAATGCCCTCCAGAAGCAGGTAAATGCCCAGATAGCCGTGGTCGCAGCCTACGTCCGCCACCCGGTCACCGGCGGCCACATAGCCGCAGCAGGCGAGCAAACGGTTGGAAAGGGTTAATTTCATGTCAATCCTCCGGTGATGTCGTTGTACAAAAAAGGCCATCCCGGGTGCCGGGATGGCCAGACAGGCAAAGTTACGCCTGCTGCTCGGCCTGGTCGGCTTCGTAGGCCTCCAGGAAGTGGTTGAGCTGCGCCAGGAAGCTGTCGCATTCGATGCCGTGCACCATGCAGGCCTCCTCCACGGTTTCACCCCGGGAAGAGGGGCAGCCCAGGCAGTGCATACCGATGGCGAAGAACAGGGGCGCGGACTGGGGAGCCACGTCCAGAATATCGCCGATGATGGTATCCTTTTCAATTTTAACAGCCATGATGATGACCTCCTGTTTACATTGCTCAGCTTATTATAACCGGGTTTCCGACAAAAAACAAGAGGCAATCTGCGCTTTTCCACGCCGGAAAGGATGATAATCTGCGGTATGTTGATTTCCTGCCGGTTTTGTGGTAGAGTATGGCGGAAGGAGGAACGGCCGATGCACGTATCCGATGAACGAAAAAAACGAATGGGACTTTCCTTTGCGGACATTCTCCGCAAAGCGGTTCTGGCATGGGTGATTGCCGCGGCGGCGGAATATCTGCTGCTTCCCGGTTCCGCACGCGGGCTGGAAGGGCTGGATGGCATCGCCCAGATGTCGCTGCCGCGTATGGCGCTGACGGCGGCTGCTATTTTTATTCTGCTCAGCGCCGTTTCCCGGGTGCTGCCGCTGCGGGCGGAGCGCTGGATGCTGTTTGCCGGGGCGGGCGCGCTGGCAGCGGTTTCTCTGTGCGCCAGCTTTACATGGGCGTTTTTGGCCGCGTGGATGCTGGTTCTGGGCGTGCTCCTGGTCTATGCCCTGGGGGGCTGGAACGGTACGCGTCCTGCCCAACCCATGCCGTGCGCGGAACAGGCAGGCTGGAAATGGCTGACTGCCGCGGGGGCTATCGCGTTTTTCACGCTGGTAAGTCTGTGGACGGTGTGCCGGGTATACAGCTTTTCCACGCCCACCTTTGACTTTTCCATCTTTGCGCAGATGTTCTACTCCATGAAAACGGAGGGACTGCCCATCACCACCGTGGAGCGGGACGGCGCGCTGAGCCATTTCGCCGTACATGTTTCGCCCATCTATTATCTGCTGCTGCCCTTTTACTGGCTGGCGCCCACTCCGGCGACGCTTCAGGTTTTGCAGGCGGCGGTGCTGGCCACAGCGGTGATCCCGCTGTGGAAGCTGGGAAAGCAGCATGGACTGACCCCGCCGCTGCGGACGATGCTGTGCTTTTTGCTGCTGCTGTACCCTGCCTACGCCGGTGGCGCCAGCTACGATATCCATGAAAACGCTTTCCTGACGCCGCTGATTCTGTGGCTGTTTTATGGCATTGACCGGAAAAACGGGGCGGTCACCGCCGCCGCGGCACTGCTGACGCTGATGGTCAAGGAGGACGCGGCGGTCTACGTGGCGGTGATCGCGGTGTATCTGCTGCTGCGATCCGCGCTGACGCGGGACAGGCAGTGGGGGCTGACTGCCGGCGGATTGATGTTGGGCAGCGCCCTGATCTGGTTTGCGGTTGTGACCGGATACCTTTCAACCAGCGGCGACGGCGTTATGACCTACCGCTACAATAATTTTATCTTCGATGGTTCCGGTTCTCTTTTCGCGGTTATCAAGGCAGTGCTGCTTTGTCCGGCGAAAGCCATTTTTGAATGTGTGGATGCTGAGAAGCTGGCGTTTATCGGCCTGACCATGGGCGCGCTGGCGTTTCTGCCGCTGCTGACCCGGCGGTACGAACGGTTGATTCTGCTGATTCCCTATCTGCTGGTCAATCTCATGAGCGACTATCAGTATCAGCATGATATATTCTTCCAGTACACCTATGGCGCCACAGCCTGCCTGTTTTATCTGGTGGCGGTGAATCTGGCGGACTGGAAAGCGGGTACCCGGCAGATTGCCGCGCTGGGCGCGGCGCTGTGCGTCAGCGCGGGCTGCTTCTGCGGTCAGATTCTCCCTGTGGCGCTGCGGTATCCGTCCTACTGCCTGACCTACAGCGGCTATTATGACAGTCTGCGGGAGGTGTTGGATGTGGTACCCGACGGCGCTTCCGTGGCGGCAACTACCTTCTATACCACCTATTTGTCCCAGCGGCCGGAGCTGTACGACATCCGGTATTCATCGCAAGACCATATTTTGGGCTGCGAGTACATGGTACTTGGGGTAACGGACAAGAACAGCTTCAAAAAGTGCGCGGTTGACGGGAAGAACGGATACGAAAACTTCGTAATCTTCCTGGAGCAAAACGGCTATGAACGGATCGCCGCCTGCGAGGGAAAGCTGGAAATCTATGAACGAAAATAAGAAAATCCGAACCGGCGAGAGGCTGGTTCGGATTTACAATATGCAGTCGCCCATGCGCACGGGGAGAATCTCAGCTTACCAGCAGGCAGGCAAGGTAGGTCACGCCTCCGGCACAGTAGATGCCTACGCCCGCTGCGGCGTAATTCCCGGTCAGACTGTCCCGCGTGCTGCCGTTTTCCATCCATTTGGCCACAATCGCGGCGGCAGAGGGCACTGTGGCGTAGGCAAGCACCTCGCCGGCGCTGCCGGCGGAATATCCATAGTCCGCCAGTACCGTTCCAAAGGGGCGGCCGTCCGGCCGGGTATGGCTCCAGGATTTTGAAATCTCGAAGGCCCGGGCGGAGGCGATGGCGCACAGGCGTTCATCCATCGAAAGCGGAGCCAGCTCTGCTTCTGCCCGGCAGACATTGATCTGATCCAGTACGGCGTATTCCAGACTGCCTGCCGTGTAGCCGGAAATGTCATAGGGTTCGTCGCTCTGTGCGGACGGCTCTGCCGTGGTCTCAGCCTGCGTTTGCTCGTCGGTGGGCGCCTGCGTTGACTCCGGGAGTTCCGTTTCCGAAAGCGGGGGTGTTTCCGGCGGGCTGGTTTCCAATGGCGTTGACTCCGGCGGATCTGTCTCTTGTGAGGAACTGCCCGTTCTCGCGGATCGTTTTCCGCTGCCGGAGGAACGCCGCCCACTGCCAGAGGCTTTACCGGAATGGCTGGCTGCCTGGGTTTCTGCTGCCTCCGCCGTTTCTTCCGCCGCCGGCGGCCGGCTTGCTTCGGCTGATTCGGAAATATCCGTCTCGGACAGCGTTGGAGCCTGTGTTGGATGAAGCGGGATCTGAACCACAGTATCCGGCTCCGGAAGCAGACCCTGCGGCGCACAGCCTGTCAGCCATGCGGCAAGACAGACGCCGCAAATGAAAACCATCGTCCGCAAAATCCCCTTCATTGTCTGATCCCCCTCCCTGCTTTGAGTCACAAGTGTTTCGCAGATGTACTTTCCGGCGCGTCCAGACCTTCGAAAAAGTCATCATAGCTGCACCGGTAAATCCTGTGCAGCTCCACCAGAATGCTGGCGCGGATATTCAATTCGCCAGATTCGTATTTGGCGTAGGTCGTCCGCCCAATGTCGCAACCGCGCCGCTGCAGTTCCGCGCACAGCTTTTCCTGAGAAATGCCGCTTTCAGTTCGCAGCCTGCGCAGATTGTCTCCCAGATTTCGGTCAACTCTGATTTTCTGTTCCATCCTGTCACCTCTGCATTTGGTCGCAATTGGTAGTTGTTTCCACTATTTTATGACATTTTTCGCAGAAATGTTGACCGTGATACTGGTCAGTATTTCAGACGGAGCGCACTCCGGGGAAAAGGAAAATAAAAAAGGACTCCCGAGGCTTCGGGAGTCCGAAATGTAAAATGGGAAATCCAATCAGGCCTTGCCGGCGCAGCCCAGAACGTCCACCAGCTTATGGCGAACCAGTTCCTTGATGTTGGCACGGGCGGGCTTCAGGTATTCACGGGGATCAAACTTGTCGGGATGCTCATTGAAGAACTGACGGATGGTGCCGGTCATGGCAAGACGCAGATCGGAGTCGATGTTGATCTTGCAGACGGACAGCTCGGCTGCGTGACGCAGCTGCTCCTCGGGGATGCCGACGGCATCGGGCATCTTGCCGCCATTGTCGTTGATCATCTTCACGTAGTTCTGGGGGACGGAGGAAGAACCGTGCAGAACAATGGGGAAGCCGGGCAGACGGCGGGAGACCTCTTCCAGGACGTCGAAGCGCAGGGGAGGCGGAACCAGGATGCCCTGCTCATTGCGGGTGCACTGGGCGGCGGTGAACTTGTAGGCGCCGTGGCTGGTGCCGATGGCGATCGCCAGAGAGTCGCAGCCGGTCTTGGTGACGAACTCTTCCACTTCTTCGGGACGGGTGTAGGAGGCGGCATGAGCAGCGACCTTCACGTCATCCTCAATGCCGGCCAGGGTGCCCAGCTCGGCCTCGACCACGACACCGTGGTCATGGGCATACTCAACGACCTTCTTGGTAATTTCGATGTTCTCGGCGAAGGGCTTGGAGGAGGCGTCGATCATGACGGAGGTAAAGCCGCCGTCGATGCAGGCCTTGCAGGTCTCAAAGTCGGGGCCGTGATCCAGATGCAGCGCGATGGGAATTTCGGGGCACTCGGCAACGGCGGCCTCAACCAGCTTCACCAGGTAAGTATGGTTGGCATAGGCGCGGGCGCCCTTGGAAACCTGCAGAATCACGGGAGCCTTCTCCTCACGGCAGGCCTCGGTGATGCCCTGAACGATTTCCATGTTGTTGACGTTGAAAGCGCCGATGGCGTAGCCGCCGTCATAAGCTTTCCTGAACATCTCGGTTGTTGTTACAAGAGCCAATGGAATCAATCCTTTCTTGTTCAGCGGGTGAACGCCCGCTTGTATTCGGGTTTATTATATCACAAAATCCCTCCATTTCAATAAAAATATTTGCTATTTCCATTCTTTCATGATATAATGCCATCTGATAGGGCTATAAATGGAAGCCCCATGGTAATTTCAACAAAAAATGATTTCAATTTATACTGGAGGTATCATAAATGTCCGAAAAGGCTCTCGTTGGTTCTCTGATCATCGGCCAGTCCGGCGGCCCTTCTTCCGTCATCAACTGCTCCGCTTACGGCGTTATCAAGACCGGTCTGGAGAATCCAAACATCACCAAAGTATACGGCGCGTTCCACGGCATCAAGGGCGTTCTGAATGATCAGCTCATGATCATGGACGAGGAAGATCCCGCTGAGCTGGAGCATATGCTGTATACCCCTTCTTCCGCCCTGGGCTCCTGCCGCTATAAGATTGCCGATCCCGACGTGGACGACACCGATTACAAGCGCATTCTGGAGATCTTCAAGAAGTACAACGTCCGTTATTTCTTCTACAACGGCGGCAACGACTCCATGGATACCTGCAACAAGATTTCCAAGTACATGAACAAGGTCGGCTATGAGTGCCGCGTGATGGGCGTGCCCAAGACCATCGACAACGATCTGGCCGGCACCGATCACTGCCCCGGCTTCGCTTCTGCCGCCAAGTACATCGCCACCTCCTTTATGGAGGTATCCCGGGACTGCCAGGTGTATGACACCGGTATGGTCACCGTCATCGAGTGCATGGGCCGTCACGCCGGCTGGCTGACCGCCGCCGCTGCCTGCGCCAACGTCAAGGGCGACGGCCCCGACCTGATCTACCTGCCTGAGGTGGACTTCAGCATGGATCAGTTCATCGCCGATGTCAAGCGGGTCTACGCCCAGAAGAAGAACTGCCTGGTGGCCGTTTCCGAGGGTATCCACTACGCTGACGGCACCTTCGTTTCCGAGGCCAAGACCTCCGGCACCGACGGCTTCGGCCATGCCCAGTTGGGCGGTCTGGCTGCCCGCCTGACCGATGTCATCAAGGCCGAGCTGGGCTGCAAGGTGCGTCCCATCGAGCTGAGCCTGCTGCAGCGCTGCGCCGCCCACTGCGCCTCCGGCACCGATATCGCCGAGTCCTTCATGTCCGGCAAGGTGGCCGTGGAGTCCGCCGTTTCCGGCATCACCGACAAGATGGTGGGCTTTAAGTGCACCCGGGATGGCAACGGCTACAAGTGCGAGCCGGAGCTGTTCGACCTGAGCCTGGTGGCCAACACCGAGAAGAAGGTTCCTCTGGAGTGGATCAACGAGGCCGGCAACGGCGTAACCCAGGCCTTCATTGACTACTGCCTGCCTCTGATTCAGGGCGAGACCGGCATGGTCAAGGAGGACGGCCTGCCCCGCTTCGTCCACCTGAAGAGAGTGTTTGCAAAGTAAGCTGTGGCTTTTTGACGGATAATATCTGACACAATCCCCCGGAAACAGGCAACGGAAATTACCGGTGTCTGCCTCCGGGGGATCGATCTACGCAGATACGGCAGGATGGCAGGCACGCTTGCGGGAAGCGCTGTTCTGCCGGAACCCGGTGCCGAATTTGTCGAAAAGTTGAAATATGTACGAAAAAAGTTGGAAATGGTTGACAAACGCAATGGCCAGGTGTATAGTATCAGGGTCGGCTTATGGGCGGACGAAAAATCTGATTGAAATGGGAAAGAAGGTCATCTTATGATTACAACCAAGGAGCTGTACGACCTGGATCATACGATGGCAGGAGCGTATCTGGCCAAATATGAATATCCCTGGCAGGCGCTGGCGGGAATTAAGGAATTGATTCAGGAGCTGGGCGCAAAGCTGGGAGAGGACTATACAGAAATCACCCCGGCGGTCTGGGTACACAAGACAGCAAAGATTGCGCCCACGGCTTATTTGGGCGCGCCCTGCATCATCGGCGCGGGCACCGAGGTGCGCCACTGCGCCTTTATCCGCGGCTCCGCCCTGGTGGGCGAAAACTGCGTGGTCGGCAATTCGGTGGAACTGAAAAACGTGATTCTTTTCGACAATGTACAGGTTCCCCACTATAACTATGTGGGCGACAGCATTCTGGGCTACAAATCCCATATGGGCGCGGGCAGCCTGACTTCCAACGTGAAGTCCGATAAGACACTGGTTGTGGTGAAGAACGGCGCGGAGCGGATTCCCACAGGGCTGAAGAAATTCGGCGCCATGCTGGGCGACCATGTGGAGGTTGGCTGCAACAGTGTGCTCAATCCGGGTACCATTGTGGGCAGAAACAGCAATATCTACCCCACGTCCTGCGTGCGGGGCGTGGTTCCGGCGGACAGCATCTGGAAAACCGGCGGCGTGATCGTGAAGAAAGTATAAGGAGTAATCATCATGGGCAAATATTTTGGAACGGACGGCTTCCGGGGCGAGGCCAATGTGACGTTGACGGCAGACCATGCCTATCAGGTTGGCCGCTTTCTTGGCTGGTACTATACCCAGCTGAAGCGCCGGGCAGGGCAGGACGGGCCCGCCAGAATCGTCATCGGCAAGGACACCCGCCGCAGCAGCTATATGTTTGAATACAGTCTGGTGGGCGGTCTGGTGGCCTCCGGCGCGGACGCCTATCTGCTGCACGTCACTACCACGCCTTCCGTGGCCTATGTGGTGCGGACGGACGGCTTCGACTGCGGCATTATGATCTCCGCTTCTCATAATCCCTATTACGACAACGGCATCAAGCTGATCAACGGCTCCGGCGAGAAGATGGACGAGAGCGTCATCAGTCTGGTGGAGGCGTATCTGGACGGGGAGCTGGTTGCCTTTGACCGTAAATGGGACGAGCTGCCGCTGGCGAAGCGGGATATGATCGGCCGCACCGTGGACTATGTGGCCGGCCGGAACCGCTATATCGGCTATCTGATTTCTCTGGGGCTGTATTCGTTCAAGGGTGTCAAGGTCGGACTGGACTGCGCCAACGGCTCTTCCTGGAATATCGCGAAAAACGTGTTTGACGCGCTGGGCGCCAAGACCTACGTCATCAATGCCGACCCGGATGGCTACAACATCAACAAGGATGCCGGCTCCACCCATATTGAGCATCTGCAGCGCTTTGTGCTGGAAAATGGCCTGGATGTGGGCTTTGCCTATGACGGCGATGCCGATCGCTGCCTGTGCGTGGACGAAAAGGGCAATGTGATCACCGGCGACCATATCCTCTATATTTACGGAAAATATATGAAGGAGCGGGGCAAGCTGCTGACCAACACGGTGGTCACCACGGTGATGAGCAATTTCGGACTCTACAAAGCTTTCGACGAGCTGGGAATTGATTACGCCAAGACCGCCGTGGGCGACAAGTACGTGTATGAGTATATGATGATGAACGGCTGCCGGATCGGCGGCGAGCAGAGCGGCCATATTATCTTCTCCAAGTACGCCTCTACGGGCGACGGCATTCTCACCAGCCTGAAGATCATGGAAGTGATGATGGCCAAGAAGAAGACCCTGAGCCAGCTATGCGAGGGCTTCACCTTCTATCCCCAGGTGCTGAAAAACGTCCGGGTTGCCGACAAGGCGGCGGCGCAGGCAGATCTCGATGTCCAGAAGGCCGTGGCAGAGGTGACCGCCAGGCTGGGGGACTCCGGGCGCATTCTGGTGCGGGAATCCGGCACCGAGCCGGTAATCCGTGTTATGGTGGAAGCCGAGTCCCAGGATGTCTGCCGGGAATATGTGGATTATGTGGTGGATGCCATTAAAAGAAAAGGTTACGCCGTTTGACGATGAAAGCTGCCGCCCGGGGAGGGCGGCAGCTTTTGTCTGCGGATGTGGTTGCCTTTTCCGTCCGGCCGTGCTACACTTGTGCTGCGGAATACCGGAGCGAAAAAGGGGGAAGCCTGATGGAGTTCAATGATGTCTACGACCGGAACCGGAATCTGACCGGCCGGATTCATCGCAGGGGAACCCGTTGGAAGGCGGGAGAGTATGGACTTGTGGTGTGCGTATGGGTATATGATGGAAAGGGCAACGTGCTGCTGACCCGCCGGGCGCCGGGGAAAAGCTATGCCGGAACCTGGGAGAATTCCGGCGGCGCGGTGAAAGCGGGGGAGACCAGCCGTCAGGCCATCGCCCGGGAACTGTTCGAGGAAACGGGCATCCGGGCGGCGGAGGATGAATTTGAGCTGATCGGTACAGGCCGTGACCGGAATACCCACTACGATTTCTACTGTCTCCGACGGTCAACGCCGCTGCACAAGATCGTTCTGCAGCCCGGGGAGACCGACGGGGTTCAGTGGGCCGGAATGAAGCGGATACGCCGGATGGTTAAATCCGGCGAAATCTGCCGGATTATCGGCCGCCAGTTTCTCAGACAGGAGAAGCTGCTGCTGGAGAGGCAAACTGCACAAGAATAACCGGCTTTTTTTGGCGTGGAGATCACCGCTTTTTGCTTGCAATTGTGCCGCCTGACAGGTTATAATGAAAAAAAGCGTTTTTCACATACTCCGGCGAAAACGCTGTGCCGGAGATGGAAAGCGCTTTTCTTTTTCGAATCATCAGGATGGAGGAAATATCTATGATTGAAATTACCAACTTGCCGGTCAAACATGGGAACGTGCCCCTGCGGGTGGCTCGCGGCCATTTCGCCACCAACCACAGCCATATCAATTACTACATTGATATTACCTATCAGAAAACCCGTCTGAGCGAAGCAAAGGATGTGGCCAAACAGCTCGTCAGTATCTTTAAGAATAATACCCCCATCGATACCATTCTGTGTCTGGACGGGACGACTGTAATCGGCACCTGTCTGGCGGATGAGCTGACCAAAAGCGGCTTCCACAGTGTAAATGCCCACAATACCATCTATGTGGTGGAGCCGGAGTATAACTCCAATTCCCAGATGCTGTTCCGGGACAATATCCAGCCCATGATCCGAAACAAGCACGTGCTGGTGCTGATGGCCTCCTGCACCACCGGTTTTACCGCCGGAAAGAGCATTGAGGCAATCGGTTATTACGGCGGCGAGCTGGTGGGCTTTGCCGCGCTGTACAGCGCCGTGGATGAAATCGCGGGGTATCCCGTCCGGTCTGTATACAATCTGTCCGACCTTCCTGACTATGCAAGTTATGATTATAAGGATTGCCCCTACTGCAAGGCGGGGCGGCGCCTGGATGCGCTGGTGAATTCCCACGGTTATTCCTGGCTGTAAAATCTGACAAAATATCGTGCCGCTCTCCGGCTGGAGAGCGGCATTTTTTGACGGATCCGATATAAACAAGAAAAACCGAAGCGAAAGCTCCGGAAAACCGCAAAAATCCCATTGACAAACGGACACAGATATGATACCATGATATTCCATACTGTGATACTATGCCTATTCAGAGCCATCGCTCCTGACATGGACATCTTACCATAGATGGCAGGCGCTGTCAAGAAGGAAATATAGAAAAATTGACAACGCAACCAAGCGTATCAATTACACATCATTCGAAAGAAAGGCTGTGATGATCCATATGGCAATGGTCAAGGACGTAATGTTCGGCAAGACCATGCGTAAATCTTACGCGAAGTATGAAGAAATCCTGGAAATCCCCAATATGCTGAAGATCCAGAAGGACTCCTACCAATGGTTTCTGGACAAGGGCCTGCGGGAAGTTTTCAAGGATGTGGGCACCATTACCGATTTCTCCGGCAAGCTGGAGCTGAGCTTCCTGGACTATACCATGGAGGATAAGCCCAAGTACACCATCGAGGAATGCAAGGAGCGGGACGCCACCTATGCCAAGCCCATCAAGGTGCGGGTGCGCCTGCGCAACACCGAAACCGACGAAATCAAGGAGCAGGAGATCTTCATGGGTGATTTCCCCGTGATGACCAACGGCGGTACTTTCGTCATCAACGGCGCGGAGCGCGTTATCATTTCCCAGATCGTCCGCAGCCCCGGTATGTACTACGGGCACGAAGTGGACAAGGCCGACCAGCACACCTATACGGCCACCGTTATTCCCTATCGCGGCGCCTGGCTGGAGTACGAAACCGATAATTCCAATGTGTTCTGGGTTCGGATTGACAAGAACCGCAAGCTGCCCATCACCTGCCTGATCCGGGCGCTGGGCGTGGAAACAGACGAGCAGATTAAGGCGCTGTTCGGTGAGGATGATCGAATCCTTGCCACCATTGAGAAGGACCCCTGCAAGACCCGGGAGGATTCTCTGCTGGAAATCTACCGCCGTCTGCGCCCCGGCGAGCCTCCCACGGTGGAGACCGCAGCAGCCCATCTGGAAGGGCTGCTGTTTGACGCGCACCGCTACGATGTGAGCACCGTCGGCCGCTACAAATTCAACAAGAAGATGGACATCTGGAGCCGGCTGTCCGGCCAGGAGCTGGCAGAGCCTGTCGCCGACCCCATGACCGGCGAGATTCTGGCGATGCCCGGCGAATTCCTGACCCGCGCCCACGCCCACGCGCTGAGCGACCGGGGCGTGAATGAGGCTGTGGTGAAGGTCGGCGACAAGCAGGTGAAGATCTTCGCCAACGATATGGTTCGCATGGGGAACTTTGTGGACTTTGATCCCGCTGAATTCGGCGTGACCGAAAAAGTTCGCTTCTCTGTGCTGAAGGAAATGCTGCAGTCCCTGCAGGGCGCTTCCAAGGAAGCCTGGGGCGAGGCCATTGCCGAGCGCATGGACGACCTGATTCCCAAGCACATCATCGTGGATGACATTATGGCATCCATTAACTACCTGAACTGCGTGGCCATGGGCGTGGGCACCACCGATGACATCGACCATCTGGGCAACCGCCGTCTGCGCTGCGTGGGCGAGCTGCTGCAGAACCAGTTCCGCATCGGCTTCTCCCGGCTGGACCGGGTCATCCGTGAGCGCATGACCGTACAGGATCTGGACGCGGTCACGCCGCAGAGCCTGATCAACATCCGTCCTGTCACCGCCGTGATCAAGGAGTTCTTCGGTTCCAGCCCTCTGTCCCAGTTCATGGATCAGAACAACCCGCTGGCCGAGCTGACCCACAAGCGCCGCCTGTCCGCACTGGGCCCCGGCGGTCTGAGCCGAGACCGGGCCTCCTTTGATGTGCGTGATATTCATTATACTCATTATGGCCGGATGTGCCCCATTGAGACCCCTGAAGGCCCCAACATCGGCCTGATCAACTATCTGGCTACCTTTGCCAAGATTAACGAGTATGGCTTTATTGAAGCTCCCTACCGCAAGGTTGACAAGGCCACCGGCGTTGTCACCAAGGAAGTGGAGTACATGACCGCAGACGTGGAGGATGATTACTACGTCGGTCAGGCCAATGAGCCTCTGGATGAGCAGGGCCGTCTGGCCAATGCCCGTATCACCTGCCGTCACCGCAACGAGATCATCGAAGTGGACCGGGAAATGATCGACTATATCGACGTTTCTCCCAGAATGATGATTTCCATTGCAACCTCCTTCATTCCCTTCCTGCAGAACGACGACGCCAACCGTGCCCTGATGGGCGCCAACATGCAGCGCCAGGCCGTGCCGCTGCTGACCACAGAGCCGCCCATCGTTGCCACCGGCATCGAGCACAAGGCCGCCGTGGATTCCGAGGTCTGCCTGAAGGCCAGAAAGCCCGGCGTGGTCACCGCTGTCTCCGCCACCAACATTACCGTCAAGTATGATGACGGCGAGACGGAAATATTCACGCTGACCAAGTTCGCCCGTTCCAATGCCGGCACCTGCATCAACCAGCGGCCGATTGTGACCGTGGGCGAGCGGGTGGATACCGAGCAGATCATCGCGGACGGCCCCTCCTGCTCCGGCGGCGAGGTCGCGCTGGGCAAGAACGTGCTGATCGGCTTTGTCACCTGGGAAGGCTACAACTACGAGGACGCCATCCTGCTGAACGAGCGTCTGGTGCGGGAGGATGTATTTACCTCCATCCACATCGAGGAGCACGAGACCGAGGCCCGGGACACCAAGCTTGGACCCGAGGAGATCACCCGGGACATTCCCAACGTGGGCGAGGACACCCTGAAGGATCTGGACGAGAACGGCATTATCCGTATCGGCGCCGAGGTGCACTCCGGCGACTACCTGGTGGGTAAGGTCACGCCCAAGGGCGAAACCGAGCTGACGCCCGAGGAACGGCTGCTGCGGGCGATCTTCGGCGAGAAAGCCAGGGAAGTCCGGGATACCTCGCTGAAGGTGCCCCATGGCGAGAGCGGCATTGTTGTGGATGTGAAGGTGTTCACCAAAGAGAACTCCGATGAGCTGGCGCCCGGCGTGACCAAGTCCGTGCGGGTCTACATCGCCCAGAAACGGAAAATCTCCGTGGGCGACAAGATGGCCGGCCGTCACGGAAACAAGGGCGTCGTATCCCGGGTTCTGCCCGAGGAGGATATGCCCTTCCTGCCCGACGGCACGCCGCTGGACATTGTGCTGAACCCTCTGGGCGTGCCTTCCCGTATGAACATCGGTCAGGTTCTGGAGGTGCATCTGGGCTATGCTGCCAAGGCGCTGGGCTGGAAGGTTGCCACCCCCGTGTTCGACGGCGCCAACGAGAAGGATATCCGGGAGACGCTGAAGCTGGCGGGCCTGCGGGAGGACGGCAAGACCGTGCTGTACGACGGCCGTACCGGCGAACCCTTCGACAATTTGGTCACCGTTGGATATCCCTACTACCTGAAGCTGCATCATCTGGTCGATGATAAGATTCACGCCCGTTCCACCGGCCCGTACGCACTGGTTACCCAGCAGCCTCTGGGCGGCAAGGCACAGTTCGGCGGACAGCGTTTCGGCGAAATGGAAGTCTGGGCGCTGGAGGCTTACGGCGCTGCCTATACCCTGCAGGAAATCCTGACTGTCAAGTCCGATGACGTGACCGGCCGTGTCAAGACCTACGAGGCCATTGTCAAGGGCGCCAATATTCCCAAGCCCGGCGTGCCCGAGTCCTTCAAGGTTCTGGTCAAGGAACTGCAGGCACTCTGCCTGGATATCCGCGTGCTGGATGAAAACGGCAACGAGATCGAGCTGAAGGACGAGGATGACGATGATGATGTGGTCTACGCCGCCGACGAGCACGACAATGATCTGGTGGTCGGCAGCACGGATGAGGTGCTGGATTCCGGCTTCGTGATCGACGAGGACGGCCCGGAAGATATTATGGATGTGTTTGGCGATATGGCTGATGCCGACGCCGACATTGATGAATAAAAAGGAGGCGCGGAAATCTATGGCAGATGCCACCTTTGATGCCATTAAGATTGGCATTGCTTCGCCGGAGCTGATCCGGCAGTGGTCCTACGGCGAGGTCAAAAAGCCGGAAACCATCAACTATCGTACCCTGAAACCCGAGCGGGACGGCCTGTACTGCGAGCGGATCTTCGGACCCACCAAGGACTGGGAGTGCCACTGCGGTAAATATAAAAAGATCAAGTACAAAGGCAAGATCTGCGAGCGCTGCGGCGTGGAAGTCACCAGAGCCAAGGTTCGCCGGGAGCGTATGGGTCATATTGAACTGGCCGCCCCCTGCAGCCACATCTGGTACTTCAAGGGAATTCCCTCCCGGATGGGTCTGATTCTGGACATCAGCCCCAAGGTTCTGGAAAAGGTGCTCTACTTCGCCGCCTATATTGTCACCGATCCCGGTGACGCGCCCCTGGCCCGGAATCAGGTGCTCACCGAAAAAGAGTACCGGGATATGCGGGAAAAGTATGAGGACGACTTCAAGGCCGGTATGGGCGCGGAGGCTATCAAGGATCTGCTGGAGCAGATCGATCTGGATCAGCTTTCCGAGCAGCTTCGCGCGGAACTGAAAACCGCCTCTTCCCAGAAGAAGCTGCGTCTGGTGAAGCGCCTGGAGGTTGTGGAGGCGTTCCGCGAGTCCGGCAACAAGCCAAGCTGGATGATTATGGACGTGTTGCCGGTCATCCCGCCGGATATCCGCCCCATGATTCAGTTGGACGGCGGCCGGTTCGCCACTTCCGATCTGAACGACCTGTACCGCCGGGTGATCAACCGGAACAACCGTTTGAAGCGGCTGATTCAGTTGCGCGCACCTGACATCATCATCCGCAATGAGAAGCGGATGCTTCAGGAGGCGGTGGACGCTCTGATCGACAACGGCCGCCGCGGCCGTGCCGTCACCGGCGCCAACAACCGGGCACTGAAATCCCTCAGCGATATGCTGAAGGGCAAGCAGGGTCGGTTCCGTCAGAACCTGCTGGGAAAACGTGTGGACTACTCCGGCCGTTCGGTTATCGTCGTCGGCCCCGAGCTGAAGCTGTACCAGTGCGGCGTGCCCAAGGAGATGGCCATTGAGCTGTTCCGGCCCTTCGTTATGAAGAAGCTGGTTTCCGACGGTCTGGCGAACAACATCAAGTCCGCCAAGAAGATGATCGACAAGGGCAAGACCGAGGTGTGGGATGCCCTGGACGAGATCATCAAGGACCGTCCCGTTATGCTGAACCGCGCGCCCACGCTGCACCGTCTGGGCATTCAGGCTTTCGAGCCGATTCTGGTGGAAGGCCGCGCGTTGAAACTGCATCCGCTGTGCTGCACCGCCTTCAACGCCGACTTCGACGGCGACCAGATGGCTATCCACGTGCCCCTGTCTCCGGAGGCGCAGGCTGAGGCCAGAATGCTGATGCTGTCCGCCAACAATCTGCTGCGTCCGCAGGACGGCAAGCCCGTCACCGTTCCCACGCAGGATATGATTCTGGGTGCTTACTATCTGACCTATACCCGTCTGGGCAAGGCGGAGAAAGGCTCCGAGAACGTATTCGTCACCGACGCGGGCGATACGGAGCTGCCCGCGGGGAAGATTGTGGATGCCGATGAATTCGTGGCCGCCAACAAGGCCGCCAAGGCTGCGGGCAAGGCAATCGCCAAGTTCCGCCCCATTCACAATTATTCCTCTGTGGAGGAGGCCATCGCCGCCTATGCCGACGGCGCGGTAGGCCTGCACGCACCCATCCGCGTGCGCTACGGCAAGATGATTGACGGCGTGATGCAGTACCGCATCATCGATGCCACCGTGGGACGCCTGATCTACAATGAGCCGATCCCCCAGGATCTTGGCTTTGTGGATCGCAGCGATCCGGCTCACGCCTTTGATCTGGAAGTGGACTTCCTGGTTGGCAAGAAGCAGCTCGGCAAGATCATTGACAAGTGCATCCGCCGCCATGGTTTCACCATCGCCACTGAAATGCTTGACCGCATCAAGGCACTGGGCTACAAATACTCCACCAAGGGCGCCATCTCCGTATCCATTGCGGATATGGAGGTTCCCGCGATCAAGTATCAGCTGGTGCACGATGCCGAGGGCAAGGTGGTTGAGATTGAAAACTTCTACCGCCAGGGCTTCATCACCAACGACGAACGTTACCGCCTGGTCGTTCAGCAGTGGGAAAAGACCACCGCGGACGTGACCAACGCGCTGCAGGGCAATCTGGATGAGTTCAACCCCATCTACATGATGGCGGACTCCGGCGCCCGTGGTTCCATGGCGCAGATTCGTCAGCTGGCCGGTATGCGTGGCTTGATGGCCGATACCGCAGGCCGTACCATTGAAATCCCCGTTAAGGCAAACTTCCGTGAAGGCCTGTCCGTTCTGGAGTATTTCATCTCCTCCAGAGGCGCCCGGAAGGGCATGACCGATACCGCTCTGCGTACCGCCGACTCCGGTTACCTGACCCGTCGAATGGTCGATGTTTCTCAGGATGTGATCATCCGGGAGCACAATTGCGGCACGACCCATGGTATTTGGGTGGGCGCGGTTTACGATAAGAACGGCGATATCGTGGACTCCTTCGGCAACCGAATCCGGGGCCGTTACCCGGTCAATGACGTGGTGGACCCCGTGACCGGCGAACTGCTCCACTCCAAGGATGTCATGATGATGCCCGAGGACGCCGAAAAGTTCGAAAAGCACGGCATTGACAAGATCTATATCCGCACCATTCTGGCCTGCCATGCCAGAAGCGGTGTCTGCGCCAAGTGCTACGGCATGAACCTTGCCACCTCCAAGGAGGTGGATCTGGGCGAAGCTGTTGGTATCATCGCGGCGCAGTCCATCGGCGAACCCGGTACGCAGCTTACCATGCGTACCTTCCACTCCGGCGGCGTTGCGGGCGACGATATCACCCAGGGTCTGCCCCGAGTCGAAGAACTGTTCGAGGCGCGGCGTCCCAAGAAGATGGCACAGATTTCCGAAATCACCGGCGTTGTCAGCATCGACGACACCCACCGCACGGCGCTGCGTAACATCACCGTTACCGCCGACGACGGCGAGGCCAAGGTGTATCAGGTGCCCTACTCCGTCGGCCTGAAGGTCAGCCAGGGCAAGGTGGTGCAGAAGGGCGAGCCCATCACCGACGGCGCGCTGTATCCCCAGGATGTGCTTCGGATTTCCGGTGTGGAAGCCGTTCAGGATTATCTGGTGCAGTCCGTCCAGGCGGTGTACCGCCAGCAGGGCGTCGAAATCAACGACAAGCACATTGAGGTTATCATCCGTCAGATGATGCGCAAGGTGCGCGTCGAGGACCCCGGCGACACCAGCCTGCTCACCGGAACGGTTATCGATTCCTTCGAGTTCGAGGATGCCAACACCGCGCTGCAGGCCCGGATTGACGCCGGCGAAACGGATCTGAAGCCGGCTACCGCTTCCGCTGTACTGCTGGGTATCACCAAGGCTTCTCTGGCCACCGATTCCTTCCTGTCCGCCGCATCCTTCCAGGAGACCACCAAGGTTCTGACCGATGCCGCCATCAAGGGCAAGGTTGACCATCTGGTCGGACTGAAGGAGAACGTCATCATCGGCAAGCTGATACCTGCCGGTTCCGGCCTGATGGCCTACCGGGACTATCAGCCCCTCGCGACCCCCGAGAGCCGTTTGACTGAGGATTATGTTGCCAACGAAGTAAATAGCTGATTTCCCAAGGCCGCCACCAACCGTGGCGGCCTTTGAATGCATAGTCCGTCGGGGAAAAACAGATGTTTGGCAGATTTGCAGAAATAATTCCATTATTTTTGTTGACTTTTTCGAAAAAGAGCGTATAATAAGTAACCGTATGGACACAAAAAACGAATCCCCCAAAGAGGGCTGCGCCATGCTGCGGCAGCTTGACCGGGGCCGGATTGTGGTAGGGGCGAAGCAGCTGCGCAAGGCGCTGGAAAGCGGACGCGCTGCGTGCGTCTTCCTGGCTCGCAACGCAGATCCCGCCATTACCGGGCCGATTGAGGCGATGTGCCAACGCTGCAACGTGGAGTACGTCTGGGTCCCGACCAAGCAGGAGCTTGGACGCGCCTGTGGAATCGATGTTGGCGCGGCGGCAGCAGCCGCCATTCAAGAAACGTTTCTACCGGCTTCTGCCGTAGAATATAACCCGCCAGAAGGCGAGAATCAAAGAAAGGAGAAATTAGATGCCTACTTTTAATCAGCTTGTCCGGAGCGGCCGGAAGCAGGCCACCTACAAGTCCACCGCTCCCGCTCTGCAGAGAGGTCTGAACACGCTGGAGAACAAGGCTACCAATCTGCCTTCCCCCCAGAAGCGCGGTGTCTGCACGGCTGTGCGTACCACCACCCCCAAGAAGCCCAACTCTGCGCTGCGTAAGATCGCCCGTGTGCGCCTGACCAACGGTATGGAAGTTTCCGCTTACATTCCCGGTGTGGGTCACAACCTGCAGGAGCACTCCGTGGTTCTGATCCGCGGCGGCCGTGTTAAGGATCTTCCCGGTGTCCGTTACCACATCATCCGTGGTACGCTGGATACTCAGGGCGTACAGAACCGGATGCAGTCCCGTTCCAAGTACGGTGCCAAGCGGCCCAAGGCCGGCAAGAAGAAGTAATTCCTGCCTGACCGACAAATTCTGAATTTTCCCACGCCCTTTCGCAAGGCAAAGCCTTGCCACAGCGTTTTTATATACATGATAGAAACCTCTGGCCAGGCACAACGAAAGACTCACTTTCGAGTACCGATGAAATCATTTTTTTATGAAGGAGGGAAGCAAAGTGCCCAGAAGAGGTAATGTTCCCAAGAGAGAGGTCCTCCCGGATCCGAATTATAACTCCGTTCTGGTTACGAAGCTCGTCAACAGCATCATGCTCGACGGCAAGAAGGGCGTTGCCCAGAAGGTCGTCTATGGTGCCTTTGAAATCGTAGAGAACAAGACCGGCAAAATCGGTCTGGAAGTATTCCAGCAGGCCATGGAAAATATCATGCCCGCCGTGGAGCTGAAGGCTCGCCGCGTGGGTGGCGCGACCTATCAGGTGCCTATTGAAGTTCGCCCTGACCGCCGTCAGACCCTGGGTCTGCGCTGGCTGACCACTTACAGCCGGGCTCGCAGCGAGAACACCATGAAGGAACGCCTGGCTGCTGAGATCATGGATGCGGCCAACAATACCGGCGCGTCCGTGAAGAAGCGCGACGACGTCCACAAGATGGCTGATGCCAACAAGGCGTTCGCGCACTTCCGTTGGTAATAAAGGAGAAAACCAATGCCTAGACAGTATTCTCTGGAGAATACCAGAAACTTCGGCATCATGGCACACATCGATGCCGGCAAGACTACCACCACCGAGCGTATTCTGTTCTACACCGGTAAGAACTACAAGATCGGTGAGACGCACGATGGCTCCGCCACCATGGACTGGATGGTTCAGGAGCAGGAGCGTGGTATTACCATCACCTCCGCTGCTACCACCTGCTTCTGGAAAGGCTGCCGTCTGAACATCATCGACACCCCGGGCCACGTGGATTTCACCGTTGAGGTGGAGCGCAGCCTGCGCGTTCTGGACGGTGCTGTTACCGTGCTCTGCGCCAAGGGCGGCGTTGAGCCCCAGACCGAGACCGTCTGGCGTCAGGCCGATGAGTATAAGGTTCCCCGCATGATCTACGTCAACAAGATGGACATCATGGGCGCCGACTTCTACCGCGTGCTGGATATGATTCACGAGCGTCTGAAGTGCAACGCCGTGCCGATCCAGCTGCCTATCGGCAGCGAGTCCTTCTTCAAGGGCAATGTGGATCTGCTCACCATGAAGGCCAATGTCTTCTATGATGAACTGGGCAAGGATGTGCGGGTTGAGGATATTCCCGAGGATATGGTTGATATCTGCGAGGAGTATCACGAGAAGCTGATGGACGCCGTCACCGCACTGGACGACGATCTGGCCATGATGTATCTGGAAGGCGAGGAAATCCCCGTCGACATGATCAAAAAGGTCATTCGCCGCGCCACCATCGCCAATGAGATGGTGCCCGTGACCTGCGGCACCTCTTACAAGAATAAGGGTGTGCAGGAACTGCTGGATGCCGTTGTGGATTATATGCCCAGCCCCCTGGATAAGAAGGGCATCAAGGGTGTTAATCCCGAGACCGAGGAAGAGGACTTCCGTCCCGCCTCCGATGATGCGCCGTTCTCCGCCCTGGCGTTTAAGATTGCCACGGACCCCTATGTGGGCAAGTTGTGCTACTTCCGTGTGTACTCCGGTACGCTGGAGAAGGGCACTACCGTGTTGAATTGCACCAAGGGTGTCAACGAGCGTATGGGCCGTATCCTGCAGATGCACGCGAATCACCGGGAAGATCTGGACAAGGTCTACGCCGGTGACATTGCCGCCGTCGTGGGCGTGAAGAACACCACCACCGGCGATACGCTGTGCGATGAGGATCACCCCATCATTCTGGAGTCCATGGTGTTCCCCGAGCCTGTTATCGAGGTCGCCATTGAGCCCAAGACCAAGGCCGGCCAGGAAAAGATGGGCATTGCCCTGTCCAAGCTGGCTGAAGAGGATCCCACCTTCCGCACCTACACCAACAAGGAAACCGGACAGACCATCATCGCCGGTATGGGCGAGCTGCATCTGGAGATCATTGTTGACCGTCTGCTGCGTGAGTTCAAGGTGGAAGCCAACGTCGGTGCGCCTCAGGTTTCCTACAAGGAGACGATCCGCAAGGCGGTGGATCAGGAGACCAAGTATGCCCGTCAGTCCGGCGGTAAGGGTCAGTATGGCCACGTTAAAATCCACGTGGAGCCCAACGAGCCCGGTAAGGGTTACGAGTTCATCAACGCGGTCGTGGGCGGCGCCATTCCCAAGGAGTATATCCCCGCGGTCGACGCCGGTATTCAGGGCGCGATGGAGGCTGGCGTTCTGGCCGGCTATCCCGTTGTGGACGTGAAGGTCACGCTGTATGACGGCTCTTATCACGAGGTCGACTCCTCCGAAATGGCCTTTAAGATCGCCGGTTCCATGGCGTTCAAGGAAGCCTGCCGGAAAGCCAACCCCACCATTCTGGAGCCTATCATGAAGGTTTCCGTCAACGTGCCCGATGAATACATGGGCACCGTTATCGGTGATATCACGGCTCGCCGCGGCAACATTCTGGGACAGATCACCCGTACCGGCTCCGTCCAGATTGATGCCAACGTGCCGCTGGCGGAGATGTTCGGTTATGCTACCGACCTGCGGAGCAAGACCCAGGGACGCGGTAACTATACCATGGAGCCCAGCCACAATGCCGAGCTGCCCAAGTCCAAGACCGACGAGCTGATCAAGGCGCGCACGCAGGGCTAATTTGACGCAAAATTAAAAAAATCTCTTGTGTTTCCGCATGGATTGTAGTATGATATATGCGATGTGTGCGGAATCGCACCAAATGACTGTCGTTTATTTTTTAACACTCACGAAATAGGAGGAATATTTCAAATGGCAAAGCAGAAGTTTGAAAGAACCAAGCCCCATGTCAACATCGGCACCATTGGCCACGTTGACCACGGCAAGACCACTCTGACCGCCGCTATCACCAAGTATCTGGCCATGAAGGGCCAGGCTCAGTTCGAGGACTACGCTTCCATCGACAAGGCTCCCGAAGAGAAGGCTCGTGGTATCACGATCAACACCGCCCACGTCGAGTACGAGACCGACAAGCGTCACTACGCCCACGTTGACTGCCCGGGTCACGCTGACTATATCAAGAACATGATCACCGGTGCTGCTCAGATGGACGGCGCCATTCTGGTTATCGCTGCGACCGACGGCCCCATGGCGCAGACCCGTGAGCACCTGCTGCTGGCCCGTCAGGTCGGCGTGCCCTATATCGTTGTGTTCCTGAACAAGTGCGATCAGGTCGACGACGAGGAGCTGCTGGAGCTGGTCGAGATGGAAGTCCGTGAGACCCTGAGCGAGTACGAGTTCCCCGGCGACGACGTGCCCATCATCAAGGGTTCCGCGCTGAACGCGCTGGTTTCCGAGTCCAAGGATCCCGACGCTCCTGAGTATGCCTGCATCAAGGAGCTGATGGACGCTGTTGACAACTATATCCCCACTCCCGAGCGTAACGACAATCTGCCCTTCCTGATGCCCGTTGAAGACGTGTTCACCATCTCCGGCCGTGGTACCGTTGCGACCGGCCGTGTGGAGCGTGGCATGGTCAAGAAGAACGAGCCTGTTGAGATCGTTGGCCTGCGTGAGGACAAGCTGTCCACCGTCGTGACCGACATTGAGATGTTCCACAAGCTGCTGGACTTCGCTGAGGCCGGTGACAATATCGGTGCGCTGCTGCGTGGTATCGACAAGAAGAACATCGAGCGTGGCCAGGTTCTGTGCAAGCCCGGTTCCATCCATCCTCACACCAAGTTCAAGGGTCAGGTTTACGTCCTGTCCAAGGACGAGGGTGGCCGTCACACTCCTTTCTTCAACAACTACCGTCCCCAGTTCTACTTCCGTACCACTGACGTGACCGGCATCATCACCCTGCCCGAGGGCGTCGAGATGTGCATGCCCGGCGATAACGTTGTGATGAGCGTGGAACTGATCACCCCCATCGCTATTGAGAAGGGCCTGCGTTTCGCTATCCGTGAAGGCGGCCGTACCGTCGGTTCCGGCGTTGTCACCGAGATTGACGAGTAATTCTTAGCACAATCTTTGATTTGAATTCCCCAGCCGCAAGGCTGGGGAATTTTTTGCGTTGTTTGGCCGGCTGCGTGCATCCGTTTCCATCGGCGGCGCAAAAAAAGCACCGCAGGAAAAATCCCTGCGGTGCTTTTCACGCGATCTGGTCTGTAAGCCGGGTTCTGTTTTGACAGCCATCTATCTAGTCCCGCAATCGCTCACGGGATCCAGCCGCCTCCTCGGGACGACCGGGTCAGTCGTATGTCCCTCCTCGGCGTTGCTCCGGATAGAGTTTACATCGTAAAACCCATGTCTCCATGGGCCGGGTGCGCTCTTGCCGCACCTTTTCACCCTTGCCGCCCTAACATCACCCGAAGTGGTGAAAGAACGGCGGTATCTCTCTGTTGCACTTGTCCTGGGGTCACCCCCGGCGGGCGTTACCCGTTATCCTTACCCTGTGGAGCCCGGACTTTCCTCACGCGGTTCCTTTCGGAATCCGTCCGCGGCTGTCCAACCTGGTCGCGGAAATATTGTAACCCATCATCGGCCGATTGTCAAACATCTTGAAAATTCTTTTCCGAGGGGATATACTATTCCTATCTGAATGAAACGGGGCGTGAGACATGAGTTGCGCGTTTGAAACCTATTTTGAATCTCTGAAAGGGAAAAAAATTGCCGTATTTGGTCTTGGAGTCAGCAACCGGCCGCTGGTGCGGCTGCTGCTGGAGTTTGGCTGCGATGTGCTGGGCTGCGACCGCACACCCCGGGAGAAACTGGACGCCGAGGTTCTGGAACTGGAAGCGGCTGGGTGCAAGCTCAGCGTGGGGGACGGCTATCTGGATCATCTGGATGCCGATCTGGTGTTCCGCACCCCGGGAATGCACCCCGGCAACCCGGCGCTGGAAGATCTCCGGTCGAAGGGCGCGGAAGTGACCAGCGAGATGGAGGTTTTCTTCGAGGTATGTCCCTGCACCATCCTGGCCGTCACCGGTTCCGACGGAAAGACCACCACCACGACCCTGATTTCCGAAATGCTGAAAGCGGCAGGGAAAACGGTATGGGTAGGCGGCAATATCGGCGCACCGCTGTTGCCCCGGGTGCGGGAGATGAACCCGGAGGACTATGCCGTGGTGGAGCTCAGCTCCTTCCAGCTTATGGACATGAAGCGCAGCCCCCATATCGCGGTGGTGACCAATCTGGCGCCCAACCATCTGGATATCCATAAGGATATGGACGAATATGTGGAAGCAAAAAAGACGATTTTCCGTTATCAGGGCAGGGAGGATATTCTGGTGGTCAACGCCGACAACGCCATTACCGCCTCCTTCAAGGGAAACGGCGTTACCAGGACATTCTCCCGGCAGGGAAGGGACGCCTATGTCCGCGTGGTGGGCGACACCATCACCCGGGGCGGCGTGCCGGTGCTGAAAAAGGGCGATATTCTGATCCCCGGCGAACATAATGTGGAGAATTACATGGCGGCCATTGCGGCGGTGGACGGCCTTGTGGACGATGAAACCATTCGTCAGGTGGCGAAAACCTTCGGCGGCGTGGAACACCGCATCGAACTGGTGCGGGTCAAGGACGGGGTGCGGTATTATAACGACTCCATTGCGTCCAGCCCCAGCCGTACCATCGCGGGACTGCGCAGTTTCCCGGAAAAGGTGATTCTGATTGCCGGCGGCTATGACAAGCACATCCCCTATGATGTGTTGGGCCCGGAGATCTGCGCGCATGTGAAGCTGCTGGTGCTGGGCGGCGCAACCGGGCCGAAAATTCGCGCGGCGGTGGAGGATTGTCCGGATTACAGACCCGGCTGCCCGGAAATCGTGGACTGCGGCGATTTCACTGCGGCGGTAAAGGCGGCCGCGGCTGCTGCCCGGAGCGGGGATGTGGTGCTCATGAGCCCGGCCAGCGCGGCCTTTGACCAGTTTAAAAACTTCATGGCGCGGGGCAAATACTTCAAGGATATGGTTATGGAGCTGTAACAAAATGGATTTGACCAAAGTTGCGCAGGGAATGCGGAAGGTGCTTCCCCTGAAATACTGCGGCGCGGTGATTGTGGCCGCCGGGACGGCTTCCCGGATGGGTGGCATTGATAAGGTAATGGCCGAACTGGATGGGGAACCCATGATTGCGCGGACGGTGCGCACGTTTCAAAACTGCGACGCCATCTCCGAGATTGTGGTGGTAACCCGCCCGGATCTGATCGTGCCCATCATGAGCCTGTGCGCCGGATTTGACAAGGTAAAAGCGGTGGTAGCCGGGGGCGCTTCCAGGCAGGAATCGGTGAAGCTGGGGCTGAACGCCCTGTCCAATCGGGTGCAGCTTGTGGCCGTTCAGGATGGGGCGCGTCCGCTTGTCAGCGACGAGGTGATCGACCGGACGGTACGGGCTGCGCACAGTTACGGAGCGGCGGCTCCCGCCGTGCCGGTGAAGGACACCATTAAGGTGGCGCAGGGGGGTCTGGTGGCGTCTACGCCTGAGCGGAGCCAGCTTCGCGCGGTGCAGACACCGCAGGTATTTGACTTTGACCTGCTGCGCGGGGCGCTGAAAAAAGCGGAGGCGGAGAATCTGACCGTGACGGACGACTGCTCTGCCGTGGAGCAGATGGGCATGTCGGTCAAGCTGGTGGAGGGCGACGAACGGAACATCAAAATCACCACGCCCCTGGATTTGAAAATGGCGGCGCTGCTGCTGGAGGAGAACAAATGAGAATCGGACATGGCTATGATGTGCACCGTCTGGCGGAGGGGAGAGACCTGATTCTGGCCGGCGTGAAGATCGACTATCCGCTTGGACTGGATGGTCACAGCGACGCGGATGTGCTGCTCCACGCGGTTGCCGACGCTCTGCTGGGTGCGGCTGGCCTGGGGGATATCGGCCTGCATTTCCCGGATACAGATCCCCGGTACAAGGGTGCGGATTCCCGGATGCTGCTGCGGGTGGTTCGGGAAAAAGTAACCGCCGCTGGATACCGCATCAGCAACGTGGATGTGACCATGATCGCCCAGAGGCCAAAACTTCGGCCATATATCGGGCAGATGGCGGAGAATCTGGCTTTCGACCTGCAGATCGATGTCAGCCGGGTGAATGTGAAAGCCACCACGGAAGAGCATCTTGGCTTTACCGGCGAGGGGCTGGGCATGGCCTGCCACGCGGTCTGTCTGCTGGAAGAATAACGCAATCCGAACATTTTCGACCTCCCGGACATAGATTGTTCCGGGAGGTTTTGCGTTATGAACGTCTATTATATCACCTTTCGCTCGGTGACGTTTGCGCAGCGGGGGGAGGAGATTTTACGAAGGGGAGGCATTTCTTCCGTCCTGCAGCGTACGCCCCGGTGGATGGAGGAGCAGGGCTGCGGCTATTGCCTGCGGCTGCGCACGGATGATGTTCAAACCGGCGCCGCGCTGCTGCGGGGGAGCCGGATACCGTTTCGGAAGATCTATCTCCAGCAGCCCGAGGGAAACGTGGAGGAGCTGGCCGTATGATCTATCTGGATAATGGCGCCACATCCTTTCACAAGCCGGTTCAAGTGCGCCGCGCCATTCTGGACGCCATGATTCGCTGCGCCAATCCGGGACGGGGCGGCTACCGGGCTGCCATGGAGGCGGCGAACGAAGTCTTTCGCTGCCGGGAAACGGCGGGACGGATGTTCGGGTGCACGCCGGAACAGGTGGTTTTTACCTCCAACTGTACCCACGGACTGAACATCGCCATTCGAACGCTGGTAAAGCCCGGCGCAAATGTGGTAATCAGCGGATTTGAACACAACGCGGTGACCAGAACCCTGTATGGGCTGGGTGCGGTGGTTCATACGGCGGGACGGAAGCTGTTCGATTGGGATGACACCCTGCGGGAATTTGACGCGGCGCTGAATACCCGGCCGGACGCGGCGGTATTTACCCATGTATCCAATGTATTTGGCTACATTCTCCCGGTGGCGGAGATGGCCGGAATGTGCCGGGCGCGGGGAATTCCCTTTGTTGTGGACGCGGCGCAGTCGGCAGGGTGCCTGCCGGTTTCACTGGAGGCGCTGGGAGCGGACTTCATTGCCATGCCGGGGCATAAGGGACTGCTGGGGCCGCAGGGCACCGGACTGCTGCTGTGCGGGAGAGAACCGGAACCGCTGCTGACAGGCGGAACCGGAAGCGAGTCTGTCCGGCAGGAGATGCCGGAATTCACACCCGACCGGGCGGAGGCAGGAACGCTGAATGTGCCGGGGATTGCCGGGCTGCGCGCCGGGATGGAATACGTGGAGCAGGTGGGCACGGATCGCATCCTGAGCCGGGAGAGCCAGTGCGCCCGCCGCTGCGCGGAGGAGCTGGAGAAACTGGGAATGCAAGTTTTTTATGGCGCGCATCAGGCGGGGACGGTGTCATTCCGGCCGGGTATGGACTGTGAGGCGGCAGCGCAGATTCTTTCCCGCCGGGGGATTGCCGTTCGGGCGGGACTGCACTGCGCGCCGCTTGCCCATGAGAGCGCGGGAACGTTGGAGACGGGAACCGTCCGCGTCAGCTTTGGCCATGACGCCTCACCCCGGCAGCTCCGGATGCTGGCGGAGGCCGCGTCCAAACTTCCGCCCCGGTAATTTCAAAAATTTTTACACATTTTCTATTGCCATCAGTTTTGGAATCAGCTATAATAAGGCAGATAATAGGTAAGTTTACCATAATGGCTTACACACGCGGTTCATGCCGGAGAAAAGAGGGGAAATACCCATGGAAGTTCTGCACAATTTATTCCAAACCGTGGCCGGAATGCAGTGGTCGGACTATCTGGATATTATTCTGGTGGCGTTCCTGATCTATAAAATACTCCCATTGATCAAGTCCCCGAGCACTGTGCGGATTGCCCGGGCAGTTCTGGCAGTCATCATCATCGCATGGCTGACTTCGGTGCTGAAGCTCCATACCCTGAACTGGATTCTGGAGCAGGTGCTGGCGGTCGGCCTGATTGCGGTGGTGATTCTGTTCCAGCCAGAGCTGCGGCGGATGCTCGATCGGCTGGGCAGCGTGAAGCTGAAGGCCCTGCTTGGCCTGAACGAGTCCAATCAGGAGCTGGACCCCATTATCACCCAGACGGTGCAGGCCTGTGAGGTGATGAGCCGGGAACGGGTGGGCGCACTGATCGTATTCGCCCGGGAAGCCAGACTGGAGGAATACTTCAAAACCGGTACGCTGATCGACGGGCAGGTTTCCGAGCAACTGATCCGCAACATCTTCTTTCCCAAGGCCGCGCTGCATGACGGCGCTATGATCATCCGGGACGGCCGGATTGCGGCGGCCGGGTGTGTGCTGCCCCTGTCCGACAGCAGCCGTCTCAGCGCGGATCTGGGCACCCGCCACCGGGCCGGCGTGGGCATGAGCGAGGTATCGGACGCGGTGGTGGTCATTGTGTCTGAGGAAACCGGCACCATCAGCGTGGCGGTGGGCGGAATGCTCAAGCGCCATCTGGCGCCGCAGACGCTGGAGCGGCTGCTGCACAACGAGCTTTGCATGGACGAGCCGGGGCAGGAGCTTGCGCCGCTGGCTCGGCTGCGCAGATCAATTCAAAAGAAGGGGAAGGGGGATCACCGCAATGAAACGTAAAATATGGTCCGCCCTGCTGGCATTCGTGATCGCCTTTGGCCTGTGGCTGTATGTCATTACTTATGTAAGCCCCGGTTCCGAGGAAACCTACTATAATATTCCGGTCATTTTTGAAGGGGAAACGGCGCTGTCGGAGCGGAATCTGATGATAACCTCCGGAGACACCGCCAGCGTGACACTGAAGATTTCGGGAAACCGTTCCGATCTGAACAAAATCAACGAATCCAATATTAAAATCAAGGTAGACCTGTCCAAGGTGTACGACCCGGGCGAGCGCGAGCTGAGTTACAGCAGCATCACTTTTCCCGGCGATGTGCCTCAGAGCGCGTTCGTGGTGGAGTCCAAAACGCCGGAAACAGTCAAAATCAATGTGGAGAAGATTCAGCGCAAGGAAGTGCCCGTCATGGAGGAATTCAGCGGTTCCGCGCCGGAGGGCTACATCGCCTATACCAGCGAGGCGGTGCTGGACTATCCCTCCATCAACGTCACCGGCCCCAGCTCGGTGGTGGAACTGATCGACCATGCCCGGATTGATGTGGATCTGACTGACCGGAGCGAGTCCATCAGCGAGAACTACCGTTACACCCTCTGCGATGCGGACGGAAATCCCATCGATGTGGAGCAGGTAACCACCGATGTGGCGGAGGTTCATCTGGATGTGAAGATTCAGCGCTGGAAGGAAATCGACCTCAAGCTGAATGTGACCTATGGCGGCGGCGCCACAGAGGAGAATACCAAGATATCCATTCTCCCTGCCACGGTTCGGGTATCCGGCAGCGACGCCATGCTGGAGGATCTCAATGAAATCGTGCTTGGCAGTGTGGATCTGTCCACCCTGGAAAATGATACGCAGATGTCCTTCGCGATCAATCTGCCCGAGGGTGTGACCAATCTGAGCAATGTCACCGACGCGGCAGTGGATATCAGCTTCAAGGGACTGACCATCAAAAAATTCATGGTCAGCCAGATCCGGGCGGTGAATGTGCCGGACGGTCTGGAATGCGACCTGCTGAACGAGGTGTTGGAGGTAACGCTGCGCGGACCGACCGCACAGATCAGCCAGTTGACCCCCGAGGATATTATCGTTACCGTGGATCTGACGGGTAAGGAAATCGGCACCTCTACCGTGAAAGCGATGATCACCATACAGGGTGAACAGTTCGCCCGGATTGGGGAAATGGGAACCCACAGCGTGTCCGTCACGCTGCGGGAGCCGGAGAAGCGATGATGGAGCAGATTGTCAGAGTGCGGGAGGTCAGACCGGACGGAATGGCCACCGTGATTCACTTCCGGCAGAGCGCCTGCTCCGGCGACTGCCATCGGTGTTCCGGCTGCGGCGCGGCGCAGGAAGCCATCGAGCTGAGCGCGAAGAACCCCATTGGGGCAGCGCCGGGGGATCTTGTCACCGTAACTTCGGAAACCGGGCCGGTGCTGAAAGCGGCCATGGTGCTGTATCTGGCACCGCTGCTGCTGTTCTTTCTGGGTTATCTGCTGGGCGCGGCGCTCTGGGTGCGGGGCGCTCTGACCGGGTGTGCTGGCTTTGCGCTGGGAATCGGCCTTGCGGTTGTCTATGACCGCAAGATTGTGAAAAAGCAGAAAAATGAGTATATCATCACGGGGTATGCAGGAGAGTCTCTTCTGAAAGCTGAGAGAAAAGGGGATAATGGCCTTGATTAAAAGTATGACCGGCTATGGCCGTGCCGTGGAAACGGTGAACGGCCGTGAATTCACGGTGGAAATCCGTTCCGTCAACAACCGGTATCTGGACTGCACGGTTAAGCTGCCCCGCGCCGTCTCCTTTGCGGAGGACGCGGTGAAGCAGGCGGTGAAGGCGTCTGTGTCCAGAGGTAAGGTGGATGTATTCGTAACGGTCAAGTCTGACAACGGAGACGACACAAAGGTCAGCCTGAACCGGACGGCGGTGGAAGGGTATCTTTCCGCCATGCGCCAGATGGTTTCCGAATTCGGAGTTCAGGATGACATCAGCGTTTCGGCCATTTCCAGAATGCCGGAGGTTTTTACCGTGGAGAAGCCCGAAGTCGATGAGGAACAGCTTCAGGCGGATCTGATGGGCGTGGTGCGCAAAGCGCTGGATGGCTATGACGCCATGAGAACCGCCGAGGGCGCGGCGCTGGACGCCGACCTGCGCAGCCGGGGCGACACCATACTGGAACTGGTCTGCCAGGTAGAGACAGGCAGCGAACAGACCGTAATTGACTATCGCACCCGGCTGGAAAACAAGCTGAAAGAGGTGCTGGCAAGCACCGCCATTGACGAAAGCCGTATTCTGACCGAGGCGGCCATCTTCGCTGATAAAATCGCGGTGGATGAAGAAACCGTGCGCCTGCGCAGCCATCTCAGGCAGATGAACACCATGCTGGACGGCGGCGGCGCGGTGGGACGGAAGCTGGACTTTCTGCTTCAGGAAATGAACCGGGAGGCCAACACCATCGGTTCCAAGTGCTCCGATGTTCGTCTGGCAAGAATTGTGGTGGACATCAAGGCCGAACTGGAAAAAATCCGCGAGCAGACCCAGAATATTGAATAAGTCGGGGGCGTAAAATGAAACTGATTAACATCGGCTTTGGCAGCATGGTAGCCGCGAACCGGGTTCTGGCCATACTGGCGCCGGACTCCGCGCCCATCAAGCGCGTGATTCAGGAGGCGCGGGACAGGGGAATGCTGATCGACGCATCCTACGGCCGAAAGACCAAGGCGGTTCTTCTCATGGATACGGATCATGTGATTCTGTCGGCCATTCCGCCGGAATCCGTGTACGCCCGCTGGATGGACAAACCAGAAAAGACAGAGGAGGACGAAGCATGAGTCAGGGAAAGCTGTTTGTGATTTCCGGTGCGTCCGGCGTTGGAAAGAGTACGGTTCTGAAACTTGTGATGGAAAGCCGGAAGGATCTGCGATTTTCCGTTTCCGCCACCACAAGGCCCCCCCGCCCCGATGAGAAGGACGGCGTCAACTACTATTTCGTCACAAAACGCCGCTTTGAGGACATGATTGCAGCCAACGCGTTCGTGGAATACAACGCGCACATGGAGAATTTCTACGGCACACCCCGTGACCAGCTTGAGGAGAAGCTGAGAACCGGAAACGTAATTCTGGATATCGAGCCAAATGGCGCTTTCACTGTACGGGCAGAGCGGCCGGATGCGGTTCTGATCTTCATCGCACCGCCGTCCATGGAAGAACTGGAACACCGGCTGCGAACCCGGGGGGACACCTCGCCGGAGCAGGTTCAGCTCCGGCTGGAACGGGCCAGATGGGAAATGGAGCAGCGCGGCCGCTATGATTACATTGTGGTCAACGAGCAGGTGAAAACCTGCGCCGAGGAAATTTTGAAAATAATTGCCGATAAGGCAGACTGATCTTGGAGGAAATGAATTATGCTTTATCCACCTGTTACGGATTTGCTGAAGAATGTGGACAGCCGTTATCTGCTGGTCAACCTGGTTGCCCAGCGGGCACGTACCATTGCTGCCGAGGCGGAGGCTTTCAACGAGGAACTGCCTGAGAAGCCGGTTACCATGGCCATTCAGGAGGTTGCGGAGGGTAAACTGACCGCAACCATCAAAGACGAATACAAAAAATAATGCTGGGAGTGGGCTGAATGATTGCAAAACTGGCGGTTTCGGCGGCTACATTTGCCATTGATAAGCCCTATTCCTATCAAATCCCGGACGAAATGAGCCTGCAGCCCGGTCAGCGGGTGACGGTGCCTTTCGGACGGGGCAACCGCCGCACCGAGGGCGTGGTGCTCTGCGTGGAGGCGGGGAATCCACCAAATCTGAAAACCGTAGAGCAATGTCTGGATGCGGAACCGGCGTTGACGCCGTATATGCTGCGGATGGCCGCTTTTGTCCGGGAACGGTATTTCTGTACCTTTTATGATGCCGTGCGGGCGATGCTCCCTGCCGGACTCTGGTATCAGACGAAAAATCAGATTTGCCTGACCGATGACCGGAGCTGGAAGGAAAAGACCCTGCGGAATTCGGACGCTGCCGCGGTTTTGAAGCTGCTGGAGGATCTGGGCGGACAGACCGGAGAGGCTGCACTGCGCGCCGCCATTGAGGACGAGGACAGACTGGACGAGGCGCTGAAGTATCTGACCCGTAAAAAATGGATTACCATGGAGCGGGATTTTCTGCGCCGCACCTGCGACAAAACAGAACAGATCGCGTCTCTGGCCGCCTCCGCGGAGGAGGCCATGGAATACGCGTCCCACCGCCCGAAATCCGCCGCCATGCAGAGGGCGGTTCTGGAGCTGCTGTGCGGCGTCGGCTCCGTTTCTGTCAAAGAACTGTGCTATTTCACCGGCGCGTCCACCGTCACGGTCAGACGGCTGGAAAAACTGGGTTATCTGACTCTGACCGAACGTCCGGCGCTGCGCTGCCGGGAAATCAAGCCCGCCCGGCTGGACGGGCCGCTCCTTTTAAATGCGGCGCAGCAGACCTGCTTTGACGGCCTGAATGCCCAACGAAAAACGGAGAATCCCGGCGTGGCGCTGCTGTACGGTGTGACCGGGTCGGGAAAGACCTCCGTGTATATCAAGCTGATCCAGTCCTGCCTGGATGAAGGAAAAAGCGCCATGCTGCTGGTGCCGGAAATCGCGCTGACGCCCCAGCTTCTGGGATTGATGGCGGCCTATTTCGGCGACAGAGTGGCGGTGCTGCACAGCAGCCTTTCCGCCGGGGAACGCTATGACCAATGGAAGCGCATCCGGGATGGGACGGCGGCCGTGGTGGTGGGAACCCGCTCGGCGGTGTTCGCGCCCTGTGTCCGGCTGGGACTGATGATTCTGGACGAGGAACAGGAGCACTCCTACCAGTCCGGGAATACGCCCCGTTATTCTGCCCGGGAGGTGGCAATCTGGCGCGGCGCCAAGGAAAAGGCGCTGGTGCTGCTGGGTTCCGCGACTCCATCCGTGGAGAGTATGTACCGGGCAAAAACGGGCGCCTACCAACTCTATACACTTCCACAGCGCTTCGGCGGGCGTCCGCTGCCCGCGGTGACCATTGTGGATATGCGCCAGGAGTTGAAGCGGGGTAACGATCTGGCGTTCAGTGAAACCCTGCAGGATGCCATCATCGATACCCATGGGGCGGGCAAGCAGACCGTGATTCTGCTGAACCGGCGGGGCAATAGCCGCGCGCTGGTGTGCGTGGACTGCCGGGAAACGCCGGAATGTCCCCGCTGCAGCGTCCGCCTGACCTATCACAGCGCCAACAACCGGCTGATGTGCCATTACTGTGGGTATTCCCAGCCGGTGCCTGCGCGCTGCCCCCGGTGCGGCGGCCCCCTCAAGGCCATCGGTACCGGTACGCAGAAAGCGCAGCAGGAGCTTCAGTACCTGTTTCCCGATCTGGAAATTGACCGGATGGATGCGGATACCGTCAGCGCGGTGAATACGCACGAGAAAATTCTGGAACACTTTCAGAAGGAACGCGTCCCGATTTTGATTGGCACCCAGATGGTTGCCAAGGGCCTGAACCTGCCGGATGTGACGCTGGTGGGCGTGCTGGACGCGGATCTGAGCCTGTATACCGATTCCTTTCGGGCGGCGGAAACCACCTTCAATATGCTGACGCAGGTGGTTGGCCGGGCTGGCCGGGGGGATACGCCCGGACGGGCGGTGATTCAGACCATGGTGCCGGAGCATCAGGTCATCCTTCTGGCTGCCAAACAGGATTACGATGGATTTTACGATCTGGAAATCAATCTGCGCCGGATGCAGCATAACCCACCCTTCGGAGATCTGGTGACGGTGACGTTTACCGGGCAGGAGGAGGCGGCTGTTCTGCGCGGCGCGGCCAAATTCCGGGACAGTCTCTCCGGGTGGCTCCGGCAGCCCGGCAGCGAAGGGGAAGTATGTACCATATTTGGCCCCGCGCCCTGCCCGGTGCCGAAAATCAACTATCATTTCCGGTATCGGCTGACGCTGCGGTGCCGGATGACCCGCCAGCTTCGGAATGTGACCGCCAATCTGCTGCGGCAGTTCCAGCAGGACAGATTGAACCGGGGCGTGTCCGCTTTTGTGGACGTGAACGGATTTGAATAAAGAAAGAGGGATGTCAAGTGGGACTTCGAAAGATTCTGACAACCAGAGACCCGGCACTGCACAAGGTCTGCAAGCCGGTGACTGCTTTTGACGGCAAGCTCCACAAGCTGCTGGATGATATGAAAGAAACCCTTCTGGATGCCTGCGGCGTGGGTTTGGCCGCGCCGCAGGTGGGCATCCTGCGGCGTGTGGTTGTGGTGGATATGGGCGCGGAAGAACCCGAGCTGCTTGAACTGGTGAATCCGGAGCTGCTGGAAACCAGCGGCGAGCAGTGCGGCGCGGAGGGCTGCCTCAGTGTGCCGGGCAAGTATGGCCTGGTGAAGCGCCCCAATTACGCGCGGGTTCGCGCTCAGGATCGGGACGGCAACTGGTTTGAGGCCGAGGGCGAGGCGCTGATTGCCCGGTGCTTCTGCCATGAGCTGGATCACCTGGACGGAATTATGTACACGGAAATTATGGATCGGTTCCTGACCGACGAGGAGCTGAATGCCGGGGACTGAACCGGCGGAAACTGAAATCGATTCGGAGAAAAGCAAATGAGAGTTGTTTTCATGGGTACGCCCGATATTGCGGCGACCTGCCTGAAAAGAATCATTGCGGACGGCTTTGATGTGGTGGGCGTTTACACCCAGCCCGACCGCCCCAAGGGACGGGGGATGAAGATGGTTGCCTCACCCGTGAAGGAAGTGGCACTGGCCAACGGCCTTCCGGTGTTCCAGCCGGAGAACTTCCGCGCGGATGAGACGGTGGAGCAGCTTCGCGCGCTGCGGCCGGATGTGGCAGCGGTAGTGGCCTACGGCCGGATTCTGCCCCAGCGGGTGCTGGACATTGCGCCCAAGGGCTTCATCAACATCCACGCCAGCCTGCTGCCCAAATATCGGGGCTCCGCGCCCTATCAGTGGGCGGTGCTGGACGGACAGAAGGAGACGGGTGTGACGGCCATGTATCTGATCCGGGAAATGGATGCCGGGGATATCATCGACGCCGTTAAGACCCCGATTGCCCCCGATGAGACAGCGGGGGAACTGCTGGATCGTCTGGCGGTGCTGGGCGCGGGACTGCTGAGCAAAACCCTTGGCCGGATCGAAATGGGTGGAGTGACGCATACCAAGCAGGACGAAAGCCGGGTCAGCTACGCGCCGATGCTGGACAAATCCATGTGTCCCATCGACTGGAACAGGACAGCTCAGCAGGTGCACGATCATGTCCGGGGGCTACATCCCTGGCCCGTGGCAACCATGGAGCTGAATGGGCAGCATTTTAAAGTCCATGCCACCAGAATTGTAGCCGGCAGCGGAAAACCCGGACAGATTCTGGGCCTGACCAAAACCGGTCTGGTGATTGCCTGCGGCGAGGGTGCAGTGGAAATCCAGTCCCTTCAGGCCGAGGGCGGAAAGCGGATGGCGGCTCCGGATTATTTCCGGGGACACCCGCTGACGACGTAAAATGAGCGCCAGAGAAACGGCGCTGTGTGCGCTGATTGCCTGCCGCCGGGATGGCGCCTGGTCCAACGGGGTTCTGAAGGAGTATATTTCCCGGGATGGATTGGATCGCCGGGACGCGGCACTGGCTGCCCGACTTGCCTATGGGGTTCTGCAGAACCGTTACCGGCTGGACTTCTATTTGAAGCAGTTGCTTACCGGAAAGCTGCGGGATCTGCATCCGGTGGTGCGAGACATCCTGCATCTGGGACTATACCAGATCTATGATCTGGATCGGATACCGGATACGGCGGCGGTCAGCGAATCGGTGGAACTGGCCAAGAAATACTGCAAAAAGCAGCGCTTTGCGCCGGGTCTGGTAAACGGGGTTCTGCGCAGCGCGGTGCAGACCAGGCTCACGCTGAAAGAGCCTGTCTCTCTGGAGGACAAATACAGCCATCCGTGGGAACTGATCAAGCTGCTGCGGGATTACGTGGGGAATGACCGGATTGAGGCCATGCTGCAGGCCGACAATCAGACCCCGCCCACGGTGGTTCAGGTTAATACACTGAAAACATCCGCCGACGCGCTGTTGGAGCGCCTGCGCGGCGAGCACGTGCAGGCACGGCCGCATGGCTGGATGCCCGACTGTCTGGTGCTGTCCGGCACCGGCGATCTGGAACGGCTGCCTTCTTTCCGGGACGGTCTGTTTTATGTGCAGGACGCGGCGGCCAGACTGAGCGTGCTGTGTGCCCAGCTTCCCCGGGCGGATATCCGCCTGCTGGACTGCTGCGCAGCCCCCGGCGGCAAGAGCTTTGCCGCGGCCATCGCCATGGGCGGCAGGGGAGAGATTCTCTCCTGCGATATTCACGAACATAAGACGAAGCTGATTTCCGGCGGCGCTGCCCGGCTGGGACTTGGGAATATCACCGCCCGGCAGCAGGACGCGGCGGAAAATGTGGAAGCGTGGAACGGCGCGATGGACGTGGTGATCGCGGATGTGCCCTGCTCCGGCTATGGAATCATCCGGAAAAAACCGGATATTCGGTACAAAAACCCGGCGGATATGGCGGGACTTCCAAAAATCCAGCTTGAAATCCTGAAAAATCAGGCACGCTATGTGCGCCCCGGTGGTCTTTTGATGTACTCCACCTGCACGCTGGTTCGGGCGGAGAACGAGGGCGTTGTGGAGGCGTTCCTGTCGGAAAATCAGGAATTCTGTACAGAGCCGCTGCCCCTGCCTTCCTGCTTCCCGAAAAATGAGAGTGGGATGCTGGCTTTGGTGCCGGGAGAATATGACACCGACGGCTTCTTTATTTGCCGTCTGCGGAGGAGACCATGAATCTGAAATCCATGACCCTGCCGGAGCTGACGGCGGTCATCAAGGAACTGAGACAGCCCGCCTTCCGGGGCAAGCAGGTTTATTCCTGGCTTCATAAGGGCGTCCGCAGCTACGACGAGATGACCAATTTACCGAAAGGCCTGCGGGATACGCTGGCCGAGCGGTATCCGATCTGCCCGCCGGAGGTGGCGCGAAAGCAGGTGTCTCAAAAAGACGGCACCATCAAGTATTTGTGGCGGCTGTCCGATGGGAACTGCGTGGAAACGGTGCTGATGCGCTATCACTACGGCAACACCGTCTGCATCTCCACCGAGGTGGGCTGCCGCATGGGCTGCGCCTTCTGCGCCTCGACCTTGGGGGGCCTGGTTCGGCGGCTGGAACCCTTCGAGATGCTGGATCAGGTGCTGTTCACGCAGGTGGACTCCGGACTACCGGTTTCCCGTATTGTGCTGATGGGCATCGGGGAACCGCTGGATAATTTCGACAATGTGATGCGGTTTCTGGAGCTGGTGAACAGTCCGGACGGTATGAATATCTCCATGCGCCACATCAGCCTGTCCACCTGCGGCCTGGTGCCGAAAATCGACGAGTTGGCAAAACGGAAGCTCCAGCTCACCCTGTCCGTTTCCCTGCACGCGCCAAACGATGAAATCAGAAATCAAATCATGCCGGTAAACAGGGCATATCCCAGCGAAGAGCTGCTGGCGGCCTGCCGGCGCTATTACGAGGCCACCTCCCGACGCATCTCTTTTGAGTATGCCATGATTGACGGCGTCAACGACTCCGAAGCGGACGCCAGAGAGCTGCTCCGGCGGATGAAAGGACTTCCGGCACACTTCAATCTGATTCCGCTGAATTACGTGGAGGAAAGCCCGCTGAAGCCCAGCTCCCGGGAGGCGGTGGCCAGATTCCAGAAAATTTTGGAGGATGGCGGCATTCCGGCGACGGTTCGCCGGACGCTGGGCGGGGATATTGAGGCTTCCTGCGGCCAGCTCAGACGTAAATACGCAAAAGAAACCACATAACCCATTTGGAAAGGAGCTGATGCCATATGCAAAGCTGGGGCCTGTCTGATCAGGGCTGCGTCCGGCAACAGAATCAGGACGCCTATCAGATTGTTCAACTGGATCGAAATTCGCAGCTATGTGTGGTGTGCGACGGCATGGGCGGCGCAAAATCCGGCAATATTGCCAGCTCCCTCGCGGTGGATGTGTTCACGCAGGAGGTTCGCCGCTGCTGGACACCCAGTATGGATCAGCAGAAAATTGACCAGATGCTGCGCAGCGCGGTCAAGCTGGCGAATTTTACGGTGTTTGACCAATCGCAGCAGTTTGAGGAATTTGACGGCATGGGAACCACGCTGGTGTCTGCACTGGTACGAAGCCGTCATGCCACCATCATCAATGTGGGAGACAGCCGGGCGTATCTGATCAATAAGGACGGCATCCGGCAGGTGACCACGGATCACAGTCTGGTGCAGATGATGATAGAGCGGGGGGAGCTGACACCGGAACGGGCCAGAACCTACCCCGGAAAGAATTTTATTACCCGTGCCATTGGCACCGAGCCGATGGTGGAATGCGACCTGTTCCATTTGGAGGTGGCAAAGGGAGATTTCCTGCTGCTGTGTTCCGATGGCCTCAGCAATATGATGGACGATCAGGAGATTCTCTTTGAGGTTGTCCACGGCGTAAACAGGCAGTTCTGCTGCCAGCGGCTTCTGGATATCGCCAAGAACCGCGGAGCGCCGGATAATGTTACCAGCATTCTGATTATGATTTAGTTCATAGCCACGAAAGGAGCTATTTTATGGATATGGATCGATATATCGGACGGCTGCTGGACAACCGGTACGAGATTCTGGAAGTGATCGGAACCGGCGGAATGGCCGTTGTCTATAAAGCCCGCTGCCACCGGCTGAACCGGTTGGTCGCGATCAAAATTCTGAAGGATGAATATTCCCGGGATGAGGAGTTCCGCCGCCGTTTCCATGCCGAGGGCGAGGCCGTTGCCATGCTGAGCCATCCCAATATTGTGCAGGTGTATGACGTTTCCTCCTCCGACAATGCCGACTATATTGTCATGGAGCTGATTGACGGCATCACGCTGAAGCAGTATATGGAGAAAAAGGGCGTCCTGAACTGGAAGGAAACCCTGCACTTTTCCATGCAGATTGCCAAGGCGCTGGAGCACGCCCACAGCCGCGGGATTATTCACCGGGACATCAAGCCCCACAACGTGATGGTGCTCAAAAACGGCTCAGTCAAGGTGACGGATTTCGGAATCGCCCGGGTTATGTCCAAGAGCAATACCCTGACCAAGGAGGCGCTTGGCTCGGTGCACTACATATCCCCCGAACAGGCCAAGGGCGGATGGGTGGATAACCGCAGCGACCTGTACAGTCTGGGCGTGGTGATGTACGAAATGATGACCGGACGGCCGCCCTATGACGGGGAATCCCCTGTGGCCGTAGCCATTCAGCATATCAACGGCGGCGCGCCCATGCCCTCTACCCTGAATCCCAATATTCCGGGCGGGCTGGAGCAGATCATCATGAAGGCCATGGCACTGGACCCGAAGGACCGCTATGCCTCCGCCACAGAGCTGCTGGCGGATATGGAGGAATTCCGGAAAAATCCTGCGATTTTGTTCGGCAAAGACCGACAGATCATGGACGATGCCACCAAGATCATTGAAACCCAGCAGGTATTGGAAGCGGCCCGTCAGAACCGCACCACCGCCGAGAAGGTAGCCGCTGCAGGCGCGGCGGGTGCAGCCGGTGCAGGAAGAACGCGGAATCCCGCACCGGGTCAGCATCAAAGGCCTGCCGACCAGTCCAGACCCCGCACGGGAGAGCAGCCGCGAAGCCGTGGCGGGGATCAGCCCAGACCCCGCGCGGGAGGGTCGCCGAGAAACCCATCCTCCAATATGACCCGCTCCGCGTCCGGCACGGATACGGAGCGCAGGGCAGCGGCAAGCCGCCAGCAGCCCAACCGGAACAGAACCCGGGAGGAGATCCGGGAAGAGATCCGGGAGGAAGAGCGAAACCGTATGGCAACGATCGCCATCATCGCCTGCTCCGCCGTTGCGATTATTGCAATTGTCATTTTCCTTGTAGCGTTGTTCAACGGCGGCATTCTCAATCAGAATGCCAATCTGGTGAAGCTGCCCAACATGGTGGGCAGATACTATGAGGAAGTGCGCGATTATGAGGGACTCGCCATTGAGATTATGAGCTACCAGTACAATGACGAGGTGGAAAAAGGACGCATCATCGACCAGACGCCCGCCTATAGCGAGGGCGCGGAGGTGGCCGAGGGAACGGTCATTAAGGTGACCGTCAGCCAGGGCCCGGAGCCGGAAGTGAAGGTCATGGAGAATCTGGTCAACCAGTCCTATGAGACCGCGAAAAAGTTTCTGGAGGATCAGGGAATGCACGTTTTGCAGGGTGAGGAGTTCAGCGATGACGTGGAAGAGGGAAGAGTCGTCAGAACCGATCCTGCGGTGGGCACCGAACTGAAGGATGGTCAGACCGTCTGGGTCTATGTCAGCAAAGGCCCTGTGATCGAGAAGCAGAAAATGCTCAATGTGGTGGGGCTGAAATACTCCATCGCGTATAACCAACTGATCGGCCAGGGTTTTGAGAGCGTGGACCGTGAATATGTGGAGGACGACGCGGAGAAGGACACGGTGATTAAGCAGTCCGAGGACCCCAATACCATGGTGGACGTGACGACCAGAATCGTGCTGACCGTCTCCAAGGGGCCGAAGCCGACAGAAGCGCCTACCAAGCCGCCTACGGAACCGCCCACTGAGGCACCTACCAAGCCGCCGGAGGTAACGGTGAGAAAAACCTTCCAGCTTCCCGCCGACCGGACGGAGGACTATACCCTGTCGCTGAAGCAGAACGGCAAGGAGGTTCTGGAGCCAACGACCATTACCGCCGGAACCACCCAGATTGAGGTGGAGCTGACCGGAACGGGCACCCAGTATTATGATCTCTGGATCAACGGAGAATACTACAAAACGGAAAAGGTGGAATTTACTTCCGATGGCTAAGGCGGATACCGGTCGGATTATCCGGTCGATCAGCGGATTTTATGAAGTTCAGACTTCCAAGGGAACGGTGACCTGCCGGGCCCGGGGAAATCTGCGCCATGAACGGGAGTGCCCTGTTACCGGCGATCTGGTGGAGATCACCGTGGAAAAGGGGAAGGGCATGGTGGAAAAAATCCTGCCCCGGCGCAACTGCTTTGTCCGACCCGCCGTCGCCAATGTGGATGCGCTGGTGGTGTTTGCCGCCAGTGCCAATCCTGTGACGGAGCCGTTTCTCATTGATCGGGTGGCGGCCATCGCGGGAAATCAGGAGGTTCCGGTTTACCTGTGCGTCAATAAATGCGATCTGGACCCGGCGCAGGATCTGGTACGGATTTATTCCCACGCCGGCTTTCCCGTGATCCGGGCCAGCGCCGAGACCGGCGAGGGCGTGGAGAACCTGCGAAGTATGATCCGGGGTAAGCTGGTGGCATTTACCGGAAACTCCGGCGTGGGCAAGAGCAGTATGCTCAACCGGCTCTGCCCGGAACTGGGGCTTGCCACCGGGGAAGTGTCCGAGAAGCTGGGGCGGGGGCGGCATACCACCCGCCATGTGGAGCTGTACAGTCTGGGGGAGGAAACCTTCGTGGCGGATACACCGGGCTTTTCCTCCTTTGATACCGACCAGATGGAGCTGATTCTGAAAGAGAATCTCCAGTACGCGTTCCCGGACTTCGGCCCGTTCTTGGGCAGGTGCCAGTTCCACGACTGCACCCACCGTAAAGAACCGGGCTGCGCCGTCACTGCCGCGCTGGCCGCTGGGGAGCTGGAACCCACCCGCTACGAAAGCTATCTGCGGCTCTATGAAAGAATGAGCCAGATCAAGCAGTGGGAAATAAAATAATGGCGAGAGGAGAGGCGGAACCGCCTCTCCTTTATTTTGCGTTTATTTACCGCTTCGTCGAGCCGGGCCGACAAGCGTCATGAAATTCTCTGTATTGACCGAAATTTGAATCAAAACTTTGTAAATAATTCTAAAATAATGCTTGACAAATCGGGGGACAGATGGTATCATAATCAAGCGTGTGTAGGGGAATTCTGCGCGCGCACTGCGATGATGCGGGAGATTGCGTCGAAAGACGGTAACTTCCGCGGAGTATGTCCGGTCATCGGGCGGCTGAACTGCTAATCTGTGCTTGCGTATATCGCTGCGCCCAGATGGGAAGGGTCGGCCTCGGTCGGCCATTTTTCATGGCTCGGAGTGATACGCACGGCGGCGCGGACAAACAGTTCGACCGTACCCAGACACTACGCAAACTGAGTACGTAATTCAAGGAGGAAAACAAACCATGGCAAACCAGATGATCCGCATTCGACTGAAGGCTTACGATCACCAGCTGATCGACTCCAGCGCGGCAAAGATCGTGGAAACCGGCAAGCGCAACGGCGCACAGGTTTCCGGCCCCATCCCGCTGCCCACCAAGAAGGAAGTTGTTACCATCCTTCGCTCTCCCCACGTCAACAAGGACAGCCGTGAGCAGTTCGAGCGCAGAACCCACAAGAGACTGATCGATATCCTCAACCCCAACCAGAAGACCGTCGAGGCCCTCATGAGCCTGGATCTTCCCGCTGGTGTTGAGATTGAGATAAAGCTGTAATTACGCTTCGGCGCAATTCCGGCAGCCCGCACTGTCTGGCATCGGGCGGACGGGTCATGTTGGCGGCTGTCCCAATGCAGCGAGTCAACCAATAACCTATTAAAAAGGAGAAACCAACCATGCAAAAAGCAATCATCGGCAAAAAAGTGGGCATGACCCAGATCTTCGATGAGAGCGGCAAGGTCATCCCTGTTACCGTTGTGGAAGCAGGCCCTTGCGTCGTTACCCAGAAGAAGACGGTCGAGACCGACGGCTACACTGCCGTCCAGCTTGGCTTTGGCGACGTGAAGGAAGCCAAACTGAGCAAGCCCGAAGCAGGCCACCTGAAGAAGGCTGGCGTTGCACCCAAGAAGTACCTGAAGGAGTTCAAGCTGGATGGCGCTGCTGACATGAATGTCGGCGACGAAATTAAGGCTGACACCTTCGCTGCCGGCGACAAGATCGACGTCACCGGCATCAGCAAAGGCCACGGCTACCAGGGCGTTGTGAAGCGCTATGGCGCCGGCCGTACCCCCATGACCCACGGCGGCGGCCCTGTCCATCGTCATGCCGGTTCCATGGGCGCATCTTCCCATCAGTCCCGCATTTTCCCCGGCAAGATCGGCGCAGGCCAGATGGGCAATGTCCAGGTCACCATCGAGAACCTGGATGTGGTGAAGGTCGACGCGGATCTGAACATGATCGTTGTCCGCGGCGCCATCCCCGGCCCCAAGGGCGGTCTGGTCTTTATCCGCAACACCGTCAAGAACAACAAGGTCAAGAATGTCGAGACCGGCATCAGCAAGAACCCGCAGAAGGCTTCCGGCAGAAATCCCCAGAAGGCTTCCGCAAGAGGCTAAGGAAAGGAGATCTTAAATCATGCTTAAGACGAATGTTTACGATATGTCCGGCAAGCTGGTTGGCGAGATCGAACTGCCCGAAGCTGTGTTCGGCATTGCCCCCAATGCCGCAGTTGTCCATGACGCGGTCAAGAATCATCTGGCCAACAAGCGTCAGGGCACGCAGAGCGCTCTGACCCGTGCCGAGGTTTCCGGCGGTGGCCGTAAGCCCTGGCGTCAGAAGGGCACCGGCCGCGCCCGTCAGGGTTCCACCCGCGCGCCCCAGTGGACGCACGGCGGCATCGTGTTTGCCCCCAAGCCCCGCGATTACAGCTACACGCTGAACAAGAAGGCCAAGCGTCTGGCGCTGAAGAGCGTACTGAGCGCCAAGGCTTCCGAGCAGAACATCGTGGTCATCGACGCCATCAAGATGGACGCCCCCAAGACCGCCGAATTCGCCAAGTTCCTGAAGGCTGTTGGCTGCGACACCAAGACTCTGGTTGTCACCGCTGAGGCTGATCAGAATGTGGTCAAGTCCGGCCGCAACATCCCCGGCTGCGAGATTACCTTCGCCAACCTGATCAATGTCTACGACGTGATCAACGCGAACAAGCTGGTTGTCGATCGGGCGGCTCTGCAGAAGATCGAGGAGGTATTCGCATAATGAACGCTTACGATATTATCAGAAGACCTGTCATCACCGAGCAGTCCATGGAGGCTGTCGCTGACAAGAAGTACGTTTTTATGGTGGATGTCAATGCCAACAAGACCGAGATCAAGGCTGCTGTTGAGCAGATCTTCGGCGTGAAGGTTGCCAAGGTCAACACCATCCGTATGCAGGGCAAGACCAAGCGCACCGGCGCCTATCCCGTGGGCAAGCGTCCGGAATTCAAGAAGGCCATTGTCACCCTGACCGCTGACTCCAAGACCATCGAGTTCTTCGAGGGTATGGTCTAAACCATCTCAATAAAGGAGAGAAACGCAAATGGCTATTAATTCTTTTAAGCCCTACACCCCCGCCCGCCGGAACATGACTGTTTCTGCGTTCGACGGCGTGGATAAGAAGGCAAAACCTGAGCGTAGCCTGGTTGAGACCCTGAAGAAGAACGCCGGTCGCAACAGCTATGGTCACATCACCGTCCGCCATCGCGGCGGCGGCAACAAGCGGAAGTATCGCGTCATCGATTTCAAGCGTCAGAAGCTGGATGTTCCCGCGACTGTCGAGCGCATCGAGTACGATCCCAACCGCTCCGCTTTCATTGCCCTCATTAAGTATGAGGACGGCACGCTGAGCTACATCCTGGCTCCCTACGGCCTGAAGGCCGGCGATCAGGTTGTCTCCTCCGCCTCCGCGGATATCAAGCCCGGCAACTGCCTGCCCATCGCCAATATCCCCGTCGGCACTGTGATCCACAATGTGGAGCTGCAGCCCGGCCACGGCGCTCAGTTGGTTCGTTCCGCCGGCGCCGCCGCTCAGTTGATGGCGAAGGAGGGCGAGCTGGCTCAGGTTCGTCTGCCCTCCGGTGAAGTGCGCTATGTCCGCATGGACTGCACCGCCTGCATTGGTCAGGTTGGCAATCTGGACCACGAAAACGTCCACATCGGCAAGGCCGGCCGTACCCGTCATATGGGTATCCGTCCCACTGTCCGCGGCTCCGTTATGAACCCCAATGACCACCCCCACGGCGGCGGCGAGGGCCGCGCGCCCGTTGGCCGTCCCGGCCCTGTGACTCCCTGGGGCAAGCCTGCTATGGGTTATAAGACTCGTAAGACCAAGAACCCCACTGACAAGTTCATTGTCAAGCGGAGAAACAGCAAGTAAGGAGGAAATGAAATGAGCAGAAGCATCAAAAAGGGCCCTTTCGTCGCTCCTGAGCTGTACAAGCGCATTGAGGAGCTGAACAAGGCTGGTGAAAAGAAGGTTCTGAAGACCTGGTCCATATCTTCCACCATCTTCCCCTCCTTCGTTGGTCATACCATCGCTGTCCACGACGGCCGGAAGCACGTGCCTGTCTATATCACGGAAGATATGGTCGGTCACAAGCTGGGTGAGTTTGTTCCCACCCGCACGTTCCGCGGCCATTCCGGCAGCAAGACCGCAAACGCAAAGTAAGGAGGTACGAAAATGGAAGCATTTGCACATGTGAAGTACGTCCGGATGTCTCCCCGTAAGGTGAAGCTGATCTGCGACATGATCCGGGGACTGGACGTCGAGACCGCTACCGCGTACCTGAGCCAGACCTCCAAGGCAGCCTGCGAGCCGATGGCCAAGCTGCTGAAGAGCGCTGTGGCAAACGCTGAGCATAATCACGGCATGAATGCCGACAATCTGTACGTCTCCACCGTGACCGCGAATCCCGGCCCCATCCTGAAGCGCGGCCGCATTGCGTCCCGTCGTGGTTTCGTCCGGATCAACAAGAGAACCACTCACATCACCATCGGTGTGAGCGAGAAGGCTTAATCAGGAGGTAGCTATGGGTCAGAAAGTTAATCCCCATGGACTGCGGGTTGGCGTTATCAAGGATTGGGATTCCCGCTGGTACGCCCGCGAGGACAAGGTCGGTGACCTGGTCGTCGAAGACTACAACATCCGTAAGTATCTGAAGAACAAGCTGTATGCCGCCGGTGTCGCCAAAATCGAGATCGAGCGCTCCAACGGCAAGGTGAAAATCAACATCAACTGCTCCCGTCCGGGCGTAGTGATCGGTAAGGCCGGTGCCGAAATCGAGAATCTGCGCAAGGATATGGAGGCTAAGCTGGGCAAGGCTGTCAATCTGAACATCGTTGAGGTTCGCAGCCCCGACCTGAACGCCCAGTTGGTTGCTGAGAACATCGCGCAGCAGTTGGAGAAGCGTATCTCCTTCCGCCGCGCCATGAAGAAGGCTATGCAGCAGGCTACCCGCCTGGGTGCCAAGGGCATCAAGGTGTCCTGCGGCGGCCGTCTGGGCGGCGCTGAAATTGCCCGCTCCGAGAGCTATCACGAGGGAACCATCCCCCTGCAGACCATCCGTGCCGATATCGAGTACGGCTTTGCTGAGGCTGCCACCACTTACGGCCGCATTGGCGTGAAGGTTTGGATCTACAAGGGCGAGGTTCTGAACACCACCCTGCGCGCCGCCGCTCCCGAACCCGAGAAGCGCGAGCGCCGCGACCGCCGCAATGGTGACCGCCGCAACGGCGAACGCCGTCAGGGCGGAGATCGCCGCCAGGGCGGTGAGAGAAGAAACTATAACCGCGATAACCGCGAAGGAGGAAACCGCTAATGCTGATGCCGAAAAGAGCTAAGTACCGCAAGGTTCAGCGTGGCCGTATGACCGGCGCTGCCTCCCGCGGTAACAAGGTTGCATACGGTGACTACGGCATCCAGGCTCTGGAGCCCGGCTGGATCACCGGCAACCAGATCGAGGCCGCTCGTATCGCCATGACCCGTTATACCAAGCGTGGTGGTAAGGTCTGGATCAAAATCTTCCCCGACAAGCCTTATTCCAAGAAGGGCCTGGGCACCCGTATGGGTTCCGGTAAAGGCGCGCCCGAAGGCTGGGTTGCAGTTGTGAAGAACCAGAAGGTGATGTTTGAGATCGGTGGCGTGACTGAGGATGTGGCCCGCGAGGCCCTGAGACTTGCTCAGCACAAGCTGCCCATCAAGACTCGCATCATCGCCAAGGAAGTTTCTGAGATTGGTGGTGAATAATGATGAAGGCAAAGGAAATCAAGAATCTGTCCGTGGAAGAGCTGAACAAGAAGCTCGACGAACTGAAGAAGGATCTGTTTATGCTGCGGATGCAGCACGCCACCAATCAGCTGGACAACCCCATGCAGATTGCTGCCGTCAAGAAGGACATTGCCCGCGTCAAGACCATTATTCGTGAGAAAGAGACCAACGTCTGAGGAGGAAGCGTAAATGACTGAGAACAGAGCGTTCCGTAAAACCAGAATTGGTCAGGTCGTCTCCGATAAGATGGACAAGACCATTGTGGTTGCGATTGAGGATAGCGTGCAGCATCCTCTGTACAAAAAGACCATGAAGCGGACCTACAAGCTGAAGGCGCACGACGAGAACAACGAGTGCGGCATCGGCGATACCGTAGAGGTCATGGAGACCCGTCCCCTGTCCAAGGACAAGAGATGGAGACTCGTCAGAATCATTGAAAAGGCTAAGTAAGGAGGTCGGACAACTATGATTCAGATGGAAAGCTACCTGAAGGTTGCCGACAACACCGGCGCCAAGGAAATCCACTGCATCCGCGTCCTGGGCGGCTCCAAGCGGAAGACCGGAAACATCGGCGATATCATCGTCGCTTCCGTCCGTAAGGCTGCTCCCGGCGGCACGGTGAAGAAGGGCGAGGTTGTCAAGGCTGTGATCGTCCGCACCAAGCGGGGCGTCCGCCGTGAGGATGGCAGCTATGTTCGTTTTGACGAGAACGCCGCCGTCATCATCAAGGACGACAAGAACCCGCGTGGTACCCGTATCTTTGGACCGGTGGCAAGAGAGCTGCGTGACAAGGACTTCATGAAGATCCTGTCCCTGGCTCCCGAAGTCATCTAAGGGGGAACCGAAGGTATGAATATTAAGAAGAATGATACCGTAATCGTCCTGTCCGGCAAGGACAAGGGCGTCAAGGGCAAGGTGCTGGTCGCCATGCCCACCGAGAATAAGGTCATTGTGGAGAAAGTCAACGTCGCCACCTGCCACACCAAGCCCCGCCGTCAGGGGGAGCAGGGTGGTATCGTGAAGAAAGAGACCCCCATCCGTTCCTGCAAGGTTGCCCTGTACTGCGAAAAGTGCGGCAAGGGCGTCCGCGTCGGCTACAATATGGTCGATGGCAAGAAGGTTCGCGTCTGCCGCAAGTGCGGCACCGAAATCTGAGAGAGGAGAGAGTAAATCATGGCTGCCAGAATGAAAGAACAGTATGTAAATGAGATCGCTCCCGCCCTCTTTAAGAAGTTTGGCTACAAGAGCGTCATGCAGATCCCCAAGCTGGACAAGATCATTGTGAATGTTGGCTGCGGTGACAGCAAGAACAACGCCAAGGAGATCGAGGCGATCTGCAAGGATATCGCCACCATCACCGGCCAGAAGCCCATCACCTGCAAGGCTCGCAAGAGCGTCGCAAACTTCAAGGTACGTGAGGGCGAGACGGTTGGCGTCAAGGTCACCCTGCGCGGCGACAAGATGTACGAGTTCCTGGACCGGCTGTTCAGCGTGGCTCTGCCCCGTGTCCGCGACTTCCGCGGCATCAACCCCAACTCCTTCGACGGCCGCGGCAACTACGCCTTCGGTCTGAAGGAGCAGCTGATCTTCCCTGAGATCGAGTACGACAAGGTGGACAAGATCCGTGGTATGGATATCTGCATCTGCACCACCGCGACCACCGACGAGGAAGCCAAAGAGCTGCTGACCCAGCTTGGCGCTCCCTTCACCGCTTGATTAGGAGGATTCAAGAAATGGCAAAAAAGTCTATGATCCTGAAGCAGCAGGCTGAGCCCAAGTTCTCCAGCCGCCGCTATAACCGCTGCAAGATCTGCGGCAGACCCCATGCCTATCTGCGCAACTACGGCGTATGCCGTATCTGCTTCCGTGAGCTGGCCTACAAGGGTCAGATTCCCGGTGTGCGGAAAGCAAGCTGGTAAGGTAAGGTCGTATTCCAATGTCAAACAGGTTCGGGAAGTCCCGGGAAGATGGGTCGGGCTATGGTCTGGCCGCATTCCCCGGATACCCCCGTGCCTTCACGGGTAAAGCCCGTAACTTCTATAAGGAGGATTATTAACATGCAAATCACCGATCCCGTAGCAGATATGCTGACCCGTATCCGGAACGCGAACTCTGCAAAGCACGAAACCGTGGATGTTCCCGCGTCCAACCTGAAGAAGGCCATTGCGCAGATCCTGCTGGAGGAAGGCTACATCAAGTCCTATTCTCTGGTTGACAACGGCAATCAGGGTGTGATTCACATCACGCTGAAGTATCTGGCCAAGAAACAGCCGGTAGTCTCCGGCCTGCGCCGCGTGTCCAAGCCCGGCCTGCGCGTCTACGCCGGCGCCGATGAGCTGCCCAAGGTTCTGAAGGGACTGGGCATTGCCATCGTCTCCACTTCCAAGGGCGTTATGACCGACAAGAAAGCCCGCGAGCTGCACATCGGCGGCGAAGTTCTGGCTTTCGTCTGGTAAGGAGGATTACGGAATGTCTAGAATTGGTAAGAAGCCGGTTATTATTCCGGCAAATTGCACGGTGGACATTGCCGAGGGCAATGTGGTTACCGTGAAGGGACCCAAGGGCACCCTGTCCCACAACTTCCACCCCGATATGATCCTCAAGGTCGAGGGCAACGTGCTGACGGTTGACCGTCCCGACGACGAGCACCTGCATAAATCCCTCCACGGCCTGACCCGCACCCTGCTGAACAACATGGTAGAGGGTGTTGAAAAGGGCTATACCAAGGAGCTGGAAGTGAACGGTGTCGGCTACCGTGCCGAGAAGAAGGGCAACCAGTTGGTCATGCGTCTGGGCTTCTCTCACGAAGTGTTTGTGGATGAGATCCCCGGTATTACCATCGAGGTTCCCGCACCCAACAAGATCATTATCCACGGCATCGACAAGCAGGCTGTCGGCCAGTTTGCCGCCGAAGTCCGTGGCAAGCGTCCCCCCGAACCCTATAAGGGCAAGGGCATCAAGTATACCACCGAAGTTATCCGCCGCAAGGTTGGTAAGACCGGTGGCAAGAAGTAATGGAGGTGTGCCGAAATGGTTAGCAAGATTGACAAGAAGGCTATGCGCCTGAAGCGGCATGTCCGCGTTCGTGGCAAAATCTCCGGCACCCCCGCGTGTCCCCGGCTGAACGTGTTCCGCAGCAATGCGAACATCTACGCCCAGATCATCGACGACGTCAATGGCGTAACTCTGGTTTCCGCCAATACGCTGGAGAAGGAATTTGAAGGCGCCACCGGCAACTGCGAAGCTGCCAAGAAGGTTGGTCAGGTCATCGCTGAGCGTGCCAAGGCAAAGGGCATTGAGCAGGTCGTGTTCGACCGCGGCGGCTGCGTGTATCACGGCCGTGTTGCTGCTCTGGCTGAGGGAGCTCGCGAGGGCGGCCTGAAGTTCTAAGTGTTGAGGAGGAAAAGAAATGGCTTATAATAAGACTTCTAACAATGAAGCTCCTGAGCTCATTGAGAAGGTCGTTTACCTGAACCGGGTCAGCAAAACCGTGAAGGGCGGCCGCGTCATGAAGTTCTCCGCTCTGGTTGTCGTTGGCGATGGCAAGGGTACTGTGGGCTATGGCCTCGGTAAGGCTGCGGAAGTTTCCGAAGCGATTCTCAAGGGTATTGCAGATGCCAAGAAGAACATGGTCAAGATTTCTCTGGCCGGCAACACCATTCCTCATGATGTGATCGGCATCTTCGGCGCCGGCACTGTCCTGCTGAAGCCCGCCCCCGAAGGCACCGGTGTTATCGCCGGCGGCGCTGTCCGTGCCGTGATGGAGGCTGTTGGCATCAAGAACATCTGCGCCAAGTGCCTGCGCTCCAATAACCCCCAGAACGTGGTCAAGGCCACCATGGCTGGCCTGACTTCCCTGCGTTCTCCCGAGCAGGTTGCTGCTGTCCGCGGTAAGAGCGTCGAAGAAATTGTTGGTTAAGGAGGGCAATTAACATGGCAAACCTGAAAATTAAGCTTGTTAAGAGCCTGAACGGCCGTCTGGAGAAGCACATCGCCACTGCGGCATCCCTTGGCCTTCGTAAGATCGGCCAGGTCACCATCCAGCCGGACAACACCCAGACCCGCGGCAAGATCGCCAAGATCGGCTATCTGCTTGAGGTCACCGAAGTTGAATAAGGAGGAGAAGCAATGAAGATTCATGAACTTTCTCCCGTTGCCGGTTCCACTCAGGTGGGCAAGCGCAAGGGCCGCGGTATTGGTACCGGCAACGGTAAGACCGGCGGCCGTGGTCACAAGGGCCAGAAGGCCCGTTCCGGCGGCAAGGTTCGCGCCGGGTTTGAAGGCGGCCAGATGCCTCTGGCTCGCCGTATCCCCAAGCGCGGTTTCAACAACATCTTTGCAAAGCCCCTGACGGCGATCAACCTGGCTGCGCTGAATCGGTTTGAGGATGGCGCTGTTGTGGACGCTGCCGCGCTGCTTGAGGCTGGTGTCATTTCCACCTGCCCCTATGGCCTGAAGGTGCTTGCCAACGGTACACTGACCAAGAAGCTCACGGTCAAGGCTGCGGCTTTCTCTGAGTCTGCGAAAGAAAAGATTGAGCAGGCGGGCGGAAAGGCCGAGGTGGTTTAAGTGTTCAAGACACTGCGCAACGCCTGGCAGATTCCCGAATTACGCAAAAAGCTGCTGTTCACTCTGCTGATTCTTCTGCTGTATCGGATCGGTAACGTGATTCCCGTTCCCTATATTGATGTGCAGACGCTGTCAAACTACTTTGAGTCCACCCTGTCCAACACGATTCTGGGCCTGTACAATGCAATGTCCGGTTCCGCTTTCTCCCGCGCAACCGCCTTTGCACTGGGTATTCAGCCCTACATCAACGCTTCCATTATCATCCAATTGCTGACCATCGCCATTCCCGCTCTGGAGCGGCTGGCGAAGGACGGCGGGGAAGAGGGCAAGAAGAAGATTGAGCGCATCACCCGTTACACCACCGTGGGTCTGGGCCTGCTGATGGGTTGGGCGTACTACATGATGCTCAGAAATTATTCTTCCAGCTCCTTCTCCATCATCACGAAGGATGGCTTCCTGCCCGCTGTGACCATCATTCTGGCTTTCACTGCCGGCTCTGCCATCGTGATGTGGCTGGGCGAGCAGATTACCGAGTTCGGTATCGGAAACGGCATTTCCATGATCCTGTTTGCCAATATCATTTCCGGTATCCCCGCTATGGTTGGCACCATGGTGTCCATGACATGGTGGGTGTCCCTGATTGTTGTGGTGGCAATGGTCGCGCTGGTTCTGTTCATTGTGTTCATCAATGACGCGGAGCGTCGGATTCCCATCCAGTACGCCAAGCGCGTGGTTGGCCGCAAGGTTTACGGCGGTCAGAACACCAACCTGCCCATCAAGGTGAGTATGTCCGGCGTGATGCCCATCATCTTCGCCAGCTCCATCTGCTCTCTGCCCGCGACGATTTGCGCGTTTATGGGCGTTTCGCAGGGCAACTGGTGGTATGATCATGTGTGGAGCTCCACCAGCTGGACCTACGCAGTTGTCTACTTCCTGATGATCTTCTTCTTCAGCTGGTTCTATTCCACCATTCAGTATGATCCTGTGGAGATTTCCAACAACCTGAAAAAGAACGGTGGATTTATTCCCGGTTTCCGTCCCGGTAAGCCTACCGCGGATTTCATCAAGAAGGTCATTAACAAAATTGTCGTTTTCGGCGCGGTGTATCTCGCCATCGTTGCCCTGCTGCCCATTGTTGCTGGCAATCTGGTGGATGGTATCCGAAACCTCTCCATTGGCGGTACCTCCGTCATCATCGTTGTGGGTGTTGCCCTTGAGACGGTGAAGGCGCTGGAAGCACAGATGCTGATGCGGCACTACAAAGGTTTCCTGGACTGATTCGGAGGCGAACAGGATGAATCTGATTCTGCTGGGCGCCCCCGGTGCCGGGAAAGGAACCCAGGCGGAACTCCTGATGGAGAAACTCTCCATTCCGGGAATTTCCACCGGTAATATGCTCCGGGAGGCCATGAGAAATGGGACTCCTGTGGGCGAAAAAGCGAAATACTATATGGACAATGGCCTGCTCGTTCCCGACGATGTCATCATGGACATCGTCGCGGAGCGGGTGGCTCAGCCCGACTGCGTGAACGGCTTTATTCTGGACGGCGTGCCCCGCACGCTGGCTCAGGCGGAAGCGCTGGAAGCGCGGGGCGTGCGCATTGACCATGTGGTTTCCATTGAGATTGACGACGCTGTGATTGAGGGCCGGATGACCGGCCGGCGGGTCTGCGGCAAGTGCGGCGCCAGCTATCACATTGTAGCCAATCCCCCTAAGGTTGAGAATGTCTGCGACCTGTGCGGCAGCGAGCTGGTTACCCGCAAGGACGATGCACCGGAAACGGTTCGCAAACGTCTGGAGGTCTACCACGCGCAGACGGAAGTCCTGAAGGACTTCTATGCCAAGCGCGGCAAGCTGCGTACGGTTGAGGGCAATCAGACCATTGAAGGCGCTAACGAGGATATCCTCAAAGCGATAGGGGCGAAGGCATGATTTCAATCAAAAACGAACATGAACTTGTGTCCATGCGTGAGGCTTGTAAAATTACCGCGGCAGCCCGTGCTCTGGCAGGGGAAATGGTAAAGCCTGGCGTATCGACCAAGGCCATCGATAAAGCCGTTCATGACTTTATCGTAAGTCAGGGCGCGAAACCGTCGTTCCTGCATTACAGCGGCTATCCCGCAAGCGCCTGTATCAGCGTCAACGCGACGGTGATCCACGGAATTCCGAGTGGTTACATTCTGAAGGAAGGGGACATTGTTTCCGTTGATGTGGGGGCGTTTTACAAGGGATTTCATGGCGATTGTGCGGCTACCTTCCCCTGTGGCGAAATTTCCGATGAGGCTGCCAAGCTGATTCAGGTTACAAGACAGAGCTTCTTTGAGGGACTTCGCCTTGCAACCCAGGGAAATCGAGTTTCTGATATCTCCCACGCCATTCAGACGTATGTGGAGTCTAACGGTTTTTCAGTTGTCCGTTCCTTCGTAGGTCACGGCGTTGGACGGCAGCTGCATGAGGAACCGGAGGTGCCGAACTACGGCAAACCCGGCCATGGCCCCAGATTGCTCAAGGGCATGACCATTGCAATCGAACCGATGGTGAACGTAGGTGTGTACGACGTTTACGTTCTGAAGGATGGTTGGACAACGGTCACTGCTGATGGAAAGCTTTCTGCCCATTATGAAAATACTGTACTCATCACCGACGGCGAGCCGGAAATACTCACCGTCACTGAAGGACTTTAAATTATGAATCCAGCGCAGCCGGATATTCAAATTTCTGATGTGGTGCTGTCCACTGCCGGACATGATCAGGGCGCCATCTTCTATGTGATTGGCATGGAAGGGGAGTACCTGATTCTGGCCGATGGAAAAGGCCGCTCACTGGAGAAGCCGAAGCGAAAAAAACGCCGGCATATACAAAAGGTCCTTCGCTCTGAGACCAGAGTCGCTGAGAAGATTCGCTCCGGCGACAAAGTGCTCAACGGCGAATTACGAAGAGATCTGGCATATTTTGCCAGGGAAATGCAAGCGAACAACCTGGGAGGTTAACAACTTGGCAAAAGACGACGTAATCGAGATTGAGGGCATCGTTGTAGATGCGCTGCCGAATGCAATGTTCACTGTTGACATTGGCAACGGTCACACCATTCTGGCACACATTTCCGGCAAGCTCAGAATGAATTTCATTAAGATCTTGCCCGGTGACAAAGTAACCGTTCAAATGTCTCCCTATGATCTGACACAGGGCCGGATCACATGGAGAAGCAAGTAAGTCACAAGAGATAATTCTCTATTGGAGGTTAAACAGTATGAAGGTAAGACCGTCCGTTAAACCCATGTGCGAAAAATGCAAGATCATCAAGCGCAAGGGTCGCGTTATGGTAATTTGCGAAAACCCCAAGCACAAGCAGAGACAAGGTTAATAGGAGGTGCTGAAGTAATATGGCACGTATTTCTGGTATCGATCTTCCCCGCGAGAAGCGTATTGAAGTTGCGCTGACTTATATCTACGGCATCGGCCCTGCTCGTGCAGCGAAGGTTCTGGAGGTCACCGGTATCGACCCCGATACCCGCGTGAAGGATCTGACTGAGGATCAGGAGGCTCAGCTGCGTGATGCCATTGAGCATCACTACGTCATTGAGGGCGACCTGCGCCGTGAAACCGCGATGAACATCAAGCGGCTGTCTGAAATCGGCTGCTATCGTGGTATGCGTCATCGCCGTGGCCTGCCTGTCCATGGCCAGCGCACCAAAACCAATGCCCGTACCCGCAAAGGTCCCAAGAAGACCATTGCAAACAAGAAGAAGTAAGGAGGGATATGTACAATGGCTGCAAAAGTTGCTGCGAAAAAAGTTGTCAAGCGCCGCAAGGAGCGCAAGAACGTTGAAAAGGGTGCGGCCCATATCCGCTCCTCTTTCAACAACACCATGGTCACCATCACCGATCTGGAAGGCAATGCCCTGAGCTGGGCATCCTCCGGCGGATTGGGCTTCCGTGGTTCCCGGAAATCCACGCCCTACGCTGCCCAGACCGCCGCTGAGACGGCTGCCAAGGCTGCGATGGAGCATGGCCTGAAAACCGTCGAGGTTTATGTGAAGGGTCCCGGCCAGGGACGTGAGGCTGCGATCCGCGCCCTGCAGTCCGCAGGTCTGGAAGTCGTCATGATTAAGGACGTTACTCCCATTCCGCACAACGGCTGCCGTCCCCCCAAGAGACGTCGCGTCTGATCAAAGCAATAGGAGGAAATTTGCGATATGGCTAAGAATATGCAGCCCGTGCTGAAGCGTTGCAGAACGCTTGGCGTTTCTCCTGCCGCAATGGGTTATTCCAAGACTTCCAACAAGAACCCCGGCGGACAGAGAAGAGCAAAGAAGTCCGAGTATGCGACTCAGCTCACTGAGAAGCAGAAGGTCAAATTCGTTTATGGTATTCAGGAGAAGCAGTTCCGGAACTACTATGACAAGGCTGCCCGTGCGGAGGGCAACACCGGTGAGGTGCTGCTGAGCTTCTGCGAGCGCCGTCTGGACAATGTGGTTTACCGTCTGGGCTTTGCCAATACCCGCCGCCAGGCTCGCCAGTTGGTGAACCATGGCCATTTCACCGTCAACGGCAATCGTGTCAACATTCCCAGCTATCTGGTCAAAACCGGCGATGTGGTCGCCGTGTCTGAGAAGGCCGCTTCCAATGCCTTCTTCAAGAAGCTGAAGGAGGACGATGCGTTTGTTGCTGCCCCCAAGTGGCTCGATCGTGATAAGAACACCCTCCAGGGTAAGGTTGTTGCTATGCCTACGAAGGCGGATATCGACTTCGACATCGCTGTGCACCTGATCGTCGAGTTGTACTCCAAGTAATCAATCCCCTGATTTTGTACGCATATTTGTCTGGTGGGGCGAGCCTCGCCCCACATATCCAAGGAGGGTTTTGATTCATGGTAGAAATTGAAAAGCCCCGCATCACCTGTCAGGATGCACCCGAGGATCCCTCTTACGGCAAGTACGTGGTGGAGCCTTTGGAGCGCGGTTACGGCATGACGCTTGGCAATTCCCTTCGGCGGATTTTGCTGAGCAGCCTGCCCGGATATGCCGCTACCTCCATCAAGATTCAGGGCGTGCAGCATGAGTTTTCCACCGTCCCCGGCGTGACCGAGGACGTGACGGAGATTGTTCTGAACGTCAAGCGGATCATTACCAAGCTCTACAGCGCCGGCGTTAAGACGGTTCACATTGACGCGGTTGGCCCCTGCGAGGTCACTGCCGGTGATATCAAGGCGGATGCGGAGGTTGAGATTCTGAACCCGGAGCTGCATATCTGCACGCTGGGTCCCGATGCTACTTTCAATATGGAAATCACCCTTTCTCAGGGCCGCGGCTATGTTTCCGCTGATCGGAACAAGAATGCCCAGATGCCCATTGGCGTGATTCCTGTTGACTCCATCTATTCCCCTGTGAAAAAGGTGAATTACACGGTGGAGCCCTGCCGTGTCGGCGATAAGACCGATTACGACAAGCTGACCCTGGAGGTCTGGACAAATTCCACCATCTCTGCCAAGGACGCGGTGTCCCTGGGCGCCAAGATTCTGAGCGACCATCTGACGGTGTTTACCAATCTGTCCGATGCCGTTGCCACGTCTTCCACGGTTGTGGAAAAGACTGCGGATCGCCCCGACGCCAAGTTGTCCATGACCATTGATGAGCTGGATCTGTCCGTCCGCAGCTTCAACTGTCTCAAGCGCGCCAACATCAACACCGTCGCCGATCTCATTGGTAAGACCGGCGAGGATATGATGAAGGTTCGCAACATGGGCAAAAAGTCCCTGGATGAGGTGCAGAAGAAGCTGGAAATGATGGGTTTGTCCCTGGCCAGCGAAGATTCTGGCAGCAACAACTAAGTCAACCTTTCAAAAAAGGAGGAAACGTTCATGTTCGGCACTCGTAAGCTGGGTAAGACCAGCGCTCAGAGAAAGGCCCTGCTGCGTCAGCAGGTCACCGATTTGCTGGAAAACGGCAAAATGGAGACCACCTTCTATCGCGCTAAGGAAGTGCAGCCCATTGTTGAGAAGATGATCACCCTGGGCAAGAAGGGCAATCTGGCTGCTTATCGCAGGGCGATGGCATTTGTGACCAAGGAAGATGTGGTTCAGAAGCTGTTTAAGGAGATCGCTCCCAAGTACGCCGACCGCAACGGTGGCTACACCAGAGTGACCCGCACCGGCGCTCGCCGCGGCGATGCTGCAGAGCTTGCAGTCATTGAGCTGGTGTAATGCGAGAGTAAACTTGCAAGGGCGTGTTGCCCGGCCGGGCGACACGCTCTTTTTGCAGCCGGCTTTCGTGAAATTGTTTCGCTATTTTTCAAAAAATGCTTGACTTTTAGAAGAAGCTATCGTATAATACAAAAGCTGCCTGTAGAGCGCAAAGAAATATGCTGCTATAGCTCAGCCGGTAGAGCGCATCCTTGGTAAGGATGAGGTCGCCAGTTCGAATCTGGCTAGCAGCTCCAAACCCTCTGAAATCTTCGGATTTCAGAGGGTTTCTTTTGCTATTGCAGAAAATCAGCACTGGAAAGTTCAAAATCGCTAATTCTGCGAAAACAGTTAGACCGCATCCCTTTCTGCCACTTTTTGAGGAAGGGATGCGGTCTGATTATGGGCAGAAAAATCACAATGAATGGACACCCTAAATTCCACAAATTTTGACACATACAAAATTATTCCAGATTACATTAAGCATCATCTCCAGAAAAGCCATGGAATTCTGAAAAAAATGCTTGCTTTTTTGTGCGAAGTATATTATAATAGGGATATACTTAATCCACG
>JALFLH010000008.1 GCA_022774865.1 Clostridiales bacterium
CCACTTTTCCGTACGCACTTGCGTGACGACCCACTGAACAAATGACGTACACTTGTCAATGCGGTGCGGCTTGTGGCTATTCTTTCTTTTTTCCTTGTACACAGCGTCCCCACGCTTTGCGCTATAGCCGGGAGCACGGCCCCGACTGCCCGTTCTGGGCGGTGTACCGCGCTTTAGTTCATTGGAAATGGTGCTGGGTGCGCAATGCAGGTATCGAGCAATCGCCCGATTGGAGTATCCCAGCTTCTTCATAGCCTGAATCGCTCCACGATCTTCCGTGGTCAAATGCGTTCCGGGCTTGCGTTCTGCTCCATTTGTGGTATACTGAGTGTGATCCATAGTGATTACCTTCGGTGAATGGTGCTGGGGAACTTCATTCTACCACATTGGAAGTCACTATGGATTCCTTATTTTCAGGTGTCCAACTTCATTTTACAATCGACCGTTTTTTTGAGAATATCTTTCTTCTGTTTTTGAATCTGACCACAGTAAACTCTGGACAACCGTTCTGCGAAACGGACGAAGTGCGCCTGGATGCGCATTACCATCAGGACGATAGATAACGGAAGCGCCGGAATCTGAATGAAACCGGCGCTCCTGCTGCTTATTTGATTTCCTGCTCAATGTTGTCAAAGAGAACGTCATCAAAGAACTGCCACAGGGTGATCCCCAGCCCATCGCAGAGTTTCTGGAGGGAAACGACACCGGGGTTCTGGCTTTTTGCATTGAGCATGACGGTGTATGTATTACTGACCACTTTCTGAACGGGAATACAACAGCCCACCTGGATTGCCCCAACGGGACTTATGCGGAAAAGATCGAACGGTATTGCCAAAGCTACGAGTAAGTTCCTAGTTTATAGGTAAAATGTTAACAAAGTATCCCCCTGCATCTCATTTCTGAGTGCAGGGGGATGGGTCAGCTTAACTTTCTGACATTGCCCGGCGGGTGGACGTGGTTTTTGGAATGTGGAGACCGTTTACAGAAGCTCCAGAATGGCGTCCGTGTATGCTGCTGCCGTGGCGCCGCTGCCGTCACTGTAGATGGCAACCTTGCAGGCGTCCAGTGCCTTTTCCAGTTTTTCAGCAGCCTCCGTCCGGCAGATATGGCGCAGCAGCATGGCCGCCGCTTTGATCATGCTGGCGGGATTGGCGTACTGTCCCATACCCCGTTCAATCATCCGGGGGGCGGAGCCGTGAATGGCCTCAAACATGGCGTACTTGTCGCCGATGTTGGCACTGCCCGCGGTGCCGACACCGCCCTGAATCTGAGCCGCCTCGTCGGTGATGATATCGCCGTAGAGGTTTGGCAACAGAATGACCTGAAACTGCTCCCGCAGCGGCTCCTTCAGCAGATTGGCGGTCATGATGTCGATGTAATAATCGTCTACAGTGATTTCCGGGTAATCCGCCGCCACCTCATGGCAAATGGCGGTGAATTTGCCGTCCGTTTTTTTCATGATGTTCGCCTTGGTGACCACCGCCAGATGGGTTTTGCCGTTCTGACGGGCGTACTCAAAGGCGGCGCGGGCAATCCGGCGGGTTCCGGCATCGGTGGTCACCTTGAAATCCACCGCCATACCGGGCAGCTCCACGCCCCGGCTGCCCAGAACATACTCGCCCTCGGTATTCTCCCGGTAGAACATCCAGTCGATGTTCTTCTCCGGAATACACACGGGGCGGCAGTTGGCGTACAGGTCCAGCTCCCGGCGCAGCGTTACATTGGCGCTGCCCATGGTTCCGCCCATGGGGGTGGTGGTGGGACCCTTCAGCAGCACATCGCAGGTCTTGATTTCGGCCAGCACAGCATCCGGCACGGCCTGATTGCAGGCCAGCCGGTTTTCGATGGTCAGCCCCTCAATTTGCTTGAGCACGATGCTGCCCGCGGCAATTTCATCGGCCAGAAGCTTTTCCAGCACCCGGGTTGCCTGTGCCGTGATGATCGGCCCGATTCCGTCACCGTCTACCACGCCGATGGTGACGGTTTTCTTGGTGGAGAAATCGGTTTTTTCTCCGTTCATGTTTTCAATTCTTCGAATCTGCTCCTCCAGAATTTTGCGGAAGGATTCGCAGGCCATCTCAATGTCACTCATTGTCCGCCCTCCTTGGTATAGTTCAGCAGGCCGCCGGCCAGCAGGATTTTTCTCTGACGCGCGGTCAGATTACAGGTTACTTGGAACGTAAAATCGTTGTCCGCCCGAACTGTCAGAACACCCGCTTCCATACCGCTGACAATATCCGAAATGGTTAACTTCGCGTCCTGCTTCAGTGCGTCATAGTCATCGGGGTTGGCAAAGGTCATGGGCAGAATTCCCGCGTTGATCAGGTTCGCGGCGTGAATTCGGGCGAAGCTCTTGGCGATGACGCCCCGGATGCCCAGATACATGGGAACCAGCGCGGCGTGCTCCCGGGAGGAACCCTGCCCGTAGTTGCTTCCGCCGACGATGATGCCGTCTCCTGCCGCCTTGGCTCGTTCCGGGAAGGTGGGGTCGCAGACCTCAAAGCAGAATTTGCTCAGATAGGGGATGTTGGAGCGGTAGGGCAAAATCTTGGCACCGGCGGGCATGATGTGGTCTGTTGTGATGTTGTCGCCCACCTTCAGCACAAGCTGGGCGGTGAGACTGTCGGTAAAAGGCTTGCTTTTAGGGAATTCCTTGATATTCGGGCCGCGCAGAACCTGCGCCTGCTCAGCCAGGTCTGCGGGCAGGGGAGGAAGCACAGCGGAATCATTAACCAGGAAGGTCTTGGGCATCTCCACATTCAGCGGCTCGGAAATGGTGGTGGGATCGGTGATGTAGCCGGTCAGCGCGGAGGCAACTGCCGTTTCGGGCGAGACGAGATAGACCTGCCCGTCCTTGGTACCGCTGCGGCCAAGGAAATTCCGGTTGAAGGTGCGCAGAGACACGCCGCCGGAATTGGGGCTGAAGCCCATGCCAATGCAGGGGCCGCAGGCACATTCCAGCAGCCGGGCACCGCTGGAGAGAATGTCGGCCAGCGCACCGCAGTCAGAGAGCATACGGAGCACCTGACGGGAACCGGGAGATACGGAAAGACTGACCGTGGGCGCGATGGTTTTCCCTTTCAGCATTGAGGCGACTTTCAGCATATCATACAGCGAAGAATTGGTACACGAGCCGATACAGACCTGATCCACCTTGACATTGTTCAGAGACGACACTTTTACCACATTGTCCGGGCTATGGGGGCAGGCAATCAGCGGTTCCAGCGTGGACAGGTCGATGTCAATCACCCGGTCATACACCGCGTCAGGGTCGCTGGACAGCGGAACATAATCCTGCTCCCGTCCCTGTGCCGCCAGAAAGGCTCTGGTCACTTCGTCCGACGGGAAAATCGATGTGGTTGCACCCAGCTCCGTGCCCATATTGGTGATGGTGCCCCGCTCCGGGACGGACAGGGTTGCCACGCCGGGGCCGCCCCACTCAATAATCGCGCCCACGCCACCCTTGACGGACAGAATCCGCAGGATTTCCAGACTCACGTCCTTTGCGGTGACATAGGGACGCAGTTTTCCGGTCAGATTCACTTTGAACATCTTCGGCATGGTGATATAATACGCGCCGCCGCCCATGGCCACGGCCACGTCCAGACCGCCCGCGCCGAAGGCCAGCATTCCGATGCCGCCGCCGGTGGGCGTATGACTGTCCGAACCGATCAGCGTCTTGCCGGGCTTGCCGAAGCGTTCCAGATGCACCTGATGGCAGATGCCGTTGCCGGGGCGGGAGAAATACACACCGTGCTTAGCGGTGACCGTCTGCAAATAGCGGTGATCGTCGGCGTTCTCAAAGCCGCATTGCAGCGTATTGTGGTCTACATAGGCAATGCTGAATTCCGTTTTTACGCGGGGAATGCCCATGGTCTCAAATTCCAGATAGGCCATGGTTCCGGTTGCATCCTGGGTCAGTGTCTGGTCAATCCGAAGGGCAACTTCAGACCCGGTTTTCATCTCACCCGATACCAGATGGGATGCGATTATTTTCTGTGCAATGGTTTTACCCATGATTCTCAATCCCCTTAATCATATGTTCTTTGGCATTGGCGATGTGTCTGGTGGTCAGTTCCATGGCAAGCTCCGCGTTGCCGGAGACGATGGCCTCGTACATGGCGCGGTGCTCCTTGGTTGTCTGGGCACTCCGGTTCCAGTCCTCCATGGCAATCCGGCGGAAACGGCGGGTTTTTCGGTGGAGGGGGATCAGCGTATCCATAATGACGGTTCGCTTGCTCAGGGTGCAGATCAGATCGTGAAAGCGGTCATCCACCTTCCGCAGATTCTCTGCGTCGCGTTTGGAAAAGTAGAAATCCTGTAAATCCACGATATGTGCCAGCTCCTCACGGCCTTCCGGTGTCATATTCACGGTGGCGTAATAGGCGGCCAGCCCTTCAATCCGCTGCCGGATGTTCATAATGTCCATCAGATCTTCTTCCGTGATGCCCAGAACCACGCTGCCCTTGCCCGTATCGGCAATCAGACGTTCCTGCTCCAGTCGACGCAGCGCCTCCCGGATGGGCGTCCGGCTCACGCCAAGCTGATCCACCAGCTTCAGTTCGGTGAGAATCTCGCCCTTGGGATAGACACCCTGAATGATGTCGTTTTCCAGTTTTTCAAAGACCTGATCAGCCAGAGATGCGGTTTTGAATTCTCTCATGCCTGTTCCTCCCTCATACCCGGTGGTACTGGCCGGGCGCAAGCTCCTCAATTTTCTGCTCCAGCTCGTGGTCGGTCATCACCGTCTGCCGGCCGTCCTCGTACTGTGCGTCCACCCATTTTTTCAGTTCAATCACCAGATCGTCATGCTTGCTGAGCTGGCTTTCACCCTGCAGGCCATAGGCCTGATTGATCCAGTAGGCGATACCGGCCAGACCGGAGGTTTTGGTGATCTGCACGGCAGCCGGACGGTTCAGAATCTTTTTGGTATCAAAAATGGTGTAGATCTCCTCATCCTTCATGAGTCCGTCCGCATGGATTCCGGCGCGGGTAACGTTGAAGTTCCGGCCCACGTAAGGTGTCATGGGCGGGATATCGTAGCCGATCTCGTGCTGGAAATAGTCGGCAATCTCGGTAATGACCGTGGTATCCATGCCATCCAGACTGCCGCGCAGGGAAGCGTACTCGAATACCATCGCTTCCAGCGGCACATTTCCGGTGCGTTCTCCGATACCCAGCAGGGAACAGTTGACGGCGCAGGCACCATACAGCCAGGCGGTGGAGGCGTTGGCGACCCCTTTATAGAAGTCGTTGTGGCCGTGCCATTCCAGACATTCGCTGGGAACGTCCGCATAATGCTGCAGGCCGTAAATGATACCGGCCACGCTGCGGGGCATGGCTGCTTCCGTATAGGGAACGCCGTAGCCCATGGTATCGCAGGCACGAATCTTGACCGGAATGCCGGCCTCCTGAGAAAGCTGCTGCAGTTCATTGACAAACGGTACCACAAAGCCGTAAAAATCAGCACGGGTGATGTCCTCCAGATGGCAGCGGGGGACGACGCCGGCGTCAAACGCGTCCTTCACGGTTCCCAGATAGAAGTCCAGCGCCTGCTTTCGGGTCATCTTCATCTTTTTGAAGATATGGTAATCCGAACAGCTTACCAGAATGCCGGTTTCTCGGATGCCCAGATCCTTCACCAGCTTGAAATCCTCCTTGCTGGCGCGAATCCAACTGGTAATCTCCGGAAACTTCAGATTCAGTTCCCGGCATTTTTCCAGCGCTTCCCGGTCTTTCCTGCTGTAGATAAAGAATTCAGTCTGGCGGATGATGCCGTAGGGGCCTCCCAGCTTGCTCAGCAGCTTATAAATATTCACAATCTGCTCGACCGTATAAGGCTCCACCGACTGCTGCCCATCCCGCAGGGAGGTATCCGTAATCCAGATTTCCTCCGGCATAGCCATGGGTACCCGCCGGTGGTTGAAGGCCACCTTGGGAATGGAGCCATAGGAATAGATATCCCGCTGGAGATTGGGTTCTTCCACGTCCTGCAGGGAGTATTTATAGGATTTCTGCTCAAGCAGATTCGTTTTGCTGGATATTTCAAGCATGGCGCACGCTCCTTTCACCGCTTGCACGTTTTGTTTATATGTATACAATTATACATATGAGGTACCTGATGTCAAGAAAAAAATCAAACCACCTTCGTAGATTTTTCCTAAATTTGGTGTATAATTATTGGTAAATATTTATGTAAAGGCGGGTTGATATGGTTGCTGTTCTGATTCTGGTGGCGTTGATTGTGTTGGTGCTCCTGATTTCCTTTTGCACCTTCCGCACGGCGTTTTACGCGCCCCCCGGCAAACATCCCACCGCGGATAATCCGATGAAGGGGGCGCAGTACCGGGCGGTGGCGGATGACATCCGCCGGATCAGCCACATCATGGAGAAGATTCCATGCGAGGATATTTTTATCCGCTCCTTTGACGGAACACGGCTTCATGGGCGGTACTACCACGTGAAAGACGGCGCGCCGCTGGAAATCCTGTGCCACGGGTACCGGAGCTGCGCCTTCCGGGACTGCAGCGGCGGCCACGCGCTGTCCCGGAAAATGGGCTTTAACGCGCTGGTGATCGACCAGCGCGCCCATGGAGAGAGCGGCGGACGGGTCATTACCTTTGGCGTGCTGGAGCGGCAGGATCTGTTGTGCTGGATTTCCTACGCAAATCAACGGTTTTCCCGGAGCATTCCCATCGTCCTGTGCGGGCTGTCCATGGGTGCGGCGACGGTGCTGATGGCGGCAGAGCTGAATCTGCCGGAAAACGTCGCGGCGATAATCGCCGATTCGCCCTATTCCACACCAAGCGCAATTATTGAAAAAGTGTGTGCTGACCGGCGCTATCCCGTTTTTATCTGCCGGCCATTTCTCCGGCTGGGAGCCAGTGTGTTTGGACGCTTCAATCTGAATGCCTGCTCCGCAAAAGATGCCGTCCGGCACGCCAAGGTACCCATTCTTCTGATTCACGGCGAGGATGACCACTTTGTCCCCTGCGAAATGAGCCGGGAAATTGCCGCCAACTGCGCGTCCCGGGTGGTGGTGCAGACTTTTCCCGGCGCGGGACACGGGCTGAGCTATCTGGTTGATCCGCAGCGCTATGAATGGGTTGTATTTGATTTCCTGCGCGGCGTTCCCCAGGTGTCCTGTGCCATTTCCGGTGAATTTGCGGAAAAAATCCGACAAATTGGCAAGAATGAAACGTAGCTTCTTTACAGGCCGCCGTTCCGGTGGTATAATGCTGGTGCTTATCATTTTTTGCGCCGTGTGAACAGACAAACAATTATTGACAAGGAGCAGCATAATCATATGTCCGATGTTTTTTCATCTCCGGAATTTGAGGCCGCCTACACCTACGGCGGCCATGATCTTGGCGCGAGCTGGTCGCCGGAAAAGACCGCGTTTCGCCTCTGGGCACCCACTGCCGATCAGGCAGTTGTGAATCTCTACCGTTCCGGTACGCCCGGAACGGACGACCTGCTGGAATCGGTGCCGATGGAGCGCGCCTCCTGTGGCACATGGACGGCGCTGAAGCAGGGAAATCTGAACGGTGTCTATTATACCTTCTCCGTTCGGATCGGAGACTACACCGCCGAAGCCTGCGATCCCTACGCCAGAACCACTGGGGTTAACGGCCAGCGGGCCATGGTTATCGATCTTGCCTCCACCAACCCCGAAGGGTGGGATACGGATACCGATCCCCATGGGGGCGCAGCGTTCAACGATGCCGTCATCTATGAGCTGCACATCCGTGATCTGTCCATGGACAAAAATTCCGGCATCCGCCGCAAGGGCAAGTTTTTGGGTCTGTGCGAAACCGGAACCAGAACGCCGGGCGGCATCGCCACCGGACTTGACCACATTCTGGAGTTGGGTGTGACCCATCTTCACCTGATGCCTGTATTTGACTTTGGCTCCGTGGACGAGAGCCGCATCCGCAGCCGCCAGTTCAACTGGGGCTATGATCCGGTTAATTTCAACGTGCCGGAAGGCTCCTACTCTACCGACCCGTTCCATGGAGAAGTCCGGGTTCGGGAAATGAAACAGATGATCCGACAGCTTCACCGCCATGGAATCAGCGTGGTGATGGACGTGGTGTACAACCATGTGTATGACGCGGGGAGCTTCTGCTTCAACAAACTGGTGCCCCAGTATTTCAGCCGTGTGACGGACGGCGTGTATTCAAACGGTTCCGGCTGCGGAAATGACACCGCCTCCGAGCGGAGTATGGTTCGCAAATACATTGTGGATTCGGTTTGCTACTGGGCGGATGAATATCATATTGATGGGTTCCGGTTTGACTTGGTCGGGCTGCTGGATGTGGATACCGTCAACGAGATCGTGGCGCAGGTTCACGTGCGACACCCCAATGTGGTGTTTTATGGCGAGGGCTGGCACCTGAATACGGCGCCTACCAAGCCCTGTGTTCTGGCCACCCAGGATCACGCGGATCTGACGCCGGGATTTGCCTATTTCAATGATACGCTTCGGGACGCACTCCGGGGTTCGGTGTTCCATCAATCCCAGCCCGGCTTTGTTACCGGCGCGGTTGACACGGGAGAACGGCTTGACGCGTGCTTCCGGGGAATGCCCGGATGGTGCTGCAATCCCGCACAGGTGGTTAATTACGTTTCCTGTCACGATAACAACACCCTGCTTGACCGGATCGCGCTGGCCACCCCCGGCAGGAGTCTGCAGGAGCTTGCCCGTATGAACCGTCTGGCCGCTGCGTTTTATCTCACGGCGCAGGGGATTCCCTTTATGCAGGCGGGGGAGGAGATGCTCCGCTCCAAGCCGGATTCCAAGGGTGGCTTTGTGGAAAACAGCTTCCGCTCTCCCGACGCGGTGAATGCGCTGAAATGGGAAAATCTGGGGCAGCAGATCTACCGCAGCACGTTTGCATACTACAAAGGTCTGATTGATTTCCGGAAAGCCCACCGGGCGCTTCGCATGACGGACACCAATGAGATCCTTTCCAATCTGGTGGCCATGCCCGCGTCTTGCCCCCATGTTCACGCGTACCGTCTGCGCGCGGATGTACCCGGTGAAGAGGCAGCGGAATTTTTCTTCGCGTTCAGCGCGGCTTACACGGAGCAGACGCTGGCACTGCCTGCGGGGCAATGGCAGCTTTGCGTTGACGGTGACAGAGCGGGAACGGCACCGCTGGCCACGCTGCAGGGCAGCATCCGCATTCCGCCCATCAGCGCCATGGTGCTTGTGAAGAATCAAACATAAAAATTGCGGCGAACCGAAATGGTTCGCCGCTTTTGCGTTTTCAATTATTGACACCGTGGTGCGCCGTTGGACTGGTGGAGTCCAGCGGAAGGAAGGTATATCCGTTTGCCAGTCCCCAGCAAATGATTTCCTCCACCGCATCCACGCTGTAGGGCTTCACATCGTGCTGCAAAACCACAGAGGCAGTATGACGCTTGATGCCGGCTATGACGTTCTCAACCACCTTTTCTGTCTGATGTGTTTTGCCGGCATCGTCGCTGTCCACATTCCAGTCAAAATACTGGAATCCCATGTCATTCAAAGCCCGGGTCAGACGGGTCATAATACCTGTGTTAAACCGGCTGACCGTATTGGAGCTTCCGCCCGGAAAACGAACCAGCGTGGTCGTAATTCCGGTATGTGTCTGGATGATATTCTGCATTTGGTAGAGATCCCTGAAATAGGCGTCCTCACTGGCATAAATGGTTTTGTAGGAGTGGGAGACCGAGTGAATCCCCACGGAATGCCCCTCCGCCGCGATATCAGAAATCAGATCCGCATAATCGGAGTTGATTACAAAAAACGTGGCTTTCACATTGTATTTCTTCAAAACATCCAGCAGCTTCCTGGTGTAGGGGCCGGGGCCGTCGTCAAAGGTCAGGTAGACCACTTTGCCGTCGGGTACGACCGTATCCGGCTGGGGCTTGGGCTGAACCGTCACGGTTCTGGATACAGCCGCCTGATTCCCAAAGCGGTCGAAAACCGTATAGCAAAGGGTATAGGTGCCGGAACGATAGACATTCACCGAGCCGGAAACGCGGATCTGGGACGTCAGATCGCCGTCACAGTTGTCGAAAGCGGTGCAGCCGGGGTCCGTGAAGGCTTCACCCGCCGGAATGACCAGATTGGCGCTCCCCAACAGCTTGATCTCCGGCACCACCGGATCGTAATACACGATCTTTCGCTCCAGTTCGGTGGTGTTGCCGGAGGAATCGGACACACGATAATAGACAAAGCCGTTCTTTTCCGTACGCTGAACCCTGTCTGTCAAATCGCCATCGTAGTCATCCCGGGCGATATAGCCCTCCTCCCGATAAGACTGACCAGGGATGACATAGGTTTCCGGGCGGCCTTTCAGGATAATCTGCGGGGGCGTTTCATCCACTACCCGGACGGTTCTGCAGGCGCTGCCGCTCCAGAACAGATACCGGGCGGTATATTTCACCGGATAGGTGCCGACCCGGCCCGTATCCACGGTGCCCTCTGTGGTAACCGGCAGCGCTTTTCCCCGGGTCAGCAGAAAGTCTCCCGAAAGCATCGCGCTTGCGCCCGGCTCCCGATAGGGCTGCGCGTATTGCAGAATCAGTTCGGATTCACCCCACAGGGTCACGTCAATCCGAAAATGGTTTCCGACAAAGAGAAACAGAAACAACGCCGCAAGCAGAAGGCTCGGAATGCCGATTCCGAGCAGCACGGCGCGGAGAACGCGTTTTTTGCGATTGTGTTTCATCATGTTTTCATAAGCATCCATGATTCGTCCCCTGTATGTGTTGGTCTATGGATACTATACCCTGTTTTTGTCGAAAAATAAAGCAATGGGTCGGAATATTTATCAAAAATTAAGATTCTCCATTTTCAATCTGACCGGCAAAACGCCCCGTATGACGCAGATCATACGGGGCGTGCGGAATCGGGTGAACGGTGGATCAATCAGAACTGTGGTGGCTGCCGGCATCTGATTCGCCGCATTTCTGAATGTACAGATTGCCGGAAACGGCGCTGATTCCGATGCGGCAGCTCCCGTCACCATAGGTGTAATGGCCACCGGAAACCGTAGTGGGGAAGTCGGATGTGAATCTGCCGCTGACGGAATCGACGCTGGCAGAGAAACCGCAGTTTTCTGGGAGCGTGATATCCAGATCTCCGGATACGCCGTTCATGTTGATGCGTTTGGGGATGTTGGTCAGCACCACGGTGCAGCTTGCGGAGGCGGAGTCGCAATTCAGAGTATTCAGCGTGCCGCTGAAATACACGTTGCCGGACGCGGTGTCAAAATCGATTTCATCCACATTGCAGTTTTCAAAGGTGCAGATACCGGATGCGGTGTCCATATCCACTTTCTCAATGGTCAGTTCGGAAACCTTTACTTTGGCCGAGGCCGCGTCGAGATCCAGCTCCTTGCAGTTCCAGTCACGGGGAACGGTAACAATCAGATCCTTGCTCAGATCGGAACCGAAATTGAAACCGTTCCAATTGAAATTGTCTTTGCAGAATTGAATCACCAGCTTATCGCCGGACTGCTTCCAAACCATTTTCAGGTTTTCCTCACGGACTTCTGTTTCGGAGAAAATGATCTTGTCAGTATCGCCCGGCTGAACCGTGATGGAACCGGCGGCCCAGTCGATCTCGATGTTGTGAACCAGAGAAGCTTCCACGCTGCCGGATTGGGAAACAGTAACTCCATTTTCGGCGGAATTGCCCCGGATATAGCCGGGGAAAGATCTAAAATTGAAGGAATAGTGCCGGAAAGCCAGCCCGGCAATCAGAATACCCAGCAGAACCAGAATCGCCAGACTGAACAGGATAATGCGGACAATGGCGTTAGTTTTCATATTCTTTTGCCTCCTTTAAATCGATACAGGCAACAATCAGCCCCTGAATACTTCCAATGATGGGGAAGAGCACCCAGGTAATGTGCCAGGCGCCTGTGGAAAAGCTGAGGAGCAGGTAGGCGGCGAGTCCGACAGCCCATATCACGGAGCCGATGCTTTTACGAAGCTGTTTTTTGGGCGTGTATTCCGTTTCGCAGTTTTCGGAACTGATTCTGTCCTTACTTTTGCTGGAAATCACCATCAGAACCGTAGCGGCAGCCACAATGACCAGCAGCAGGCAAAGGCCGACTTCATCCTGAAGCAGGAACAAGGGCAGGGGACACAGAATATAAAGTGCGATGCCCAATGCCTGAAGCAGCTTGCGGTTCGGCGTTCCTTTTGCATCCTCCGGCTGAGCGACCGTTTGGACTGCCGGCATATCACCGCTGCCAAGAATTTCGTTGATATCTCCGATGCCGGAGATAGCCAGACGGTAGGCTGCCTCCGGTGATTTGCCCTGCGTGACCAGGTCGTCGTAGCGGTCCAGAGTGTTCTGTAGAATTTCTGCTTTCACTTCCGCACAGCCCGATGCGCCTGCAAACAGAAGATTGACATATTGAATCAGTTGTTCTCTCATTTTTCTTCCTCCAATTCCAGAAGTTTATCCATGATTTCCTTGGTTTCCGCCCATTCCAGCATCAGCTTATGACAGTTTTCCCGCCCTGCCGGGGTAATTGTGTAGTAGCGCCGCCGTGCGCCCGCGCCGGAATCTCCCCAGTAGGAGGCAATATAGCCCAATTCCTCCAGCCGCTTAAAGGCGGTGTAGAGGGTGGCCTCCTTTAATTCAAATCTGCCGTTGGAAAGGGTGGAGATGACTTTGTTGATTTCGTAGCCGTAGCTGTCGGAATGCAGGAGCCGCGCCAGAATGATTGCGTCCGTATGGCCCCGGATCAGATCCCCGGCAATAGACATAGTCATCCCTCCTTTGCTCCATTATAGTAGCACGAGATACCTCGTCTGTCAAGGTATCTCGGCGAAAATAATTACGCGTGGTTTCACGCGCAATTATTTATGATATTTACTGCCGGCCTGGATTGCTTCGGCGCGGTAGAGCTGCTCCAGCACCATGACCCGCGCCAGATGATGGGGAAAGGTCATCGGCCCCATGGAGAGCTTCAGGTCTGCCCGTTCCTTCACCCGTGGGGCGATTCCAAAAGACGAACCGATTAAAAAGCAGGCGCTGCTCTTGCCGGAGAGCTTCACTTCCCGGAGTTTCCCGGCAAATGCCTCGCTGGAAAGGGTTTTTCCCTCCGGCGTCCAGACACAGAACCAGGCGCCCTTTGATATTCTGGATAGAATCACGTCCGCCTCTTTTTCCAGTCCGGCGGCAATTTCGGCAGGGGAGGGATCTTCGGGCAGCCGGTTTTCCGGAAGCTCCAGAAGAGTAAACCGGCAGTAGGCGCTCAGCCGTTTTTTGTATTCCTCCGCTGCGGCGGTGTAGAATTTTTCCTTCAGCTTGCCCATGGCAATCAGTGTCATATCAAACATAGTTTTCCTCCATTTTCTTTATCATATCATATAGAAATGGGGAAAGCAAGGAAACAATAAGACGGGAGGTGGAAACATTGAAAAAGAAACGATCCGATTTCAACGCTGCATTGCCGCTGTCCGTGAATGCAGACCATCAGGAAGTTCGGGTATTCCATGGCGACCCGCTGGGCAGCTATACGGGCCGGGGAGAAACGCCCACAGAAGAGCCGGTTCAGGACGCGGATGACCTGTGACCCGGCTGCCCCCAACCGGAAGCGGCTGGGGGTTCCTTTATTCCCCTTTGTATTTCCGGCGGGTTGCCATGCCGCCCCGGATGTGACGCTCGCTTTTATTCAGTTCCAGAATCTGCCGAACCTGTGCATAGAGAGCCGGGTGGTATTTTGGCAGCCGCTGCTGCAAATCCTTATGTACTGTAGACTTGGAAATGTGAAAATGTTTTGCCGCCGCTCTGACGGTGGCACCGGTTTCGATCATGTAAGCGGCCAATTCACAGGCCCGTTCTTCCAGTGGTTCTGTCATATGATCCCCTCCGATGCTGTATGCTGCTGGAAAAATCTATGCGGTTTGCTGTGAAAATATGTGCCTTGACAGGGCACGATAAAGTGAATAAAATAAGTGTAATCGGAAAAGGAAGGGATTTCATGATTTATTTTCACAATGATTACAGCGAAGGCTGTCACGAACGAATCCTGAAAAAACTGACGCAGACCAATCTGGAGCAGACACCGGGCTACGGCACGGATAATTACTGCGCCGAAGCGGCGATGCTGATCCGCAAGGCCTGCGGGCGGGAGGATTTGGCCGTTCACTTTCTGGTGGGGGGTACGCAGGCAAATCTGACGGTGATTGACGCGGCGCTTCGGCCCCATCAGGGGGCGATTGGAGCTGTTTCGGCGCATATCAATGCCCACGAAACGGGCGCGGTGGAGGCCACAGGCCACAAGGTGATCGGGCTTCCCTCGCTGGACGGTAAGATTACGGCCGAACAGGTACGACGGACGGTGGAGGCGCATTGGGCATCCGACAGCTTTGAGCATACGGTTCAGCCCAAACTGGTGTATATCTCAAATCCAACAGAACTGGGAACCCTGTATTCACTTGCTGAGCTGGAAGCACTGTCCGCGGTCTGCCGGGAAAAAAGGCTGTATCTGTTTCTGGACGGCGCCCGCCTGGGCTACGGACTGGCGGCAAAGGGAAACGATGTCACGCTGCATGACATCGCCCGACTGTGTGACGTGTTTTACATCGGCGGAACCAAGGTGGGCGCGCTGTTTGGGGAAGCAGTGGTGATTTCAAATCCGGCCATCGGGGAGGATTTTCGCTATCTGGTGAAACAGCACGGCGGAATGCTGGCCAAGGGCAGGTTGTTGGGACTTCAGTTTCAGGCGCTGTTTGAGGATGGGCTGTATTTTGAAATCGCCGCGCACGCGGATGAGCTGGCTGACCAGATCCGAAGCACGTTGGATGAGATCGGAGCGCCGTACCTCGTTCCCGGCGTGACAAACCAGATTTTCCCCATTCTCCCCGACAATTTTCTGGAGGAGCTGGGAAAGAACTTCATGTTCACGGAACAGGAGCGGGTTGACGCGCATCACCGCGCCGTTCGTTTCTGTACGAGCTGGGCAACCACGCAGGAAAACGTTGACGCATTGTGCGCCGAATTCAGGCGCCTTGCAGGGAATTAACAGATTTTTTACTGGATAATGCCGGTATCCTTCGCTATAATGTGAATAGAAAAGGATGGTGATGGAATTGCAGATTGATAAAAAAACGATTCGTAATCTGTGCCTTGCGGGTATTGGCTGTATTGTTGTATATTGGCTGCTTCATGAGACGGAACGGTTTCAATCCTTGTGGAAGGCGCTCACGGGAATGATTGCACCCTTTGCAATCGGCGCCGTGCTGGCATTTATTCTGAATGTGCCCATGCGGGGGATTGAACGGGGGTTGAAGCTGATCAGGAAACCCGGCCTGCGCCGGATTCTTGCGGTTTTGCTGACATTCATCTTTCTGCTGCTTGTGCTGACAGGGGTTGTCTGCCTGCTGGTTCCCCAGATCACCGAGACCATTGAATCTCTGATCCCCAAGCTGGTCACCTTCTTTCAGGGAATTGACCGGGGCGTGCGGGACTTTTTCACTGACAACCCGGAGATCTGGAACTTTGTTGCCGCAAATACGGACATTGAGACGTTTGACTGGGCTGCGATTGACTGGCCCGCGCTGGTGCAGAAGGTCATGAATATGCTCAGCAGCAGCGTCACCGTGATCGCAAACAGCGCGTTTTCCGCTGTGGGCAGCATCACCGGCGCCATTGTCAACGCGGTGATTGGGCTGGTTTTCGCGGTTTACTGCCTCTCCCGGAAGGAGATTCTGGCCAGACAGGGGCGGCGGATGGTTTATGCGGTTCTGCCGGAACGTTTCTGCGACGAACTGATTCGGATTCTGCGCCTGACCAACTCCACGTTTTCCAACTTTATTTCCGGCCAGTGTCTGGAGGCCTGCATTCTGGGCTGCCTGTTCGCGGTTACCATGGCAATTCTGCGAATGCCCTTTATTCCGCTGGTCAGCGTGCTGATCGCGGTAACCGCGTTGATTCCGGTGGTAGGCGCATTTGTAGGCTGTGTACTTGGCGCGTTCTTTATTTTGGTGAATGATCCGATCCAGGCCATCATTTTTGTGGCCATGTTCCTGATTCTTCAGCAGATTGAGAATAATATGATCTACCCGAAGGTGGTTGGTACCTCCATCGGACTGCCCGGTATGTGGGTGCTGGTGGCTGTTTCCGTGGGCGGCGAGATCATGGGCGTGGGCGGTATGTTTATCATGATCCCGATCGCGGCCGTCCTGTATACCCTGGCCAGAGAGTTTACATCCAAACGGGTTGCCCAGCGGGGAATCGACCCGGACAAACTGCGGGATCATCCGCCGGAATTGAAATCAAAATTCAAGGAAAAACGGGAAAAGAAAAGAGAGCAGAGGCTGCTGCGGCAGATGAAGGAACTGGCGGAAAAGCACGCCCATGTGAACCACGAAAAGAACGAGTCAAAATAATGGAAATACGCCTGAACGCAGATTCCGCGTTCAGGCGTATTTGATCTATTATATGGCCATGCAATCAGCCGGCGGTCGTAAATTCGTAGTTTTCAAACTTCAGCCGGTCGCCCACGTCGACCCCAAAGGGGAGCAGAGCGATGGCTACCTCGGACACCACACCGGTACTGTCATACTTGACGAAGGCATAGTCCCCGCGGATATCGATAACCGTGCAGAGCATTTGAACGCCTCCTTTTAGAAAACCCGCCCCTGAAAACCAGGGGCGGGCAGTTTTAGTTGGTCTTAGTCCTTGTACATCTCAACCAGCTTGTTGAGGTGTTCCCAACGTTCCTTGGCGGCTGCTTCGTTCTTTGCGAACAGATCGGTTGCGCGCTCGGGGAACTCGCGGGTCAGACGGCTGTAACGGGCCTCGTTCATCAGGAACTCCTGATAGCCATCCTTGGGCGCCTTGCTGTCAAGCTGGAACTTGCCGGTTTCCTTGGAGGGATCGAAGCGGAACAGGTTCCAGTAGCCGCATTCCACAGCCTTCTTCATCTCGGCCTGGCAGTTGGTCATGCCGCCCTTGATGGAGTGCATCTCACAGGGGGCGTAGCCGATGATCAGGGAAGGACCATGATAGGCCTCCGCCTCGGTGATGGCCTTGATGGTCTGGGCGGGGTTTGCGCCCATGGCGATCTGAGCCACATAGATGTAGCCGTAGGACATGGCGATCTCAGACAGGCTCTTCTTCTTGGTTTCCTTACCGGCAGCCGCGAACTGGGCAACCTGACCAATGTTGGAAGCCTTGGAGGCCTGTCCGCCGGTGTTGGAGTAAACCTCGGTATCAAAGACGAAGATGTTAACGTCCTTGTTCTGAGCCAGCACGTGATCCACGCCGCCGAAGCCGATGTCGTAGGCCCAGCCGTCGCCGCCGAAGATCCACACGGACTTCTTGGACAGGTATTCCTTCTTGGACAGGATTTCCTTCACGGTGTCGCAGCAGACATGGGCTTCCAGATTCTCAATCAGAGCCTTGGTAGCAGCCTTGTTGGCTTCACCGTCGTCATAGGTATCCAGCCAGGCCTGGCAGGCAGCCTTGCGGGCCTCGTCGGTGGTATTTTCCAGAACGGTCTTTACCTTGCCGGCCAGAGATTCACGGATGACGGCCTGCGCGGTGTACATACCAAGACCATGCTCGGCATTATCCTCGAACAGGGAGTTGGACCATGCGGGGCCGCGGCCGTCCTTGTTGGTGCAATAGGGAGAGGTAGCAGCGGGGCCGCCCCAGATGGAGGAACAGCCGGTGGCGTTGGAGATATACATCCGGTCGCCGAACAACTGGGTAATCAGGCGGGCATAGCTGGTCTCGGCACAGCCTGCGCAGGAACCGGAGAACTCCAGCATGGGCTGACGGAACTGGCTGCCCTTGACGGTGTTGTCCTGCATATCGGGCTTCTCGGAAACCTTGGAAACCATGTAGTTCCACACATCCTGCTGCTCCAGCTGGGATTCCTGGGGAACCATGGTGATGGCCTTGGTGGGGCAGACGCCCACACAGACGCCGCAGCCCATGCAGTCCAGAGGAGAGACGGACATGGTGTAGGAGTAGACACCCTTGCCCTTGCCGGCCTTGACGGGAACAATCTTCGCGGCTGCGGGCGCAGCGGCGGCTTCCTCAGCGGTCAGCGCATAGGGACGGATGGTGGCGTGGGGGCAGACATAGGCGCAGTTGTTGCACTGGATACATTTGGTCTGATCCCAGGTGGGAACGGTCACGGCAACGCCGCGCTTCTCATAGGCGGACGCACCGAGGGGGAACTGGCCGTCAGGCAGTTCGTCGAACGCGGAAACAGGCAGGCTGTAGCCGTCCATCTTGCCGATGGGATTCAGGATGGTCTTGACAACCTTGACGGTGTCGGGGTTGCCTTCCAGAACGGTCTCGGGCTTGTTGTCCTCGGCGGTAGCCCAGGAAGCGGGAATATCAATCTTGACGTAAGCGGTGGCGCCGGCGTCGATGGCATTCCAGTTCTTCTCGACCACATCGCGACCCTTCTTCAGATAGGAATGCTCAGCGGCATCCTTCATGTACTTGATGGCGTCCTCAGCGGGCATAACCTTGGCCAGAGAGAAGAAAGCGGACTGCAGGATGGTGTTGGTACGCTTGCCCATGCCGACCTTGATGGCCAGATCAATGGCGTTGATGGTGTAGAGCTGAATGTTGTTCTGGGCGATGTAGCGCTTGGAAGCGGCATCCAGATGATGCTCCAACTCCTCCAGATTCCACTGGCAGTTAATCAGGAACACGCCGCCGGGCTTGACGTCCTGGACAATCTTGAAGCCCTTGGTGATGTAGGAGGGGTTGTGGCAGGCCACAAAATCGGCCTTGTTGATGTAGTAGGGGGACTTGATGGGCTTGTCGCCGAAGCGCAGGTGAGAAACGGTGACGCCGCCGGTCTTTTTGGAGTCGTACTGGAAGTAAGCCTGTACGTACTTGTCGGTGTGGTCGCCGATGATCTTAATGGAGTTCTTGTTGGCGCCAACCGTGCCGTCGCCGCCCAGACCCCAGAACTTGCACTCGATGGTGCCTTCCGCGGCGGTGTTGGGGGAGACCTTCTCGTCCAGAGACAGATGGGTCACATCGTCCACGATGCCGATGGTGAACTCGTGCTTGGGCGCATCCTTCGCCAGCTCTTCATACACAGCAAAGACGGAAGCGGGATGGGTATCCTTGGAACCCAGACCGTAACGGCCGCCGATGACGGTGATGTCGTTTCTGCCGGCCTTGGCCAGCGTCATGACCACATCCTGATACAGCGGCTCGCCCTGAGAGCCGGGCTCCTTGGTGCGATCCAGAACAGCGATCTTCTTGACAGTGGAAGGAATGGCGGCCAGCAGCTTCTCAGGCGCCCAGGGACGGAACAGGCGAACCTTGACCAGACCGACCTTCTCGCCGTGGGCATTCAGGTAGTCGATGACTTCCTCAGCCACGTCGTTGATGGAACCCATGGCCACAATCACGCGGTCCGCATCGGGCGCGCCATAGTAATTGAAGAGCTGATAGTTGGTGCCCAGCTTCTCATTGACCTTATTCATGTACTTCTCAACCACGGCGGGCAGAGCCTGATAATACTTGTTGCAGGCCTCGCGGTGCTGGAAGAAAATGTCGTCGTTCTCGTGAGAGCCGCGCATGGCGGGACGCTCGGGGTTCAGGGAGTGCTTGCGGAACGCATCCACTGCGTCCATGTTGCACATTTCCTTCAGGTCATCGTAATCCCACACAGCGACCTTCTGGATCTCGTGAGAGGTACGGAAACCGTCGAAGAAGTTGATGAAGGGAACACGGCCCTCGATGGCGGCCAGATGGGCCACGGCGCTCAGATCCATGACTTCCTGCACGTTGGTCTCGCACAGCATGGCAAAGCCGGTCTGGCGGCAGGCGTATACATCGGAATGATCACCGAAGATGTTCAGCGCCTGAGTCGCAACCGTACGGGCAGACACATGGAACACTGCGGGCAGCAACTCGCCGGCGATCTTGTACAGATTGGGGATCATCAGCAGCAGACCCTGAGAGGCGGTATAGGTGGTGGTCAGAGCACCGGCGGCCAGAGAGCCGTGCACGGTACCTGCGGCACCGGCCTCGGACTGCATCTCAACTACCTTTACGGTGTTGCCGAAGATGTTCTTACGTCCGGCAGCGGACCACTGGTCCACATTGTCAGCCATGGGGCTGGACGGGGTGATGGGGTAAATGCCAGCGACCTCGGTAAAGGCATAGCTGACGTGGGCGGCAGCGGTATTACCGTCCATGGTTTTGAATTTTCTAGCCAAAATGAAATACCTCCTAAAGTATTCAAATTTTGTCGTTTACATCATAACACTTTTCAAGCCGTTTGTAAAGGCACTATTCGGTCACTTTCGATGGAAAATACTTAAAAAATTGATCTGTCCAAATGGGTTCATCCAAGTAATTTTTGGATTCTTTTCCCGAAAAGCATGGGAATATGCAGATGGTTTTTGAGAGAAAAGCCCAAAACAGCCCCGCCCTTGCGTAAGTCCAAGGGCGGGGCAGAGTCCGTTTTTGAAATGGTTCCGGCGGAGGAGGGCCGGGGAAAGAGCTGGTATCCCGGTTTCGTTTGACTTCAACAAATCAGCCGATGATCGTCGGGAAATGATCAGGAACCATGTCGATGAAATCCTGGAAATGTGCCCAGAGGGCAGCAACGTCAGCGTCAGGCGATCTGGATGCGAGCAGATACACATCCTGCCCATCATCGATATCCATGATGAAGCACTCCTTTTCCAGATCCAGGCCAAAGTAAAACTGAATTGCTTCGGAGGCCTGCATTTCTCCCTTTTCATAGCCGAATCCTGCGCAGCAGGTATAAGCCATATCATCGGTAGGATAGGGCATGACGCCCGGAGCGGTGTTATACACATCTTCCGGATAATCGAAGGTAACATTGTAATAGTCCCGGCCGTCGCCCTGATCCCAAACCATGACCTTCGCGGTCAGCTCCGTTGTTTCCAGCACCTCGCCCTTGTCATTGACCAGCGCGGCCTGCATGGACCATGTTTCAACCGATGTGGAAGTAGTTTCAGCTATGGTTTCGGTCGTGGGTTCAGCCGTGGCGGGGATCGGATTCCCGCCTTGACACCCAGTCAGCGCCGCGGCCAGAACGCTCAGCGCCAGAATATGTTGGATGGCTGTGAGCAGTTTATGATTGCCTTTTCCTTTCATGTCAGAAATCCTCCCTTTCGGTTACCAGTATTTTTGTTTCGCTACTTTACGGAACAAGGGAAAATCCGCGCCGGATATTTCAGTCAGTTGCCAGCAAGACTGCCAATCAAGCTGTGCCAGACGTCCATAATTTTCCCGTAGTCTGCGTTCTGGGCAGTTGTACCGGCGAAGATCCGCTCACCTGCCACAATGAGCCAGCGGCTTTGATCTTCGGAAAAGTAGATATCTGTGGAATAGTCTCTTTGACCAATAACAATGAGTGCGAAGGCCCTGTAGTTGCCGGGGGCTGGATACATTTCATACAGAGGGTAATTGAGACGGAGGACGGAAACCGCATCCAATCCAGGAAGCTCCAGCCGAGTCAGCCGGAACAAGTCATCCCGAAACAGGTAATTGTATTTCCATCCCTGAATGACCATGGTGCCAGAGGTAATCACGTTGCCGTTTGAGTCCACCTCCGCACCTGGGGCAGTGAATTCAATCTTGGTGGGCCAGGCGAGAAAATATAGAAAAAGAAAAATCAATACGATGGCGATTGCCGCGAGAATTGCGATTTTCTTCGGTATCAGCGGATTGCGGCGGAATTTTCTCATAGACTACGCTCCTGTCGTTGCGGTGCATTTGGTTAGCAGCTAACCTAGTTTTAACTGGTAGAGAGTCAAAACAAGTTCGGAGCTGCTGTTCAACGGGGTCTTATAGACTTGCACGTCGCCAACATATTCATTATTTGGACTATTGAGCGAACATCCAATGGCGGCTTGTTGTTTTCTCCATGCGGAGGAATTGTCAGCGGTCAACAGCTTCTCATGGTATTCATTCAAAATTTCCTCATTGAACTCTTGGCCTCACCTCTGTATTATAGTATATCAAACCGCATACAAATTGTCAATCCAAAATCTTTAGTAATAAAAAATAATATGTTTGTTTGCAGATTCTGTAATCCAGAAATTGATATAAAGCCGAAAAAGGATTGCCTTTTTCGGCTGTTTCATGTATGATGAGAGAAAGGGTTCCGAAAAGGAGATGAGGCGATGATCTGCAGCATTCAGACCCTTGGAATTACAGGAATTCAGGGAAGCGCCGTGGTGGCTGAGTGCTATATCTCCAACGGCCTGCCGGGTTTTGACATTGTGGGGCTGCCCGATGCCGCGGTCAAGGAAGCCCGGGAGCGGGTGCGTGCCGCGGCGAAAAGCAGCGATTTGGCCTTTCCGGTCAGCCGGATTACGGTAAATCTGGCGCCGGCCAATCAGAAAAAGACCGGTAGTCACTATGACCTGCCCATTCTGCTGAGCATTCTCTGCGCGGCGGGGGAGGTGCGCCGGCCCCGGTCGGACAGCGCGTTTCTGGGGGAAGTCAGTCTGGATGGAACGCTTCGCCCGGTTTCCGGCGTTCTGCCCATGGCGCTGGCCGCCAGAGACACCGGCATCAAGGCGTTGTTTGTGCCGGAGGAAAACGCGGCGGAAGCTACGCTCGCCCGTGGCCCGGCGGTTTACGGCATTCATGATGTCAGGCAGCTTGCGCAGGCTTTGAACGGAGAGCGGACGCTGACGCCGCAGCCCCAGTGGGAGCCGAAGCCCTCGGATCAGGCCGGGCTGGATTTCAAGGATGTACTGGGGCAGGAAAACGTGAAGCGCGCGCTGGAGGTGGCGGCGGCAGGCAGCCATAATGTGCTGCTGATTGGCCCGCCCGGCTCCGGCAAAAGTATGCTCAGCAAGCGCCTGCCATCCATTCTGCCGGATATGACATGGGAGGAATCCCTCCAGGTCAGTCAGATTTATTCCGTGCTTGGCCTGCTGAACGCCAAAGAACCCCTGATCACCAGACGGCCGTTCCGTTCTCCCCACCATACCATCTCCAACGCGGGTCTGACCGGCGGCGGAAGCAGCCCCCGGCCCGGCGAAATTTCCATGGCGCATCAGGGTGTGCTGTTTCTCGATGAGCTGCCCGAATTCAAAAAGGATACGCTGGATTTAATGCGCCAGCCGCTGGAGGATGGACAGGTGACCATTTCCCGCGTCTCCGGCACAGTGACCTATCCCGCCGAGTTCATGCTGGTGTGCGCCATGAATCCATGCAAATGCGGCTGGTATGGCGATCCCAGCGGAAGATGCAAATGCTCAGAGCGGGCGGTGATGGAATATCGCAGCCGGCTTTCCGGGCCGCTGCTGGATCGGATTGACATTGTGGTTGAGGTTCCTGCCGTCCATTTTGAGGAGTTACGCGCCCGGACGGAGGCGGAACCCTCATGCGAAATCAAAAAGCGGGTGGATGCTGCCCGCGCCCGCCAGCACCGCCGCTTCGGCCCGGACAGCGCCATGTGCAACGCCAGAATGGGGCCGGAGGAAATGCGCAGATACTGCGTTCTGAGTGACGAAAGCGCGGCGCTGATGAAGCAGGCGTTCGAGGCGATGGGTCTCACCGCCCGCAGCTACGACCGGATTGTGAAGGTTGCCCGGACGGTGGCTGATCTGGACGGCAGCGGAGAAATTCAGCCTCAGCACATTGCCGAGGCAATCCAATACCGGGCAGTCAATCTGGGAAACCGATGATATGCCTGAAATCTGAAACGCATACACCAAATGAAAGAGGTTATCAACAAATGAAGGAAATTTTTTTGCTGAAGCTGGGCGAGATTGTGCTGAAGGGCGCAAACAAGCGTCAGTTTGAAAACCGCCTGCGTCAGAATGTGCGCCACAGAATGAAGCCCTACGGCGATTTTGATGTCTATATTATGCAGTCCACGGTTTATGTGGAGCCGATGAATGAAAGCGCTGATGTGGATGGCGCCTGGGAGGCCTGCCGCTCGATTTTCGGCGTGGTCAGCCTGTGCCGGTGCCGTCCCTGCGAAAAGAATCTCGATGCCATCTACCGCACCATCGAGGAATATCTGGGTGATGATCTGGACTGCGCCGGGTCCTTTAAGGTGGAGTCCAAGCGCTCCGACAAGGCGTTCCCCATGACCAGCATTGCCATTTCCCAGGAAATCGGCGGACGGATTGCCGATGCCAGGCCCAACCTGACGGTGGATGTGCACCATCCGGCGTATACGGTGTATGTGGAGATTCGGGATCTTTCGGCCTATGTGCACGGTCCGGCGGAGCCGGGCGCGGGCGGCCTGCCCACCGGCGTAGGCGGCCGGGCGATGGTGCTGCTCTCCGGCGGCATCGATTCTCCGGTTGCATCCTATATGATGGCCAAGCGTGGACTTGAAATTGAAGCGGTGCATTTTTTCTCCTACCCCTATACCTCCCAGTTGGCCAAGGATAAGGTCATTGCGCTTGCCCGGCTGGTCACCCGCTACTGTGGCAGGATGACCGTGAACGTGGTGTCCTTCACGGAGATTCAGGAGGCCATCCGGGACAATTGCCCCGAGGAATTCTTTACGCTGGTCATGCGCCGCTTTATGATGGACATTGCCCAGCGGCTGGCGAGGCAGGATGGATGCGGCGCGCTGATTACAGGCGAAAATCTGGGTCAGGTGGCTTCCCAGACCATGGAGGCCATGACCGTGACCGGGGCTTTGGTGGATATTCCCATTTTTATGCCGCTGGTTGGCATGGACAAGAAGGATATCGTGGACATTGCCCGGAAGATCGGAACGCTGGACACCTCCATTCTTCCCTATGAGGACTGTTGTACGGTCTTTACCCCCAAGCATCCCAAGACCAAACCCACACTGGGTCAGGTGCTCAACGCGGAGAAAAAGCTGGATCGGGAAGCGCTGATAGACCGGGCTATGGAACAGATTGAGCGGATTCGGGTGGCATATCATGATGAGTCTGGCTTCTGATGTGATTGAAGCCCTTCGGGGAAAGCAACTGGTCACGGCGGAAAGCTGCACCGGTGGCGGAATCGGTGCCACGCTGACCGGTGTGGCAGGAAGCTCCTTTGTTTACAAAGGTGGGATCATCAGCTATACCAACTGGGTGAAGCGTCATGTACTGGGCGTTCCGCAGACGCTGCTGGATACGGTTGGCGCCGTGTCGGCGCCGGTGGCGGAGGCTATGGCAGCGGGCGCCCGCAGGGTGCTGGAGGCGGATATTGCGGTATCGGTCACGGGACTGGCAGGCCCCGGCGGGGACGAATTCGGAAATCCCGTCGGCACGGTTTTTATCGGTTATTGCGATGACAGGATTACCTTCTCAAGGCATTTCCGTTTCACGGGGTCAAGGGAAGAGGTTCGTATCCAAGCAATCAGCGCCGCGCTGGCTTTGATTCTGGAGCAAAATCAATAGATAATGCCCACCGCACGGTGGGCATTTGGTATACAATTGCTATTTGTTTTTTCGGGTAAGCAGAATAACCAGTGCGATCACCGCAATCAGGATGACAGCGGCAAGAATCAGCGTCGCAGGGTTTCCGCTGATAAAAACAGCAGTCGGCCCATCCGCGCCGCCGATGATGCCAACACTGGCATGAAAACCGGGCGTTGTCATATCGGATTCTCCTTACTCTACCGCGGTGGGATCATAATTGACGATGATATCCTGATCTGTCAGCATTTTGACGTTATCAATTTTATTTCCGTAAACGTTGACAAGTACCAGCCGGGAGCAGTTCTCCAGCGCCGCAACGGAGGTAAGCGCGTTGTAATCCATATACACATGGGTCAGATTCTGCATATTCTTCAGATTCGACAGGCTTTCCACCGCGTTATAGGAGCCGTCGATGACGCGCAGGGCACAGCCGTCCGGCCATGCGGGCAGGGCGGTAATCTCGTTGTAGGAGATGTCGAAAACCTCCAGCCGGGTCAGCGTGGAAAGGGCGGAAATATCCGTCAGGGAATTTTTCGCAACACTCAGCTCGGTGAGGTTGACGCACGCGGAAAGCACCGTAACGTCGGTCAGATTGTTGCTGGACGCACGCAGGACGGTCAGTGCGCTCAGGTTGTCGGCGCCGCTCAGATTGGAGAGGGCGTTGTTCTCCACGTAAAGCGCTTCCAGATTGCCGCAGGCGGCAATGGGAGCAATGGACGAAAGAGAATTATAGGACACATCCAGCGTCTGCAGATTGGTCAGACCGCTCAGGGCGCTCAGATTGGTCAGCGCGTTGTGGCTCAGGTCAAGCGTACGCAGGCTGAACAGGCCGGAAAGCGGCTCCAGCTTTCGCACGGTGTTGTTGCTCAGATTCAGGCTGGTCAGGTTCTGGGCGTTTTCCAGTCCGGCCACGGTGGAAAGTCCGCAGTCGGACAAATTCAGGGACTGAAGCGCGGGCAGGGAAGACAGCACACTCAGCTCCTCAGCCGGGAACCGGCACCCGGACAAATCCAGCTCCTTCAGATTGTTCTGACCGGATAAAAAGCGCAGGGAATCGGGGGACTGACCGTTGATGGAAAGGGATTCCAGATAGGGGAGCCTGGAAAGATCGTCCAGCGTCTTTGCCTCGGCCGGGACGGTAAACGCGGTGATGGTCCAGAGCTGGTTGGAGTAGATCACGGTTTCATCACCCACGGCGAGAATCTCCCGAATGGCGGCTTCTATGGCGGGATCGTCGAAGCTGACCGGCTCAATCACGCCGCCGACTGTAAAGCCCAGCGTGGCCAGAGGACTCACCAGTCCGTTGTCCGCCACCGTGACAGCGCGGATGGTTGTCTCGCCAGCCGGAAGCGTGATTGGCTCGGAATAGGGGACATCGTCAATGGAGGGAAATTCACCGTCCATGGTATAGTAGAGCGTTCCGCCGGTCTGACGCAGGGAAACGGAGATGTACTGGTTGTAGAACCCGGGCGCGGGATCGGAGGCGGGGGCTTCCGGACGCATTGTCTGGAGCTGGGCGCGGATTTCCGGATCGCTGACATTGTCCAGCATGGTCACGGCGTCAAGGAGCTTATCCTGCTCCACATAGGTTTTGCACAGAGCGATATAGAGATCCACCGTTCCACCGTCGGCAATGGCATTGGACAGCGTATATTCCGCCTTGGTGTAATTCCCGACGGATTTGAACTGGTTGGCCAGCTCAATTGCCACAGCTTCGTCATTATTGGAATGCCGGTAGGCAAGATCGTAAAACCAGGATGCAAGCCGGGCATTGCCATGGATGGACTGATACCGCGCCTGATTGAGAAGCATATCCCGGGTGAAATCACGGTCATAAACAAAACAGTACCAGAGAATGCTGACGAGAATCAATATGGCCAGCATAATTGGGACGGCTTTTTTCAATGAACTCTTCATAGAAGTGCTCCATTCCAAGGAAATATTCTCTGATATTATACTTCCCTATGAATAGAATGTCAAGGATGGGGAAAATTTGGGGAAAAAGAATCCCGGGATGGCATGAGGCTCCATCCCGGGATTTTGATATCAGCCCTCAAAGTCGTTTTCTTCGGCAACCGGCTCGTTTTCGGCGATTTCGGGTTCGGCGGCAGGGGTTTCCGGCTCTGCAGGCGCTTCAGCGGGCTGCTCCGCGGGTTCCCCGGCGGACTCCTCCGCAGGCGCGGCAGGAGCTTCCGCTTCCTTTTCGATTACCACATCGCCGCACCGGTGGCAGGGGCAGGAAGCCACCAGTTTCTTTGCCCACGCAACAATCTTGTCGCCATAGGTGGCAACGACATAAACAGCACCGGCAATGGCAACCAGCGCAGCCAGAATCTTCAAAACAGTTTTCATGGGATATTCCTCCATTTCATTTATCTGATATATACAGTATAACCACAGAAGGCGAAAAATGCAATGAACATTTCCTGAACATTGTAAAAAATGTGAAAGAATCAGACATACCCGTACATTCCACGGACGCTGACCTCGCCAGCGCAGACCGTTTCAATCTGGCCGGGCGCAAATTCCACAACCAGTGCGCCCTCCGCATCAATATCCACAGCCCGGCCGTGGCGGACGGCTCCGTCAGCCTTGACCACACTGACCTCCCGGCCGATGGTGACACAATCCCTGCGGTACTGGGAAAGAATCTGCGCTCTTTCAGTCAGAAGCCGGCTGTCCATTTTCCAAAGTGCTTCCACCATGGCGGCGGCTACCCGGTTTCGGTCAACCGCCCGGCCGGACACGCTGGAAAGCGATCCGGCCATGTGCCGGATATCTTCCGGGAAATCTTCCGGGCGCTGGCAGCAGTTCATGCCGATTCCGATGACGGCGTAGTCCACAACACCGGAGGCATGGAGTCCCAGCTCGGTGAGAATCCCTGCCAGCTTCCGGTTGTGAAAGACCAGATCATTGATCCATTTGACACCGGGACGGAAGCCGCATACGGCTTCCACAGCATCGCACATGGCGGTGGCCGCGGCGCAGGTCAGGTGCATCAGCGCCCCGGGGTCGCACACGGGACGCAGAATCACGCTCAGATACACGCCGCTGCCGGCGGGGGAGTGGAAGCGCCGTCCCCGGCTGCCCCGGCCGCCTGTCTGATAGTCGGCAATGAGTACGGTGCCATGGGGCGCGCCCGCGACGGCCAGCGACTTGGCTCTGGTATTGGTGGAATCGATGGAATCGAACCAAAGCACGGAATCCCGCCAGGGACACGCGGCCGGGAGAAAGGACAGAATATCGTTTTTGGTCATATCAGTCAATATCCGGGATCACTTCGTCCGGCGCCTGATCCAGCACCTCGGGGTGCTGCAGAATCCGCTTGAGGTGCTTGAAAAAGGCGGCGTAATAGTATCCGTCTGCAATCCGCTCATCCATCGTAAATTTAAAATCCACATATTTCTTCTGCACCACGCTGCCGTCCTCCTGCACTTCCAGCGACCGCCGTTTGCAGCCAAAAGCGCCAAAGACAGGCAGATTACCAAAGTCATACAGGTGATGGTAAATGGGCGGAATGCCCAGTGAACCCATAGAGGTGAAAAACACCGTGCCATGGAAGGGACTGACCTCCAGCAGGAACTTGGGAAGCAGGCCAAAGTAGTCCAGAGTCCGCAGAAGCCACACGACGAATTTCAGAAATACGCCGGGAATCAGTGTCAGAGCGTGGGCGGTATGGTCGAAGCTGGAATTCAGCGGGGTGTTTTTGACCTTTTCCACCTCGGCGTTCATCTTTTCATAGACGTCCTTGGCTGTGTCGCAGGGCGTCAGATGAACCTTGATGACGGTGTCGGGGGAATCAGCGGACATTTCCTTCTTGACGGTCATGCAGAACTGGATGTCATTGCCTCTGGAATAGACCTTCTGCCCGGACAGGAAGCGGTTCAGACCTGGATATTTGGCGATGGCGCGGCAATAGGCGGCCAGAAACACATGGGTAATGCCAAAATTGGTCAGACCCTCCCGGCGTTTCATGCGGATGTAGCGGTCGATGTTGCTGATCTCAAAGGCCTCGGTGAAATAGTTGGTGGAGGTGTTTCGGGTGACCATGATGTACGGCGACACCTGTGCCATGGGCGGGAGCGTACGCAGCCTGCGCCCATCGGTGCGGTCGCCCCAGGTGGGATGGTATTCATCGGAAGGATGAATACGCAGGGCAAACAACTGCACGGTGAAGCCCAGCATCATCAGGATATTGGGCAGTGCGTCGCTGCAGGCAAACGCGGCCCAGTCCCGCCGCAGCAGCTCATCCCGGTGAAAGTAGGCGATGAATGGAATGGGAGAGAGGGTCAGCAGGGGAAGAAGCCAGAGAAGCTGACCCTGTCCGGAACTGATCTGGGTGTACAGAACCGCCAGAAAAGCCAGTGCGATGAAATACAGGGAGTTGTTTATGGGGCCGAGGCGGTAGTTGTTTGCGATGGCAAAGGCAAAATAGACGGCGGCCATCCAAACGGGAATTGCGGTCTTGTAGAAAAGCTCTTTTCCTTCCACAAGCACGATGAACACATACAGCAGAACTGCTGCCGTGGGCAGAACGATTTGACTCCACACGTACAGCGAATCCCCGGACCCTTTCAAACCGGAGAACGCAATGCGGGTCACTGCCGAGCAGATCATGCACAGTGTCATCAGCCAGGTCAGCACGTTTTTACGGCTGACGTAGATATGTACTCTTTTTTCCATAACAAGGTCATTGTAGCAAAGAAAGCGCGGTTTGGCAATGTTTGATTTTCTCAACAAACCGGGGGACGGATCGATGACCCGCCCCCCGGAGCGCATATTCACAGACTGCGCTTCAGCGCTGCGATAAACTCCGGCGAGGTGCCGCAGCAGCCGCCCAGCAGATTGGCTCCGTTTTCCCGGCACTGGCCGACGATTTGGGAAAATTCTTCCGGTGTCTGGGGATAGACGGGAATGCCATCCGCGCCAATGACCGGCATACTGGCGTTGGGCTTGCAGAGCAGCGGCCCTCTCACATAGCGGCGAAGCTTCGCAACCAGATGGGGCGTCATCATGTCCGCGGCCACACAGTTGAAGCCTACGGCAGCAGCGCCCGCCTCCTCCAGTTGGCGCAGCACCGGCCCGGCCTCCATGCCGGAAAACAGGGAGCCGTCCGGCTGCATGGTGAAGGAATACAGACCAACCGGAACCCCCTCCAGCTCAGCCGCAGTCAGAATGGCCTCCGCTTCCTGGGGATAGAGCAGGGTTTCCCCCACCAGAAGATCCACGCCGCCGTCGATCAGCCCCTTGATCTGGCGGCGGTAGTTTTCCACCAGCAGATCGAAATTTGCCTCGTCCCAGCTATCGCAGAAGGCGGCCAGCGTGGTCAGATCGCCCGCGATCAGACAGCCGGGTGCGGCGGAGCGGGACAGGGCGGCGAGCTGAGCGTTGACGACCTCGGTTTGTTTTTGCAGGTTTACCCGCTCCAGCGCGATGGGCTGTGCCTGAAAGGTGGGGGTATAGACAATATCCGAACCTGCCGCCGCGTAATCCCGCTGCAGCTTCACCAGCACTTCCGGATGGGCAAGTACCCATTCCTCGGTACAGCACCCCTTGGGCATCCCGGCTTTCTGCAGGCTGGAACCGGTGGCACCGTCCAGAAGCATGGGCCGGGCGGAAAGACGCTGTGAAAATTCTTCTCTTGTAAGCATGGCGACCCCTCATTGAAATCAGAATTGCTGACATTATAACCCGTTAATCAAAATAATGCAACAGCCATTGACGTTTGTATATTCATTTGGTAAAATGGGGACGATTCTCAAAAAGGAGTGATTCACTTGAAAAAGACAGTGTTAAGAGAATACGCACGCCTGATTGTCCGCTGCGGCGTCCATGTGCAGAAGGGTCAGGAAGTGCTGGTTTATGCCGATCTGGATCAACCGGAATTTGTGCAGATGGTCGTGGAAGAAGCCTACAAAGCCAAGGCGAAAAAGGTGACGGTTCAATGGAACTATCAGCCCCTTCAGAAAATCCATACCCGTTACCAGTCCGTAAAAACGATGGGCGCAGTGGAGGAATGGGAAAAGGCGCGGCTGCAGCACTATGTGGACGTGGTTCCCGCCCGCATCCATTTGGTTTCCGAGGACCCGGACGGTCTGAAGGGCGTAAACATGGAAAAGCTGGCAAAGGCGCGCCAGTTGAGCTATCCCATTGTCAAGCCCTATCATGACCAGCTTGAAAACAGAGATCAGTGGTGCATTGCCGCGGTGCCCGGCGTGGCATGGGCCAAAAAGGTGTTCCCCGGCCTGAGCAAGAGTCAGGCGGTGGAGAAGCTCTGGGATGCCATCCTGTCCACATCCCGCGTGGACGAGAATCCCGTCCGGGCATGGGAAAAGCACAATGCCGACCTGCAGGCCCGGTGCGATTATCTCAACCGTCTGGGCATTGAGAGCCTGCACTATACCGCAGACAACGGAACGGACTTAACCGTCGGCATGATTCCGGAGGCACGGTTCTGCGGCGGCGGAGAGATGAGCCTGCAGGGCATCTTCTTCAACCCCAACATCCCCACCGAGGAGTGCTTCATCTCTCCCATGCGGGGCAAGGCCGAGGGTATTGTGTATGCCACCAAGCCCCTGAGCTATCAGGGTCAGTTAATCGAAAACTTCTCCGTCCGCTTTGAAAACGGACGGGCGGTGGAGGTGAAGGCGGAGAAGGGCGAAGAGCTTCTGAAAACACTGATCGCCATGGACGAGGGCGCAGCCTATCTGGGCGAATGCGCTCTGGTACCTCAGGCAAGTCCCATTGCCGAGAGCGGCCTGCTGTTCTACAACACCCTGTTCGACGAGAACGCCGCCTGCCATCTGGCGCTGGGCATGGGCTTTGCCGATACCATCGAGGACTTCCAGAATAAGTCGCTGGACGAGTGCCGGGCGCTGGGCATCAACGATTCCATGATTCACGAGGACTTCATGATCGGTTGTGATACCATGAATATTGATGCCACCTGCGCCGACGGGAAAGTGGTTCCCATTTTCCGAAACGGCAACTGGGCATTCTGATCGAAAAAAAACTGGGGAAAACGAAAAAAAGTCTTGCAATCTGTCCGGGTCTGTGTTATGATATCCGGGCGATTGAAGATTGCTGGGGGCAATTATGCCCTTTTACTTGATGAGAAAGAGGTGAACTAGAATGAAGGAAGGTATCCATCCCAAGTACGAACAGACCACAATCCGCTGTGCCTGTGGCAACGTCTTTACGACCGGTTCCACCAAGAAGGACATTCGTGTTGAAATCTGCTCCAAGTGCCACCCTTTCTATACCGGCAAGCAGAAGCTGGTTGACACCGGTGGACGCGTCGATCGGTTCAACAAGCGTTTCGGCCTGAAGTAAGAACGAAGTCCGCACTACGGCAGCGTGGTGCGGACTTTTTGTATATTTTTGTCGGAATGGTTGTCCGCGCGGTATTTCATGTGGTATAATAAACAATCAAGCGCAGCTTTATGTGCTGGGGCAGCAGCGCCCATGGCTTTTCCAAGGGAAAGGCGTTGCGGCCCGCCGCTCAACGGAGGAATTATGGAAGATACCTTAGAAAATCATGGGCAGGAGCGGGCGGTGCTGGTCGGGCTGAACGCTGACTGCTTTACCGCCGAGGAGACCGCCACGGAGGAGAGTCTGGAGGAGCTGGAAGCCCTTCTGGAAACCGCGGGGGGCTTCTGTACCGGGAAAATCCTGCAAAACCGGCATACGCCGGATTCCCACAGCTTCATCGGCGAAGGGAAAGCCATCGAGGTGAAAATGCTGGCTGAATTCACCCAGTCTACCATGGTCATCTTTGATAATGAGCTGTCGCCCGGCAATATCCGGGCGCTGGAGGAAATCATCGGCGTGACCGTGCTGGATCGCAGCGCGCTGATTCTGGACATCTTCGCGCAGCGCGCCAGAACCAGAGAGGGACGGCTGCAGGTGGAGCTGGCGCAGTATCAGTATTTGCTGCCCCGGTTGTCCGGAATGGGCACGTCCCTGTCCCGTCAGGGCGGTGGGATCGGTACCCGCGGCCCCGGCGAAACCAAGCTGGAATCCGACCGGCGGCACATCCGGGAACGGATTAACCGGCTACAGGCGGAGCTGGAACAGGTGCGGCAGGTGCGCAGTGTTCAGCGGGAGCGGCGGATGAAGAATTCCGTCCCGGTGGTTGCCATCGTAGGCTATACCAATGCGGGTAAATCCACCCTGCTCAATCAGTTGACCGGCGCGGGAATCCCCGCCAATAACCGGCTTTTTGACACGCTGGATACTACCTCCCGGCAGTTGACGGTTTCAGACAATCTGGACGTGATTCTGTCCGACACCGTGGGCTTTATTTCCAAGCTGCCCCATCATCTGGTGGAAGCGTTCCGGGCGACACTGGAGGAGCTGGAGTACGCCGATGTGCTGCTTCATGTGATTGACGCTTCCGATGCGCACCGGGAGGAGCACATCGCCGTGGTGGATAAGCTGATCGCCCAGCTCGCCAAGCCCGGCACGCCGGTGCTGCGGTGCTATAACAAAGCCGATCTGGTATCCCCCGCGGAGATCCCGGTGGGGGAGGATGTGGTGGCCATTTCTGCCAAGCAGGGCAGAGGCATGGACGAGCTGCTGCACGCCATTGAAAAAACGCTGGGTCACGCCCGGCATCATGTGCTGGTGCGGCTGCCCTATTCCATGGGCGGCATGGTGGAGACGCTCCACGACAACGCGCAGGTGGCGCGGGTGGATTATACGGGAGAGGGCATCGAAATTGACACGGTTCTCGATGACATTCTCTATGGCCGGCTGAGAGACTATATCGTGAAGGAGCTGTGAGCATTGGACGAATATCTGGTGCCGACCCAATTCGGGGAGGATGAATTTGTCGAGAAGAAATCCCGCTTTATTGGCCGGGTCTGGCCGGTGGAAACCGAAGCGGAGGCACTGGATAAAATCCAGCAGATGAAAAAGCAGCATTATGATGCAACCCACAACTGTTGGGCCTACATCATCAAGGACGGCCCGGTGCGGTTTTCCGATGATGGGGAGCCCGGCGGCACCGCAGGAATGCCCATGCTGCAGGTTCTGCAAAGGGAAGGGCTGTTCAATGTAGTCTGCGTGGTGACCCGGTATTTCGGCGGGATTCTGCTGGGAGCCGGAGGGCTGGTACGCGCCTATACCAAAGGCGCGAAAATCGCCGTGAACGCGGCAGGCAAATCCATGAAACGGGTGTGGGCGGCGCTGTATGTGCCCTGCCCCTATGCTTATTATGAACGGATCAAGCTGGAAACAGCGGCTTTCGGCGGAATCATCCGAAACACGGAGTTCGGCGCCGAGGTGGAGCTGGAAATCCTCCTGCCGGAAGGTCGGACGCAGCCCTTTCTGGAACGGCTGACGGACATGACCGCCGCAGAGGTGGAGGGCATGGAAGTAGGACGGGAATACCGGGCATTTCCGGTTGAGGCCTGAGAATGTATAGAAAAAGGAGCGGCGGTTATGACAATACGGGAGGAATTGGAATATCAGGAGCACCGGCGGCTGAATCCCCTTGCGGCTTTTGCCGACCAGAGCAGGGGTCGGCCGCGGTATGAGCAGCCCCGGGAGGAGGATGTGCGCACCTGCTATCAGCGGGATATTGACCGGATTGTCCATTCCAAATCCTTCCGCCGTCTGATGCACAAGACGCAGGTGTTTTTACGCCCGGAGGGAGACCATTACCGTACCCGCATGACCCATACGCTGGAGGTGACCCGGATTGCGCGCACCATTGTCCGGGCGCTGGGCCTGAATGAGGATCTGGCCGAGGCGATTTCCATGGGACACGACCTGGGGCATACCCCCTTTGGCCACGCCGGAGAGGATGCCCTCAGCCGCTGCATCGGCAAGCCCTTCCGCCACAATGAGCAGAGTCTGCGGGTCGTGGACGTGCTGGAAAAGGACGGTGCCGGGCTGAATCTGACCCATGAGGTGCGGCTGGGTATTCTGGGTCACACCGGCGACTATGTTCCGGAGACGCTGGAGGGACAGGTGGTGCGCCGCTCTGATCAGATTGCCTATGTCAACCACGATATTGACGATGCCATCCGTGCGGGCATTCTGACCGATGACGACATTCCCGCCTCCATCACCGATGTTTTGGGACACAACCACCGGGATCGGATCAACACGCTGGTGTGCGACACCATCCGCACCTCCCGGGAAGCGGGGAAAATCCTGCTGTCGCCGGCTGTGGACAGGGCGCTGAAGGAGCTGCGCGCGTTCATGTTTGAGAATGTCTACCGCAATCCGGTGGCAAAGGGACAGGAGAGCAAGGCAAAGGATATGCTCCAGCGGCTGTTTGAATACTACATCCATCACCCTGAGGCACTGCCGGAGGATTTTCAGCCCCAGCTCAGCTTTGACGGGATGGAGCGTACTGTCTGCGACTATATCGCGGGTATGACGGATAATTACGCCGTGGAGAAATTTTCAGAGATTTTTATCCCCTTGGGCTGGCAGAGAAAAGGATAATGTGCTATAATTAAACAATTCATACCCCGTCAGGAAAGGAGGAAACTGAATATGGCATTTCCACCGTCATTTTTGGATGAGCTGGTGGCCCGGAACCCCATTGAGGAGGTCGTGGGTCAGTATGTGAATCTGAAGCGTTCCGGCTCCAATCTGTTTGGTCTGTGTCCGTTCCACGGTGAAAAAACGGCCTCCTTTTCCGTTTCCCCTGACAAGGGTATTTATTATTGCTTTGGCTGCCACAAGGGCGGCGGCGTGATCAATTTCGAGATGGAGATCGAGGGACTGAGCTATCCCGACGCTGTCCGGGCACTGGCAAAACGGGCGGGTATGGAGGTGCCGGAGGACGAGCAGTACCAGTCCCGCTACCGCCAGCAGGAGCGGCTCTGGGCGCTTTCCAGAGAAGCTGCCCGGTTCTTCGTTAGCCAGCTCTATGCCCCCGCCGGGGCGGAGGGGCTGACCTATGCCCGAAAGCGGGGCATGACCAAATCCACCCTGACGAAGTTCGGAATTGGCTTCGCGCCTAACACGTGGACAGCCCTGACCGATGCCATGAAGGCCAAGGGCTACACCGACGAAGAATTAAAAGAATCGGGGCTGGTTTCCGTTTCTTCCAAAAATGGCCGGATTTATGATCGGTTCCGCAACCGGCTGATGTTTCCCATCATCGATGTGCGGGGCAATGTCATCGGCTTTGGCGGGCGGGTGATGGACGATTCCACGCCCAAGTATCTCAATTCTCCGGAAACAATTATTTTCAATAAGCGCAAAAATCTGTTTGCCCTGAATCTGGCCAAGAAAAGCAAACTGGGCTATCTGATCCTGGTGGAAGGGTATATGGATGCCGTGGCGCTGCATCAGTATGGGTTCGACTGCGCGGTGGCATCGCTGGGCACCTCTCTGACGGAGGAACACGCGGTGCTGCTTTCCCGCTACACCCAGCAGGTGGTGCTGATCTATGACGGCGACGAAGCTGGTCAGAACGCGACCAGACGCGCGATTCCCATGCTGGAAAAGGCGGGCCTTCAGGTAAAGGTTTTGAAAATGCGCGACGCCAAAGACCCGGATGAATTTCTGAAAAAATATGGCGCGGATCGGTTTAAGCTCCTGCTGGAGGAATCCTCCAACCGGGTGGAGTATCAGTTGGGTGCCATCCGCGGCAAGTATGATCTGCGGGAGGACGAGCAGAAGGTTCGCTTCCTCAGCGAGGCGGCGGAGCTGATCGCCGGACTGCCCAACGCCGTCCAGCGGGAGGTTTACGGCCAGCGTGTGGCGGAGACGGCCAAGGTCAGCATGGAGGCCGTCAGGATGGAGGTGGAACGGTCGCGCAAGCGTATCCTGACCCGGGAAAAGAGAAAGCAGGAACAGATTGACCTGGCGCCCGCCAGTATGCTCCAGCGCCGGGGAAGCACCAAGGTCACCTATGACAATGTGAAATCCGGGAAAGCGGAGGAATACCTGATTGCCGCGCTGCTGACGGAGCCGGCGCTGCTGGGCCAGTGTGGCACACTGAAGGCGGAGGATTTTTCCGTGCCGCTGTATGAGAAGGTATACCGTCAGATTACCGCACGGGATCACGCGGGATACACGGCGTCCATTGATACGCTGGCGGATCTGACGCCTGACGAAACATCCCATCTGACCGGAATCTACCGGTCTTTCGGGACGGTGAATGAGCAGGCGTTTCTCGACTGTATTCAAACCATCCAATCGGAACACCGGACATCCAGCGTACAGACCGCCGATGATCTGATGGCAGTTCGTGAGCAGCTCAAGCAGAGAAAAGGAATGAAATCATGAGTTTGGATTTGGCTGAAAAAGAGATGGAAACTCCGGTCAGCGCCGGGGAGGATGATATGCGCCAGTATCTCAATGAGATTCGCCGTTATCCCCGCCTGACGCCGGAAGAAGAACGCGCCCTCGCCAAGCGATGCGCGGAGGGAGATGAGGACGCCATCCGGCAGATGGTCAATTCCAATCTGCGGCTGGTGGTTTCCGTGGCAAAGGAATATGCCGGCCGGGGAGTGCCGCTTCTGGATCTGATTCAGGAGGGCAGCATTGGGCTGCTGATGGCTGCGAAGAAATTTGACTATACCCGGGATCTCCGTTTTTCTACATATGCCACCAAGTGGATCCGGCAAGGAGTGACCCGCTGCCTGATGAACCACGGGGGGATGATCCGGGTGCCGCTGCATACCGCGGAGCGGATGCGGAAAATTGAGGCCGCAAAAACAGCGCTGCGTCAGGAAAACGGAAGGGAGCCCACAGACGGGGAGATCGCTGCGCGCTGCGACATTCCGGCGGAAAAGGTGCGTCAGCTCATGCAGCTCAGCCCGGAAACCTGCAGCCTGGACGCGCCAACCGGGGACGATGACGACGGCAGTCTGGGTATCCTTCTGGAGGATGTTCAGGCGCCGCAGCCCTACGAGAATTTTGTGCGGGAGGAATTGAACCACACGGTGGACAATCTGCTGGGCACGCTGAATGCACGCCAGCAGCAGGTACTGCGGCTGCATTTCGGAATCGAGGACGGAACCTGCCATCCGCTGGAGGAAATCGGGGCTATCCTGGGCATCTCCAAGGAGCGGGTGCGTCAGATTGAAAAGCAGGCTATGGAAAAGCTCCAGAAGCTGGGCACCAGTATGGGTTTGGAGGATTTTTTGAATGCGTGATCTGGATATAACATTTGAAGAAACGCCCTGGGAGCTGACCCTGCAGACGCTTCACCGGGGAGACCGGCTGTCCGCGGCCCGGTTTCTGACCTTGATGGAAGGGGAGAATGAGCAGGCTGTGGAGGACGCGCTGCAGGATCTGGAGGACAGGCAGATTGGCTTGGACGTATCCGACCTTCCCCGCCCCGCCGGAACCGGGGAAGCCGCCCTCCGGCTGCGCCGGGAAGCGGAATTGGCGCAAAAAGGTGATTTTCTGACCGCTCTGGGTGAAAATGATCCGCTGCGGCTCTATCTGGAGGAACTGACTGACATCCCTGCCTGTGCGGATATCCGGGTTTTGGCGGAGGAATGCGCCCGGGGGGATGCATCGGCGCGGGAACGGCTGCTCAACGCGTCGCTGTCCCGGGCAGTGGAGCTTGCCCGCGGGATGACCGGCCGGGGCGTGCTGCTGCTGGATCTGATTCAGGAGGCCAGTCTGGGCCTGTGGCAGGCAATCGCCGGCTATACGGGCGGTGATTTTGAGCAGATCAGCGACTGGTGGATGAACCAGTCCATGGCAAAGGTGATTACGCTGCAGGCGCGCGCCAATGGCGTTGGCGCGAAACTCCGCCAGACGATGGAGGATTACCGCGCGGTGGACGAGCGGCTGCTGGTGGAGCTGGGCAGAAACCCAACGTTGGAGGAAATTGCGGAACAGCTCCATATGCCGCCGGAGGAAGCGGCGGCCGTGGAGCAGATGCTGGAAAATGCCCGGCAGATGGACAAGGTCGCCGAGGCATCCCAGCCCAAAGAGCAGGAAGATCCGGAGGATGCGCAGGCGGTGGAGGATACCGCGTATTTCCAGATGCGGCAGCGTATTCAGGAGCTGCTGGCCGTGCTGCCCGAGGCGGACGCAAAGCTGCTGACCCTTCGCTTCGGTCTGGAGGGTGGATTGCCCCTCAGCCCGGAGGACACGGGCAGAAAGCTGGGTTTGACCCCGGAGGAAGTCGTGACAAAGGAAGCTGCCGCTCTTGCCCGGCTGCGGAATGAATAAACAGAGAATAAGCTGAAAGAGGGAGCAACTATGGCAAAAACATATTCCATCGCCATTGACGGTCCGGCTGGCGCCGGGAAGAGCACCATCGCCAAACGGCTGGCCAGGGAGCTGGGTTACCGCTATGTGGACACGGGCGCGATCTACCGCACGGTGGCGTATTTCCTGGATCTGTGGGGTGTCAGCCCCAAGGATGTGGACGGCGTGAACCGCTATATTGACGAGCTGACCATCGGCATTGAATACGACGGCGAGGGCTTACAGCACATGATTATGAACGGAATGGATGTGACGGCGGATATCCGCACACAGGAAATTTCTCAGAAAGCTTCTCTGGTTTCCGCACAGCCCAAAGTGCGGGAGATGCTGCTGGATATGCAGCGCGATGTGGCGAAAACCAATAACGTAATTATGGATGGCCGGGATATCGGCACCGTGGTGCTGCCCAAGGCTGATGTGAAAATCTTTCTGACCGCCTCCGCCGAAGTCAGGGCGAGACGGCGCACGGAGGAACTGACTGCGAAGGGGCAGAAAGCCAATTACAGCCAGATTCTCAGGGAGATTCAGCAGCGGGACTATCAGGATACCCACCGGGAAATCGCGCCGCTGAAAATGGCCCGCGATTCTGTCAAAGTGGATACCTCCGAGCTGGACATCGATCAGGTCGTGGCCGAAATCAAAGCCATCGCCGGAAAGAAGATTCCCCTATGAGCGTCCGCATCGCGAAAAGCGCCGGTTTCTGCTTCGGCGTCAGCCGGGCTGTGGAGCTGGTGGAAAAGGCAGCCGATGAGGGCGGGCGGGTTGTGACCCTTGGCCCCATTATTCACAACCGCCATGTGGTTGGCCGGTTTGAGGCCATGGGTGTGGGGGTAATTGACGCCCCTGAGCAGGCGGATGCGTCCTGTACCGTGATTATCCGTTCCCACGGCGTCTCCGCCGGGGTCTACAGACGGCTGGAACAGCGCGGCTGTCGGATCATTGACGCCACCTGCCCCTTTGTCAAGCGGATTCACACCATTGTCAGCCGCGCGGACGAGGAGGGGAGACTTCCCATCATCATCGGCACCCGGGCACATCCGGAGGTGGAAGGAATTGCGGGCTGGTGCAGCCGGTGCAGGATTTTTGAATCTCCCGCGGAGATGGAAAACTGGATCAAATCGGAGAATCCGCCGGCGGATCTGCCGATTTGTATGGTTTCACAAACAACGTCCACAGAATTTTTGTGGAAAATGTGCGGTGAAATCGCAAAAAAACAGTTTACTAACTTGAAAATATTTGATACAATATGTAGAGCAACAGAGTATAGGCAAAGCGAAGCAGCAGAACTGAGCAAGAACTGCCAGGCAATGGTCGTTGTGGGAGACCCGAAAAGTTCCAACACAGGCCGACTCGCTATGATTTGCCGTGAGCACTGCGGAAAAGTGGCACTGGTGGACAGTGCGGCGGATCTGAATCCAGCGGATTTTCGCGGCGTTACTGATGTTGGAATCACTGCCGGTGCGTCGACACCGGCGTGGATTATAAAGGAGGTCAACAAGACTATGAGCGAAATCACGAATGCTGAGACTGTACAGGAGGAGAACTTTGCTGAACTTCTTGAGCAGTCCATCAAGACTTTAAATACAGGAGATAAGGTTATTGGTACCGTCACCGGCATCGGGAACACCGAGATCCAGGTCGATCTGGGTACCAAGCACGCCGGTTACATCCCTTATGATGAAGTCAGTGCGGACCCTTCCGTGAAGCCGGAGGATGTTCTGCACGTCGGCGACGAAATCGAGGTTTTCGTCGTGCGTGTCAACGATCAGGAAGGCACCGTACAGCTTTCCAAGAAGAAGCTGGACGGCCTGAAGATCTGGGACGACATGGCTGCCTATGCCGAGAATAAGACCACCGTTGAGGGCACCATCACTGAGGAGAACAAGGGCGGTCTGGTTGCCAATGTGAAGGGCATCCGGGTATTTATTCCCGCTTCCCAGTCCGGCGTTGCCAAGGGCGGCGATATGGCCGGGATGGTTGGCAAGACCGTTCAGATGAAGATCACGGAGGTCAACCGCGCGCGCCGCCGCGTGATCGGCTCCATCCGTGCTGTTACCTCCGAGGCCCGCAAGGCCGCGCAGGAGAAGATCTGGGCGGAGATCGAAAATGGCAAGAAGTATCATGGCGTGGTTAAGAGCCTGACTTCCTACGGTGCCTTTGTGGACATCGGCGGCGTGGATGGCATGGTTCATGTTTCCGAGCTGTCCTGGAACCACATCAAGAGCCCCGCGGACGTTGTCAAGGTTGGTGACGAGATCGACGTCTACGTCATTTCCTTCGACCCCGAAAAGAAGAAGATTTCTCTGGGCTACAAGACTGCCGAGATGAATCCCTGGAACCAGTTCATGACCAACTATAAGGTTGGCGATGTGGTGGATGCCAAGATCGTCAAGCTGATGACCTTTGGCGCCTTTGCCGAGATTCTGCCCGGCGTGGACGGTCTGATTCATATCTCCCAGATTGCCGACCGCCGGATTGGCAAGCCCGAGGATGTGCTGTCCGAGGGTCAGGAGGTTAAGGTGAAGATCACTGATGTGGATGCGGAGAACAAGCGGATCTCTCTGTCCATCCGTGCTCTGCTGGAGGAAGCTCCCGCCGACGCTGAGTAAGTTCCAATGCAATACCGGGGCCGATGATTCGACCCCGGTTTTTCTATAGGAGGGAAATTATGGTTAAGCATATTGTGCTCTACACCCTCAAGCCGGGTGTGCAGAAAGAGGAAGCTGTGAAACTGATCGCGTCCTGTCTGGAACCGCTGGTGGGTCAAATCCCCGGGCTGCTCCATTTGGAGATCCGGCAGGCCTACAACGGGATGGATTACGCGTTGTATTCCGAGTTTGAGAGCCGTCAGGCGCTCAGCGGCTATGCCGTTCATCCGCTGCATCTGGCAGCCAAGGAGAAGTTCTTCCATCTGCTGGACACCCGCGTGGCTGCGGATTACGAGGTCTGAGGAGAGAAAACGATGAGAGCAATTGTAACTGTCGTGGGTAAGGATCAGGTGGGAATCATCGCCGCCGTGTGCGTGAAGCTGGCGGAGTACAACGTAAACGTGCTGGATATCAGCCAGACCGTCATGCAGGGCTATTTCACCATGATGATGGTGGTGGATGTATCCGCCTGCAGTGTTCCGCTGGCTGAGCTGGTGAGCCTGATGGATGAGGAGGGCCGCAAGAAGAATCTGTCCGTCCGTGTTCAGCGTGAGGACATTTTTGAGGCCATGCATCGGATTTGAGAGGTGAGCCATGTTCAGTCAGAAGGATATTTTAGTTACGCAGGACATGATCGACAAGCGCCATCTGGATATCCGCACCATCACCATGGGCATCAGCCTTTTGGACTGCTGCGATCCGGATATTGACCGGTGCTGCGACAAAATTTACCGGAAGATCACCACCTGTGCCAGAAATCTGGTCAAGGTCGGCTGCGAGATCGAGAAGGAATTTGGCATCCCCATAGTGAATAAGCGGATTTCCGTGACGCCCATTTCGTTGGTGGCCGCAGCGTGCGAAGCCCAGTCCTATGTCAAAATTGCGCAGACGCTGGATCGGGCGGCGAAGGCCTGCGGAGTGAATTTCATCGGCGGGTTTTCTGCGCTGGTTCAGAAGGGCTGCACCGACAGCGACTGGAAACTGATCCGGTCCATTCCCGAGGCGATGGCATCCACGGAGCTGGTCTGCGCCAGCGTTAATGTGGGTTCCACCAAGGCCGGCATTAATATGGACGCCGTTGCCGAAATGGGGCGGGTAATCAAACAAACTGCGGCCCTCACCGCCGACAACGACGGACTGGGCTGTGCCAAGCTGGTGGTGTTTGCCAACGCGGTGGAGGACAATCCCTTTATGGCTGGCGCGTTTCACGGGGTAGGCGAGCCGGAGTGCGTGCTGAACGTGGGCGTGTCCGGGCCGGGGGTGGTATACCACGCGCTGCAGAACGTGAAGGGTCAGCCTTTCGACGTGGTAGCCGAAACCATCAAAAAGACGGCTTTCCAGATTACACGGATGGGTCAGATTGTGGGACGGGAGGCGTCCCAGCGGCTGGGCGTTCCCTTCGGGATTGTGGATCTGAGTCTGGCTCCCACTCCGGCGGTGGGTGATTCGGTTGCCCGGATTCTGGAAGAAATGGGTCTTGCAGTCTGCGGAACCCATGGCACCACCGCAGCGTTGGCCATGCTCAACGATGCGGTGAAAAAGGGCGGCGTGATGGCGTCAAATCATGTGGGCGGCCTGTCCGGCGCCTTTATCCCGGTATCCGAGGATGAGGGCATGATCGCAGCTGCGGAATCCGGAACGCTGTGTCTGGATAAGCTGGAAGCCATGACCTGCGTGTGTTCGGTGGGGCTGGATATGATTGCCGTGCCTGGCGACACCTCGGCGGAGACGATTTCCGCCATCATTGCGGACGAGGCGGCCATCGGCATGGTCAACTCCAAAACCACCGCTGTGCGTGTGATTCCGGCGCCGGGGAAAACCGTGGGCGACCGGGTGGAGATGGGCGGTCTGCTGGGCAGTGCGCCGGTGATGCCGGTTCATGATGAGGCGGCTTCGGATTTTATCGCCCGCGGCGGCCGGATTCCTGCGCCCATTCAGAGCCTGAAGAATTGAGCTTCATGCTGCCTGTGACGGCGGAGCCGATAAACCGATTTTGAAAAGCAGACACAAAAACGTGTCTGCTTTTCTGCTGGAGATCAACCGAGCCCCTTATTGCAGACAGGAATAAGGGTTCAGGCGGAGTGTTTTTTGTTTCTAAAATCAAGGAAATAATGGATTTTTTCCTTACGATATGGTATAGTATTCCAAAATGGGTACAGGCTCTTTTCAAATGGAGCCTGTACATTCCGGAATTTCTATCGCAGAATAAAGGACGTTGACGATGAAGACAAAAGATTTTTGGTATGACCTGCCGGAGGAACTGATCGCGCAGACGCCGCTGGAACAGCGGGACGCATCCAGACTGATGGTAATGGATCGGCGGACCGGCGCGGTCACGCACCGTCATTTTTACGATCTGATTGACTATCTCAAGCCGGGGGACTGCCTGGTGATGAACGATTCCCGGGTTCTTCCGGCCCGGCTTCTGGGACACCGTCCCACCGGCGGTGCTGTGGAGGTGCTGCTGCTGCGGGATCTGGGAAATAAGCACTGGGAGTGCCTGTGCAAGCCCGGACGAAAAATGCAGGCCGGCAGTGAGGTGATTTTCGGAAACGGTGAGTTGACCGCAACCGTCCGGGAAGTCCGGGAGGATGGCAACCGGATTGTGGAATTCCACTATGAGGGCATTTTTCTGGAGGTTTTGGAGCGTTTGGGCAGAATGCCCCTGCCGCCCTATATTAAGGCGGAGCTGGAGGATCAGGAGCGGTATCAGACGGTTTATTCCCGGGAGGTGGGCTCTGCCGCCGCACCCACGGCAGGACTTCACTTTACGAAGGAACTGCTGGAAAAAATCCGCGAAAAGGGCGTAAAGGAAGCCTTTGTAACCCTCCACGTCGGCTTGGGAACCTTCCGCCCGGTGAAAGCCGAGGAGGTAACTGACCATCATATGCACGCCGAATTGTGCATGATGAACGCTGAAACGGCGGAGCTTCTCAACCGGACAAAGGCAGAGGGGGGACGGATCATTTGTGTGGGAACCACATCCTGCCGTACGCTGGAATCACTGGTGAATGAGAACGGCACCTTTCAAGCCGCGTCCAAATGGACGGATATTTTCATCTATCCCGGCTATACCTTTAAGGCCATGGACGGCCTGATTACCAACTTCCATCTGCCCGAGAGTACGCTTGTGATGCTGGTCTCCGCCTTTGCGGGCAGGGAACACGTACTGGCGGCTTATGAAGAGGCGGTTCGGCAGCGCTACCGCTTCTTCTCCTTCGGTGATGCCATGTGTATTCTGTGAGGTGAGATTATGAATGCACCAGTTGATATTTCGGGTGTGCGGCTTGAATCGGAACGGCTGATTCTGCGCCCATGGCGGGAAGGGGATTTGCAGGATTTTTACGAATACGCCCGGGTGGACGGCGTGGGACAGATGGCCGGCTGGCTGCCCCATGAAAGTATGGAGAAATCAAAACAGATACTGCACTTGTTTATCACAGAGAAAAAGACTTTCGCTTTGGAACGGAAGGAAAACGGAAAGGTCATCGGCTCCCTGGGACTGGAGGAGCGGGATGAAAATATCGACGTTCCGGATCGGATGATGGGACGAGAAATCGGCTATGTCCTGAGCAAAGACTACTGGGGCAGGGGACTGATGCCGGAAGCGGTTCGGACGGTCGTTTCCTATTGCTTTGACGTGTGCGGCTATGACTATCTGACCTGCGGCCACTTTGCATGGAATCACCAATCGCGCCGGGTGATTGAGAAGTGCGGCTTTCATTATTTGAAAGATATTACGCACACTACCCGTTACGGCACCCAGGAGGCCACCAGACTGTATATTCTCTATCATCCAAAACAAAAGGGGTAATCTATGTTTGAACTGAAAAAGACCGAGGGAAAGGCACGGCGGGGCGTGTTTACCTGCGCGCATGGCACGGTGCAGACCCCGGTGTTTATGAATGTGGGCACACAGGGCGCCATTAAAGGCGCGCTGAGCGCCGCCGATCTGAAAAACATCGGCTGTCAGGTGGAGCTTTCCAATACCTACCATCTCCACCTGCGTCCCACGGACGAGGTGGTGCGCAAGATGGGCGGCCTTCATAAATTTATGACCTGGGACGGCCCAATTCTAACCGATTCCGGCGGATTTCAGGTGTTTTCACTGGCCGGACTGCGAAAAATCAGGGAGGAGGGCGTTACCTTCGCTTCCCATATCGACGGACACAAGATTTTTATGGGACCGGAGGAAAGTATGCAGATTCAGTCCAATCTGGGCTCAGATATCTGCATGGCCTTTGACGAGTGTATTGAGAATCCCTCCCCCCGGGATTATGTACGGCAGAGCGTTGACCGGACTTACCGGTGGCTGGTGCGCTGCAAAGGGGAGAATGCCCGCCTGAATGCCCTGCCGGACACGGTGAATCCCCAACAGATGCTCTGGGGCATCAACCAGGGCGGCACCTATGCCGATATCCGGATTGATCATATGAAGCGTATCGCCGATCTTGACCTGCCGGGCTACGCCATTGGCGGCCTTGCGGTGGGCGAAACGGCGGAGGAGATGTATGACATCATCGAGGCGGTGGAGCCGTATATGCCCGCCGACAGGACTCGTTACCTCATGGGCGTGGGCACGCCCACGAATATCATTGAGGCGGTTGCCAGGGGCGTGGATTTCTTTGATTGCGTGATGCCGGCCCGAAACGCCCGCCATGCCCGGCTGTTCACATGGGAGGGTGCCATCAATCTGCGAAACGCCAAGTATCAGTTGGATGAAAGCCCCATCGATCCGCAGTGTGACTGCCCGGTATGCCGCCGCTATTCCCGCGCCTATTTGCGCCACCTGTTTATCGCCGAGGAAATGCTTGCCATGCGCCTTGCGGTTATGCACAACCTGTATTTTTATAACAAGCTGATGGAACGGATTCGCGATGCCCTGGATGAAGGCCGTTTTGAGAAATTCCGCCGTGAATATTCTGTGAAATTGGACAGAAGAATCTAAATCCCTCTTGCAATTTGACCAGACAATGGTATAATAATTAAGAAATATTTTCACGAAGGAGCTTATTTATGTTAAATTTTCTGACTGATACCGGTGTTCCCGCCGGCGCGGGCATGGGCAGTACCATTATTATGCTGGTTCTGATGCTGGCGATCTTCTATTTTATGCTGATCCGCCCCGAGAACAAGCGGAAAAAAGAAGCCGAGCAGATGCGTTCTTCCGTCAAGAAGGGCGACCAGATTACCACCATCGGCGGTGTGATCGGCACCGTTGTGGATGTGAAGGAGAACAACATCGTTCTCGAGACTTCTGCGGATCAGGTTCGCATTGAGTTTGCAAAGTGGGCAATTTCCTCCAACGAAACTGCCACCGAGGCTGCCAAGGCCGAGGCCAAAAAGGCACAGGAGGCCAAGGCAAAGGCCAAGGCTGCCAAGAAGGCCGAAAAATCCGGCAAAAAATAAGAAATCAGATGAATGACCCCGGCAAATCAGCCGGGGTCAAACTTTTATTTCTGATCAAGGTAGGTCAGAATCTCCTTCGCGATATAGATAGGACGGTCTTTACTTTGCTCGAAGGTTCTGCCCACATATTCGCCAATGATTCCGATTCCGAAAAGCTGCATGGAACCAAAGAATAAAATCAAAACAATGATGGTGGCATAACCGGGCACATCAATGCCGGAAATCAGTTTCTGCAGGATGACGACAATCAGATATACAACCGCCGCTACAGCCGAGACCGCGCCCACATAGGTGGAAAAACGTAGCGGCGCGGTGGAAAAACCGATAATTCCGTCGATGGCGTAATTGAACAGTTTTTTGAAATTCCATTTGGTGGTTCCGGCGTTGCGGGGACAGGCGGTGTAGGGAATAAAGCGGGTTTCATATCCCACCCACGCGAAAATCCCCTTGGAGAACCGGTGGTATTCCCCCATATCCAGAATGGAGTCCCGGACGCTGCGGCGGAAGGTTCGAAAATCGCTGGCGTCTGGTTGAAGCGTGACCTTGGAGAGCTTGTTGATGATGGAATAGAAGGACTTTTTGAAGAAGGAAAGGATTTTTCCTTCGCCACGGCGATCCTGATAGGCGGCCACCACGTCGCAGTCTGTGTTCTCCTCAAGGATCTGAACCATGTCCCGCACGATTTCCGGCCGCTGCTGGAGATCCGCGTCAATCAGGCTGATATATTCCCCGTCACACTGCTCCAGTCCGGCGTAGATGGCGGATTCCTTTCCAAAATTCCGGGAGAGGGACACCACTTTCACCGGGCAATCCTGAGCGCGGAACAGCTTTTTGAGATTGTGCAGGGTGGCATCTTTACTTCCGTCGTTGACAAAGATGATTTCATAGTCGTATCCACAGTCTGAAAAAGCCGAAATCACCGCCTGCTGAAAGGGAAGAACATTCTCGGCTTCATTGTAGCACGGAACCACAAGAGACAGTTTCATTTCGATCAACTCACTTGAATAGAATGATATCCATATTATAGGCGATCTGGCGGCTTACGTCAATAGAAAAAGGCGGCTTGCAGAAATTAGGGATTGACAAAAGACGGAAATTTCGATATAATATCTAAGCACTTGCGAGAGTGTTGGAATGGTAGACAAGCACGTTTGAGGTGCGTGTGGTTACGCCGTGTGGGTTCGAGTCCCATCTCTCGCACCATAACTGAACCGACAGTTGATACAATTATCGACTGTCGGTTCGTTATTTTTATGCGGGAAACCACTGTCATATCAAGGCTTTTTCATTCGGAAATGCACCCATTCATCTACCGACCTCCGAAGCGGGAAATTCATT
>JALFLH010000032.1 GCA_022774865.1 Clostridiales bacterium
AAGCAAGCATTTTTTTCAGAATTCCATGGCTTTTCTGGAGATGATGCTTAATGTAATCTGGAATAATTTTGTATGTGTCAAAATTTGTGGAATTTAGGATCTATGGAATTGCTAAAAATCGTGTTAACATTTTACCCCAGAGAATCAAACAATTATCCAGCAAATTCTCAATGTTTACCTGCAAAAAGCACTTTAGATGCAACTTTTTGAAAGTTGCATCTAAAGTGTTGGATAAATATGGAGGTACCGCCCAGATTTGAACTGGGGAATGAAGGTTTTGCAGACCTTTGCCTTACCGCTTGGCTACGGTACCATATGAAATAAGGAACGCAATGCGTTCCTTATCTTTTGGAGCGGGTGACGAGGCTCGAACTCGCTACCTCCACCTTGGCAAGGTGGCGCTCTACCGGATGAGCTACACCCGCATCTCGGTTCCCGATTGGGAACCATGGTGCCTCCGGTCGGAATCGAACCAACGACACGAGGATTTTCAGTCCTCTGCTCTACCTACTGAGCTACAGAGGCATATTGAGCAAAATTTCTTTTGCTCAACCGCACCAAAGATGCTTAAATTGGCGACCCGGAACGGACTCGAACCGTCGACCTCCAGCGTGACAGGCTGGCGTGCTAACCGACTGCACCACCGGGCCAGATTCTGGTGGGAACAACAGGGCTCGAACCTGTGACCCCATGCTTGTAAGGCATGTGCTCTCCCAGCTGAGCTATGCTCCCCTGACCGTCGCTCCCCGATGTGGGATTCACATCTCAGCGACGTTGATTATTATACACAGGAAGCACTGTTTTGTCAACCCTTTTTTTCGCCTTTTCTGTGAAAAACTTCTCCATGTACATTCGTGGAGTATTCCTCTCAAAATCGGAGACTTTTTAACTTTTCTGAATCAGTTTACGAATATCTGCCGGGGTAAACTGGTAGACCGTATCGCAAAACTGACAGGAAACCGGGAATGTCTTTCCCTCATCCGCTATTTCCGTAAGTTCCTTTTTACCCAGACTGATCAGCGCCGCCTCCACCCGGCTGCGGGTGCAGTAGCACCGATAGGACACCTCAGTTGTCTCCAAAAATACCACGCCCAGTTCCCCCAGAACTTCGCCCAGAATCTCCTCCGGTGTCATGCCCCGATCCAGCATGGGTGTTACGGCTCCGGCACGGTGAATCCCTGCCTCCAGCTTGTCAATCACCTCGTCCGGCGTTCCGGGAAGCAGTTGAATCAGATACCCTCCTGCCACCTTGACGGAATAATCCCTGTCCACCAGAACACCCAGGGCGCAGGCCGTGGGAATCTGCTCACTCTGTGCAAAATAGGCGGTGATATCATCGCCGATTTCGCCGCTCACCAGCGCGGTGGAGCCGATATATGGCTCCTTCATCCGCAGATCCCGAATCACAGTCAGCGTTCCGTTCACGCCCACCGTAGCGCCCACATTGAGCTTTCCGGGGTATTTTTCCACCAGCGGCACCTTCGGTTCCGTTACACATCCCCGGACATTGCCCACGGCGTCCGACACACAGGTAATGGTTCCGATGGGGCCGCCGCCCCGAATCTGCAGCGTCATGGAGCCGTCATCCACCTTCTGCATATTGCCCATCATGGAGGCAGCGCTCAGCGCCCGCCCAAGCGCTGCGGTGGCGTTGGGCGTTGTACCATGAATCTGAGCGGCACGGCTGACAATTTCCGTGGAGCGGATTGCCACGGCCTTGACAAAGCCGTCCATACTCATGCCACGTACCAAATAATCACTCATCTGACAATTCCCTTTCTAGCCATAAAGTAAATCCGCTGCTCTCCCTCCCGGGGTGCGGAAAAAGTTCGATCGCCATACACCTCAATCCGGCTGAAGCCCGCCGCTTTCAGATAGGCCCTTAACTGTTCCTGAGAATAGGCATACTCCCGGTGCTCCTCAAAGGAGCGGCGCCAGAGCTTCCCGTCCCGCTGAAACAGATCCATACCGTAGGAGCAGATATTGGTCTGTTCGTCGAATTCTCCCCGCCAGACGCAGTAGACATCCTCATCCTCGTCGAGAAAAACCTGCCCGTCCATTGCCCGGAGCTTCTCGGGGGTATTCACGTCGAAAATGAAAATGCCGCCGGGATTCAGCGCGCGGTAAATCCGCCGAAGCGCCTCCTGACAATCCGCCGGTTCTGTCAGGTAATCCAGACTGTCCAACGCGCACACCGCCAGATCCACCGCTCGGGGAACCCGAAGCCTCTGAAGAGGCTGGCATGAGAAATGGGGCATGGGATTCAGGTCCTGCGTTTTCATAGCGGCAACGGTAAGCATTTCCTCAGACAGATCGACGCCCAGCACGGGATAGCCCATTTGGGCCAGCAGCGCAGTCACGGAACCGGTACCGCAGGCCAGATCCATCACCGTTCGCGGGTGTAGACCCTCCCGCTCCAGAATCCGTAAATAGAAATCCACCACGGCCTGATAGTCCACATCGTTTGTCAGGCGGTCATAGCTTGCCGCCAATGCTTCATAAGCGCTCATTTCCCGCTCCCCATAAAAACGCATCCCGGACAGTCCGTCCGGGATGCGGCAGATGTTCCTTACCGGTTAAAAATCTTGAAGATCTCGTCGATATCGCCGATGTCCGCAGGCGCTTCCACGGCCTTCAGCGGCTTATCCTCATCATCCTCCGTCTTTTTGGCGGCGGACGCGGCACCGGAAGCCGTGAAGTTCGCCTGATCAAAGCCGGTGGCAATGACGGTCACGCGCATTTCGTCCTGGAATTCATCGGAGCAGGTTGCACCGAAAATGATGTTTGCATCAGGATTGGCGGCCTCCTGCACGATTCCGGCAGCGGTTTCCACATCGTCCAACGTCATTTCGGAGGAGCCGGTCACATTCACCAGAACGCCGGTGGCGCCGTTGATGGCAGTCTCCAGCAGGGGGCTGGCGATGGCTGCCTGCGCGGCCTGCTCGGCCTTCTCCCGTCCGGCAGCAGTGCCCACGCCCATGTGTGCGCGGCCCGCGTCCTTCATGACGGCGGAAACGTCGGCGAAGTCCAGATTGATGATCACATTGTCGGAGAAGCCCACCAGTTCGGAAATGGAGGACACAGCCTGCTTCAGCACGTCGTCGGCAATACCGAATGCGTTGGCAAAGGTGATCTTCTGGTCGGTAACGTATTTCAGCCGGTCGTTGGGAATGATAATCAGGGAATCCACCTTGCCGCTCAGATCGGCAATGCCGGCCTCAGCCTGACGCATCCGGTTGGCCCCCTCGAACTTGAAGGGCTTGGTCACCACGCCAACGGTCAGAATTCCTGCCTCATGCGCCAGATCGGCCACGATGGGCGCTGCGCCGGTGCCGGTGCCGCCGCCCATACCGGCGGTGATGAACACCATGTCGGTTCCCTCCAGCGCCTTGGAAATCAGGGCTCTGGATTCCTCAGCGGATTTCTTGCCGATATCGGGCTTGGAGCCTGCGCCCATACCGCCGGTCAGCTTCTCGCCAATCTGAATTTTATTCTTGCAGACCGATTTGTTGAGATCCTGCTTATCGGTGTTGACAACGATGAAATCCACGCCGCTTACACCGGATTCAATCATACGATTAATAACATTGTTGCCGGCACCGCCGACACCAATCACTTTAATTTTCACGACGCGATCCTGTAAAGATTCGGACATAATCTCTCCTCCTATGTATCGTTTTTCAGCGGCGGGCTTGGAGCCGCCGGTTTTTCTCCGATTTTTATTTGTACCCATCTATTCTATCCCCAAAACTCCATTTGGTCAATATGATTTCTTCAAAATCACAACCGAATTTACAAAATTCTTACAGGTTTATTCAAACGGGGTATAACCCGGCTGATCCGGCCAGGTGGTAAAGCTCACATCCAGAACGCCCATTTCGTAGTCGTTCAGTTGGGAAATCGCCCGGTTCATATACGTGATCTTCTTTTCCATATCTCCGGTATCACCCAGTTTCACCTGAAAACGCTGGCCGTACCAGAGCTCAATGTTGCTCAGGCTGGACACATCCACAGACGCGACCTCGCCTACAATGTCGTTGTTCTCCAGACAGGAGAGAATGTGAAGCGCGGCATTCAGCCGGTCTGTTCCGGTGACCGTCACCGGGATGGTTTCTCCGGCAGGAACCGTCGCGCCCTCCTCCGTCTGTGTTGAAGCGGGGGCATCCTGCGTGATAACCGCCTTTACCGGCTCGCCTTCCACAGGGTTGTCCAGCGTGACGCCCAGCACCTTGGTGTAGCTTCCGGCGGTTCCGCCATCAATCTGCTCCACGGCTTTTCCCTGAGAGGTCATCAGCCACCAGGTTCCGTCCCCGGTCTGAATGGCATAAGCCACGTCAAATTCCTCTATGTAAATATTAACCGTATCCGGCAGTTTTATTCCAATTCTCACGGTGTCAACATAGGGAAGCGCCGTCTTGATTTTGCCGCACGCCCGGGCGTTGTTCAGGCTCAGCAGCCTGTCCCCTGCTTCAATGCCGGAGGCCTCCTGAACCGTCCACGCGCCATAGGCCCGGTTGCCATACACCACCACGTTTTTTACCTTAAAGAAAACCGAGAGTCCCATGGTGATGGCGGCCACCACGGCAAGAACCACCGCGATCTGGAGCAGCAGCGTATTCAGATGAAACGGTCTGGGTTGGGTGTAGCTGACCGCCGGACGGTGTCTGCGGCGTTTTTCCTGCTCCTTCCGTTCCCGGGCGCGCTGCGCAGACCGACGGCGCTGTGCCGCACGCCTGGCGCTCTGCGGGTCGCGGGGTGTCTGTCCGGGTTGTCGGTTCGGGTGGAACACCACTTCCTCGGCGCTGCTTTCAATCTGCCGCGGCTCCGTGTCCCGCGCCGGTCGGGAACCCGGCTGGCGCCGGGTGCTTTCCGCATTCTGCCGGGCATCTGCGCGGGGGCGCTCCCCGCCGGGCGCGGCGCAGTGTCCGGCCGCATCCGTGCGCTCCGCCGGACGGCGTCCAGGTGCGGCAGCGCGCTTTTTATCCTTGGTATTCATATTCTTCCTCCTAGGCGCGGTTTCTGCGTGATAGCTCTTCCAGAATGTCGCAGATCCGCTCGGCGGAATCCTGCTTGACCATGCGGTGGAGCGCCTGCGTCATTTTGGCACGGCGTTCCCCGTCCGCCAACAGCGCGGTGACCTCCCGGTAAATCCGCTTCGGGCTGCAGTCCTTTTCCAGCACCACCACCGCGCCGCCCGCCTCTTCCAGCACCCGGGCGTTCTTCTCCTGATGGTTGTTGGTCACATTGGGCGAAGGAATCAGAATGCAGGGCGTACCGGAGGCCGCAATCTCATTGCAGGTGGCTGCACCGGCGCGGCTGATAATCACGTCTGCCGCTGCCATCACGGTGGGCATATTATAGATATATTCACGGATATCCAGCATCGGACAGCATTCGAAATTTACGCCGTCGTCCCTGACGCGCTGGGGCATCCAGTCCCAGCCGAAGCTGCCCACCGCGTGGATGTGGTGGAAGGGAAAGCCATCCGCCTGCTCCAGCGGCATCATATCCGCCATAGTCTCGTTCATAACCTTGGCGCCCTGACTGCCGAAAGCGGAAACCACCAGGGGCTTGCTGTCACAGATGCCCAGCTCCTTCCGCGCCTGCTCCCGGGTGCCGTAAAGGAACTCCCGCTGGACGGGCATCCCGACCACCTCAACCCGCTCCGGATTCCGGTACTGGTTTCTGCTCTCCTCAAAGCACACCAGCACCCGGTCGGCGGTGTCAGCCGCCATTTTCGTGGTCAGGCCGGGGGTGGCGTTGCTCTCGTGAACGCAGGTGGGAATGCCCAGCTTATGCCCGGCATAGAGCGCTGGAAAGCTGGCGTAGCCGCCGGTACCGATGATCACATCCGGCCTGAAATCCCGGATGATCTTTTTGCACCGGTTCACCGCGCTGAGCACGCACCGGGCAGCTCTGATGTTCTTCTTCAGAGCTGCCAGACTTTTCCCCCGGCTCAGCCCGGAACCGGGCAGGCAGACCAGCTCATAGCCGGCCTGGGGCACCAACTGCTCCTCCATATGCCCTTCGGCGCCGATAAAGAGGATTTTGCAGTCCGGGTGCCGTTCTTTCAGGATATTGGCCACGGCGATGGCAGGATTGATATGCCCGCCGGTTCCGCCACAGGTAAAAATCACATTCATAAGGTAGCCTCCTGTTTCTTGATCTCGTTTCGATGACGGGAGATGCTCAGCACAATACCCATCTCGCCCAGGTTCACCGCGAGCGCCGTTCCGCCATAAGAAAAGAACGGCAGTGAGATGCCCGTGGATGGCAGCAGATTCGTCACCACCCCCAGATTCAGGATGGTCTGAACGGCGATGAGCGTCACAAGTCCCGCGGCCAGCACCGTTGAAAACCGGTCGGCAGCCCGCAGCGCGATCCAGTAGCCCCGGAGGATGGCCATGGCAAAGAGCGCAATAATCAGCATTGCCCCGACAAGCCCCAGTTCCTCACAGGCGATCGCGAAGATATAGTCGTTATATTGGAAGGGTAAATACAGGTATTTCTGCTTGGACTTTCCGAAGCCCAGCCCGAACAGGCCGCCCGAGCCGATGGCGTACAGGGACTGCAGGATCTGATAGCCGGTGTCCCCCGGGTCCTGCTCCGGGTGGAGCCAGGCCGTAATCCGGTCGCCGGCATAGCCCATCAGGCTGACATAGATCACCACAAACGCGGCCGCGGCTCCCGCTCCGGCCAGAAGCCATTTGGGGCTGGTGCCCGCCACAAACATCATCACCACCGCCACCATGCCCATCAGCATAATGGCAGACAGGTGTCTTTCCAGCGCCAGCGGAATCAGAATGCCCAGCAGGGCACAGCCGAATCCCAGCACGCCATACCGGAATTTCTTCGCGTCTGCGCCAAAGCCTCTGGTCAGCCGGGCGAACAGCACAATCAGGGTAAATTTGGCAATTTCCGAGGGCTGGAACCGGAGCCCCGCCAGATTAATCCAGCGCTTTGCGCCATTGACCTCCTCGCCCACAACCAGTACGGAAAGGAGCAGTACGATGCTGACGGCATACAGCGGCCATGCCATGCGGTACCAGAATTCCGCCGGAATCCGGCTGAACGCAGCCATGGCGATCAGACCCACTGCGGCGCAGACCGCCTGCTTCTGCAGATACCGGGTTGCGCTTTGATAGCCCGTGTCGAACTCGCTCTGGGCGTAGCTCGCCGAATAGAGCACCGCCAGTCCCGCCAGCAGCAGGAGCAAAATCAGAATCAGAAATGGAATATCCACCGTTTCGCCGGATCGTTTCAGCCTCCGGCGGTCCTCTTTGGCATACAGAAGCCGCTCTGCTGCCATGGATTCTCCTTTCCCGAAAAATGGGGAATCAGCCGATGCGTCCCTGAATGCTGACCCATGCCAGCAGACACATTCCGGCGGAAACCGCGGTGAACACCAGAACAATTTTCTCTTCCTTCCAGCCGCACATCTCAAAATGGTGGTGGATCGGAGCCATCCTGAAGAACCGCTTGCCGTGGGTTGCCCGGAAATAGGCAACCTGAATGATATCGGACAGGGTCTCCATCATGTACACAAAGCCCGCCAGAATCAGTACCAGGGGCATATCCAGTGCGAACGCCATGGCACAGACCACGCCGCCCAGGAACAGGGAGCCGGTGTCGCCCATGAACACCTTAGCCGGGTGCCAGTTGTAGAACAGATAGGCGATCAGGCCGCCGGTCAGGCACGCGGGCAGCAGCGCAAGGTCAAATTTCCCCATCGCCACGGAGGCAGCGGTGAAGAAGATCATGACCGGAATGGTAACGGAGCTGGACAGGCCGTCCACGCCGTCGGTCAGATTCACCGCGTTGACGCAGCCCACCATCACAAACATGGCGAAGAAAATATAGACAATCGGGTGAATCACGAAGGTGACGTTCAAAAACGGAATATACAGATGGCAGTTCATGCCGCCGGTGCGGTACATGACATACAGAAACAGGGCGGAAACCGCCATCTGCAACAGGGCTTTCTGCAGAGAGGTCAGCCCCATGTTCTGCTTCTTTTTCAGCTTACAGAAATCGTCGATAAAGCCGATGGCGCCGAAGCACAACGCCAGAAGCAGCACAAAATAAACGCTGTAGTCGCTTACGAACGGCAGGTTGCACACCAGACAGATGATCACCGCGCCGATAAACATCAACCCGCCCATCATGGGAGTGCCCGCCTTATAGTTGTGCCAGGTAGGGCCGACCTCCCGAATAGACTGTCCCGCCTTCAGCGCCCGCAGTACCGGCAGCAGCAGATAGCCCAGCCCGCCGGATAAAACGGCGCCCACCACCGCCGTGATCAGAATTCTTGTCATTGTCTTGTCCTCCGTATCTTATTTCTCTTCTTTCAGAAACTGCTCCAGAACCTTCTCCATGTGCATTCCCCGGCTGCCCTTAAAGAGCAGTACGTCACCCGGTCTTGCCACGGATTTCAGCGCCCCGACCAGTTCCTCATGGGTTTCAAAATCCCTGGCCCGGGCAGCGGTCATGCCGCCCGTCACCGCGCCGCCCACAACACGACCCGCATTCGGGCCATAGGCAAAAACCAGTTCCGCGTTCTCCGCCGCAATGCGCCCAATGCGGTAATGCTCCGCCATGGCGCAGGAGCCAAGCTCCAGCATATCGCCAAGCACCGCGATCCGGCGGCCGGATTTTTTCCCCAGCACCTGCAGCGCGGCGGCCATGGATTCCGGGCCGGCGTTGTAGCAGTCGCTGATAATGGTATAGCCGTTTGCCTGATAGATTTCCTGCCTGCCCGCCATATTCCGGAACATGGACAGCCGCTCCTGAATCCGCACGGGAGGAACCTTCAGCAGCAATCCAACGGTTACGGCAGCCAGCGCGTCCGGCACGAAATGAAGTCCCTCCAAAGCAAGTTCAATCGGAAAGTGCTCATGCGCGGTGCACACGCGGAAGGTCAGCAGCCCGTCCTTTTCCTGCACCTGCTCCGCGCGGACGGCGCAGGCGCCGTCACTGCCGAAATATGTAACCTTCTGAACCGGCTCTTCCTGCAGATTCCGAAGCATTACATCATCGCCGTTGAGAATCAACTGTCCTTCCTCATACATTCCCTCCAGAATTTCCAGCTTCGCCTTGAGAATGCCTTCAACGGAGCCAAGATGTTCGATATGCATGGAGCCGATATTCACAATCACCGCATAATCCGGCGCGGCAATGGAAGCCAGATAGGCCATTTCCCGGAAATGGTTCATGCCCATTTCCAATACCGCGATTTCCGTATCCTCCGGCATGGCCAGAATGGCCATGGGCATTCCAATGTCGTTATTGTGGTTCACCGGGGTCTTGGCCGTCCGGTAAGTGCCCTCCAGAACGGCGGCCACCATTTCCTTGGTCGTGCTCTTCCCCACGGAACCGGTGATGCCGATTACTTTGCAGCCGATCCGCTTCCGCTCCTGCCGGGCGATATCGCCCAGCGCGGTTCTGGGATTATCTACCAGAATGGCAGGATAGTCTCCCACCTTCCGGCTGCACAGCGCGGCTGCCGCGCCCCGCTCCATGGCCTGCGGGATAAAATCATGGCCGTCCCGGGCGCCCTGCAGCGCCACAAAGAGCTGTCCCGGCTGGATCAGCCGGGTATCGTTGCCCGCGCCGGTGAATTCCACATCCTCATATTTGGGATCAACCCTGCCGCCGCACCAGGCGGCCGCCTGCTTCAGTGTCAGTTTCCCCATAAAACGCTACCTCAATTCCGCCAGATGCGCCGCGACCTCTTCCCGTTCGTCCAGATGGTATTTCACACCGTTAATCTCCTGATAGGTTTCGTGGCCCTTTCCAGCCAGTACAATTATATCATCTTTCCGCGCAATGTCCATAGCATATCGAATGGCAGATCTTCTCTCCGGTACCACAACATAGGAGCCGTATTCCGGCCTCACGCCCTTCAGAATGTCGTCAATAATGGCCATGGGATCTTCCGATCTGGGATTATCGGAGGTAATCACCGCCAGATCCGACAGCTTCACGCCGATTTCGCCCATAATCGGGCGTTTCATCGGGTCCCGGTCACCGCCGCAGCCGAATACCGCGATCAGCCTGCCCCTGCAGAAGCCCTTCACGGCGGCGAGCACATTTTCCAGTCCATCCGGAGTATGGGCATAGTCGATCAACACGGAGTAGGGCGTACCGGGCGTGGGAACCACCTCTACCCTTCCCTTCACGCCGGAGCAGACTGCCAGCGCCCGCGCGCTCTGTTCCAGCGGAATGCCCAGAGACGAAGCGATGCCCAACACCGTCATCACGTTATAGGCAGTGAATCTGCCCGGAATGGGCACACTGACCGGCACCGGCATGGAAGCGTCCGACCGCACATCAAAACGGATTCCCTCGGCCTGAAGCTCCAGATTCTCCGCGTTCAGGGTGCCGCGACCGGACAGGGAAACGGTGAGCGTCTGCTTCGGCGTCTTTTCCAGAATGCGCGGCGCGTAGGGATCATCCGCATTGACCACCGCCCGGGTGCAGCGGGTAAACAGCTCTGCCTTCGCGTCGCAGTAGGCGTCCATGGTCTTGTGGAAATCCAGATGATCCTCGGTCAGATTGGTGAAAGCGGCCACGTCAAAGTGAATGCCGCCCACCCGGTCGAGCACAATGGCGTGGGAGGAAACCTCCATCACCACATGGGTACAGCCGGCATCCCGCATCCGCGCAAACAGGCCCTGCAGTTCAAAGCTCTCCGGGGTGGTGCGCTCCGTGGGAATCACCTCGTCCCCTACCAGATTCTCCATGGTGCCGACCAGACCCACCTTCGCGCCCACGGTTTTTTCCAGCACCTGCTTGAGAAGCATTGTGGTGGAGGTTTTCCCGTTGGTGCCGGTGACGCCGATCATGGTCATCTTCTCCGCCGGACGGCCATAGAAATTGATTCCGATCATGGCCAGCGCATGGCGGTCGGACTCGACCAGCACATAGGGCACATCTCCCCCGGGCTTCTTCGCAGTGACCACCGCCGCCGCGCCCTTTTCCAGTGCCATGGGAATGAAGCGGTTTCCGTCCGCGGCAAAGCCGGAAATGGCCACAAACAACCCATCCGGCCTGACCTTTCGGGAATCGTAGGCCACATCCCGGATATCCGCATCCATGTCAGCAGACGTTTCCAGAACGGAAACGCCCTGCAGTAAATCTCTGAGTTTCATCATGCTCTCCTTTGCGCCCGCTAATCTCTCGCCGCCGGGTCCGCGAAAGTCACCTGCACCGTCTTGCCGGCAGAAACCTGCGTTCCCGGTGGAATATCCTGTGCGACGGCTACGATATTTCCTGCGATTTCGTCATTGCCTGAAACCAGCACATAAAGCCCCAGCTTTCCGGCGGCATCCGCCGCCTGCTGCCGGTTCATACCCGTAAAATCCGGGACCCGCACCATTTCCTCCGGCGCCGTCTGTCCCAGATACAGAATGACCTGACTGCCGCCCGGCACGGTCTGCCCCGCTGCCGGAATCTGACCTGTGACCGTATCCCCCGCGCCGGAAACCGACGCGGAAAGGGTCTGCTCCTTCAGCTTTTTCTCGGCCTCCGCCCGGGTCAGCCCCGTCAAATCCTCCACGACCACCGTTCTGCCCTGAATCTCATCCGCCGAAAAATTCCGGCTGACCCCCAGATAGGGCAGGATGTCCGACAATACCGCGCCCACCGTGGGCGCTGCCATAACGCCGCCGGAGATATAAATTCCGGTGCTGCGGGACGGCGTGTCCAGCGCTACCAGTACAATATACTCCGGATCGTCCATGGGCGCAATCCCCACGAAGGAGACAATTTTGTCCAATACCCGCTGGCCGTTCTCGTCAAATACATCAATTTTCTCACTGGTTCCGGTTTTCCCGCCGATGGCGAACCCGGCCACCCGGGCATTTTTCGCGGTGCCCTCCTCCACCACGGACTGAAGCAGCCCGCGCATGACGGCGGAAGTCTCCGCGCTGATGGTCTGGCGTACGATGGTCGGTTCCTGCTTCAGCACCGTGTTCCCGTCGGCGTCCACCACCTCGGATACCAGATATGGTTCCAGCAGATTTCCGCCGTTGACCACGGAGGCGATGGCCCGCACGAGCTGCAGCGGCGTCAGCTTGAAGGTCTGTCCAAAGGAACCGGATGTCAGCGAGGCGGTGCCCCACTTCTCCGTATCCGTAATCAGCGCCTTGTCAAAGAAAACGCCCTTGCTCTCGCCCGCCAGATCGATGCCGGTCTTTTCCAGAATACCGAACCGCTGAATATACTCATAGAATCGCTCCCCGCCCAGCTTCAGCGCGATATGCGCGAAGGCGATGTTGCAGGAGTTCTGCAGCGCCTGGGGTGTTTTTTCCGCCCCGTGGCCGGCCGACCGCCAGCAATGCAGAAGCTGGGAGCGGCCGGGAATGTGTTCAGAGCCTTTGCAGTAGAAACTGGTTTCCAGATTGATGGCGCCGCAGTCCAGCGCCGCCGCCATGGTCAGCACCTTGAAGGTAGAGCCGGGTTCATACCCGTCGGAAATCACGCGGTTGCGCCACTGCTTCAGCAGCGCCGCATTTTTCGCTTCCTGCCAGGCCTGCTTTCCGCTTTCGTATGCCTTACTGCCCGCCGGATTCATCTGGTATTGGATCTTCATCTGCTCCAACCGGGCGGCAGAAGCGGCGTCGTAAACCTCCAGATAGTGGTTGGGATCGTAGCTGCCCAGCGTAGCCATGGCCAGAATTTCCCCGGTTTTGCAGTTCATTACCAGCCCGAACGCGCCGTTTTGCACATCGTAGCGGGCAATGGCCTCCTCCATCCGCTTTTCAAGGCAGCTCTGCACCGCTTTGTCCAATGTCAGGATCACGCTGCATCCCTGCCGGGAGGCAAGGTACTTTTCAAAGGAAAAGGGCATATCCATCTCATTGTTGCCTTTGGAGGTGATCACTTTTCCGGTGCTGCCCTCCAGAAAGCTGTTGTAGGCAGCCTCCACGCCCTCGGAACCGGTGTTGGAGGCGTTGGTAAAGCCGATCACCTGCGCCGCCAGCGTACCGCAGGGATAGGTGCGTTCGGTGTTTGGCTCGAGATGAATGCCCGAAATATCGTTTTCGTTGATGTAGGCGCGAATCCGCGCTGCCGTTTCCTCGTCGATCCGGTCGCCCACCTGCTTGTAGCGCCGCTTCAGATCGCCGGCCTGCTCCAAAATCCACGCAGGCTCCCGATCCAGAATCTCTCCCAGCGTCCGGGCAATGTCCTGCAGATCGGCCTTGGACTGCTTCAGCTCATGCGGATCGAGATAGACATTTTCCACGCTGACGGAAGACGCCAGCACATTCATATTGCGGTCGTAGATCTCGCCCCGTTCGGCGGTGACGGGGGTAGTTCGGGTCTGGTTCCGCAGCGCCAGCGAGGCGTAGTAATCATACTGCCGCACCATCAGATTATAAAGCTGCGCCCCCACCGGGACAAACGCCAGCACGCCCAGCACGGCCATCACAGCCATGATTCTGCGGTGCTGCCCCGTATCCGCCCGGAGCCGCGCGTATTCCCGTTTTGCTTTTTTGCCCATCTCCATCCGGCCTTTCGTCTGGATTGACCGTTCAATGGGCAGCAAGGGCAGTGCCCTCACTGCCCATTGCAGCAGCTATCCTAATTGTATTGGCCGGACGGGCCGTTATGCAAACAGTCCCTCGAAAAACCAGACGATTTCCTCCCACAGGGAGGGTTCCGGCTCCTTCTGGGGCAGCTCGGCGCTGATGGGGATGGTCTCGGCCTGCTCAATGGGAATCATGCCGATGGCCAGCGCTTTGGTTCGGATGTCGTCCAGATCATAGCCTTTTTCAAAGGTTTGCTTCAGTTCCACATTTTCATTCTGCAGGCTGATCACATAGCCGGACACCGCCTGATAACGGCGGCAGACCCCCATGTACTGAAACGCGCCCGTGACCAGCAGCACCAGCATCACGGCGGATACGACAATGCCGCACAAAGCCGCCGGATCAATCAGAACGCGGATCTTCTTCTGAGGCCGCGCCTTTGGCAGGGACGTCCGGCTGCGCTTCTTTTTCGCGGGCTTCGGCTCCACAACCTGCGCCTCGCTGCCCGGCACATAAAACTGTCCGATGTATTGTATATCCGGTTTACGGATCATCTGGCGTTCTTCCTTCCCTTTGGAATGGGGTGTTACAGTTTTTCACAGATGCGCAGCTTGGCGCTTCTGGCTCTGGGGTTTCGTATCAGCTCCGCGTCCGACGCGGTAATGGGCTTGCGGGTAACCAGCTTCACCCGCGGCTTTTTCCCACAGACGCATACCGGAAAACTGGGCGGGCAGGTGCAGCCTTTGGCCGCGTCCGCCATGGCGCTTTTCACAATTCGATCCTCCAGAGAGTGGAAGGTGATCACTGCCAGCCGCCCGCCGGGATTCAGGCAGGGAATGGCATCCTTCATCACCCGTTCCACGCTGCCCAGCTCGTCGTTCACGGCAATGCGGATGGCCTGAAAGCTCCGCTTGGCCGGATGCTGCTTCTCCCGCAGCGCGACGGCGGGCATGGCGCCGCGGATCACGTCCACCAGCTCCAGCGTGGTTTCGATGGGCTTCTCCGCCCTGCGGCGGCAGATGGCCGCCGCGATCTGAGGCGCGAAGCGCTCCTCGCCGTAGTCATAGAGAATCCGCTTCAATTCCTCCTGACTCCAGGTGTTCACCACATCGTGAGCCGTCAGCGTATCCTCGCCGTTCATACGCATATCCAGCGGCGCGTCCGCCATATAGGAAAATCCCCGGCTGCCGTCATCCAACTGGGGAGAAGAAACCCCCAGATCCAGCAGAATGCCATCCACACCATTGATTTTCAAGTCCTTCAGAACCTGCGCGATTTCGCAGAAATTGGAGTGCACCAGTGTCACGCGGTCTGCATAGGGTGCCAGCCGCTCCCCTGCCGCGGTCAGCGCCACGGTATCCCGATCAATGCCAATGAGCCGTCCGGTGGTCAAACGCTTAACAATCTCGGAGGAATGCCCCGCGCCGCCCAGCGTGCCATCCACATAAATGCCGTCGGGCTTGATGTTTAGGCCCTCCATGCATTCATCCAGCAGGACGGAAATATGATGAAATTCCGTCATAATCCAATGGCCTCCAGCGACGCAAGCAGTTTTTCGGGGGTTAGGTTCTCCGTCTCAAAGGCGGCAAATTCCGCCGCGTCCCAGATCTCCGCCTGACCGGCGCGCCCCACAATCACCACATCCCGTTTCATGCCTGCGTAGTCCAGCAGAAACTGGGTGAGGCCAAAGCGGAACTGTTTATCCGGACAGCACTGAACCGCGTTCATAAAGATCAGGCTGGTGGCGCCGGAGCGCTGAGCAAGGCTCAGCGCATTGAAATTGTCGCTGAGTCTGCGCCACTCGGCAGCGGTATAGACGGTGAGGCACCGGTGACCGCAGTTCACACCCAGTGTTACATAAAAGTCCTCGCCCAGCTCGCTTCTGAGTTTGGCGGGAACGAACAGCCGGTTCTTTTCGTCCAGCTTTGCCGGGTATTTACCGATCATGGGGCTCACCTCCGTTCCATTTTGCTCCACTTTGCTCCACTATGGCACCATTATAGCGCCACGGCCTCCAAAAATCAATCTTTTTTCCCCGTTTTTTTCTGGAAGTCCCGGAAAAACAGCATTTTTTTAAATTTTCAAACATTTGTTCTATGAAATTAGCTCTGAAAGGACAGGATATCTCCCTCCCAGACCCCTCTGACCCGGGTCGGTTTCCGACCGGACTGGAGCAAGAAAGCAGCCAGCGGCCCCTCCACCTGCTCCTGCACCATCCGGCGGAGCTGCCGCGCGCCGCCCCTTCCCCGGCAGTTCCGGCCAAGCCTTTCCGCAAGGTCATTGGGTAGCTGAAGCTGAATCCCCTGCCCGGCGGTGCGCTCCCGCAATTGCCGGAGGTATTTCTGGGCAATGGCCTCCATGGCGGAATCCGGCAGCTCCCGGAAATACACCACCCGGTCCAGCCGTCCCAGGAACTCCGGCGTAAATGCCTGCCGCAGCGCGCCGTCCATTTCCCCCGCCCGACCGGTGGGGCGGAAGCCGATTCCGTCGCCCCGCACCTCGCCGCCTGCGTTGGAGGTCATGACCACAATGGCGTTTTTGAAGCTGACCCGCCGGCCGCGGGAATCCGTCAGGCAGCCCTCCTCCATGATCTGAAGCAGGATTCCGGATACATCCGGGTGGGCTTTTTCCAGTTCGTCCAGCAGCACCAGACAGTAGGGACGGCGGCGCACGGCCTCCGTCAGCTTACCGCCCTCCTCATATCCCACATAGCCCGGCGGTGCGCCAATCAGCCGGGCTACGGTGTGCTTTTCCATATATTCGGTCATATCCAGCCGGATCATGGCCTCCCGGGAGCCGAACATCTCCTCCGCCAGAGCCCGGCAAAGCTCGGTTTTTCCCACGCCTGTGGGACCGGCGAACAGCAGACTGGCAATGGGCCGGTTTTCATCCCGGATTCCGGAACAGCCCCGGCGCATGGCGTCCGCCACCGCCGCCACAGCCTGCTCCTGCCCCATCACGCAGGCGCCGAGCCGTTCTTCCAGCTTCAGCAGCCGCTGCCGCTCGCTGGCCGTCAGCCGTCCCACCGGAATTCCCGTCCGGGCGGACACCGCCATCGCCACATCCGCCCCGGTGACCGCCCGGGCGCGCCTTCCTTCGCTTCCACCTGTCACCATCCGCTGCATTTTGTCCCGCAGCTCCGCCGCCTTTTCAAAGCGGCTTTCCTTCACCGCCTCATGAAGCTCCTGCTCCAGTTCCAACCGCGCCGTACCGCCCCGTGTGCCCGTCATCTCCTCCAACCGCACCCGGGACGCGCTCTCGTCCAGCAGGTCGATGGCCTTATCCGGCAGATAGAGATCCGGCAGATACCGCACCGACAGCCGGGTGGCTTCTTTTATGGCATCCTCCGTGATCCGCAGGTGATGGTGCCGCTCCAGCCCCGGCTTCAGTCCCCGCAGAATTGCCAGTGTTGCCTCCTGATCCGGCTCCTCCACCGTCACCGGCCGGAACCGCCGCTCCAGTGCCGGGTCCTTCTCGATATACCGGCGGTATTCATCCAGCGTGGTGGCGCCCAGCATCTGAAGCTCCCCCCGCCCCAGCGCGGGCTTGAAAATATTGGCGGCATCAATGGCTCCCTCCGCCGCGCCCGCGCCCACAATGGTGTGCATCTCATCCACGAACAGAATCACGTCGCCGCTGCGTTTGATCTCGGCCAGTACATCCCGCAGCCGTTCCTCAAATTCGCCCCGGTATTTGGTGCCCGCCACCAGATTGGCCATATTCAGACTGACAAGCCGTTTGTCCTTGAGCTGGGGTGGCACATTGCCCACCGCCATCCGCTGCGCCAGTCCCTCGGCAATTGCGGTTTTTCCAACCCCCGGTTCGCCCACCAGTGCCGGATTGTTCTTATTTTTCCGGCACAGAATGCCGATCACCGTCTCGATTTCCTTCTCCCGTCCGATCACCGGCTCCATAGCCGCCGCCTTCACCAGAAGATCCTCGCTGAACTGATCCAGTAATTTCGTTGTGGCTCCCTCCTTCTTCCGCCCGGTGGAAACCTCCGATTCCCACCGGATATATTCCAATGTCCGGGTAAACAGATCATTCACATCCACACCGCTGAGCGCCAAAAGCCGCGCCGCCTCCGTACACTCCAGCCGTGCCAGTGCCAGCAGAATGTGGACGGAGCGAACCCGGCCGCTCCGCAGCATATCCGCCTCTTTCGCGGCGCCCGTGAATATCCGCCTGGCCGCCTCCGTCAGTCCCTGGGGCAGCGGAAGCATGGGCGCACCTCTGCCATACAGCAGCACCGTCATGTCCTCCGCCACGGACACATCCACCCCAAATGCGCGGAGAATCTGTCCGGCGCCGCCGCGCTGCCTTGCCATAGCCAGCAGCAGATGGACGCTGCCCACATAGCTGTGGCCCAGTTCCCTGGCCTGCCGGCCTGCCGCGCAGACCAGTTCCGCCGCATCCATTTCCAGACGCAAAACGCCCCACCTCCATAGGGCAGATTTTCGCCGGACTCCCGAAAAAATATACAGAAGATTTCAAAAAAGGAATTGCATTTTTGAAAATCCATGCTATAGTAAAGGTACGTTATTCAATTAGCGTGTTCTTTTACATCATAAATGGAGGTTATATCATGGCTTACGTAATCACTGATTCCTGTGTCAAGTGCGGCTCCTGCGCTGAGCAGTGTCCCGTCGAGGCAATTTCCGAGGGTGAGGACAAGTACGTCATCGATCCCGATGTCTGCGTCAGCTGCGGTTCCTGCGCCGAGCAGTGCCCCGCCGAAGCAATCGAGGAAGGCTGATTCTTCAACATTCCACAATTGGCCTGCGCACCGAATATGTGCGCAGGCTGATTTTCTATTTTACACGCAGGGAGGAAACCCCATGGAACAGCTTCACAACGGGTGCGTACTGGAAACCGTCAGCGGTACGTTCCCCCTGAGCACCGATTCCATGCTGCTGGCCCATTTCGCGAAGCTGCCGAAAAACGCGCAGGTGCTGGATCTGGGTTCCGGCTGCGGCACGCTGGGGCTTCTGCTGTGCAGCCGGGATTCCGGCTGCCGGATCACGGGCGTGGAGCTTTCCGAGGAAGCCCATGCCGCCGCGCTGGACAATATCTGCCGCAGCGGGCTGGCGCCCCGTTTCAAAAGTATATGCCTGGATCTGAGGCAGGTTCCATCGTATTTTGCCCCCTGCAGTTTTCAGTGCTGTATTTCCAATCCTCCCTATTTTTCCGGCGGCCCGGCCAGCAGCCGCACACCGCTTGCCCGGCGCGGGGATTTCTGCACCCCCGGCGATCTATTTCGCAGCGCCGCCTGGGCGCTGAAATCCGGCGGTGACTTTTTTCTGGTACACAGACCTGAAAAGCTGGCGCAGCTCATCGCCTGCGGCGCGGCCAACGGCATGGAAGCCAAGCGCCTGCGTCTGGTTCACCACCGGGAAGGCGGCCCCATCAGCCTGATTCTGCTCTCCTTCCGTAAGGGCGGCAAGCCGGGGCTGGCCATTGATGAGCAGAATCTGTTTGACTCCCGCGAAGCGCCTACGGCCTATTACCGGGAAGTATATGAATGATAGGAGATACCCTATGGCCGGAATGCTCTATCTCGTCCCCACCCCCATTGGCAATCTGGGTGACATTTCCCAGCGCTGCCGGGAAACCCTGGAAAGCGCGGATTTTATCGCCGCCGAGGATACCCGGGTCACACTGAAGCTGATGAATCATCTGGGCATTAAAAAGCCCCTGATCAGTTATTTCGAACACAACAAAGCCTCCAAGGGCGGCGTCATTCTGGAGCGCATTCTGGCCGGAGAGGTCTGCGCGCTGGTCTCCGATGCGGGCAGTCCCGCCATTTCCGACCCCGGCGAGGATCTGGTTAAGCTGTGCCACGAGGCGGGCGTCACGGTCTGCGCCATTCCCGGCCCCTGCGCGGTCATTACGGCGCTCAGCATTTCCGGCCAGTCCACCGGTCGCTTCTGCTTCGAGGGCTTTCTCTCCACCGCAAAAAAAAGCCGCCGGGAGCATCTGGATTCCCTGCGGAAGGAGCGCCGTACCATGATTTTTTACGAAGCGCCCCATAAGCTGCTGGCCACGCTGCAGGACATGGCGGACACCTTCGGCACGGATCGTTCCATCAGCCTGTGCCGGGAGCTGACCAAGCTGCACGAGGAAGTGGTGCGCACCACACTCGGTCAGGCCATCCAGAAATATACCGACACCCCGCCCAAGGGCGAATTCGTTCTGGTTCTGGCCGGTGCGCCGGAGGAAGCGGAACCCGCCGCATCCCCGGACGATGCGGCCGCCCGGGTGGAGGCGCTGATGGCCGCGGGGCTGAGCCGCAAGGATGCCATCCGGCAGACCGCGCAGGAGCTGAATCTTCCGAAAAACGTCGTCTACGATGCCGCGCTGAAATAACGGCTGCGAAAAACAATAGAACCGCCGGCGCACTCATTCACGCGCCGGCGGTTTCCATTATGTTCAGGGGAACCGGCCCGAACCCCCGTGGGGTCGGGCCGGTCAGCCTTTCAATACTCCGTCATTTTACTGATACAATCCTGGCAGACATTCTTTCCGCGGTATGTCACAAGGCCGCGGGAGGATCCGCAAAAAAGGCAGGCTGGTTCAAATTTCTGCAAAACGATCCGATCGTTTTCCATAAAAATCTCCAGTTCATCGCGCTCGGCAATATCCAATGTCCGCCGCAATTCAATTGGCAGCACAATCCTGCCGAGCTCGTCCACCTTTCGAATGATACCTGTTGACTTCATAGTGGCTTGCTCCCCTCGTTTTCCGATTCATAAGCCGGCGCGGGTGAAAAGGTGGCTTATTGATAATATTATACCGTTATCAACCAAATGTGTCAAATATTTTTTATTTTTTACACACTTTTTGCCAATTATTTCCATGCATTTTACAATTGCTGGATCATACCATTTCCCTTGAGGGGGGACTTACATGGTCATGAGCTGGATCTTTTGCGGATTTTTATTGATCTCCTGTTTCTCGGCCGCCCTGACCGGCCGGGGCAGCGAACTGGCAGCCGCAACCGCGCAGGGCGCGCAGGCGGGGATTGTACTGGCCATGTCCATGGCGGGATCACTCTGCCTGTGGACCGGGATCGGCCGGTTGATGGAAAAGGGCGGCGTCACCGCGCTGCTCTCCCGGCTGCTCCGTCCTCTGCTCTGCAGGCTCTTTCCCGACACCAAAACCGACAGTACGCTGGCAGGAGAACTGTCCGGCAACATCTGCGCCAACTTTCTGGGGCTGGGCAACGCCGCCACGCCCATGGGGATTCGCGCCGTGCGGCGGATGAAATCCGCGGGCGGCACCGCGTCCGACGAGATGTGCCGGCTGGTTGTCCTCAACACCGCTTCCATCCAGTTGATTCCTGCCAACGTAGCCGCAGTCCGCGCGTCGCTGGGCTGCCAAACTCCCTACGATATTCTGCCCGCGGTCTGGATCACCAGTCTCTGCTCCGCCGGGCTGGGCGTAACCATGGCCTGGCTGCTGGGAAAGGTGTGGCGCCGTGCTTGATTATACGGTTCCGCTGATTATTCTGGCATTTTGCCTGCTGACCCTGCGAAAGAAGGAGAACACCTATGACTTGCTGCTTCAGGGCGGTGCGGAAGGGCTTCGGCTGCTGGTGTCCATTCTGCCCGCACTGGTTGTTCTGCTGACCGCCGTGCAGATGCTCAAGGCCTCCGGCGCCATGGCGCTGCTGAGCAGTCTGCTGGCTCCCGTCTTTGGGATGCTCGGCATTCCGCCGGAGACTGCCATGCTGGTGCTCATCCGTCCCATCAGCGGCAGCGCAGCACTGGCAGTGGGAGCCGACCTGATGCGCGAATACGGCGTGGATTCCCTCGTGGGCCGGACTGCCGCCATCATGCTGGGCTCCACAGAGACAACCTTTTATACCATCAGCGTATACTTCGGCGCGGCAGGTATTAAAAAGACCCGCTACGCCATCCCGGCAGCCCTGTTTGCCGATCTGGTTGGCTTCTGCATGGCAAGCTGGACGGCAAGATTATTTTAGGGCGCTTCCCGGTGGGAAGCGCCCTGTGGTTATGCGTTTTTTCTTTCAATCCGGTCAAAATTATGAATCCAATCCGCTGTGAAGAAGTAGATCAGGAAAACCACCGAGCTGAGGCTCCATGTGATGGGATAAGCCCAGGAAACCGTCGTCAGTTCATTGACATAGCGTACGGCAATGGTTATGTAGCTGACCCGGATGACGCACCAGCACAGCAGCATGGTATACATGGGTACGGTGGCCTTGCCCGCGCCGCGCAGAATCGCGGCAAGGCAGTGGGACAACGCCAGCAGGAAATAGAACAGGCAGATGGTTCGCATATGGCGGGTACCGTAATCCACCACCTCGTCCGAGCCGCCGAAAAAGCCGATCAACTGGGGCGCGAGCAGATAGAAAAGCACGCCGATGGCCTCCGCCATCAGACAGGAGCAGGCAACGCCGAAGCCCACGCCCTTTTTCACCCGGTCATATTTGTGGGCGCCCAGATTCTGCCCCACGAAGGTGGACAGCGCCATGGTGAAACAGGTGACCGGCAAAAACGCAAATCCCTCCAGCTTGGAATAGGAGCCGCAACCGGCCATCGCGGCATCGCCGAACGCGTTGATATTGGTCTGCACCACCACATTGGCAATGGAGATCACGGAGTTCTGGACGCCGGAGGGCAGTCCAAACCGGAGGATGTTGCGCAGACTGGGCATATCAAACCGTACAGATTTCAGCCGCAGCCTGTACGGCGCGTCAACCCGCGTCAGCCGCAGGCAGCACAGTACGGCGCTCAGTCCCTGAGAGATGGTGGTGGCCATGGCCGCGGAGCCGACGCCAAGCCGAAGCACACCCACAAACAACAGATCCAGCGCAATATTCACAGCGGTGGAGATCATCAGATAATACAGCGGGTGTTTGCTGTCGCCCACCGCGTGGAGAATGCCCACAAAAATATTGTACATCACCGTGAATATAGCGCCGATGGAATAGTATCGGAAGTAGGAAACGGACTGGGGAAGCACCGTAGCGGGTGTATGCATCCAGCGCAGAATCGTCGGAGTGAAAGCCACGCCCAGAACCGTGAGAAGCAGGCCGGAAACCAGTCCAAAGGCCACGTCGGTGTGGATGGCCCTGTCCATGGCTTTGTAATCTCTCGCGCCATAATAACGGGAGATGATCACACCCGCGCCCATCGCAACGCCATTGAAAAAGCCCACCATCATGAAAATCAGGCTACCGGAGGAGCTGACGGCCGCCAGTGCGGTATCCCCCAGAAACTCGCCCACAACCCAGGAATCGAAGGTATTGTAAAACTGCTGAAATACGTTCCCCAGAAAAATGGGCAGTGCAAACAGCAGCATTCCCTTCCAGATACCACCATCGGTCAGCGCATTCTGTTCGGAACGCAAAGAAAACCCTCCTTTTTTCCATGAAAAAAGTTGCTTTCGCAACAACGATGTTATACTCCATCCCCGGGGAATTGTCAAGTGCCCCAGGTGTAGATCGTCCGCTTTGGGGCACACTAGCTCCGGAGGGATTGATATGACGGAACGGGAATACGGAAAACTGGTTAAGCAGATGAGTCCCAATTCACCCATTGGGAAGGACTGCCTGAACGCATTTTGGATTGGCGGGCTGATCTGCGTGCTGGGGCAAGCGCTGATAAACTGGTATACGTCCATGGGGCTCAGCAAAACAGACGCGGGAACAGCGGCATCCATGAGCCTTGTGGTGCTGTCGGCGCTTCTGACGGGGCTGAGCCTCTATGACAACATCGCCAAATACGCCGGAGCCGGAACGCTGGTACCCATCACAGGCTTTGCCAATTCCATCGCCGCCCCGGCTGTGGAGTTTCGAACCGAGGGCTTCGTGCTGGGTGTGGCGGCGAAAATGTTTCAGATCGCCGGGCCGGTGATTGTCTACGGCACCGCCGCCAGCGTGGTGTATGGGGTCATTTATTGGATTTGGACGCTCTGTGTCAGATAGCCGCCCGGAAACAGGACGGGATATCCGTCCCCCCTGCCGAAAAAACAGCCTGCTTTTTGAAGCAGGCTGTCGGACTATTCACTGAGGATTTCCCGAAAGAACGCGGCGGTGTCATCGTTGCACACAGCGGCTTCGGGGAGAGAAATGTTCACATGGAACACGTGGCTGATGGATTCATCGTCCTCGGTGCCGTAGCACTTCCATTGTGCCCTGATTCCTCTGGACCGGAGCAAGTCATACATCGGCTTGGCATTTCCCCGGAGAAAATCATGGCAGGCCGTGGTGATGAAAGCGGGTGGGTAATTGGCGCCAATGGCATCCAGCACCCGGAAGCGTGGATCGTCATCGGGCAGCGAACGCCCCAGATAGTCAAGCTGAATGCCCTTGCGGGGGGAGACGGCCTGGGCAGCGATGTCATAGACTCCGCAATTCAGGCCCAGCGCCCGGATGGTGATTTCCGGGACGGTCATATGAAACAGGGCGGCATAATCGGGATTTGACGCGATCGCCGCGTATTGGCTGGCAAGCTGGGCGCCTGCTGAATCGCCCACCAAAATGATCCGGCTTGGATCGAGATGATAACGGACGGCGTTTTTGCAGACCCATTCCATCACGTCGTTGGTGTCCCACAGCGGTGTGGGAAACTTCCACTTGGGAGCCAGACGGTAATTGAAATTCACAAAAGCAAAGCCCCTGCGGGCCATATCCATCCCGTAGCGGCGGTAAATTTCCTTGGTCCCGTAAACATAGCCGCCGCCGTGGATGCTGACGATGGTCGGCAGGGCTTCGGCTGTCCCGTCGGGATAATAGACATCCAGCAGGCTCCATTTTCCATGGCTGCCATAGGAGATGTTGCGGCATTGGGTAATCCCATCCGGAAGTGGAATCGGTCTGTCCCTCAGATAGTCGGAAACCGACGCTTTCATATCAAAAAGAACTGATTGCAGTGACATAATCAATCCATCCTTTCATTGATTCAGATTATATCAGAAAAAAGAAATGGATATGTTAACAAATCGCAAATTAAACGCCGCCCGGCCGGGCGGCGTCCGTATTTCAGAAGATGTGCCGATTATTATCGCTGATTTTCAGGCAACGCCCGCGCCAAAACAGGACGAAGCGCCAGATACAGAATGACCGCGCACACCGTGGAAACGACGCTGTTTACAAAGGTGACGCCGCCGGCAATTTTTGTCAGCGCCTGCGCGACGGTGTACTCCTGACCGAAAATGTACACGTTGCGGAAATAGCCCAGGAAGGGGTCGGTGAACACGTTCAGCAGCAAGCCGGAGCCTGCCGAAGCAATGACCTTAACAAGATAGATTCCCTTCTTATCGTCGGTTTTCTGGCTTTTCAGACGGAATACCTTGTGCGCCACCGCGCCGCAGGTGATACCGATGAGAAATTTCAGGATAAAGGTGGTAACTGCGTAGCCGGGATCGCCAGCCAGAATGTCTGCCAGAGCCAGACCGATTGCCCCGGCCAGACCGCCGGAAACGCCGTCAAGGAGCAGGGCGGTCAGCGCGGTGAATGTGTTGCCCAGATGGAACGAGCTGCCACCATAAAACGGAATCCGGAAGAACAGATAAGCCACCAGACTCAGCGCTGCCATGACGCCGATGGTGGCGATTTCCCGCACCGAGAACTTCCGCTTGTAAAGAACGCTGGCAAAGACAATCAGGATCACAACGGCTGCCAGCAGCAGCCACATTGCGGTTTCGGACATAACAAATCTCCTCCATTTTTTATTTCTGTGTTTCTGTTTGGATGAGCCTATTATAGTCCGTTCTGGTAATAAATACAGTGCCAAATTGTATTTATAAATTAATGCCAGTTTAGGGGGGCTTGCCGAATAAAACTTGGTATTTATCTGAATCGACTATTCTTTCGTTTCGCCCTGTACACTTCTTGTCAAAGATGCTATACTCAAGAAAAAAGAAAGGGGATCTTTCTCATGAGAATTATTTGTGCAAAAGATTATAAAGATGTCAGCCGCAAGGCAGCCAACATCATTTCCGCTCAGGTGATTCTGAAGCCGGACTGTGTACTGGGTCTTGCCACCGGAAGCAGCCCCATCGGCACCTACCAGCAGCTCATCCGCTGGTACGAAAAAGGCGATCTGGACTTTGCCCATGTCCGCACCGTCAACCTGGACGAATATGTGGGTCTGAGCAAAGACCACGACCAGAGCTACGCCTACTTCATGCGCCAAAACTTCTTTGACCACATCAATATTGACCAGGCCAACTGCAATATTCCCAACGGCATGAACCCCGACGCGGAAGCGGAATGCGCCCGGTATGACGCCGTGATCAAGTCGCTGGGCGGCATCGATCTGCAGCTTCTGGGGCTGGGTCCCAACGGCCACATTGGTTTCAATGAGCCCTGCGATGAATTTGTCAAGGGCACCAACAAGGTTAGCCTGACCAAAGAAACCATCGACGCCAACGCCCGCTTCTTCGCCAGCCGCGATGAGGTTCCCAAGTTCGCCTATACCATGGGCATCGGTTCCATCGTCAACGCCCAGCGTGTTCTGATGGTGGTCAACGGCGCAAACAAGGCTCAGGCTGTCAGGGACTGCTTCTTCGGCCCCATCTCCCCCAGGGCGCCCGGCTCCATTCTTCAGCTTCACCCCGATTTTACGCTGGTTGCCGATGAAGCCGCGCTGTCTCTTGTCAAAGATCTGCTGTAATCGATTCTTCCCTTCCCGGAGTGCATGGCACTCCGGGATATTTTTACATTTTTGTAATGACTTTATGACGTTTTTCTGATATGATAAGCAAAATATGCTTGTCTGGAAAGGATGTGTGCTGGATGCGGGTTCTCTTTCTGTCCTGCAATACCGGTGAGGGTCACAACTCCACGGCAAAGGCCATTATCTCGGTTCTGGAAGCCCGGGGTGTGGAATGCCGTATTGAAGACGTTCTGGCCTGCCTGTCTCCCAAGTTTTCCAAATTCATCAGCAACTGGCACGCCCGGCTCTACAAATACGCCCCCAAGCTTTCGGATGCGGGCTACCGAATCTTTGAGCGGAATCCCGGCGATCCGGAGGACAGCGTTACGCCGGTCTATGAGCTGCTGTCGCTGGGCGCCCGGAAGCTGTGGGAAATTCTGGTAGAAGGCGATTACGACGCGGTTGTCTGCGTCCACCTGTTTTCCGCGCTGATGATGACGGAAGTCCGGAAGAACTTTGTCAGCAAGGAACCCTGCTTTTTTGCCGCTACGGACTACTCCCCCGCGCCCCTTCTGGAATACAGCAATCTGGATGGATATTTCATTCCCCGCGCAGTTCCGGAAGCGGAATTCGTTCAGGCGGGCATTCCCGCCGACCGTCTGATTCCCACGGGAATCCCGGTTCGTCAGGAATTCTATGCCCATGGCGACCGCGACGCGGCGAGAAAAGCGCTGGATTTACCGGAACAAGGAAATGTGACGCTGCTGATGTGCGGCAGTATGGGCTGCGGCCCCATCCGCAAGCTGGGGAAAGACCTGACCCGGGCGCTCCCGGAGGATTCCACGGTGGTGGCCATCTGCGGCAGAAATGACAAACTGGCTGAATCCATGGCGGATCTGCATGACCCGAAAATGCGGGTACTGGGCTACACGCAGAACGTGTCGGATTACATGGACGCGGCGGACCTGATCGTGACGAAGCCCGGCGGTCTCAGCTCCACGGAGGCCGCCTGCAAACACCTTCCCATGGTGTTCATCAACGCGGTGGGCGGGTGCGAGGAAAAGAATTTCGAACTGTTTCTGGAGCGGGGCTATGCGGTTGGCAGCGCCGACCCGGAGGAAACGGCGGAGCTGGCTGTCTCCCTTGCCGGCGACCCGGAGCGGCTGCATGATATGTCCAGCCGGCTGGCAGACGGTTTTTCCGCGAACTCTGCGGTAGAAATTGCCGATCACGTGATGAGCAGCGCCCGGCACTACGCAGAAGCCCGCGCCGCGTTTGAAAAACGGATAGCCAGCCGCAGTTTTGGGCATCCTCTGGAGGAAGGAGGATGTGAAATGCAATTTATGCAATCCCAAACCAGAACCAATCTGGCTCGTTCCTTTGCCGGGGAATCCCAGGCCCGCACCCGCTACACAATCTATGCCCAGCAGGCGCGGGCGGAGGGCATGGAATGGATTGCCCGGATCTTCGAGGAAACCGCTGCCAACGAGGCGGTTCACGCCGAAGAATTTTTGGAGCAGTTGCAAAAAATGGACGGCTGTTCCGGCAATATCGAGCTGGATGCCGGTTATCCCTATCAGCTTGGCAGCACCGCCGACAATCTGCGCTTTGCGGCGGAGGGCGAGCTGGACGAGTGCCGGAATGCCTATCCCGCTTTCGCGGAAATGGCGCGCCGGGAGGGCTTTGAGAACGCCGCGCGGCTGTGGATGCAGATTGCCCGGGTTGAGGGTGTGCACCACAACACCTTCCAGTCTCTGTCGCAGCAGCTTGACGCCGGGGAGCTGACCCGGAAAACGGAGCCGGTTGTCTGGCGCTGTGTCAACTGCGGCTACACCTACGAGGCAAACAACGCGCTGGAGCGCTGCCCCGTCTGCGGCAAGGGCGCCGGCTGGCAGGAGGGTCAGGTGGACCAGAAAAAAACGCTGGCGAAGAAATAACCGGCGCTTTCAAACAAAATCCCATTGGATTACAAGTTCCTGTTTACAGATGCCCTGTTCATGTGATAAGATACAGAAAAGGACGACTGAACAGAGGTTATTTGCATGAATTATATTGTATTGGACATGGAATGGAATCAGCCCTGGCCCGGGTCGCCTTCCGCGCGGAAGGTGTTGCCCGTGCAGATCCGGGGCGAGATCATTCAGATCGGCGCCATCCGGCTGACGGAGGATCAGCAGGTCGCGGATGAATTTCAGATCATGATTAAGCCCAAATACTACCGCCACCTGAACCGCCGTGTCAGCAAGCTGACCGGCATCAAGGAGACACGGCTGACAGAAGAAGGCGTGCCGTTTCCTTTTGCCATGGAGCAGTTCCGGGACTGGTGCGGAGATGACATTGTGTTTCTGACCTGGGGCTTTGACGACATCGGCATTCTCCGGGAAAATCTCCAGCTACACGGTCTGGACACCGGCTGGACGGACAGATGGTACAATGCCCAGATGATCTTCAACGCCCAGACCGACGGCTCTACCTCTCAAAAGGCGCTGAAAACCGCCATGGAATCTTTCGGCATTGAGGCCACCCGCCCTGCCCATGACGCGCTGGGCGATGCCTACCACACTGCGCTGATCTGCGCCAGACTGGATTTGAAAAAGGGTGCGCAGGAATACGACGAGGCACTGAAAAGCCACGAAAATGGATTCCACGGCGCGGAGCTTCCCGGCTGCATCTGCCGTCAGGTTTATTACGATTTTGCAGACAAGCGGGCAGCGCTCAGCGCCATGTCCGGTGAGGAAAACAAATGTCCTGTCTGCGGGGGAAGAATGCTGGGTTCCCGCTGGTTTTCCCAGCCCGGGCACCGGTATATGGATCTGGCCGCCTGTCCGGAACACGGGAAGTTCCTGATCCGGGTACGGCTTTCGGAACAGCCCGATGGACTGACCCGGGTGAGCCGTCTGACCTACGAGGCCACCTCCGAAGCCGCGGAGGCTTACGCCCGCCGGGCGGAAAAGGCCGATCCCGAGCAGCCCCGTCCCACCCGCCGTCGCCGCCGCCGGAAAACCGCGGTGGAAAACGTCAAGGAATAGAACACATCCACCGGCACCGGCCGGTGGATGTGTTTTTCGTCTCTGCGTTTATTCATCTTCCGCCTCGCGGATGCACTTCGCCATCGCCATCGTAACCCGGGCACACCGGTCGGCGGCAATGGCCTCAAAGGTGGGATAATCCATCTGAGCGCTGTCATCCGCTTTGTCCGAGATTGCCCGGAGGATTACAAAGGGAACGGCGTTGCGGAAGGCTGTCTGGGCAATGGCTGTGCCCTCCATTTCCGTGCACATTGCCATGGTCACAGCCGTAATTCTCGCTTTCTGCTCTGTCTGGCACACAAACTGATCGCCGCTGGCCACCCGTCCGATTTTGGTATGGCCGGGGTTGACGGACTCCGCCGCCGCGAATGCGTAAGCCAGAAGCGTATCATCCGCCTCAAACGCCAGTGGCATCCCCGGAACCATGCCCACGGGATAGTCCACAAAATGACAATCTACGTCATGATACATGGCGTCCCGGCTCACCAGCAGATCGCCGATGTCCAGATCGTTGCACAGCGACCCCGCCACACCGGTATTGATGATAGCGGTAACACCGAAGCAGTCACACAGAATCTGCGCGCACATGGCCGCGTTGACCTTGCCCACGCCGCTCTGCACCACCACCGCAGGCAGTCCTTCCAGAACGCCCTCGCAGAATTCCATGCCCGCCCTTTTGGAAAGGACGGGTTTTTCCATTTTTCCTTTCAGCGCCGCGACCTCAACATCCATGGCGCCGATAATTCCCAGTTTTGTCATATTCCACTCCTTACTCCGGGTACACAAGCTGTGACCGGTCAATCTGTTCCAGCAGGGCGGCGTATTTTCCGCCCCAGTAATTCGCCATCGGCAGGTTCATATCCAGATAATTGCCACAGTCTCTGGCGCTGGCCCCCGGTACCTCCCCCCGGTAATCCCGAATGAACGCGAAGCAGTCCCGCACCAGCGGCACCACGTCTTTGGAGCTATAGTCGCCAACCAGCAGCAGATAAAACCCGGTGCGGCAGCCCATGGGACCGAAATACAGCACACGATCCTTCCACTGGGGTTGGTTTCGCAGATAGGTAGCCGCCAGATGCTCGATGGTGTGTACCTCGGCTGTATTCATCACCGGCTCATCGTTGGGACTTGTGAGCCGCAGGTCAAAGGTTGTGACCGTCTCCGCGCCCACCTGATCCTTCCGGGATACATACAGTCCCGGCTGGAGCTTGATATGGTCAATTGTAAAGCTCGTAATCTTCTCCATGCTTCCTCTCGCCTCTCTCAATTAGTCTCCGTCGCTGCAGTTGGCGGCATCAATGGCAATAACCAGCAGCAAACCCGGGAATTCATGAACCGGGTTGGAATAGCGCAGCGCATAGGTATCCCCCCAGCGGAACAGTTCTTTGGAAATGGACATGATTTCCTGGGCTCCCTGCACCACCCGGTAATCCCAGCCCAGAAAATCTCCCTCCACGTCCCAGCCGCGAAAATCCACCTCATAGTTCTGCCGGAACAGTGTGAATTTTTTCCGAACCGTGCCCCGTGTCCTGCCGTCGATGACAAGATCAAAAGTGGGCATCAGGGTAAACAGCCGTTGATGAACGCTGCCCAGCTCCGCCCCTGTTCGCTTATCGTAGACGTGGATCTGGTGGCCAAGGGTGAGAAATTCCGCCTTGACGAAGTATTTGGCCGCGCCGGTCTCATCGTAAACGTCGTAGGTATCCGTCCACGAGAATACCCGTTGTTTTATCAGCAGCTCCATACAACCGCCTCCTTTCTGATATCATACCGCATGGCGGCTCCAAATGCAAGAAAAATGCATTCTCCTCTATTCAACCGTCAGTTGTGCCGGATTCAACCGCCGGTTGAAGGAATTTTTTTGAAGAATAAACAAACAAGTGATAGCTTTTTCCCAGAATTTATGGCATGATATTCCCAGATACAAAAGGGAGGGATTCAATATGGAAGAGACCTTAGGAAAACGAATCGCTGCGAACCGCAAGCGGCTTGGCATCACCCAGGACCGGCTGGCGGATCAACTTGGTGTCACGGCGCAGGCTGTCAGCAAATGGGAAAATGACCAGTCCTGCCCCGACATCACCATGCTGCCCAAACTGGCGGGGGTATTCGGCATGAGCACCGACGCCCTTCTGGGAATCGAGCCGCAGCCGTCAGAGATTGTTCCGGCGCGCGAAAACACCGGAGCGCAGGCGGACGGCAATCAGGAGCCAAGTGGTATTCATATGCAGAACGGCCAATGGGAATTTCACTGGGACGCAGACCGGCGGGACAGCGTCGGCCTGGCGCTGTGGGTTCTGCTGGTGGGCGGACTGATGCTGGCGGGAAGCCTGCTCCACTGGGATATCGGTTTCTGGGATATTTTGTGGCCTTCCGGGCTGCTCATGTTCGGCCTTTTTGGACTGTATCCCAAATTCTCCTTCTTCCGGCTGGGCTGCGGCATCTTCGGCGGATACTTTCTGCTCTGCAACCTGCATCTTCTGAATTTACAGGTTGGAAAAGAGCTGCTCCTGCCGGTGCTGCTGCTGATCTTTGGTGCCAGCCTTCTTCTGGATGCCTTCCGCAGAAAGAATCCCAACTCCACCGTCATCTCCTGCAACGGAAAGGACAGCCGGTTTCAAAGCTCTCTTCAGATGGGGGAGGACAGCTTTCGCTGCAGCACATCCTTCGGAGAGGACAGCCGGAAGATTGAACTGGCCTGCCTGTGCAGCGGCAGGGCGGAGGTCAGCTTCGGCGAACTGGAGTTGAACCTGTCCGGCTGCGAGAAAATCAGCGAGGACTGCCGTATCGATGCCAGTTGTTCCTTCGGCGATCTGAAAATTCTGGTACCCCGGCGCTTCAGGGTGGAAGCCTTTCCCAGCACCTCCTTCGCCTCCGTGGAATTCTCCGGCCATCCCGATGAAACGCCGGAAGGCACCATTTTCCTGAACGGGAAAGCAAGTTTCGGCAGCATTCACATTCAGTACATCTGATCTGCTCCTGTATTTCATCCGCCGGAGGCTGGCCTTCGGCGGATTTCTGTTGTATTTTCAGCCGAATTGTCTTGCTTTTTATGAAAAGAAACGGTATAATAGCGGTGACTACACAATAATAAAGGTAGGGGTGAACATGAACGCCAACGATTTCGATCTTGATTTCGATTTTGAAAAGGAATATGGTTCTGACGCGCCGAAGGACGAATCTGCCCAGAGCGTGGAGGACGAATTCGATCTGAAGTCCATTCTCGGATCCAAATTCACCGAAAATTCCGAGCTGTTTCAAACCGATTCCGAATATGACGGGAATTTTGACTACAGCGATTACCCGATTCCGGATGAGGAGCCCGGCGAGGGTGATCCGTCCGTGCCGGAGCAGCCGGAGAATCTGTCGGCCGACGATATCGCGTTTCCGCCCGAGGAGCCGCCCATGCAGGATGAAGAGCCGGAACAGTCCGTCCGCCGTCCTCGTCCATCCCGTCAGCCGGAACGCCCGGAGCGGCCGCAGGCGGATGATGAATCCGCTCCCATGCCCCGCCGCAAAAAGCCCATAAGCAAACTCCGCCAATTTAAGAATGAGACTCTTCCCCGGCTGATTGCCGGTCTGGCTTCCCTTCTGATTCTGATTTTTGTCGTAGGCGCCATCAGCCGCGCCGTCAAAAATCACCGTACCCAGCAGGGTATGCAGGTTGCAGCCAGCGAGGATGCCAAAACAAAGGCCGAGTTGGAGCAGGAGCAGGTACAGACCCTACTGGCGCAGGCAGCGGAGCAGGCGGCCGGATACGATTACGACGGCGCCATTGCCACGCTGCAGTCCTTCGGCGACACGGCAAAGAACGCGGAAATCAGCACTCGTATCTCCGAATATCAGCAGGCAAAATCCCAGCTTGTGGCGCACAACGATCCGGGCGCGATTCCCAATCTGTCCTTTAACGTATTGATTGCCGATCCTGCCCGCGCGTTTTCCGACAAAAAACTGGGCGGAAAATACAATATGAATTTTGTCACCACAGACGAATTCCTGAAAATTCTGGAGCAGCTCTACGCGAACAACTACGTTCTGGTGGATCTGGACAGCTTCATTGCCGAGACGGACACCAACGGCACGGGCACGGTCACTTACTCCGCCAAGCCGCTCTATCTGCCCGACGGTAAAAAGCCATTCATGCTGACCGAAACCATGGTCAACTACTTCAACTACATGATTGACGGCGACGGTGACGGCACGCCTGATAAGAATGGCGCAGGCTTTGCTTCCCGTCTGGTGCTTCAGAACGGCGAAATCAAGGCAGAGATGGTCAACGCCTCCGGTGAAACCGTGGTGGGCGACTACGATCTGGTGCCCATTCTGGAGTCGTTTATCGCGGAACATCCCGACTTCTGCTATCAGGGTTCCCGCGCCATTTTGGCCATTACCGGACATGAAGGCGTATTCGGCTACCGTACCAACGGCTCCGTCATCACCAGCAAGGGACAGGAATACTACGATGCGCAGGTTTCCGGTGCCAAGGAAATCGTCGCCGCGCTGACCGAGGCTGGATACCGGATCGCCTGCTACACTTACAGCAACGTTGATTACGGTGCCAAGAACGCCTCCGAAATTCAGGCTGACCTCTCCAACTGGACCAAGGAAGTGGCACCCATTGTCGGGCAGGTTAACACTCTGGTCTATGCCAAGAGCAGCGACATCAGCTCCACCGGCGACTACACCGGCAGCAAGTACAACGTCCTCCGGGAGGCTGGCTTCCGCTATTTCATCACCAGCGGCAGCAGTTCCTCCATGAAGGTGTCCAGCGAGTATGTCCGTCAGGTTCGGATTGAAGTCACCGGAACAAAGATGGCCAACGCCGCTTCCATGTACGCATCCTATTTTGACGCCAAGTCCCTGCTGAATTCCCAGCGCGGCAGCGTCCCCCAGTCCTGAATTCACAAAAATGCGCCGGGAGAAACCCGGCGCATTTTTCTTATGGAGGTTCTGAATATGAATCCGAAACCCGGAAAATACCGCCATTTTAAGGGTGGTGAATACGAACTGATTGCCATTGCCACCCACTCCGAAACCATGGAACCGATGGTCGTGTATCGCGCGCTGTACGGCGCGGGTGGGCTGTGGGTGCGTCCCCTGTCCATGTGGAGCGAGACTGTTGACCGGGATGGTTATCACGGCCCGCGCTTTCGGTATGTGGAAGATCCGTCATAAAAACTTCATTTGATTCTTCTGCCCATCTCTGATAGAATAGCAGAGATAACTTCATCCCGCGAGGCGATAGACACATGAATCAGACACTTCCCAGAAAAAAGAGAAGATTCTCCTTATTTCCACCCCTGATCTGCACCGCCGTGGTGCTGATTGCCTTTCTCTGCTTCTTTTCCGCCCGCTGGTTTGTCCGTGTTTACGGCCGAACCGGCTTTGACTCCATCCTTTATACGCTGACCGCCAGTCTGGGCGGCGTACAAAGCGGTCTTGTCTTTCAGTATCTGCTGCAGGCGCTGCTGCCGTCTGTGCTATGTACCGGGCTTGCCAGTTTTCTTTTTTTCTTCCTGCTACGCCGGAACGCAACCGGCAAATATCAATCCTCCCGTCCACGACGCTTTCCTTCAGTTCCCGTTGCGCTGCTCTTATCCGCGGGATTGATTGTTTTTGCCGCCTTCGACGTGGGTCTGGTGGAATACATTTCCGATCAAATCAACGACAGCGACCTGTATGAAACCAGTTATGTGAACCCGGATTCCGTTGAAATCTCTTTCCCCGAGAAAAAGCGCAACCTGATTTATATCTATCTGGAATCCATGGAAACCACGTTCCTGTCAAAGGAGCTGGGCGGTGCCATGGATGAGAATCTAATCCCGGAGCTGTATCAGCTTGCGAAGGATAACATCTGCTTTTCCAACGGCGATTCCGACGTGGGCGGGTTTTATACCGCTGCGGGTGCCACGTGGACGGTCGGCTCTATGGTTGCTCAGACCGCCGGCATTCCGCTGAAAACGCCCACCGAGGATGTGAATAAATACGGCTCCTCCGGCGAAGATTTTCTCCCCGGCGTCACCTCCCTCACCTCCATCCTCCACGATGCCGGATACTATCAGGCGCTGATGGTCGGTTCCGATGCCAGCTTCGGTGGGCGGAAGCCCTATTTCCTCCAGCACGGCATGGACAAGGTGTATGACATCTACACCGCCCGTCAGGACGGCATCGTGCCCAGCGATTATTTCATCTGGTGGGGCATGGAGGATCTGCATCTGTTCGAATACGCCAGACAGGAACTGACCAAAATTGCCGCGCAGGAGCAGCCCTTCGCTTTCACCATACTCACCGTGGATACCCACCATGTGGGCGGCTACCAATGTGCGCTGTGCCAGCCGAGCGCCAGCGGAGAAACCTACGACCAGTCTATCTCCTGCTCCAGCCGCCAGGTTGCGGCCTTTGTGGAATGGATTCAGGCTCAGAGCTTTTACGAAAACACCACGGTCATCATCGTCGGCGATCATGAGAGCATGGACAACGGCTACATCGAACGCAATGTTCCCGATGACTATCAGCGTTTGGTGTACAATTGTTTCATCAACGCCGCCGTCGAACCGGCCAAGACCCAAAACCGGGAATACTGCGCCGTGGATCTGTTTCCCACCACGCTGGCTGCCATGGGCTGCCGGATTGAGGGCGACCGTCTGGGGCTGGGCACCAACCTTTTCTCCACGCAGGCCACTCTGACCGAACAGCATGGTTTTGACCGCTTCAATCGGGAGCTGGCCAAAGCCTCCTCTTATTATGAAGAAAACTTCTATTCCGCAAAATAAGCCTTCCCCCGGTTTTCTCCTCAGAAAACCGGGGGAATAATCAATCCTTTTGCCGGAAGTCAATTCGCGCCGTTGCCGCGCAGCTCGATGATCTGATCCCGTAAGACAGCAGCATACTCGTACTCCATCATCTTCGCCGCTTCCTTCATCTGCTTTTCCAGGCGGGCAATCTCCCGCTCTTTTTCGGCCTTTGTCATTTTTACGCCGTTTCGACTCTTTCGCTCAGCCGTGGGCGAAGAAATCTCTATCAAATCCCGAACCGGCTTGATGATCGTCTGCGGGGTAATGCCGTGCGCCTGATTAAAGGCGGATTGGATCTCCCGCCGCCGGGCTGTCTCGTCCATGGCTGAACGCATGGAAGGCGTCACGCTGTCCGCGTACATAATCACCCTGCCCCCGGCGTTCCGCGCCGCCCGGCCAATGGTTTGAATCAGGCTGGTTTCCGAGCGTAGGAATCCCTCCTTATCCGCGTCCAGAATGGCCACCAGACTCACCTCCGGCAGGTCAAGACCCTCCCGCAGCAGATTAATGCCCACCAGAACGTCAAATTTCGCCATCCGCAGATCCCGGATGATCTCCATGCGCTCCATGGCACCGATGTCGGAGTGCATATAGCGCACCTTGATGCCCGCTTTTTGCAGGTAAACCGTCAAATCCTCTGCCATCTTCTTGGTCAGGGTCGTCACCAGCACCCGCTCCTGCCGGGCGGTACGGGCATTGATTTCTCCGATCAGGTCGTCGATCTGTCCTTCGATGGGGCGCACCTCTACCACCGGATCCAGCAGTCCGGTGGGACGGATCACCTGTTCCACAATCTGGCCGGAGCGGGTTCGCTCGTATTCGCCCGGGGTGGCGGAAATATAGATCACCTGATTGATCTTGTCGTCGAACTCCCTGAAATTCAGCGGACGGTTATCATAGGCGGACGGCAGACGGAACCCATAGTTCACCAGTGCGTCCTTGCGGCTGCGGTCTCCTGCGTACATCGCCCGGCACTGGGGCAATGTCACATGGCTCTCATCGATGAACATGAGAAAGTCATCCGGGAAATAATCCAGCAGTGTGGTGGGGGGGGTGCCGGGTTTCCGCCCCTGAATGACCCGGGAATAGTTCTCAATGCCGTTGCAGAATCCGATTTCGGTCATCATCTCCAGATCATAAGCCGTCCGCTGGGCAATCCGCTGGGCTTCAATCAGTTTGTCATGGGCGCGGAACCAGGCCACCTGCTCATCGCATTCCCGCTGGATTTCCAGCATGGCACGCTGGAGCTTCTCCTTCGACGCCACATAATGACTGGCCGGGTAGATGGCAATATGATCCACATATCGCTCCGCCATGCCGGACACCGCGTTGATTTCGCTGATCCGGTCGATTTCGTCCCCAAAAAACTCCACCCGGATGGCGCGTCCCGACCAGTAGGCGGGGTACACCTCCAGCGTGTCTCCCCGCACCCGGAACTTGTTCCGGGAAAAATCCAGATCGTTACGCTCGTAGCGGATCTCTGTCAGCTTTTTCAGTATCTCATCCAGCGGACGCTCCTGTCCCACACGCAGGGAGATGACCATGCTCTTGTAATCGATGGGGTCACCCAGGCCATACAGGCAGCTCACCGAGCTGACCACAATCACATCCCGCCGCTCAAACAACGCCGACGTGGCCGAATGGCGGAGCCGGTCGATTTCCTCGTTGACGGAGGCATCTTTTTCAATATAGGTATCCGTGTGGGCGATATAGGCTTCCGGCTGGTAATAATCATAATAGGAGATAAAATACTCCACCGCGTTGTCCGGGAAGAACTCCCGGAATTCGCTGCAAAGCTGGGCGGCCAGCGTCTTGTTGTGTGCCAGCACCAGTGTGGGACGGTTCAGCTTCTCAATCACCGATGCCATGGTGAACGTCTTGCCGGAACCGGTCACACCCAGCAGGGTCTGCTCCCGCAGTCCCCAGTTCACGCCGTTGACCAGCGCCTCAATTGCCTCCGGCTGATCGCCTGAGGGCTTATATTCCGAAACCAGCTTGAATTGATCCAATGATTTCTCCCCCCCTGTCACAGGCTGATCCTGCATTCGTCCGGATGGTACAAACCGGACTGACGCAGGGAAACATAGTCGCTATCCGCCACAATGATATGATCCACGAGTTGAATCTCCACAGCGTCCAGCGCCAGCGCCAGCCGCCGGGTCGTCTGGATATCCTCCCCGGAGGGGATGGCAAGACCGCTGGGATGATTATGTGCCAGAATGGCGGAGGAGGCGTTCACGCCCAGCGCCATTTCCACAACCCGCCGGATCGGAACCGCCGCCGAATTCACGCTGCCCTGCCCCACCTCGTTGCAGCTTATCACCTTGCATTTGGCATCCAGACAAAGCAGCATAACCGTTTCATTCCGCTGATTTCGAAAACAGTTTTCCAGATATTTGCCGCAGTCATCCAGACTGGCAAGAATTTTCTCATCGTTTTTATGCATCAGGTAGTACCGCTCCAACTGGGCAATCAGCGTCAGAAACGTGGCCGCATTGATTCCCATTCCCGGCAGCTTGGCCAGTTCCTCCGCCGGTGTCTCAAGCACGTTGGCCAGGCTGCCGAACCGTTTGATCAGCGCGTGCCCCAGCTCATTTGTATCCTTCCGGGGCAGACAGTAAAAGAGGAACAGCTCCAATACCTCGTGTTCCTGAAAGTTTGCCAGTCCCTCTTTTCGGAACCGCTCCCGCAGGCGCTCCCGATGGCCGTCATGGTTCGACATATTTTTCACCTCTCGTTGGTTTTACCCTTGCTATTTTCCTTTTCTTTCGCTAAAATAAGAACGCGGGGCACTTTTCGCCGAAACCGGATGCGTAAGTTTTCCCGAATTTTGCACAAGCTACCACCATGAGGAGGAACATCATGGAAGAATTTACAGATGCAATGGGGATGCTGGATCTGATCGCCCGCCCCGCTTTCTGCGTCAAAGATGGTATGATCACAAAAGTGAATCCAGCCGCTGCCGCTCATCTGATTGAAGCGGGCACCCGAATCGACACCATCCTGCAAACCGGCGCGGAGGAGTATGCCGCATTTACCGGCGGCTGTCTTTATCTCAATCTGTCCGTTTCCGGGACATCCATCGGCGCGTCCGTCACACGGATGCAGGAGTTCGACGTGTTCTGTCTGGAACAGGACGCGGACAACCGGGAGCTTCAGGCCATGGCGCTGGCCGCCCGGGAACTGCGGGAATCTCTGGCCAATATCATGATTACCGCAGAACGTCTCTTCCCGTTGTCCGCAATGGGGGACGATCCGGTCGCGCAGGAGCAGGCTGCCCACATGAACCGGGGTCTGTTTCAGATGCTGCGCGTCATCGGCAATATGTCCGACGCCAGCCGGTATCTGTCCGATCCGGGCACCCATCAGGAGATTCGGAACGTCTGTGCCCTGCTCAGTGAAATCTTCGCCCACGCGGCCGCGCTGGTCGCCGATGCCGGCATTACACTGGAATATGAGGGACTGCCCGAACCGGTCTACTGTCTGACGGATGGAGAGAAGCTGGAACGTGCCGTCTTAAATATGATTTCCAACGCCGCTAAATTCACCGGTCAGGGCGGTTCCATCCAGGCAAAGCTGACCCGCCGGGGGCACAAGCTGTACCTCTCGGTTACGGACAATGGAAGCGGTATTCCTGAGCAAATGCGCGGCAGCGTCTTCAACCGGTTCTCCCGGGAACCGGGCGTGGAAGACAGGCGCTATGGCATCGGTCTGGGCATGGTATTGATCCGCGCCACCGCCGCCCTTCATGGCGGAACCGTGCTGGTGGATCATCCCGAAGGTGCCGGCACCCGGGTCACTATGACCATCGCCATCCGCTCCGAAAACACCGACCGGGTCTGTTCGCCGGTTCTCCGGGTAGATTACGCAGGGGAATGGGATCACGGCATGATTGAGCTATCCGACACGCTTTCCGCTTCCGTCTATCGCATCAAAGAATCTCAGTAACTGTGCGCACCGCTTTTGCGGTGCGCTTTTCACTTTTTCAGATACGGCTTCAGATACTGACCCGTATAGCTCTCCGGCACAGCCGCCACCGCTTCCGGCGTACCAGACGCCACCACAAAGCCGCCCTGATCACCGCCCTCGGGGCCAAGGTCAATCAGGTAATCCGCCGTTTTGATCACATCCAGATTATGCTCAATGACCAGTACCGTGTTGCCCGCATCCACCAGCTTTTGCAGCACTTCAATCAGCTTATGCACATCCGCCGCGTGCAGACCCGTGGTCGGTTCGTCCAAAATATAGATGGTCTTTCCGGTGGATACCCTCGCCAGCTCCGTGGCCAGCTTCACCCGCTGGGCTTCGCCGCCGGAGAGGGTGGTGCTGGACTGTCCCAGCTTCACATAGCCAAGGCCCACCTCCACCAATGTCTGCGCCTTCCGGCGGATTTTCGGCAGATTTTCAAAGAAATCCACTGCCTCCTCCGCGGTCATATCCAAAACCTGAGAGATATTTTTGCCTTTATAGAGCACCTCCAGCGTCTCCCGGTTGTATCGGGCACCCTTGCAGACCTCGCAGGGGACATACACATCCGCCAGAAAGTGCATCTCGATCTTCACCAGGCCGTCACCGCAGCAGGCTTCGCAGCGTCCGCCCTTTACGTTGAAGCTGAACCGGCCTGGGCCGTAGCCGCGCATTTTCGCGTCGGCGGTAGAGGCAAACAGATCCCGGATATCGTTGAACAGACCGGTGTAGGTTGCCGGGTTGCTGCGGGGTGTCCGCCCGATGGGGCTCTGGTCAATGTCGATAACCTTGTCCAGATTCTCTATTCCCTCCACCCGCAGGCAGGCGCCGGGACGGGTGCGGGCATGGTTCAGCCTGCCCAGCAATGTTTTGTTCAGCACCTCGTTCACCAGACTGGACTTGCCCGAGCCGGACACGCCCGTCACGCAGACAAACGCGCCCAGTGGAATGGTGACATCGATGTTTTTCAGATTGTTTTCCGCCGCGCCGACAATTTTCAAAAACTGCCCGTTTCCCTTTCGCCGCTGCGTCGGCACCGGAATCTTCTTCGCCCCGGACAGGTACTGACCCGTCACGGAACGGGGGCAGGCAATAATATCCTCCAGCGTGCCCGCCGCCACGATTTCACCGCCGTGGCAGCCCGCGCCCGGGCCAACATCCACAATGAAGTCCGCGGCGCGCATGGTGTCCTCGTCGTGCTCCACCACAATCAGGGTATTGCCCAGATCCCGCAGATGCTTGAGCGTTGCCAGCAGCCTGTCGTTATCCCGCTGGTGCAGCCCGATGGAGGGCTCGTCCAGAATATACAGCACTCCCATCAGGGACGAGCCGATCTGGGTAGCCAGCCGGATACGCTGGCTTTCACCGCCGGACAGAGTGGCTGCCGCCCGGGACAGCGTCAGATAGGACAGTCCCACATCCGACAGAAAATGCAGTCTGGACTTGATCTCCCGGACAATTTGCTCCGCAACCACAGCCATATTTCCTTCCAGATGCAGGTTCTCCATGAACTCCAGCTCTTTGGCGATGCTCATCCGGCAGAAATCCATAATCCCGATTCCGCCGACCGTCACCGCCCGGGCAATCTCAGACAGGCGGTCGCCATGGCACTGGGGGCAGGGCGCGGAGGCCATGCATTCCTCCAGCTCCTTCCGTGCCGCGTCAGACTGGGTTTCCCGGTATCGGCGGCTGATGTTATTCAGAATGCCCTCAAACGGCTGCTCCAGCACGCCCATGCCGTTGCCCCGATTATAGGTCATCTTCAGTTTCTCTCCCCTGGTGCCATAGAGAATCACATCCATGACCTCTCTGGGCAATTGGGAAACCGGAACATTCAGGGAAAAATGATATTTCTGCGCCAACGCTTCAAAATACATCCGGAAAATGGAATCCGTCCGGGCGCTGTTCCACCCGGAAGCCTGAATTGCCCCGTCCAAAATGGATTTGCTCTTGTCGGGGATCACCAGATCCTCATCCGCGATCAGCTGGAAGCCCAGACCGGTACAGGCCGGGCAGGCACCCGCCGGATTGTTGAAGGAAAACATCCGCGGTTCCAGTTCCGTCAGACTGACGCCGCAGTCCTCGCAGGCATAGTTCTGGGAAAAGCTCAGTTCCTCCCCGGTCTGGGGCAGCTCGATGATCACCAGCCCACCGGAATGAGAGCAGGCGGTTTCGATGGAGTCCGTCAGGCGGCGGCGCAGGCCTTCCTTGAGTACCAGCCGGTCCACCACCAGCTCGATATTATGCTTTTTGTTTTTCTCGCACTGGATCTCCTCGGTCAGGTTGTAGAGAATGCCGTCCACCCGGACGCGGGCAAACCCCTGCTTCCGCGCGTCCTCAAGAACCTTGACGTGCTCGCCCTTCTTGGCGCGCACCACCGGGGACATCACCATAAACTTCGTTCCCGCTCCCAGCGCTTCCACCCGATCCACAATCTGGTCGATGGTCTGGCGGCGGATCTCCCTGCCACATTTCGGGCAGTGGGGAACGCCCACCCGCGCCCAGAGCAGCCGGAGGTAATCGTATATTTCCGTCACGGTTCCCACCGTGGAGCGGGGATTCTTGGAGGTGGTCTTCTGGTCGATGGAAATGGCCGGGGACAGGCCGTCAATAGCGTCCACATCGGGCTTGTCCATCTGACCCAGAAACTGCCGGGCATAGGAGCTGAGACTCTCCACATACCGCCGCTGTCCCTCGGCAAAAATGGTGTCGAAGGCCAAACTGGACTTGCCCGAGCCGGACAGGCCGGTAAACACCACCAGTTTGTCTCTGGGGATGGTCAAATCCACATTCTTCAGATTATTCTCCCGCGCGCCCCGAATTCTGATTGTATCGTTCATAACCTGCTCCTGTTTGATAGATTCTGATTTTTCTTATTATACCATATCTCGTCCATAATCACAAGTGGAAATACAAACAAAATTTCGAGTCCATCGAAATAGACTTCAAAATAGGTTGCATTTTCTCCGTCCCATGTGCTATAATATGCCAGATCAGGAAATTCCAATTCTCTTAGAAATGGCAGAGTAAATGATGAATGACACTTGGCTGATTGTCGGTCTGGGCAACCCGGGCCGTGAATATGAAAAAACCCGCCACAACTGCGGCTTCCGGGCCATTGACCTGCTGGCTGCGTCCCTTGGCTGCAAAATTGACCGGGTAAAGTTTCAGGGCCTTTACGGTCAGGTCAACTATAACGGCAAGAAGCTGCTGCTGTTGAAACCGCAGACCTTCATGAATCTGTCTGGTCGTTCCGTGCTTCAGCTTTCCGCCTATTTCAACATCCCGCCCGCCCGGATTATCGTACTGTTTGACGACATTTCTCTTGCGCCGGGCCGCCTTCGGGTGCGTCCCGACGGCTCCGCGGGCGGACACAACGGCATCAAATCCATTATTGCCGAGCTTGGCTCTCAGGATTTCCCCCGGGTAAAAATCGGCGTGGGCGCAAAGCCAACCCCCGACTATGATCTTGCCGCGTGGGTGCTGTCCACTTTCTCCGCCTCCGAAGAAAAGGCCCTGAAAAACGCGCTGACGTGGGCGGGAGAAGCCGCCTTAACCATCATCGACCACGGCGTCCCGGAGGCTGCCAACCGGTACAACGGAAAAGTGTAACAAAACGTCAGAAAATCACGGAAAGGGGTGCAAAAGTCCCCTTTCCGCGTTGTCGCGTGCGGCGGCTGCCGCAAAGAGGTGAACTATGGAAAAACTGCTGTCCATTTTGAAAGCAATTCCCGAATACGCCGCGCTGCTCGATGCCCTGTCTGCCGGACAGAGCGCTGCCGTCACAGGCATCGGCCAAATCAACCGGAGCCATCTGATTGCCGGACTGCGCCGCCATCTGGATGTACCCATTGTGGTAATCTGTCAGGACGACATGAGTGCCAAGCGCCTGCAGGAGGAACTGAACAGTTTTCTGGGAGAGCGGCCGCCCGTGCTTCCCAGCCGGGAACTGACGCTTTACGACACCGCGGTCGTCTCCCGCGCCTGGGAACAGAAGCGGCTGCGCCAGCTTTACGATCTGGCCTGCGGCCGGACACCGCTGCAGATTTTCACGTGGGAATCCCTGAGCCAGCGCACCATGCCGAAGCACGTTCTTCTGGACGCCGCTTTCCGTCTGGAGGTTGGCCGGGAATATCCGCTGGACGATTTGCTGGAACGGCTGACCGCTTCCGGCTATAGCCGGTGCGGCATGGTGGAAGGCCCCGGTCAGTTTGCCGTCCGGGGCGGAATTTTGGACATCTACTCCCCCGCCGCCGACTGTCCCGTTCGCGCCGAATTCTTTGGCGATGAGCTGGATACCATGGGCTGCTTTGACCCGGACACCCAGCGCCGCACCGACAATCTGGAGGAACTGACGGTTCTGCCTGTGGGAGAAACCCAGCCCCGGCTTCATCCCCGGGGCATGGACGGACTGTGCGCCGACCTGAACCGGTTGATTGCCCGACAGAAGCGCCGGAAAAATCTCAACGAGCCGCTGATCGAAACCCTTTCCAGGGATCTGGAAAAATACGAGAACGGTTTGCAGAATCCCGCCTCCGACCGCTATATGGCGCTCATTTATCCTGAAATGGCCACCGCGATGGATTTCATTCCCGCGGACGCGGTGTGCATTGTATGCGATCAGGGAAACCTGAAGCGCGCCGCCCGCAGCCGCAGCGAGGAGATGGGAATGCAGCTTGACAGTCTGCTGCAAACCGGCCTGCTGGCCGGTGAGCTTTGCGACTTTCTTTGCCAATGGGAGGATTTCTGCCGAACGCTGCATGGGCGTACCACCGTCTATTTTGACGCCTTCGGCGGAACCTCCTATCCCGAGGACTGCCCGCCGAAAATCCTGCTTCCCATGACCGCCAAACAGCTTCCCGGCTACGGCGGCAATCTGGATACCGCCGCCACCGATCTGTCGCACTACCAGAAAATGGAATTTTCCAGTCTGGTGCTCTGCGGCACCCGCCGCCGGGCAGAGCTGCTGCAGGAGATGCTCCGGGACAAAGGACTTTCCGCTTTCCTGTGCATTCCCCTGGATACGATGCCCCAATCCGGCCAGATTCTGTTGACCGAAGGTGCCCTGCCCTACGGCATGGAGTATCCCAACTCCAGGCTGGCCATTCTGTCCGAAGGCCAGCTTCTCTCCACTGCCGCGCCAAAACGAAAACCTGCCAGAAAAACCGGATCCACCAACCGGCAGAAGCTGAATTCCTTCACCGATCTGACTCCCGGCGACCTGGTGGTTCACGAGAATTATGGCATTGGCCGTTTTGTGGCCATGGAGCAGATTAAGGTGGACGGTGCCGTCAAGGACTATATCAAAATCGCCTATCAAGGCTCCGACACTCTGTTCGTCCCCGCCACCCAGCTTGATCTGGTCAGCAAGTATATCGGCGGAGGCGGTGAGGACAGCAGCGTCCGCCTGAACAAAATCGGTTCCGACGCCTGGCAGAAAACCAAAGCAAAAGCCCGAAAGGCAGCCAAAGACATGGCAGGCGAGCTGATTCAGCTTTATGCCGCGCGAAAGCGGCAGAGCGGCTTTGCCTTTTCCGCTGATTCTCCCTGGCAGCAGGAATTTGAAGACAACTTTCCCTATCCGGAGACGGACGATCAGCTCCGCTGCATCGCGGAAATCAAACGGGATATGGAGTCCCCCGTTCCCATGGATCGCCTGCTCTGCGGCGACGTGGGCTTCGGCAAAACGGAGGTGGCTATGCGGGCTGTGATGAAGGCTGTCATGGACGGCAAGCAGGTTGCCATTCTGGTACCGACCACCGTTCTGGCTCAGCAGCACTATCAGACCGCCGTGGCCCGCTTCCGGGGCTTCCCGGTCAATATCGACGTACTCAGCCGGTTCCGCACCACTGCCCAGCAGCGGCAGACCCTTTCGAACCTCCGCTCCGGGGCTGTGGACTTGATCATCGGCACCCACAAGCTGCTGCAGAAAAGCGTGGAATTCAAGGATCTGGGGCTGCTGATCATCGACGAGGAGCAGCGTTTTGGCGTCAGCCATAAAGAGCGCCTGAAGGAGATTTCCAAGGGTGTGGATGTACTGACCCTCTCCGCCACGCCCATTCCCCGGACGCTGAACATGGCGCTTTCCGGCATCCGGGATATGTCCACCATTGAGGAGCCGCCGGCAGACCGTTATCCCGTTCAGACCTTTGTGATGGAGCACAATAACGCCATCCTCGACGACGCCATCCGCCGGGAAATCGCCCGCGGCGGGCAGGTGTACTACCTGCATAACCGGGTGGAAACCATCGACCAGTGCGCCTCCGCGCTGCAGAAGCGGATTCCCGGTCTGATTGTGGGTGTGGCGCACGGCCAGATGAACGAAGAAGCGCTGGGTGATGTGATGCAGTCCATGGCGGAGGGCGATATTCAGGTTCTGGTTTGTACCACCATCATTGAAACCGGTCTGGATATTCCCAATGTGAACACGCTGATTATTGAGGGTGCCGACCACTTTGGCCTGTCCCAGCTTCACCAGCTTCGCGGCCGGGTCGGGCGTTCCACCCGCCACGCCTATGCCTATTTCACCTATAAGCCCGACAAAAACCTGACGGAAATCGCGGAAAAGCGCCTGTCCGCCATCCGGGATTTTGCCGAATTCGGTTCCGGCTTCAAAATCGCCATGCGGGATCTGGAAATCCGGGGCGCGGGCAATCTGCTTGGCTCGGAGCAGTCCGGCCATATGGCCAGCGTGGGCTACGATATGTACCTGAAGCTGCTGGATGAGGCCGTATTGGAGGAACGGGGCGAAGCACCCAAGGAGCCGGAATGCACCGCCGACCTGAATGTGACCGCCAATGTGGAGCAGTCCTATGTATCCCGGGGCGAGGAGCGGATGGATCTGTACCGGCGGATGGCCGCCATCCGAAGCGAGGAGGATGCGGACGATCTGCTGGACGAAATCGTGGATCGCTATGGCGAGCCGCCCAAGGGCGTGCTGAATCTGATCGACATTGCCCTGCTGCGCGCCAACGCCAGAAAGGCAGGCGTCAAGGATATCAAGCAGAAAGCGGGCGATGTGCTCTTTACCCTGTCCAATCTGAATTTCGACGCGGTCAGCGCGCTGTGCGCCGACCCGGACTACAAAAACCGGCTGCTGTTTGTCTCCGCAGCCAAGGAACCCACGCTCCGTCTGAAGCTCGCGCCCGGTGTGGACAGTCTGAAGCAATCCAAGGTCTTTATCCAGCGCTACCGAGCCTGTCTGAATTCTTAAGGCTTCCTTGAGTTTCAGACGCTCATCTTGCCATATTTCTCAAAACGTGGTACAATATATCGAAAATTGCCAGGAAAAGGAGATGGTTTCCATCGCTCAGGGTAAGTTTTCCAGCTCCCGCAGCGCAAAAAAAAGCCGTCCGTCCGCCGGTACCGGCAGGAAGAACGGGAGCAAAATTGTTGTCATCTGTCTATGCAGCGTGGCCGCCGCCGTCCTGCTTGCCGCCATCGGATGCCTGTGGTATTTCTTTGGGATGAACCGGGACAACGGACTCATTTTCAATAACATCACAGCGGCAGGCATCAATCTGGGCGGCATGACACCGGAGCAGGCCGCTCAGGCGCTCCATCAGGCCACTGATCAGACCTACACCCGAATGGACATGGTTGTGCGGATGCCGGACTGTGATCTGACCCTTTCCCCTGCCGACACCGGCGCTAAGCTGGATGTGGACGCGGTCGTGGCGGAAGCCTTCAACTACGGCCGTACCGGCACGCGCTCTGAAAACGAGGCAGCCCGCGCCGCGCTGGAATCCGGCAGCTACCCCATCGCGCTGCTGCCCTATCTCAGTCTGAACACGGACTATATCCGCACTACTCTGGAAGAATACGGGAGAAAATTCAACAGCACCTTTTCTCAGTCCTCCGCCAACCTGGAGGGAGACAAGCCGGTTCTGAACGCGGCGGATGAACATTTTGACGCAAATGCTCCCTGCCAAACTCTGGTTATCTATCTCGGCACCCCCGGACGGCACGTGAATATCGACCGGATCTGCGACGCTGTGCTGGACGCCTACAGCTTCAACAAATTTGAAGTGACCGCGGAACTGACGGAACCGGAAACCATCCCGGACGCCATTGATCTGGAGGCACTCCACAGCGAATATGCCAGCGAGCCTCAGGACGCATTCATGGATATGTCCAGCTTCGAGGTCACAGACGAGATCTACGGCTACGGCTTTGACCTGGAGCAGGCGCAGCAGCAGATGGAGCAGGCACAATACGGTGACACCTTGGAGATTCCGCTGACGCTCACCACGCCCCAGGTTTTGGGCGCCGAACTGCGGGAGCTTCTGTTCCGGGATGTGCTGGCATCCTACGAAACCAAGCATTCCAAAGATGCGAACCGCAACACCAATCTGCGACTGGCCTGTGAAGCCATCAATGGCATGGTGCTGCAGCCCGGCGATCTGTTCGACTACAACACGGCGCTGGGCAAGCGCACCGAGGAAAAGGGTTACAAAGCCGCGGATGCCTACAGCGGTGGCCAGACGGTCAAATCGCTGGGCGGCGGAATCTGTCAGGTATCCTCGACACTGTACTACTGTACGCTTGTAGCAGACCTGCAGATTGTCAAGCGCAGCCCCCACAGCTATGTCTCCAGCTATATGCCCATGGGCATGGACGCTACGGTCAGTTGGGGCGGCCCTGATTTCTCCTTCCGGAACAATACCAGTTATCCCATCCGTATTGAAGCGGAAGTGACCGACGGTCTGGTCAAAATCCGGCTGATCGGCACGGATGAAAAGGACTATTACGTAAAAATGGAGTATGAGGTGCTCAGTACCCAGGCTCCTGCCACGGTCTATGAGGAATACACCCCCTCCGAGGCTGCCGCCCAGGGTTATCATGACGGTCAGGTCATCACCACCGCCTATACCGGCTACACCGTTCAAACCTATAAGCTCAAGTACAACAAAGAGACGGATGAACTGATTTCCCGGGAGGAAGACCAGCTCTCCAAATACAAGAAGCGGGATAAGGTCATCGTCAAGGTTGTCGGCGGGGAACCGGTTCCCCAGCCTTCCGAAGGAGAATAAGTACATCAAAACGCAGGACGGCGCACATCATCAAATGTGCGCCGTCCTGTTTGCCGTTTGTGCCCCAGCAGACGCATAGCTCATCAAAATCTCCAGAATTCCGTTAACAATGATTGGCTATGCTATCATAAAGCTAAGCCCCGCCGAAGCGGGGCTTTTTGATTTCAGTCCAGACGGAACAGCAGGGTTGTATCGGTGACAATTTCGTGCAATTGCTTTCCGACGTATACGCTGTCATCTTCGACATACTCGTTATGCTTGGAACAAAGGTATACTGCCCGGCGAATCTACCAGCGTCTGGTACAAGAAAGCCGTACAGAAGCTGACGCAGCTGCTGATTGAGGATGGTCTCTTTCATACAATCGTGCTGAAACGAAAGCGTCAGAAAAAGCGAAAAGAAAAAATCGCCGCCGCAACCTACCTGTATCAGGCAGACAGCGACGGCGAATGGGGCGAGATTCAGTTTGACTTTGAAAACAAAACGGCAGAAATCATCCGGCTGGCAGACTGGGACAAAATGATTTCCCAGCCTTTTGCCAAATACGCAATCTCGTATCTTTTGAACTGTCAGAATGAGAAGCTGCCGAAAGAAACGGTGATTTCATTTGAGGAGTAGCGTGCGAGAGTAGTGTCGCTTCGGCGGGACGGAGGATGATATCCCTTTGGCTCCCCCGGTGATGCAGCTCCATTCCAAGGCTCCGCTGCGCTCTGCCTCTCCATTTCGCCGCACCACCTACACCCGAACAGGCGGATTCTGCTAAAGCAAACTCCTGGGCTTCTCGTCCGGGAGGACGCAGAATCCGCCTGTTCTGTGGCTGACTGAAAGCGTTTGTTCCTGCCCCGAACAACCCCTTTCAGCCACCCACGGTCGCCAAAGGTATAACACACTAGACTTTGCAAACAAAGTCGTGTGCCACGAAACCGCCGGTTTCATTGGATTCTTCCTGCCAAGGCAGCGCCGCCGCCTTTGGAAACCACTGCCAAGGGAACGCTGTCCCCTTTGGATTCCCCTGCCAACAGGGCGCTCTCGCCCCTATTGGATAACCCAGAGCCAAAGGAATTGCCATCCCTTTGGAATCCCAGCCCGTTTTGAAATGAGTACCCACAAATAAAAATGGTTTGTGGGCACTCATTTCAAAACGAAAAAATCCCACAGGCAATCCTCCAACACGAAGAGGGAAGCCTGTGGGATTCTCTATGCATAGAAGAACACGGGAAATTCGCGCGTTATGCACCGCTGCGGCGCTGCATTGATCGGAACACGCACCCGTGTTCCGGCGCAAAGAGACACGATGATATCAGCGCTTAGGTTGCACTCTTGCTTGCAAACGACCACGCACTACGGCACATGTCCTCAACAGAATGCACCGCTTCCCAGCCAAGCAGAGTTCGGGCCTTCTCCGCATCTGCCCAGAAGGCCGGAAGGTCGCCATCCCGACGGGGACCAATCACATATGGGAGTTTCATGTGATTCGACGTTTCAAAAGCGTGCACCAGCTCCAGAACGGAGATACCGTTGCCGGTGCCCAGATTGATTGCCTCCACACCCTCGTGGGCCGCAGAGTATTCCAGTGCTTTCAGATGGCCTACTGCCAAATCAACCACATGGAGGTAATCCCGCTGGCAGGTGCCGTCCGGTGTGGGATAGTCGCCGCCGAAAATCGTCAGCTTTTCCAGCTGTCCTGCCGCCACGCGGCCGATATACGGCATCAGGTTATTGGGAATTCCATTGGGATCATCTCCCAGCAGGCCGGACTCGTGAGCGCCAATGGGGTTAAAATACCGCAGCAGAATCGCACAGAAATCCGGATGGGCGGCGGCATAGTCCGTCAGAATCCGTTCGATCATCACTTTCGTCCAACCATAGGGAGAAGAGGACTGAATGGCAGGCATATCCTCTTTGTACGGGTGGGGATTGTTGGGGCCATAAACAGTAGCGGAGGAAGAGAAAATAAACTTCTTACAGCCGAATTTCTCCATAACCTCCAACAATGTCATGGTGCTGTCCAGATTGTTCCTGTAGTATTCCAGCGGCTTTTTGACGCTCTCGCCCACAGCCTTGAAACCGGCAAAGTGGATAACCGCGTCAATCTTGCGGGAAGCGAACACGCTGCGCAGTGCCGCGCCGTCCGCGCAGTCGATTTGATGGAAGGCAGGCCGTTTCCCGGTAATGGTTTCGATCCGGTCAATCACATCTGCCTTGGCGTTGGAAAGATCGTCCACAATCACCGCTTCATGGCCGGCGTTCAGTAGCTCCACCACTGTGTGACTGCCGATGTAACCCGCGCCGCCAGTTACCAATACATTCATTTTCAAACCTCCCGATTTACCGCGTCAATGAACCGCAGGAACGCGCTTCTTCCTTCGTCGGTATGCTTGTAGACACCCGCGTGCTCCAGCACACGGCAGAACACCTGCCCCACTTCTTCTTGAAGGATAGCGGCAGTGTTCTCCGGCGTAAAGCGATACCTTGTTTTTAACTCCTCTACCCAAGAAGCATGCTTGGAAAGCACCGGGTCAGCGCCGATATCGGCTCCGGTCAGAATGGCTTCTTCCAGTGCTGCCAGTTCTCCTTTCAGTCGGGAGGGCAGCACTGCCAGACCCATGACCTCAATGAGTCCGATATTTTCCTTTTTGATGTGATGCAGCTCCGCATGGGGATGGTACACGCCCAACGGATGTTCCTCCGTGGTGATGTTGTTGCGCAGCACCAGATCCAGCTCGTAGTCCGCGCCCCGGCGGCGGGCAATGGGGGTAATGGTGTTGTGGGGTTCTCCATTGGTTTGCGCAAACACAAAGGCTTCCGCGTCAGAGTAGCCCCGCCAGAATGTCAGAATTTTGTCTGCCAGCTCCACCAGCCGCTCTTTGTTCGGGCAGTCCAACCGGATAACGCTCATGGGCCATTTTACGAGACCTGCTTTGACATCCTCGTATCCCCGGAAGGTAATCTCCTGTTCCACCGGTGCCTGTTCCATGGGGAAGCAGTAGCGTCCGCCCTGGAAATGCTCATGGCTCAGGATGCTGCCGCCTACAATGGGCAGGTCTGCATTGCTGCCAATGAAATAGTGAGGAAATACGGTGACGAAATCCAGCAGCTTTTCAAAGGCGGAGCGGTCGATCTTCATGGGCGTGTGGGCAGCATTGAAGGCAATGCAGTGCTCGTTATAATAAACATAGGGAGAATACTGAAAAAACCAATTCTGTCCCGCGATTTCCAGCGGAATGATCCGGTGATTCTGCCGCGCCGGGTGATTCATCCGCCCAGCGTAGCCCTCATTTTCCACACACAGCAGGCACTTGGGATAGCCGGACTGGGGCGCGTTCTTCGCTGCCGCAATGGCCTTAGGATCCTTTTCCGGCTTGGACAGATTGATAGTAATGTCAAGCTTCCCATATTCCGTATCGGTTTTCCAGCGCATATCCTTTTGGATGCGGTAGCGGCGGATATAGTCCGTATCCTGAGAGAAATGGTAGTACCAATCCGTCGCTGTCTCGGGAGATTCCCGATAGGCTTCCGCGAATTTCTTCCGTACCTCTCTGGGGGGCGGAGTCAGAATTCCCATTAATTTGGTGTCCAGCAGATCCCGGCTGGTAATATCCTCGCCGCAGATGCCACGCTCTACGGCAGCATCCAGCAGGCCCTTCAAAATCTCCTCAAGGGAAAGGGACACCGGGGCGGAAGGCTCGAAGCTGTCCAGACAAAGCGCCTGCATAAGCTGGTTGATTATGAAGTTTCCATCGCAAGGCTCGATCAAGCCGCAATCCAAACCATACTGCACCAGAGAAGAAATATAAGCAGATACGTTCATAGCAATCCTCCTTACTTTTCCCGGATACCGCCCTCGCTGCGAATGGCAAGGATATGGCATTTTCCTTTGCCCAAAACCCGCTCAATTCCTTCTTTGAAGGAATCCAGCATTTCCAGCGGCACAAACGCCTGAACCGTTCCGGCAAAGCCGCCGCCGTGTACGCGGAAAGCGCCCTGCCCATGAAGCAGCGTATCGCAAAGCGCCAGCGCCACCGCCACATCCTGATGCTCCGTTGCACCGGTGGGGGTGATGTTCTGCAGATACATCCAGGAACTGCGGCCGGATTCCGAAACCAGATCCAGGAAGGTGTCAAAGTCCCCGTCCCGGAGCGCCTGAGCCTGTCGCTGTACCCGCTTGTTCTCTTGGTAGAAATGCACGGCACGGAGAATTGCCCGATCCGGCACCCGATGCCGCAGTTCAGGCAGTGCGGCAAAGAAATCCGCTTCCGGGATATCCCGCAGGACTTCCTTCCCAAAGAATGTGCAGACATCCTTCAGCTCACCGGGGATGGCGGCATATTCCTCTGTCAGATCCGCGTGATCCGCGCCGCTGTCGATGATACACAGGGCATGACCCGCGGCGGAAAAGTCAAAGTCGATCCGCTCCACCACCGGGCTGTCCGGGTTCTCGAAGTCAATGAATACCATTCCGCCAACGCTGGAAGCGGTCTGATCCATCAAGCCGCAGGGCTTTCCAAAGTAGACATTCTCCGCATACTGACCCACCTGGGCGATTTCTACAGGAGACAATTTTCTGTCAAAGAACAATTCGTTGCAGATGGTGCCGATCAGCACTTCAAAAGCCGCCGAGGAACTGAGACCGCTGCCGGGGAGAACGCTAGAACGCACACGGGCGTCAAATCCCTCCAGCTGTGCGCCCCGCTGGGAGAATGCCGCCGCAACGCCCCGAATCAGGGATGCGGTGGTATTTTTTTCTTCCTCATGCACGGACAGATCATTCAGATCTACCTCAACCACAGGATATCCCTCTGACTGAACGCGAATCAAGCCGAAATGATTCAGTGTTACCTCTGCCACAGTGACCAGATTCACCGCCGCAGCCAGAACGCAGCCGTGCTGATGGTCCGTATGATTGCCGCTGATCTCCGTGCGGCCAGGGGCTGAGAAAAAATAGGATGTGCTCATAGATATCCCTCCGATGCAAGATCGCTGTTTACGACAATCCACAAAAGAAGGCTGTCTGCTTTCAGCGCTTTTTCCCAGAAGGATTCGATTGTAAAATTTTCTTTCTTTTCCATGTTGATCTCCCTTGGATGGCTTTTGGACTGGATGCAAATTTGTTGCAATCCATTTCGTGCGTTTTCCGGCTCACGATTAACGGCATCTGTACCATTGACGCCGATCTCCATTTGTCCGGGCACAGATTTCCGTTTCTGCATTGTCCTCACATCCTTGTCTAGGTTTAGGCACCTGTGGAAAGAATGGTCTGGATTTCCTCCGCAGAGGGCATGACGCGCAGCGCGCCTGCCCGGGTTGTGATGATTGCGGCTGCCGCATTGGCAAAGCGGAGCATCCTTTCCAGCTCCGGCTGGGAGTAGCGTTTCCAGCCCATTTCCAGAATCTGATGCAGCATCGCACCCATGAAGGTGTCTCCTGCGCCGGTGGTTTCCACGGTTTTCACGTAGAAGCCGGGCTGCTGGGCGCGGACATCGCCGCAGTATGCGTGGCTTCCATCCTTACCCAGCGTCAGGAAGATCAGAGGAATGTGGTAATTCTCCTGTATCCATGCCACCGCCGCATCGTAGTCCTGCTTCCCGGAAAGCCAGAGGATCTCGTTGTCGGAGATTTTCAGAATATCGCAGTGGGAAAGACCGTATACAATCTGTTCTCTTGCAGCATCCAAGCTATCCCACAGCGGGGCGCGCAGATTCGGATCGAAGGAACGCAGTATCTTCGCCTCCTCCGCAATGGCAATGGCGCGTTTGGTGGCGCTGCGGCAGGGTTCTTCCGTCATGGACAGAGAGCCGAAGTGCAGCAGTTTACTGGAACGAATCATGGGTTCGTCCAGCTCCTGCTCAGCCAGCATCACATCCGCGCCGGGGTTGCGGTAGAAGCTGAAATCCCGGTCTCCATCTGGTTTGGTGTGCACCACCGCCAGGGTAGTGTGGACGGCTTCATCCCGGCAAAGTCCCCGGATGTCGATTCCCGTCTCCACCAATGCCGCTTCCAGCTGATCGCCAAAGCCGTCCCTGCCTACCTTGCCGAGAAAGCCCACCTGGTGTCCCATCTTGGCTAGAAAGGAAAGCACATTGCAGGGTGCACCCCCCGGATTTGCTTCCAGAACAGGATTGCCCTGCTTGCTAACTCCATTTTGGGTCAGATCGATGAGCAGTTCTCCGATTGCAGTTACGTCATAATGATTCATAGGTTATACCTCTTGTTTGAGCCAGAGGAAGTCCCGGGCAGGGATTGAGATGGTGCGGGCACACTGCACTCCTGTCAGCAGATTCTCTGCCGCGCCCAACGGCAGCAGGATTCGCGCGGCTTCTTCGCCAAAGTTGAACACACCCAGCAGCTTTTCGCCATCGCAGTAGCGCCCCAGACCTAGAACCCGGTCAGACCCTGTGTCCCATGTCCACACATCGGCATCGGCAGAAAATGCCTTATGTTCCTTGCGCTGTTCTTCCAGCCCCCGCAAGCCTGCGAACATCTGTCCTGCAACAGTTTTTTTGTCATCAATCTGGTCTGCCTGCTCCCAGAGCATTTTCCCCCGGTGAATGTAGCGAGAATCCGCCGCTTTATTGGGATCGTTGTGATAGCTGTCGTCATTGAGCTGACCGATTTCATCGCCGCTGTAGAGCACGGGAATGCCGGACTGGAACAGCATCAGCCCATGGAGCATCAAATCCAGCCGAACACCCTCTGCCCGGAAATTCTCCTGACCGACGCCGCACATGGAGGCTGTTGTACCGCAGAACCGGGCGTCCTTGGTCACGGGATCTTCATTGTAAAGCTCTCCCCGGCTGGCGCTGCCGGTGTAGCCCCGGAAATAGTCGTTGAGGTACTGCTTATGGGGAACCTCCTCCATGCCGTAGCTCCTCAAAGTCGGATAATCCAGACCCCAGCCAATATCGTCGTGGCAGCGCAGATAGTTCAGGAACACCTGACTTTTGGGCAGTGTCCGGAGAATATCCAGCTGCCGCCGCAGCAGCCGCACATCCTGGGTCGCCACGGTGTGCCAGATGGTGGCCATGGTGGTCACATTGTACAGCAGGTGGCATTCCGGCGCTTCCGGGGTTCCGAAGTAGGGAGCCACTTTGGACGGCTCCATGACCACCTCTCCCAGCAGAATCACCGAGGGGCAGACGATTTGGCCAATCAGCCGCATCATCCGCACAATGGTGTGCACCTGAGGCAGATTGCGGCAGGAGGTGCCGATTTCCTTCCAGATATAAGGCACCGCATCAATGCGGATCACATCTACGCCCCGGTTGGCAAGGTACAGGAAATTGTACATCATCTCGTTGAAGACCACCGGGTTGGCGTAATTCAAGTCCCACTGATAGGGATAGAAGGTGGCCATGACCCAATGGCGGCATTCTGGCAGCCAGGTAAAGTTCCCCGGCGCGGTGGTGGGGAACACCTGGGGCACCGTCTTTTCGTACATCTGGGGCACGGAGGGATCGGCGTAGAAATAGTAGCGGCTCATGTATTCGCCTTCCCCGTTTCTGGCCCGCTTTGCCCATTCATGGTCTTCGGAGGTGTGGTTCATCACGAAATCCATGCACACATTCATGCCCTTTTCGTGGCAGGCCTCGGTGAGATCTTCCAGATCCTCCATAGTGCCTAAGTCCGGGCGGACCTTCCGGAAATCCGCCACCGCGTAGCCGCCGTCGCTGCGCTCCGGTACGGTGTCCAGGAAGGGCATCAAATGGATATAGTTGACGTTGGCCTTTGCAAGATAGGGAAGCTTTTCCCTTACGCCCTTCAGGTTTCCGGCGAAATTATCGATGTAGAGCATCATGCCCAGCAGCTCCCGGGACTGATACCAGTTGGAACTTTCCTGCTTTTCCGCGTCCCGCTGCTTCAGAGAATCCCGGCGTTCTTCTGAAAAAGCAGCAAGCTGGTAGCGGAGCTTTTTCAGCATCTCCTCATCGTGGTACAGCTCCATGTACCGTTGCTTAAGCTCCGGCCAGTACAGTTGCAGACGATCTTCAAAGCTGGTTTCTGTGGATGCCAAGACAATCAAATCCTTTCAAACCGGCACTGGAAGCCGGGGTAGTCGCCTGTCAGGATGGGAAGGGTATATCCGCCGTACATCAGCGCCGCACCGGAATACACGCTGCCGCTTTCCGTCTCCCGGTACATTGCCTCCGGCTGCAGGCCCTTCAGATGCACATGAATGGGGTAGGGATTGGCTTTGGGGGCTACCACGACCACATTCAGCAGGGCGGCGCTTCCGTCCTTTGCGGCAAACAGCCAGGCGGTGAAATAATCATCGGTCATGGCATTGGTGAGACGGTAATAATCCCCGTAGAAAATCAGGTCCTGGTGGCGGCGGAACGTGAGAATCTGCTGGCGAATTTCTTCCTTTTCCGCTTCACTCAGCTTCTGGGGGTCCAGCTCATAGCCAAAGCTGCCAGACATGGCCACAATCCCCCGGGTATGCAGAGGCGTGGTGCGTCCCGTCTGGTGGTTGGGAACGGCAGAGACATGGCTGCCCACGGTCCGGATGGGATAGCCGAAGGAGGTGCCGTACTGAATTTTCAGCCGCTCGATGGCGTCGGTATCGTCGCTGCACCAGATCTGGGGGAAATAGTAAAGCATACCGGCGTCAAACCGTCCGCCGCCGCCGCTGCACCCCTCAAATAGCACCTCCGGAAATTCCCCTGTAAGCCGCTCCAGCAGATTATACACGCCCAGCACATAGCGGTGGGCCGCCTCGCCCTGCCGCTCCGGGGGCAGTTCCCGGCTGAACACATCCGTCAGGCTGCGGTTCATGTCCCACTTGACATAGCGGATTTCGTGACTGCGAAGCAGGCTTGAAAAGCAGCTGTACAGATATTCCACCACTTCTTCGCGGCTCAAGTCCAATACCAGCTGACTGCGACCCTGCACTGGTGTCCGTCCCGGGATACTCAGCGCCCAATCCGGGTGGGCACGGTATAGCTCGGAATCGGGAGACACCATTTCCGGCTCCACCCAGATACCGAAGTCCATACCCATGTCCCGGATCTTCTGAATCAGGCTGGCCAGCGTGCAGCCCAGCTTCTCCTCGTTGACATACCAATCGCCCAAACCGCTGAAATCGCTGTCCCGCTTTCCGAACCAACCGTCGTCCAGCACCAGCATATCCACGCCCAGTTCCTTGGCCTGCCGGGCGATGGAACAGAGCTTTTCCCCGGTAAAATTGAAGTAAGTCGCTTCCCAGTTGTTGATCAGCACCTGCCGGGGGGTATCCCGGTAAGCGCCCCGGCAAATATTTTCCGCAAGGAACTCCTGATAGCACCGGGACAGACTGCCCAATCCCCCATCTGTGAAGCTCAGCAGAACCTCCGGGGTATGGAAGACTTCTCCCGGCTCCAGCGTCCAGCAGAACCGCTGGTCGCTGATGCCCAGCACCACCCGGGTGCTCTGAAGCTGGCTACACTCCGCTTCAATTTTGAAATTACCGGAATACACCAGCATTGCGCCATAGCACTGACCAAATTCCTCACAGGTTTCCGGGGCGGCGAGAATGGCAAAGGGATTGTGCTGGTGGCTGCTGGTTCCCCGGTCGGAGCCAACGGTCAGCACACCATGGGGAACCGGGGTACGTTCAGGCATCCGCTCCATGCAGT
>JALFLH010000002.1 GCA_022774865.1 Clostridiales bacterium
GATTTATTACCAGGAAAGAGGAAATTTGCGCACTCGTTGTGGATTTCCTCGCGGGTTTGCCTGCTGACATGAAGCGTTTCCTCGATTTCGAGGGGTTAGTGGGCACTTTTACGCCTAAAATGGGGTGCGAAGTTTGAGTAAATTACAAAAAGGATTCACAGCCATTCGCAAACAGACAAAAATCAGCCCCCGGCTTCTGCCGGGGGCTGTCTGGGATTATTCGTCGTAATCTCTGGGAACGGACGTAACCACGGGGGTGCCGTCCCGGTTCAGAAGGGGCGTCAGGCCGCCGGCGTAGCCGCTGGCATGGAAAAGGTAATTGACGCCAGTCTGCTTATCAACCCAGATTTCGGATATATTCATTGCACCCTGAGAATAGGTTTTGACGAACCGGTCGTCTGTCTTTGCCATCTTACTGCTCCTTCACGCCCTCGACGATGCCGTTGGCCAGACCCACCAGGCCCTGCATCTCGGAAGGAATGATGATCTTGGTGGCCTTGCCGTCGGCAACTTTCTGCATGGCCTCGATGGATTTCAGCTTCAGCACGGCGTCGTTGGGCGCCTTTTCGTTCAGCATGGCCAGAGAGTCGGCCAGCGCCTGCTGCACGGAACGGATGGCCTGGGCTTCGCCGTCGGCCTTCAGAATGGCGGCCTGCTTCTCGGCCTCGGCCTTCAGAATGGCAGCCTGCTTTTCCGCGTCGGCCCGGAGAATGGCGGATTCCTTTTCACCTTCGGCGATCAGAATGGCGGACTTCTTCTGACCCTCGGCCTGCAGGATGGCCTGCCGGCGGTCACGCTCGGCCTTCATCTGCTTCTCCATGGAATTCTGGATGTCCTGGGGCGGCAGAATGTTCTTCAGCTCCACCCGGTTGACCTTGATGCCCCAGGGGTCGGTGGCCTCGTCCAGAATGGAACGCATCTTGGTGTTGATCACGTCGCGGCTGGTCAGGGTCTGATCCAGCTCCAGGTCGCCGATGATGTTACGCAGGGTGGTGGCGGTCAGGGTCTCCATGGCCATCATGGGCTGCTCCACGCCGTAGCAGTACAGCTTGGGATCGGTGATCTGGAAGTAAACGACGGTGTCGATCTGCATGGTGACGTTATCCTTGGTGATGACAGGCTGGGGCGGATAGTCCAGAACCTGCTCCTTCAGGGAGACCTTCCGGGCAATGCGGTCGATGAAAGGAACCTTGAAGTGCATACCCACGCCCCAGACCTCCTGAAACGCGCCCAGACGCTCAATGACGTACGCCTTGGACTGCTGCACCACGGCGATGTTGGAAATGACGATGATAAAGAGAATGACAATGACGACTCCGAGAATGATCCAACCCATAATGTTACCTCCTGAATGTTTTTTTGAATGTAGGGAACGGATTTACAGGGTTACCTTGATTTCTGCCGGGGAAACAAAGGCCTTTACGCCCTCAATTTTATCCACCTTAACCAGCGTCCCGGCGGGAATCACTTTGCCCGAGGTGGAGCGGGCCGTCCATTCCATGGCGCCCAGCTTGACCTTTCCGGTGGCGCTCATATTGTCGATATCCGCGGTGACGTAGCCCTCGGAACCGAGCATGGAATCCACATTGGTGCGGGCCAGTTTGGGTGTAAATTTCGATCTGACCAGAGGGCGCAGGCAGGCGAGTAATCCCGCCGACACTGCCAGAAACAGCACCACCTGCAGCCAGATGGGGCCGCCCAGCAGACTTACCGCCAGGGCAACCAGGGAACCCGCCGCGAACCACAGCGAGACCATGGATACCGTTGCCGCCTCCGCGGCCAGAAAGACAACCATGAGAACCAGCCAGATAACAGCTTCCATAGTTGGTGCCTCCTTTTTGTATTGCTTTTTGTTTGGTTCGTGTCTATAGAATACCAGAAATCCGGCTCGCCGTCAATTGGCAGAATGCAATAATCACGCAATTTTACAATGAATTATTTCATGTTTTACCTTACAAATAGAGAAAAATGAAATTATTTGACTGTAAATATGATTATTCGCACGGAATTCTGGGAAACGACACGTTTATGATAGTCAAATAATGATGAAACACAGTCAAGTGACCATGAAAAATCAGATGCCGCTTTTTCGGATTACACCCGAGAATCTGAAAAATCAGAAATTTTTCTCAATCGGAAACCAGGGATTTGTATAAATTTTTTCGGTATTTTTGGGTAAAACCAGAGTATTTCCGTATGGGACGGGCAATGGAAAAAATTCTGAAAAGAGGTTGCGCCCGGAAAGCGGATGATGTATAATTCAATTGTAAAAAAACGGGCATTTGCCCGAAATATGGAGGAGATTCCCATGTTCAATGCAATGATCGAAACGCTGAAGGCGAATCCCAGAAAGATCGTTTTCACCGAGGGCCATGACGCCCGGATTCTGGAGGCAACCACCCGGCTGCTGGAGGGCGGCTTCCTGACCCCCATTCTCATCGGCAACGTGGAAGAAGTGAAGGCCAACGCGGCCAAGGGCGGCTTCAACATCGAAGGCGTCGAAATCATCGATCCGCTGACCTACCCCGGTATGGACGAGATGGTTGACAAAATGGTGGAGCTGCGCAAGGGCAAAATGTCCGCCGAGGAGTGCCGCAAGGCGCTGAGCAAGGGCAACTATTTCGGCACCATGCTGGTGAAGATGGGCTACGCCGACGCCCTGCTGGGCGGCGCCACCTACTCCACTGCCGATACCGTCCGTCCCGCTCTGCAGATCGTCAAGACCAAGAAGGGCGCTCATCTGGTGTCCTCCTGCTTCATTCTGGTTCGCGGCGAGGAGAAGCTGGCCATGGGCGACTGCGCCATCAACATCAGCTATGAGGACAGCGTGGACAAGGATGGCAACGTGACGTTGTCCGCCGCTCAGAAGCTGGCCGAAGTGGCCGTCGAGACCGCCAAAACCGCCAAGGTGTTCGGCATTGACCCCAAGGTTGCCATGCTGAGCTTCTCCACCAACGGTTCCGGCAAGGGCGGCACCGTCAAGCTGAGCCATGACGCCACCGCGATTGCCAAGGAGATGGCGCCCGATCTGCTGATCGACGGCGAGATGCAGTTCGACGCGGCCGTGGCGCCCGAAGTGGGTCAGCTCAAGTTCCCCGGCTCCAAGGTCGCGGGTTATGCCAACACCTTCATCTTCCCCACCATCGAGGCTGGCAACATCGGCTACAAGATCGCCCAGCGGCTGGGCGGCTTCGAGGCCTACGGCCCCATCCTGCAGGGTCTGGCCGCGCCCATCAACGACCTGTCCCGCGGCTGCAACGCCGACGAGGTCTACAAGATGGCGATTATCACCGCGGCCATGGTGTAAGATCCCTACATTGGCAAGGCGCCTCTCCGGAGGCGCCTTTTCTGATGGAATGATTGTAAACCCAAAAAAATATATGGTTGACAATTAGACTGCCCCCGTGGTATACTCCCTTCGGAAAAACCAAAAATACCCAAAAAGAATACACGGAGGAAACCATATTATGGCAGAAGTAAAACCCGTAAAAATGAGAACTCTGGACATGGCCTATATTGCCCTGTTCGCGGTGCTGATCGCCGTCTGCGCCTGGATTTCCATCCCGGCGACGGTGCCCTTCACCCTACAGACCTTTGGCATCTTTCTGGCAGTGGGCGTTCTGGGCGGAAAGCGGGGCACGCTGGCGGTGCTGGTGTATCTGCTGCTGGGCGCGGTGGGCATCCCGGTTTTTGCCGGCTTTTCCGGCGGCGTGGGCTGCCTGCTTGGCAGCACCGGCGGCTATCTGGTGGGATTTCTGTTCACGGCTCTCGTGATGTGGGCCATGGAGCGGCTGATGGGAAAAAAGCTGTGGGTGCTGGCGCTGTCCATGCTGCTGGGTCTTGTGGTGTGCTACGCGTTCGGCACGGTTTGGTTCATACTGGTCTATGCCCGCACCACCGGCGAAATCGGCCTGCTCACCGCCCTTGGCTGGTGCGTGTTCCCCTACATTCTCCCCGATCTCATCAAAATGGCCCTGGCGCTGGTGCTCTGCCGGCGGCTGGCCGGGGTGCTCAAGCTGCGCTGAGGGCGGTATGCGTGGAACACCGGGTGATTGACCTCCGGGCGCACCATGGGATGTGTCTCGCCTTTTTTCAGGGAAAGGGCTACAGCGGGGAATTTGTGACGAATATGGCGGAAATGAAGGCCGTTCTGGAAGAAAATCCGTGCGTCCGCCTGGGGGCGGAGACGGACGAAATCTGCGCCGCCTGCCCCCATAATTTGGGCGGCTGCTGCGAATCCGGGGAAAAAGTGATCCGCTACGACCGGGAGGTGCTGCGGCGCTGCGGCCTGCGGGAAGGGACGGTGCTGCCCTACCGGGATTTTGAAGCGCTGGTGCGGCGGCGGATTCTGGAGACCGGACAGCGGGAAGAAATCTGCGGCGGCTGCCAGTGGAGCGGGTTGTGCCATTGGGAAAGGGGCGAAGTATGACCACAAAGGAAAAACTGCTGGAGCTGTTTGAATCCGGCAGGGGAACCTACTATTCCGGCGAAGAAATCGCCCGGCGGCTCTGTGTCTCCCGGGCAGCGGTGTGGAAGGCCGTGCAGACCCTGCGGCAGGAGGGCTATCCCATCGACGCGGTGACCAACAGGGGCTATTGCCTCGCCGGACAGACGGATATCCTGTCCGTGCAGGGGGTGCGGAAGTATCTGAACCGTGCCGCCCGGGAGATTCCACTGACGGTGCTGTCCACCGTAGCCTCCACCAATGCCGCCGTCCGGGACGCGGCGGCGCAGGGCGCGCCGGAGGGCTTCACGGTTCTGGCCAGCGAGCAGAGCGCGGGGCGGGGACGGTACGGACGGGTGTTTTTCTCCCCCCGGGATACCGGGATCTACATGAGCGTTCTGCTCCGGCCTGTCCGGTATGCGCCCCGGCAGGCCGCGAAGCTGACCGCTGTCGCGGCGGTTGCCATGTGCGAGGCCATCGAGGCGGTATCCGGGGAAGAAACGCGGATCAAGTGGGTCAACGATATTTTCGTCCGGGGGAAAAAGGTCTGCGGCATTCTGACGGAGGCCTCCTTCGACATGGAGAGCGGCGCGCTGGAATCCGCGGTGGTGGGTGTGGGCGTCAACGTCTACCCGCCGAAGGATGGCTTTCCCCCGGAACTGGAATCCATTGCCGGGGCGGTTTTTGACCAGCCCCGGGACGACGGAAAGAACCGTCTGGCCGGGGAGTTTTTGGGGCGTTTTCTGGAATATTACCGTGCCCCGGAGCGGACGGACTATGTGGAGGCGTACCGCCGCCGGAGTATGCTGGATGGAAAGCCGATCACCGTTTTGCGCGGCGGCGAGAGCCGCAGCGCGGTTGCCTGCGGAATTGACGGCGAATGCCGCCTGCTGGTGCGCTATGACGACGGCCGGACGGACTGCCTGTCCTACGGCGAGGTTCAGATTCGGATATAAGGAAAGCCCAACGGAAAAGGGCGGTATTCATAAGACAGTTAACAGGCACAGCAGTTTGCGCTGCTGTGCCTGTTCTTGTATTTTATCCTGTTATGTGATAACATGGAACCAAACAGATTTACAAATTGGAATTTGGTGGTCAGGCAGTGAGCACTTGCCTCTCCCTATGGGAGAGGTGCCCGCAGGGCGGAGAGGGCCCTCTCAGTCAGCTTCGCTGACAGCTCCCCCATGGGGGGAGCCAAGGTAGCTGCCTGCAACTGCGCCATATGGCATAATGGCATAAAAAACGGAGCGCATCTGTACCGATGCGCTCCGTAAACTGTCTTACGGATCCCCGCCTTTTCCGGTGGGCATTTATGGATCATTTCACTTTGGCCGGCTCCTTGACCGCCCAGGTCAGATTTCTGGGGTAGAAAAAGCGCACCTTTTTGTCGGACACCCGGATGTTCACCGTATCAGAGGTTCGCAGCTCGCCGTCCAGATTGATGGCGCTGGGCTTGTCGCAGCGGATGGTGATGTGGTTCGTGCGCAGATGGCGAATCAGATCGGAGAGCTCGGCGTACCGGCCCTGCTTGTATTTGCCCACCACCTGCGCCACCTTCAGGCGGGAAACCTTGGTGACAACCAGCACATCCAGAATTCCGTCGGTGGGGTCGGCGGTGGGGACCGGGTTGAAGCCGCCGCCGTAGAACCGGCCGTTGCAGGCACAGATCAGGGTCTGCTCCCCGTCGATGACCTCACCGTTCACCTCGATGACGTAGTGCTCGGAAATGCCCCGGATCACATTCACCAGGGTGGACACCGCATAGGCGCGAAAGCCACTGAGCAGGGGAATCCGCTTGTAGGAGGCCACGTCCGTGCCGATCCGGGCGTCCAGACCCACGGAACAGATATTCAGGCACAGGTCGCCGTTGCAGTCGATCAGGTCAAATTCCACCTCCTGGGCGTCCAGCAGCCGCTCCAGATCGAAAAATGCCTTCGGCTCGCTGAACAGCTTCACAAAGTCGTTGCCGCTGCCGCCGGAATAAACGGTGACGGCGGCGTTTGGAAAGCCTGCCGCGCCGGAGACAACCTCGTTCAGGGTGCCATCACCGCCGCAGGCGTAGATGCGGACTTCCCGGCCGGTCTGGGCGGCCTCCCGGGCAATCCGGGCGCATTCGCCGGGCGCGGCGGATACCTCCACCCGGTAATCCAGATTCCGGGCAGAGCAGATTTCGTGGATGGCGGCGGTGTATTCCTTTGTGCGGTCGAAGCTCCCCGCCGCGGGGTTGATGATGAACAGGTGTTCCATAAATCCTCCGGATGGTCAGTTGAAGGAGAAATCTTCAACTTATTTTTTTCTCTGATTATCCGTATACATATAGTAGTCGCATTTGATCATGCCGTTGTAGAGTTTGCGCTTTTTGTCGGCCCGGCGGCCGAAGAAATGCTCGAATTCCGGTTCGGAGGTGATGATGAATTTCTTCCAGCCGTCGGCGTAGCGAATATGCTTTCCGAAGGCACTGTACAGCCGCTGGGCGCTCTGCTGTTCCATCATCCGCTGACCGTAGGGCGGGTTGCAGACCAGAATTCCGCTCTGGGCGGGCAGATCCAGCTTGGTGGCGTCCCCGTCCCGGAAGCGGACGCAGTCGGCCACACCGGCCTTCCGGGCGTTGCTGATGGACAGGGAGACGCACTTGGGATCATTGTCGGAGCCGAGGATCTGGTACTTGCCATGAAATTCCTTATCCTTGGCTTCCGTCCGCACATCGCCCCAGATTTCCGGCGCGCACCAGAAGAAAGCCTCACCGGCGAACCGGCGGCCAATGCCGGGGGCCCGGTTTTTGGCGATCAGGGCGGCCTCAATGGGAATGGTGCCGGAACCGCAGAAGGGGTCCCAGAAGAATTCCCGGCCCCGGTAGCGGGTCAGCATCACCATGGCGGCGGCCAGCGTCTCCCGCAGGGGGGCGTCGTTGCCCACGGCCCGGTAGCCCCGCTTATGCAGGCCGGGGCCGGTGGTATCCAGATAGAGCGTGACCTGATCGTTCATAATGGAGAACTGAAGCTGGTATTTGGCACCGGTCTCACTGAGCCAGCTCACGCCGTATGCTTCGCCCAGACGTCTGGACGCGGCCTTTTTGATAATGGCCTGACAGTCCGGCACCGACATCAACTGGCTGTTCAGGCAGTGACCCTTCACCGGGAACTGGCCGTCTCTGGGAATGAAGTCCTCCAGATTTGTCCGGTAGACGCCCTGAAACAGCTCCTCAAAGGTGACGGCCCGGAACTGGGCCAGTACCAGCAGCACCCGCTCGCCGGTGCGCAGGCAGACGTTGGCCGCTGCCATGGCCCGCTCGTCGCCGGAAAACAGGACACGGCCGTTTTCCACCCGGACGTTTTCAAGATTCAGGCGGCGCAGCTCGTCGCCCGCGATGCCCTCCAGCCCAAACAGGCAGGGAACGGCAAATTCAAATTGATTCATAGAACCTCCGATGATCAGGGAATAATTTTTTTCGGCTTCAGATACCGCTCCTGCTCGGAAAAGACGCAGCCGCAGTATTTCTGAATGTAGAAGCCGTGTTCCCGGGCGAATTCCTGCCCGGCCCGAAAGTAAGGGCGGAAATCCCGGTAGAGGAATTCCACGCCGTATTCGGCGGCGGCGCGTTCGGCCACCTGGCGCATCAGTTCATGATTCTGGTAGGGACTGATGAACAGGGAGGAGGTAAAGCTGTCGAAGCCGCCCTCCTTTGCCTGCCGGGCCGCTTCAAACAGACGCATCTCGTAGCATTTGACGCAGCGGTGCTCAATGTCGTCGGCCACCGCCCGGACAAAGGGCCGCAGGCCATAGTCGTCCCGCTCGATCAGGGGCAGGTCGATGGTCTGGGCGTATTCCCGCAGGCAGTTGCGCCGGGCGCGGTATTCGGTAAAGGGGTGGATGTTGGGGTTGTACCAGTAGCCGGTGACCTCCAGATGGTCGGCGCGCAGCACCTCGATGCACTGGTTGGCGCAGGGGGCGCAGCAGATATGAAGCAGGGTTTTCATGAAAAACCTCCGAAAAAGCTTTGAAAGAATTATAACATGGGGGATTTTGGAATGCAAGGGTTTGGAGTACCGGGAAAGAAGAATTGCAGGTGACGGGAAACCTGTCCCCTACGGTTTGTGTTAATCGCGGTAATGGAACGATACCGAGCGGCGCAGGGCAGAAACGATCCCTGACGCACCGATCACGCTTTAAAAGAGGATTTTCCCCAAAACGCCATCCCGGTAAACGTCCGTGATTTCCACATCTCGCAGTTGGTTGTGGAGATTCTCACCCGGAGCGTATACCTTGACATAGTTGGGCGCGTGGCCGGTGTAGAAGGAATCCTCCGCTTCCTCGAACAGAACCGACTGGGTGGTGCCGATGAGATTCTCACGGTAGGTGCGGCTCATTTCTTCCGCTACGGCGATGGCGGCCCGGCTGCGGGCTTCCTTGGTTTCATTGTTATGCTGCCCCTGCATTTTGTCCGCCGGGGTGCCGGGGCGGCGGGAATAGGGGAAGATATGCATATCGGCGAAGCCGCATTTCCGGATGAAGGCCAGAGTTTCGGCAAATTCTTCCTCCGTCTCCCCGGGAAAGGCCACAATCAGATCCGTGGTGATGGCGCAGCCGGGGAAGAATTTTCGCAGCAGCTCCACGCTCTCATCATAGCGGGCGATGTCGTATTTCCGCCGCATCCGCTGCAGCACCGTGTCGCAGCCGGACTGAAGCGACAGGTGGAACTGGGGGCAGAGATTGGGAAGGGCGGCGAGCCTTTCGCAGAATTCCTCCGTCACGATCCGGGGCTCCAGACTGCCCAGCCGGATTCGCAGTCCCGGCACAGCCCGACAGATGGCCTCAATCAGCGCCGTCACCGCCGGCTTGCCGGGCAGATCCACGCCCCAGGAGGCAATCTCAATGCCCGTCACCACGATTTCCCGGTAGCCCCGGCGGGCAAGCTCCCGCGCCTGCTCCTCAGCCAGTTCCAGGGGCGCGGAACGGACGGGCCCCCGGGTATAGGGGATGATGCAGTAGGAGCAGAAATTCACGCAGCCGTCCTGTACCTTGAGCATGGCCCGGGTGCGCTCCTCCAGCCCGCCGGCGGGCAGCACCTCAAATTCCCTGCGGCGCAGGGCGTTATCCAGCATTTCCTGATGGGCGCGGCCGGACGCGGCGGCGAGCATCATGTCCAGAAATTCCCGCCGGTTTCCGCTGCCGCCCAGCACGTCGATGCCCAGCGCCCGAACCGCCTGCGCCGCGTGCTGGGGATAGCAGCCGCAGACGCCCAGCACCGCGCCGGGATGCTCCCGGCGGCACCGGCGGATGACCGCCCGGTTTTTCTTGTCGGCCACGGCGGTGACGGAGCAGGTGTTCACAATATAGCCGTCGCAGTCGTCCTCAAAGGAGCCGATTTCATGTCCCAGCTCGGTCAGAAGCCGTTCCATGGCCTGGGTTTCGTACTGATTTGTCTTGCAGCCCAGGGTGTAAAAAGCAAATTTCATAGTAATTTCCACCAATTTTGTGTCAAAGAATTTGTAAGAATCGTAGAACCCGTCAATTGAAAAAACAGGAAAACAGACTATAATACAGGTAAAACCAAACGGGCCGCCGGGATTGTCCTTCCCATTATACACACAAAGGCACAGTTTGTACAGAGGGGGAGCTGCATGGTCCGCGAGTTTCGGGTGGCGTTTCATTCATTTCAGGATGTCCGCGATTTTGTTTGTCTGGCATCGGCGCAGAGCTTTGATATCTGGGTCAGCAGCAACTGGCAGACGGCGGACGCGAAAAGCCTGATGGTGATGTTCAGTCTGGACTACAGGCAACCGCTCAAAGTCAGCACCAATTGCTCGGAAGCGGATTTTCTCCGGTTCCGGGAGGAAGCGGCCCGGTTTGTGGTGAATTGAATCCGGCTCTTAGTAGCACCGTCCTGGGAATACTCGGGGCGGTTTTTTTGTACCTGCCCGATTTGACTTTCTCAGGGCAGCATGGTATCATGGAGCCATCTTACAATGATATGGAGGACGCGTTATGCAGTTTCTATATATGGCGCTGTTTGCCGCCGGCATCGTGGCGGTGGATCAGATTACGAAATTTCTGACGGTGGCGCATATCGGGTTGTATCAGCACGTCGAAATGCTTCCCGGCGTGCTGGGGCTGACCTATGTGCAGAATACCGGCGCGGCTTTTTCCTCCTTTGAGGGGATGCAGTGGCTGTTCGCAGTGATTTTTCTGATCTTTACCGGGCTGATTCTGTGGGAATACTTTAAAAAACCCCAGCCCTTCACCCGGCTGGAGCGCTGGTGCATCGCGGCCATCTACGGCGGCGGGCTGGGCAATATGATCGACCGGCTGCGCTATGGCTATGTGGTGGACATGATCAAAACGGAGTTTATGGAGTTTCCCGTATTCAATGTGGCGGATTGCTTCATCACCTGCGGCTGCATCATGCTGCTGGTGCATCTGGTCTTTTTCAACAAGGCGTTTTGGAAGGATGGGAAGAAATGACGCTCCATGCCGACCTGCCCGGGGAGCGGCTGGACGCGTTTCTGGCGCGAACCGTTCCGGAGCTGACCCGCAGCGCCGCCCAGAAGCTGATCGAGAGCGGCAATGTGCTGCGCAACGGCCGCCCCGGCAGGAAAAACGACAAGCTCAACCCTGGCGACGAGATTTCCCTGACCATCCCCGAACCGAAGGAAGTGGACATCGTCCCCCGGGAGATTCCGCTGGATATTGTGTATGAGGATGAGGACGTGGTGGTCATCAACAAGCCCAAGGGGCTGGTGGTTCATCCGGCGGCGGGGCATACGGACGACACTCTGGTCAACGGGCTGCTGTACGCGCTGGGAGACGGCCTGTCCGGCATCAACGGCGAGCTGCGTCCCGGCATTGTCCACCGCATCGATAAGGATACCTCCGGACTGCTGGCCGTGGCGAAAAACGACCTGGCCCACACGGTTCTGGCCAGCCAACTGAAGGATCATACCATGGCCCGCACCTACGATGCCATCGTCTGCGGCACCATGCGGGAGGACAGCGGCACCGTGGACGCCCCCATCGGACGCCATCCCACCGACCGGAAGAAGATGTGCGTGACGGAGCGCAACTCCAAGCCCGCCGTGACCCACTGGGAGGTGGTGAAGCGTTACCGGGGCTATACCCACATCCGTTGCCACCTGGAAACCGGGCGCACCCACCAGATCCGGGTGCACATGGCCTACATCGGCCACCCGATTTTGGGAGACATGGTCTACGGCCACAAAAAGCCGGAGCTGGGACAGTCCAGCCAGTGTCTCCATGCGGGGGCGCTGTGCTTCCGCCATCCCCGGGACGGGCGGCCCGTGATGGTCTTTGCGGAGCTGCCCCCTTATTTCAAAGACGTGATCGAGAAGCTGGAAAAAATGGGAACATAAGCCCACCTCATTTTTCCGGAGAGAGGAACCCGAAATGCCTGATTTTTCCGACATTCTGCTGACCGTTGATTATGACCGGACGCTGACCGCGCCGGACTCCACCATTCCCACGCGGAATCTGGAGGCCATTGGATACTTCATGGAAAACGGCGGCGCCTTCACTGTCAACACCGGGCGGAGCGTTCCCATGTCCCGGGCGTTTCTGGACAAGGTGCCTACCAACGTCCCGCTGCTGCTCTACAATGGCAGCGCGGCCTATGACCGGGAAACCGGTATGCTGTCCCAACTGCATCCCATCGGGCTGGATCTATGGCAGACGGTGGAGAAGCTGCTGAACTGGTTTCCCGATCTTGTGGTGGAGGTGCAGGGCGTGAACGCCCACTACCGGTTTACACCCAACGACAGGTGGGACGCTTTCTGCGCCCATAATGGCTGTGCCCACGCCTTTGCCCATCCCGGAGAAGACCTGGGGCCGTTTCTGAAATTTTCCCTTTACGGGGAGATCCGGGATGTGGCCGTATCCGATCTTTTTGAAGGAAAAGCGGCTGAGCTTGCCCGGATGGATGAGGCGGAGCGGTTTCTGGGGCGGCAGTTCGCGGGGGAACTGGAAATTTTCCGGGCAGGAGCCCGCATCATCGACTGCCATGCCAAGGGAGTCAGCAAGAACCGGGCGGCCCGGGAGCTTCAGGCAAGGTTGAACCGGAAAACGTTGGTCTGCGTGGGCGACGCGCACAACGACATCCCCATGCTGGAGGGGGCGGACTATGCGTTTTGCCCCGCCGACGGCGTCGTAGCCGGCAGGTTTCCAAATGTCTGCAAGTGCGCGGACGGGGCGGTGGCGGATGTGATTTACGAAAAAATCCCGGAGATTCAGAAATAAAACTTGACAAACCGGGTGATTCATGCTAAAATTTTCTGGCTGAATAGGCTAAGGTAGTGTGAGTCTGCGGGTGTAGTTCAATGGTAGAACACCAGCCTTCCAAGCTGGTCACGCGGGTCCGATTCCCGTCACCCGCTCCAAAGAAATGCGCCAGTAGCTCAGCTGGATAGAGCAACTGCCTTCTAAGCAGTAGGCCGGGGGTTCGAGTCCCTCCTGGCGTGCCACATTTCTTCGCCGAGTGTCGTTGGACTCGAACAATGAAATGCAATGCGGGCGAGCATTGCTTGCGAGGGCTTGATCGAGCAACTCCTTGATTCAACGAGTCCCTCCTGGCGTGCCAGTACTGCCTTCGGCAGTAGGTAATAAGTAATAGATAATAGTGAATAAGTAAAGTGTCGGCAAAGCCGACTATTTCAAAATGTGCCAAAGGCACACAACACCTCTTCACTCTTCACTATTACTTCTAACTTCAAATATGGTGGATATGGCCTAGTTGGCTAAGGCGTCAGATTGTGGCTCTGAAGATCGTGGGTTCGAGTCCCATTATCCACCCCAGAAAAAGAGAGGATACCGTACGGTATCCTCTCTTTTTCTGGATAATGGGACTCGAAAGGCCGTTAAAAAACAGTCCGGTGATATAACCGGATGAAAGCCCAGCAAAGCGGGTTTCATCCGGAGAGGAGAAACAGCGGAGCATTGTATCATTTTATTCGCGAAAGCGGATAAAATGATACAGACGAAGCTGATTTCGACGAAGGCCGTGGGAGAGTCCCTTCCCTTCCGACCCACCCCTTGCGGGTGCGGGCGGAAGGGAAGAAGCGGATGCAGCACCTGCGTATAACAATTCTGGGCGTCAATTATTTATGGCGGCTATGGGTTTCAAAAGGCGAAAAAGAAAACGTGCCTGTGGTATGTTTTCCCGCCGTGGGAGATAGGGCACATCCTGTAAAGAATGGGAACGGAGAAAAGCTCCGCAAGCGTTCAGAATCACCTGTGAAAATCTTCATAAAAATACAAAAGTAAAATTGTACAAAAATCTTTTGAAAATTGTTGACTAATTTAGACGTATGCACTATAATCAAAAATAAGTTGAATGCAGTCCCTTTTTACACAAATCAACAGAATTCAGTAGAGGAAGCTCGATCGTTAGCCTTTTTCGCAGACGCGGTCTGTCTCCTTTCGCGTTTTGGGCACAGGCCGCGTCTCATCCGTCAATTGCGCTGTCCTGCGACGGCGTGGTGATTATCTTTATAAGGAGGCGGACCCCATGCCCAGATGTGTCGTTGTGGCAGATGACCTGACTGGTGCCAATGCCACCGGTGTGCTCCTAAAAAAGAACGGATTTGATACGCTCACACTCCTGCGCTCCGCCATGAATCAGGCGGCAGCCCTGTCCGACTGTGATTGTCTCGTGCTGCCAACGGACAGCCGTGCCATCCAACCGGAAGAGGCATACGCCCGGGTAAAGGAAGCGCTGGAGCTGCTGGCAGGCCCGGATGTCATGCTGTACGCGAAACGGGTGGACAGCACCCTGCGCGGCAATCTGGGCAGTGAGACGGACGCTTTTCTGGATACCCTCGGTCCGGATTATATGGCCGTCTGCGTTCCCTGCTTTCCGGCATCGGGCCGCGTGCTCATCGGAAGCCACTTGATGGTCAATGGGCGGCCATTGCGGAAAACGGAAGCAGCCAGCGATCCCATGTGTCCGATCCATACGTCGGATGCCCTTTCCCTCTTCCGAAGGCAGAGCAAATACCCGGTTGCTCCTATCCATCTGGATGATGTCCATGACGGCGCGGAGCATCTGTGCCAGGTGCTCTTGCAAGCCCGGGATGCGGGTGCCCGGATTCTTCTGGTGGACAGCGTGACAACCGAGGATATGGAGATGATTGCCGAGGCGCTGATGAAGGCCGCTTTCCCGGTTGTCACCGTTGATCCCGGCCCCTTTACCGCCATTATGGGCAAGCGACTGCTCCCTCCCGCACCCAAAGCGTATTGCGGGAAAATCCTCTGCGCCATCGGTTCCGTGAATGGGGTGGCAGCCACTCAAGCCAGACTGCTGATGGCGCGAATGCCCGTCTCTCCTGTTTTCCTGGACACCGCCCGGATTTTGGAGAGTGATGAGAGCCGTCAGGCAGAAATCCAGCGGCTTACGCAGGCACTCTTATCTCTGTCCGGCACCTCGGATATTCTGGCTGTCATTGGATGCGGCATTGATCCGGAGAAGCGGGTTCCCTTCGAACCATATATGGAAAAGCGGTGCTTGGATGCCGAAGGCCTTTCTGAACGGATCAACACTGCGTTCGCTCAGGTTACCCTGGATGTCATTGCCGGTTGTCCCGATATCAAGGGCGTCTACTCCACCGGCGGGGATATCACCGCTGCCATCCATAAAGCAGCCGGCACCGTTGGCCTTCGGCTGCTGGACGAGGTGGTACCCCTTGCGGGCTACGGAATCGCCATTGGCGGCAGACTGGACGGCACCGCTTTTATCAGCAAGGGCGGCATGGTCGGCAATGAAAACGCCATGGTCACCTGTGTATCCTATTTACAGCAGCATATCAGCTGATATTCAGAACGGAGGAATGGATATGAATCCCTTAATTGCCATACCCATGGGAGACCCTGCCGGCATTGGTCCGGAAATTGTCATCAAAACGCTGGCGGATGAAACCACCCAGAACACCGCCCGCTGCATTGTTGTGGGCAGCCGGAGGATTTTGGAGCACGCCATGGACTACCCCGGTATGCCCCGGCTGGAAATTCATGTTGTCAACGAGCCCGGCGAAGGAGACTACCGTCCTGGTGTTCTGAACCTGATCGATATTGACAATGTGGACATGGACCAGTTCCAAGTGGGCAAGGTCAGCGGAATGTGCGGCAGAGCCGCCTACCAGTATATTGAAAAAAGCATTGAGCTGGCTAACCGCCGGGCGGTGGACGCGGTATCCACAACGCCGATCAACAAGGAATCCCTGAAAGCCGGCGGCGTTAATTTCATTGGACATACGGAAATCTTCAGTGCCCTGACAAACACAAAGGACCCGCTGACCTTGTTTGAGGTTCGGAATCTGCGGGTGTTCTTCCTTTCCCGCCATGTCTCCCTGCGGAAAGCCTGCGACATGGTCACGAAGGACCGGATCATTGACTATGTGATCCGCTGCACCGACGCGCTGCGCCGTCTGGGAATTACCGAAGGAACCATGGCCATTGCCGGACTGAATCCCCACAGCGGCGAGCATGGCCTGTTCGGGGATGAAGAAGTCCGGGAGGTGTTCCCGGCAGTGGAGGCGTTGCAGAAAATGGGGTATCATGTGGCCGGACCCATCGGCGCCGATTCCGTGTTCTCCCAGGCTCTTCACGGAAAATACAACAGTGTGCTCAGCCTTTATCACGATCAGGGCCACATCGCCACCAAAACGCTGGATTTTGAGCGCACCATATCGATTACGGCAGGTATGCCCATTCTGCGCACATCCGTAGACCACGGCACCGCCTTCGATATCGCAGGCAAGGGCATCGCCAGCCCCGTCAGCATGATGGAGGCTGTCCGTCTCGCCGTAAAATACGCCCCCGCGTTTCTTCAGCAGTGAAGTGAGATTGGGAGGTCCGCTTTCACCAGCATTCCAAATCGTCATTTAGAATCATAGAGAGGAGCTGTAATTATGGATTCAGGAGCTCAAATGCTAATCGCGCTATTTATCGGCATCGTTCTTTTGATCCTTCTCATTTTGAAAACCAAAGTACATCCCTTCCTCGGCTTGATCATCGCGGCGGTCACCATCGGCCTGATCGGCGGTATGGACCCAACCAAAATTCCCAGTTCCATTATTGCCGGCTTTGGCGGCACCCTTGGAAGTATCGGTATTATCATCGGCTTTGGCGTCATGATGGGCCAAATCTTCGACAAGACCGGTGCTGCCGAGCGAATGGCGCTGACCTTCATTAAATTATTCGGAAAAAAGCATGAGCATTGGGCCATGGCTTTGACCGGATTTATCGTATCCATCCCCATCTTCTGTGACTCCGGCTTTGTTGTTGTCAGCCCCATCGCAAAGGCAATCTCCAAAAAGACCCGCCGTTCCATTGTGGCCATTGCCGGGCCTCTGGCCGTTGGCCTTGTCATCACCCATTCCCTGATTCCTCCCACGCCCGGTCCTCTGGGTGTCGCCGGAACCTTCGGTGTGGATGTTGGCCAGTTCATCCTGTGGGGCATTGTCATCGCGATTCCCATGACCATCGTCGCCACACTGTACTCTCAGTGGCTGGGCAAGAAAATCTACCAGCTTCCTGCGGATAACGAAGAAGGCTGGGAGCGTCCCGCTCAGATCCAAGATGCCGGAGAGGTGGATGTTCTTTCCCCCTCCCGTCCCCTTCCTTCCGCTTTTGAGAGCTTTCTGCCCCTGCTGGCTCCCATCGTTCTGATTCTTCTGAACAACATCTTCTCCGCGGTTGGTATTTCCGGCACCGGCTTTGGAAAGATCATCACCTTCCTGGGCACTCCGATTATCGCTGTGGGGATCGGCCTGCTGCTGGCCATCTTCGTTCTGGGCAGAAAAATGGACCGCAAGACCGCACTGGCTGAAATGGAAGCCGGAATTCGTTCCGCCGGTATCATCATCCTGGTAACCGGCGGCGGCGGCGCCCTCGGACAGATTCTGAAGGACAGCGGCACCGGCAACTATGTTGCTGAGCTGCTGGCTCAGACCGCCATTCCCATCATCATTCTTCCTTTCCTCATCGCTACCATCGTTCGCTTTGTTCAGGGCTCCGGAACCGTTGCCATGATCACCGCTGCCGGTATCTGCGCTCCCATTCTGGAAGCCGCCGGCGCCAACATGATGCTGGGTGCCTTCGCCGCCTGTATCGGTTCCCTGTTCTTCAGCTATTTCAACGACAGCTACTTCTGGGTTGTGAATAATCTGATGGGCATTAAGGATACCAAGGAGCAGATCCGCAACTGGTCCGTGACCTCCACCATCGCATGGGGCGTTGGTTTAGTTGAATTGCTGATTCTGAGCATCTTTATGCATTAAACCGTAATCGGCTTTCCAGACCCCCTGACCTCCCTATCTGCGCTTACCGAAATACGGAAGGGCGCGTTGCAAAATGCGCTGACTAAAAAAACACATCGGCTGACCCCAAAAGGGGTTGGCCGATGTGCCATTTTGCGGCAGAATTCAACTGCACATGAATAGCAAGTGATCGTCCGCGTAGTTTCCCACCCGTTCCGGCTCATTGGCAAGAATCCCCAAGAAAGGCAAATACACATTTCCGTGGCAGATTCAAGCCCAATTTATCATGAGTTGGAGAGATTACCGCTGTTTGCGCGCTGTCAAATTCCAAAATCGGTATATCATTTTTTATGATACTCATTTTGTCCTTTTCCCCCAAGATGGTAGTTTTCATGTCCTACCTAAACAAATAACTGTTTCGACGGTAGTATCAGATTCCAAGGACAATTCTTTTACTTCCCCGCCTTCAACAGGCATCGGGAAATTGAAAACAATCTTCTTGATCCAGCAGCCGTCCTTCCTCTTTTCCGGGTACGGGTCAATTCTTTCGATGAAGGCCTTCATAAGTTCCTTCCGCTCAGCTTCTGTAGCGGAGCTGTAAACCGCGTCGAAGGCCAGGAGCAGCCGATAGATATTGTCACCTGAGATTTTCTCCTGCCGGATACTGCGAATCTGACTTTGCAGCTCATCGATCTGAGATTCGATTTCTACCATAATATCATATTGTTCGTCATAACGGCGCTGTAAATCAGAAATTTTTCTGTCATAGTGCGGATCGCCTATATCCAGCGTGTCCATCTGACGCTCCAACCGGGTTTTCGTTCCGAGGGTCTGCTTCAATCGCCCCTGCAAAACTTCCACTTGCTGTTCCAGCGCC